>NZ_JBIUAW010000008.1:434294-434819 GCF_044593195.1 Streptomyces sp. NPDC052396
GAAACCACCCCGCTGGTCATCGTCCCGACGCGGACCACGGTCATCACGACGGTCATCGCGACGGAAGCCACCACGGTCCCCGTCGTCCCGACGGCCGAAGCCACCACCCGGACGGCCGCCACGGTCGTCACGGCGCTCGTCCCGGCGGAAGCCACCGCGGTCGTCGTCCCGACGGAAAGACGGACGGTCATCGCGGCGGAAGCCGCCACGCGCATCGTCCCGGCGCGGCCCGCGCGGACCGCCACCACGGCGCGGTTCGCCGCCGGATCGGCCGTCGGGAGAGTTGGTGGACATCGAGGTGACTCCTGTCTTCAGGTACTGCAATCATTCTCGCGCAGCCGGTCGGCAAGCGCTCATCGAGAATGAGAGAAAGGCAAATACAAAAGGACCCTTGGTCCCAGCTGAACGCTGGGACCAAGGGTCCTTGAAAGATTGTTCGGCGGCGTCCTACTCTCCCACACGGTCCCCCATGCAGTACCATCGGCGCTGAAAGGCTTAGCTTCCGGGTTCGGAATGTAACCGGGC
>NZ_JBIUAW010000009.1:0-273105 GCF_044593195.1 Streptomyces sp. NPDC052396
CCGCCGCGATCTGGCACAACTTCCGCACCGGCCAGGCGGTCAGCCGCTCACTGACCGCCTACGACCACTGAACGCGTTCGGAAAGACTCGTCTAGTAGTCGTGGGTCCGGCCGACGGCCAGGAACTCGACGGCGCGGTTGCCCTCGGCGGTGAGCCGGTGCGGTCGGGTCGCGTCGACGGCCGCACCGTCGCCGGCCCGGAGCCGGAAGCTCTCCTGCTCGAAGTCGATGCGCAGCCGGCCGCGAAGTACATACAGCCAGTTGCGACCCTCATGCCGCACCGGGCCACGGTCCGGGGCGTCCGGCTCTATGACATAGCGCGCCGCGTACAGGCCGAGCGTGACGGCGGCGGGTGTCAGCACCTGCATGGTGCCCCCGTCGACGCGCACGGTCGGGGCCTGGTCCCCGCGTTGCACAAGGGCGGGTGAGCCGGGCCGCTCCTCGGCGAACAGGTCCGCGAGCGCGACGTCCAGTCCCTCGGCGATCCTGGCCAGCACCTGAAGGGAGGGCAGTCGGGTGCCGCCCTCCAGCCGGGACACATGGGCCTCACTGACCCCGCTATGGGTGGCCAGTTGCTGCTGGCTCAGTCCATGAGCGGTGCGCAACCGGCGCACGCGTTCGCCCAGTCCGGCCAGCGGGTCCGGTTCCTCGTTCGCCATACCGTGAGGGTAGATCACCGGAATCCGGTACCGGCCATTGCGCCGAAGATCAGGGTCTGATTGCCTGTGAGTCATGGGACTTGACACAAAGGTAAGTCGACGGTTTCTGCTGGGCGGCGTCGCCGCCGGTACCGCGGGTGTTGTCGCGACACAGATCGCGGCGGCTTCCCCCTCGGCGGCGTGCGGCCCGGCCCATGACGCGCTGTCGACCGGCGGAGCGAGACTGGCGTGGCAGCGGGACTCGGACGGCATCCCGATGGTGTTCGTACACGGCTCCTGGGACGACCGGCACAGCTGGGACCGAGTGGCTCCCCTCCTCGGCAGGGACGTCGCCGTCATCCGCTACGACCGGCGCGGCCACAGCGCGAGCAGCGCCCCTCCCGGCCAGGGCAGCCTCCATGAGCACGCCGACGACCTGGCCGCGGTCGTCATGGAGCCGGCCGACGGCTCGGCCCATCTGGTCGGCCACTCCTATGGCGCGCTGGTCGTCCTCCTGGCCGCGGCCCGGCATCCGACGCTGGCGCGCAGCGTTCTGGTGCATGAGCCCCCGGCGTATCCGCTGCTGGCCGGCGACCCGCGGGGGGAACCTCTGCTGGCCGGCACCAAGCGGCAGGTGACCGAGGTCGCGGCGCTGATCAACGCCGGCCGGCCCGAGGATGCCATACGGCTCTTCGCCGAGAAGTGCGCCTTCGGGCCGGGCAGTTGGGAGGAGCTGTTCACCCCGGAACAACGCGCGACCATGGTGGCCAATGCCGGCACCTGGCTCGATCAGTACCACGACCCGGACCACTACACGCTCGACCTGGACCGCCTCGCCGCGTTCCCCGGAGCGCTCACGCTGACCACCGGCACGGCGACCATGCCCGCACTCCGGATGATCAATACCGTGCTGGCGGGGAAGCTGCCGCGGGCCGTGGTCACGTACATCGCGGGAGCCGGCCACGCACCACAGCTCAGCCACCCGGCCGAGTTTGTGGCCGCGGTACGGGGACACCTCGATCGCGCACACCCGTAGAGCGGCTCGCAGTCATAAACGGCCGCCGCGATGTATGGACCAGCCGGGAAAGCCCGACGGCCCGACGGCTTTGTGGCCTGGCAGGGGGCCGATGGAGCGTCCTGCCGGGAGGCGCTCTACGGCCTGGGGCCGCGGCCGAGGAAGGAGGCGACGGTCCGGACGAAGCGCAGCCGGTCGTCCAGCCAGGGATAGTGCCCGGCCCCCGGCTGCACGGCCAGCTGGGCGTGCGGGAACAGTCCGGCGATGGTGGTGGCGACCCGGGGGAGCGGGCCGCCGTCCAGCTCACCGGCGAGCAGCAGCACCGGCGAGGTCAGGGTGGTGGCGATGGCGGCGCGGGTCCCGGCGGGAGCGAAGGCTCCGTCGGCCGCGTAGTGCTCCGCCGCCTCCGCGTTGCTCTGGGCGGCCTCCGCCGCGGCATGCGCCTGCGCGACCGCGCCAACGGCCATAGAAGAAGGGGATGATGGCGTCCCAGTCGGCGTCGTCACCGGAACCGGCCCAGATGGCCTCATAGGCGCGGTGCGCCTCCTTGAACCATGGCTCGGCCGTACGAAGGGCGGCCGCCTCCCGGCGGTGCTCCTCGGTGAAGTCGACGCCCAGGGCCCGGGCCCGGGCCGTCACCAGGGTCAGGGTGCGGATGCGCCGCGGATACCGGGCCGCGTAGAGGATGGCGAGGTCACCGCCCGCGGAGTGGGCCAGTAAGTCGGCACGCTCCAGGCCGAGATGAGCGCGCAGCGCCTCGACATCGGCGACCTGCCGGTCACAGCGGTAGGTCGCCGGGTCGGCGGGAACGCCGGAGTCGCCCGTGCCCCGGAGGTCGAGCATCACCAGCCGGCGGTGCGCCGACAGCCCGCCGAGATCACCGAGATAGGCGGAGGCACGCATGGGCCCGCCGGGCAGGCAGATCAGCGGTGCGCCCTCACCCCTGAGGTGGTAGGCGAGTTGGGTTCCATCGGGGGCCTTCAAGGTCGGCATGGCGCTCTCCTAGGGTTCCTGGCGTCGAGAGCAGGGGCAGCACCCTTCACCCCAGTGTCGAATGTACGGCGTGACGGTGTTCGCGGCTGCCGCAGGGGGGTAACTCTTTGGCCCGGCAGGCTGGCAGACGCATCTCGGGGGTCGCCGTCCGGTCAGCGAGCGGCGCTCTCGGCGGCCGGCACCTCTTTGATCGCCGGATGTTGCGCCGGGGCGGGGGATCGCAGCGTGCACGACTTCGTGGACGGGTTCGACACCTACACCGAGAAACCGGGACACTCCTGGCCCGCCGATCTCGCCTTCGCGGAGGTGGCTCCGGCCCGGTACGCGGCCCTGGTCATCCCCGGTGGGCGGGCGCCCGAATATCTGCGGCTGGACGCGGACTTCGCGCGGATCGTCCGCCACTTCTTCGCCGAGGGAAAGCCGGTTGCCCAGATCTGCCACGGGGCGCAATCTGGTCTCCGCCCGGGCCTGGCCGGATCATCCGGCGTGGATGCGGGCGTTCCTCGGGTTGTTGCGGGAAGCGGCTCCGGTGAAGAGCTGAACGCATATCGTCTCTCCCGGTGCTGTCGATTTCGGTGGGTCCCGTGCGTCGTCAGTGGTGAAGGGCCATAGAGGATGGCCATCGAAGTCGACGTGGGAGGGCCGATGGGTCAGCGGTTCGAGGTGGATTGGGAGGGCGAGCTGTCGGCGAGCCCCGAGGAGGTGTGGGCGGCCTTCACCGTCCATACCACCGGCTGGTACTGGAATATCGCGTACGAGCCGTGGCGCGGCGGCGCCGAGCGGGGACTGACTCCCGGCGGTGGACGGGTGATCGTGTGGGACCGGCCACGGCACTTTGTCACGCGGTCCGAGGACGACGGGGAGGGCTGTAATGAGCTGGACTACCGGCTCGAACCCCGGGGCGCCGGCAGCTATCTGAGGTTCAGGCACCGTGGCGTATTCGGCGCGGACTACGACCGGCTGCTCGACGCCTGCCGGCAGCACACGGCGTTCTACTACCACTCACTGGGCGAGTACCTGCGTCATTTCCGTGGGCGGGACGCGGTCTACGTCCGTGCACAGGCCCAGGAGTCCTCGGCCCGCGGCGGATTTCCGCTGCTGCGCCGGGCGTTGGGAATCAGCGAGGGCGTCGCGGTCGGCGACCGGGTACGGCTTGCGCCCGAGGGGCTGGAGCCGATCGACGGCGTTGTCGACTACACCACCAGGCACTTTCTCGGTGTGCGCGGCACCAACGCGCTCTACCGCTTCTACGGCCGTGACGCCTGGGGCATGCCCGTCGGTGTCGCGCACCATCTGTTCACCGACCAGGCCGAGGAACAGTCCGCCACTCTGGCCTGGAGCGGCTGGCTGGAGAAGGTGTTCGCCGAGGCGGCGACCGGAGAGGCGGGAGTGTGATGCCCCAGTACGCGGTGCTGATCTTCGAACGGGAGAACCGTGAGAACGCCGAGTTGCCACCGGCGGTTCTCCGGGCCCACGAGCAGCTGCCGGAGCGGATCGCCGAACAGGGCGGCCGGATCGTCGCGGGGATGGCGCTGGAAGCGTCCGATACCGCGACGGCGCTTCGGGATGACGTGATCACCGATGGCCCGTTTATCGAGACCAAGGAGGCGCTGGCCGGGGTCTTTGTGATCGAGGCCCGCGACCTTGACCATGCCCTGGCGCTGGCCCGGCTGACGCCGGTGGTCAACGGCGGAGTCGAGGTCCGGCCGCTGGCCGGCCTGCAGATCATGGAGGACAACTGAGCACCGTCGCCGAGGCGGTCGCCGAGGCGCACCGTCGTGAGTGGGCAGTGGTGCTCGCCGCGACGGTGCGCGTGACCCACGATCTGGACGCCGCCGAGGAGGCCGTGCAGGACGCCTATGTCCGGGCGCTCGGCAGCTGGGCTCAGGACGGGGTACCGGATCGCCCCGGGGCCTGGCTGACCACGGTCGCCCGCCGGTCGGCGCTCGATGCCATGCGTCGCCGTCGGACGCTGGAGGCCAAGCTGCCGCTGCTGGTCGAGCCGGCCGGGGCCGGTGACGGGCCGGGCTCCGGCACGGTCGCCGATCCGATCGGCGATGACCGGCTGCGGCTGGTCTTCATCTGCTGCCATCCGGCGCTGGCACCGGAGGCCCGGATCGCGCTCACCCTGCGGCTGGTGTGCGGCGTGGCGACGCCCGATATCGCCCATGCGTTCCTGGTCCCGCAGACCACGATGGCCGCTCGCCTCACCCGCGCCAAGAAGAAGATCGCCCTGGCTCGCATCCCCTATGCCACGCCGTCGCCGGACGAACTGCCGGCCCGGGTGGATGCCGTACTCGCCGTCATCCACCTGCTCTACACCACCGGACACACCGCGCACTCCGGCGATCGTCTGGTTCGTGAGGACCTCACCGATCGCGCCCTGGACCTGGCACGGATGCTGCACCGACTGCTGCCGGGAAACGGCGAGACCGCCGGCCTGCTGGCGCTGCTGCTCGCCCACCAGGCGCGTCGCGCCACCCGGACCGACGGCCAGGGCCGGCTGCTGCGCCTGCAGGAGCAGGACCGGTCCCAATGGGACCGTGCCCTGATCGCCGAGGCCGACCAGCTGGTGATCGCGGCGCTCACCGCCGGCCCGCCGGGCCGCTTCGGCCTCCAGGCCGCGATCGCGGCTCTGCACGCCCAGGCACCCGGCTACCCGGAAACCGACTGGCCGCAAATCCGCACCCTCTACGATGAGTTGCTGCGGATCTGGCCGTCACCCGTCGTCGCACTCAACCGTGCGGTCGCCGGCTCCATGGTCGACGGGCCGCAGGCCGCTCTCACCGAGATCCAGGCACTCGAACATGATGGCCGGCTGGCCGGCTACCGCTACCTCCATGCGGCAAAGGCCGACCTGCTGCACCGACTGGGCCGGCACAGCGAAGCGATCGCCGCCTATCAGTCGGCCCTGGCGCTCAGCGGCAATGCCGCCGAACAGGAATTCCTCCTGGAACGCATCAGATCCACGGGGTGAGCGAGCGGCCGGCCGCTCAGGGGATTCGCCGGTGCGCGAGTGCGGGAGATCGCCGCCCGGGCCGGTGGCGTGCCTGGTGCGCCGTTTGAAGCTCTGAGCCGGTTGGGGCGCTCAGTGCAGATACGACGCTCCGTTCAGATGCAGCACCGCCCCCGTGGCGAACTCCGCCTCCGGTGAGGTGAACCAGGCCACGGCTGAGGCGATCTCGGCGGGGTCGGCGACCCGGCCGATGGGGTGCTGGGCGAGGACGGACCGGGCGGTGGCGGGGTCGTCCAGCAGGCCGGTGGTCAGGTCGGTGCGGGTGAAGCCCACGGCCAGGGCGGCCACGGCGATGCGGTGCGGGCCCAGGGAGACGGCCAGGGACTGGGCCAGGGCGTGCAGGGCGGCCTTGCTGGCGCCATAGGCGGGGACGTCCGGTTCACCGCGGTAGGCGCCGCGTGAACCGATCATGATGATGCGGCCGCCCGCGGGGCCCTCGGGGCGGTGCAGCAGGTGGTCGACCACGCACCAGGCGGTGTTGGCGGCGGCCAGCAGGTTGATGTCGAGGTGGCGCCGCCACATCCGCTGCCACTGGTCGTAGGGGGTGGTGGCGATGGGGTGTTCGAGGTAGATGCCGGAGTTGTTGACGAGGATGTCCAGGCCGCCCAGGCCGTCGACGGCCTCGCCCACCACCCGGGAGACGGTCTGCGGGTCGGACAGGTCGCCGGTGACGGTGAAGTGGCCGTCGCCGGGGAGGCCTTGGACCACCGCCTCGCCCGCCTTGGTGTCGGCCCGGCAGTGCACCGCGACGGCGGCGCCCCGGGCCGCCAGGGCGGTGGCGACGGCGGCACCGATGCCGGTCTCCCGGGAGGCGCCGGTGACCAGGGCCCGGGGGCGGGAACGCTCGCTCACGCGGTCTCCTTCTCATGGGAGTGGGCGACTTGGCGGATACGGGTGACGGCTTCGCAGAGGTCGGTGAAGCGGGTGGACAGGGGAGCCGGTGTGATGCGGATCCGGTCGGGGAGGGCGGGGTCGACGAAGACACCGGCGGTGGCCAGGCGCGGGACCAGGTCATGGGCGGCGTGGTGCGCATAGGTGAGGTGGGCACCGCGCTGGGCGGGGTCGGGCGGGCCGGCCAGGCGGAAGCCGAGCGGGGTCAGTTCACGGTCGGCGAGTTCCTGGAAGAAGGCGGTCAGGGCAAGGCTCTTGGCCCGTACCCGGTCCATGCCCGCCTCGGCGAGCAGATCGACTCCGGCTCCGATGGCGGCCATGGAGAGCACCGGCGGACTGCCGGTGAGAAAGCGTCGGATGGTGGGGTCGGGGTCGTAGTCGGGGCGCATGGCGAGCTGTTCGCGGTGGCCGTACCAGCCTTGGACGGGCTGGGTGGTCAGGGCGTGCAGCGGGCGGCGGACATAGAGCAGGGCGGGTGCGCCCGGGCCGGCCATCAGGTGTTTGTAGGTGGAGCCCACGGCGAAGTCGGCCTGGCAGGCGCTGAGTTGGAGGGGGACGGAGCCAAGGGCGTGGCTGAGGTCCCAGAGGATCAGGGCGCCGGCCGAGTGCACGGTCTCGGTGACCGCTGCCATGTCCAGCAGCGCGCCGGAGCGCGGGGAGACCAGGGAGAGGCATACCAGGGCCACGGTATCGTCGAGCGCGGCGCGCAGAGCGGCCGGGTCCGGGCCCAGGTCGAGGTCGGTGTGGAGGGTGCGCAGTTGGCCGCCCGCCTCGGCGGCGGCACCGGCCATCACATAACGGTCGGTGGGGAAGTTGTCGTCGTCCACGATCACCGTGGTCCGGCCGGGGCGGGCGCGGAGGGCGGCGACGGCCAGCTTGTAGAGGTTGACGCTGGTGCAGTCGCTGACCACCGCCTCGCCCGGCTCGGCGCCCAGCAGCGCCTCGGCGATCCGGTCGCCCATGCGCTGGGGCAGGTCCAGCCACTGGGTGCGGGCCTGGGCGAGGTGGTCGCCCCACCGGCCGCGTACCAGCTCGTCCAGCAGGACGGGGGTGGCGGCCGGAAGACGGCCCAGGGAGGCGCCGTTGAGGAACAGGGCTCCCTCGGGGACGGGGTGGAAACGGTCATGGAAGGCGGCCAGCGGATCGGCGGCGTCCAGACGGCGAGCCCGGTCGGAAAGAGTCAAAGCAGCCCCCTGGCGGTCCACAGTTCCGGGAAGAAGCGGTGCTCATTGATGCGGCGCAGCCAGGCCACACCCTGGGTGCCGCCGGTGCCCGGCTTGAAGCCGATCACCCGCTCCACGGTGAGGAGATGGAGGGACCGCCAGCGGGACATTCCCTCGGCGACATCCATCAGGGCTTCGGCGAGCAGGAAGAGGGGGTCGGCGGGGCCGGAGTCGCGGTAGACCTCGGCCCAGGCTCGTTCCACCCGCTCGTCCGGTCGGTAGGGGAGGGAGAAGTCGCGGTCCAGCAGGGCGGGCGGGATGTCCGCGCCCTGGCGGGCCAGCAGGGCGAGGGCGGCGTCATAGACGCTGGGGGAGCGCAGGGCCTGCTGAACGGCCTGGTGCACCTCGGGCACCCGGCGGTGCGGGCGGGCGAGTTCGGGGACCTTGTTGCCCAGGACGTACTCCACCATGCGGTACATATACGACTGGAAGCCGGATGCCTGGCCCAGGTGGTCGCGGAAGGCGTTGAACTCGGTGGGGGCCAGGGTGCCCAGCACATCCCAGCAGGAGACCAGCAGGTCCACCACCCGGCGGGAGCGGCGCAGGGCCCAGACCGCGTCGGGGACGCGGTCCTCGTCCAACAGGCCCCGGGTGCGCACCGCTTCCTGGTGGATCAGCTTGAACAGCAGCTCCTTGACCTGTCCAAGGATGTAGAAGGTCAGCTCGGAGGGCGCGTCGGAGCGGGGTTGCTGGAGGCCGAGCAGGACCGTGATGCTCTGGTAGTCGATGTACGGGGTGCTCCGGCCCTCGAAGTCCAGCAGCGGGTCGCCGCCGGTGACTTGGGAGGTCGCGGCGCGTTCGGCGTCGCTGCCGAGGCCCAGGTCCGGTGGAGTGCTGGTCACAAATCTCCTTTGTCCTGCTCATGGCCCCAGGTCCGTTGGGCCTGGGCGAAGATCTCGGCGAACAGCGGATCGGGCACGCTCCCGGAGCGGTAGCGGGCCCCATAGCGGGCGCGGTAGGCGGCGAACCAGCGGGGGTCGGTGTGCAGGAACATCACATCGTGAAAGGCCATATGGCGGAGCGCGAACATGGGGACGGGCGAGCGGGAGACCGGGAACTCCCGGTTGCGCGCGGCTCGTTCGTCGCAGGCGGCGTGGAACTGCCCCAGCATCAGGCCACGCTGGGCCAGTTCGGTCTTCATCAGGGAGTGTGCCCGGTCCATCAGCGGTAATCGGCCGGGCGGCAAGCCGGGTAACACCACGACCAGCGCGTGCAGGGTGCGGTTCCGGCCCTGCCAGGCCATGGCGTCAAAGGTCTCGGTCAACCGGCGGATGATCCGCACCAGGCCGGCCGTGTCGGTGTCCGGGGCGGTGTCCCACACCCGGGTCTCCAGGGAGCCCGCCTTGAGGGCCGGTTCCACAAAGGGGCACACCGGCCCGCTGCGGCCGATGAGTTGGTGGGAACGGGTCAGATACTCCCGGAACCACCGGCGGGCGATCTCCAGTGCGGCGGAAACCGGCGGTGAGTCCACCGCCGGGGTGTGGTTATGGGCCATGACTGCTGCTGCCACCCCCGTCCGGCCCCGCCCTCTCCGATGGTGGCGGGAGCAAGGTCAGAGTCCTGGGAGCGGAGGGCTCACCGGGAGGCGCTTCCGCGTCAAATGCGTGTTCGGGCGGGGTGGTGGATCGCGGGGTTTGCCGTGATTCGCCGGGCAAAGGGATCTTGTCGCGGTATCCGGGTGATCACGGATTATGCCGCTGACAAGCGGTACTCGCCGGATGGCCGGGAATCACCCTTGTGGGGGCTGGACAACTCCTTGAGATGTCCGGGGTCAAGGGAACAATGAGGACACCGTCCGCCGACCCGCCCGCCGGAGAGTGGCCCCGATGAATCTCGCCCGCCGCCTGGTCCACCTCTACGCGGGGCTGGTGCTGTTCGGCTTCAGTGTGGCCCTCCAGCTCCAGGCGGCCCTGGGGCTCAACTCCTGGGATGTCTTCCACCAGGGGGTGTCCCGGCGCACCGGCCTGTCCATCGGCACCGTGGTGATCCTCGCCTCGGTGGTGGTCCTGCTGCTGTGGATCCCGCTGCGTGAACGGCCGGGCATGGGCACGCTCTCCAATGTGCTGCTGGTCGGCCTGGGTATCGACGCCAGCCTGCGCCTGCTGCCCGAGGTGCACGCACTGGCCGTCCGGATCCCCTTGCTGCTCACCGGCATGGTGCTCAACGGACTGGCCACCGCGCTCTATATCTCCGCGCGGCTGGGACCGGGCCCGCGCGACGGCCTGATGACGGGCCTGTGCCGGCGCACCGGACGGCCTACCCGCCTGGTGCGCACCGGAATCGAGCTGGTGGTGCTGGTGGTCGGCTGGCTGCTGGGCGGGTCGGTGGGGGTGGGCACGGTCCTGTACGCGCTGGCCATCGGGCCGCTGATCCAGTTCTTCCAGCGGGTGATCACCGTGCCGGGCGAGGCGGTGCCCGTGGTGGCCCGGGGCGAGGAGTGAGCCGCCGTCAGGGCGTGTGGTGCGGCTGGTCCTCGGGCCCGTAGGTCGCCCGCAGTTCCTCGTTGAGCGAGCGCTGGAAGGCGGTCACCAGGGCCTGCACCACCAGCGGCTGCATATGGGCGGAGAGGGTCCGCATGGTCTCCACCTGCTCGGGGTCCGGCTCGCGTTCGCGGTAGGGGCCCCACACCTCGGAGTGGAAGAGGCGGGTCAGCTCGCGGGCGGTGGCCCGGGCGTGGTCGAGCAGTACGGCCCGGGCGGACAGGATGGTGTCCAGGCCCATCGGGAGGTTGAGCAACTGCAGCCCCACGCCCAGGAGTCCGGGGTCCACCCGGAAGGTCTGCTCGCCCTCGTGCTCCAGGATGTCCATGGCGGCCAGCCGGTCCAGGTCGTCCTCGGTGAGCGGCCGGCCGGCCCGGCGCTCCAGCTGGGCGAGGGTGGCCTGTTCGGCCCGGTCGGGAACCCAGGAGGCCACCACCGCACGGTGGATGGCGAGGTCATGCGCGCTGAGGTCGTCCGGCAGCCGCCGGACATAGCGCTCGATGGCGGCCAGGGTCAGGCCCTGGTGCTGGAGGTCCTCGATGAGCGCCAGCCGGGAGAGGTGGCCGGGCCCGTAGTGGCCGACCCGGCGCGGGCCCAGCTCCGGCGGGGGAAGCAGGCCCCGGGTGCCGTAGAAGCGGATGGTGCGTACGGTCACTCCGGCGCGGGCGGCCAGCTCGTCGATGGTGAGACGGGGTTCGTCGGTGTCCAGGGCCATCGGTGATGCCTCGCTCTTTTCGTTCCGCGCTGTCGTTCCCGCGTTTTGGTCCGCGTGCTGTCGTCCGCGTGCTTCGCAGCCCAACAGTATGGGTGTGCCAGTGGTGTTGTCCCACCGGCGGCCGGCCCGGAACGCGGCGGGCCCGCCGTACCCCTGGGGTACGGCGGGCCCTGGGCGGCACTGAGATCAGCGGCGGTGCGAGTCCTGGATCTGCTTCCAGGACTTGGGCTGCGCCGGCTTGGCCGGGGAGGCGGCCAGGCCGTGCCGGGCACCCTTGGCGCCCGCGGCGCTCTTGGCGGGCACCCCGATGCCCCACTTGGCGGCCTCGGCGGCCGACGGCTTGGTGGTGGTGAACAGCCAGGTGTCGAAGAGCTCCGCCAGCGGCTTGCCGGAGACCTTCTCGGCGTACTTCACAAAGTCCTGGACCGAGGCGTTGCCATAGCGGTTGGTGGTCGTCCAGCCCTTGAGGATGTCGAAGAACACCTTGTCGCCGACCTGGTTGCGCAGCGCCTGCAGCGCGATGGGGCCCCGGTCGTAGACCGCGGCGTCGAACTGCTTGTCCGCGCCCGGGTCACCCGGCTTGACCGACCAGAAGGCGTCGGTGTCCGGGTGGAGGTTGTAGATGTAGTCGGCGAGCTGCTGAGCGCTGCCCTCGTTCTCCTTCTCCGACCACAGCCACTGGGCGTAGGAGGCGAAGCCCTCGTTGAGCCAGATGTCGCGCCAGTCGTGGACCGAGACGCTGTCCCCGAACCACTGGTGGGCCAGTTCATGCACCACCACCGAGACATTGGCGCCATTGCCGAACTGGGCCGGGCTGTAGAACGGCCGGCTCTGGGTCTCCAGGGCGAAGTGCGTGGGGACATTGGGCACATAGCCGCCGACCGCGGTGAAGGGGTACGGGCCGAAGACCGTGCTCTCCCAGTCGATCACCTCGCTGCTGCGCTCGACGCTGGCCTTGGCCGAATCGTAGTTGTCGCCCAGGTCCTTGCTGTAGGCGTTGACCACCGGCAGGCCGTTGGCGGTGGTGTCCGTGGTGATGTCGAACTTGCCCACCGCCAGCGTGGTCAGATACGTCGCCTGCGGCTTGGTGGAGCGCCAGTTGTAGCGGGTCCAGCCCAGCCTGGAGGACTTGGCGGCCAGCACGCCGTTGCTGATGGCCTGGACGTCGTCCGGCACCGAGACCGAGATGTCGTAAGTGGCCTTGTCCTGCGGGTGGTCGTTGCTGGGGTACCACCAGGCCGCCCCCTCCGGCTCCTGGGCCGCCACCCCGCCGTCCGGAGTGCGCTGCCAGGCGGAGAAGCCGCCCACCTTCACCTGGGAGGGGGTGCCGCTGTAACGGACCACAATGGTCAGGGACTTGCCCTGGGGGAGCGCGGTGGCCGGGGTGACCTCCAGCTTGTGCACCCCCGACTTGGCGAAGGCCGCCTTCTTCCCGTTGACCAGCACCTCCTTGACGTCCAGCAGGAAGTCCAGGTCGAAGCGGGACAGGTCCTGGGTGGCGGTGGCGGTGAGGGTGGCCGTGCCGTCCAGCAGGTCGGTCCTGGGCTGGTACTTCAGCCGCAGGTCGTAGTGCGAGATGTGGTACCCGCCGTTGCCGGCGTCCGGGTAGTACGAGTCGCCGATGCTCGGCGCGCCCGGCTTGGGCTCTGCGGCCGAGGCGGGCACGGCCAGCAGCAGGAAGGCGGCGGCAGCGGCGGCGCTCGGAACCAGGAGTCTGTGACGCACGGGACACTCCAACTCGTCGGGGGCGGAAGATCGTTCGCTGACCGCAGACTATGTACTCACTCCGCACACCGGAATGTCCATGGCCATTCCCGTCATGCGATCGACATGCGCCCGACATGGACGGGTTCCGGGCAGTCCGTCGGATGAACTCCTCGGCACATACCCTTCTGTTGCGCGAGTTGACCCGCGTACCCTCCGCCCGTGCTGAAAGTCACGCGGGACACCCGCATATCCTGGACAGCCCTTGTCCTCACGGCCGTTGCCGCCCTGCTGGCGGTGTTCGCCGCGCCGCCGGGTACGGCGCACGCGGCGGCCGGGGGGCGGGGCGGCGAGAGCAGACCCGTCTACTCCTACGACAAGGCCATCCGCGAGACGGTATGGGTGGCCGCCCCCACCGCGGCCGGTCACACCGACCGGGTGGCCGTGGACATCATCCGGCCCCGGGAGGCGGCCCAACAGGGCCGCAGAGTACCGGTGATCATGGATGCCAGCCCCTACTACTCCTGCTGCGGGCGCGGCAACGAGAGCCAGAAGAAGACCTATGACGCCCAGGGCCGGCCGGTCCAGTTCCCGCTCTACTACGACAACTACTTCGTACCGCGCGGCTATGCGGTGGCGCTGGTCGACCTCGCCGGAACCAACCGTTCCGACGGCTGTGTGGATGTGGGCGGACGCTCCGACATCCAGTCCGCCAAGGCGGTGGTCGACTGGCTCAACGGCCGGGCCCGCGGCTACGGTTCACGCACCGGCGGCAGCCGGGTCAAGGCGGACTGGACCACCGGCGCGGTGGGCTTGATCGGCAAGAGCTGGGACGCCACCATCGCCAACGGGGTGGCCGCCACCGGGGTCAGGGGCCTGAAGACCATCGTCCCCATCGGGGGCATCAGCTCCTGGTACGACTACTACTTCGCCAAGGGCGCCGCGCTCTACGACGGCGGGCCCGACGACCTGGCCGGCTATGTGGAGAGCCCGCAGGCCAAGGCGCACTGCCAGGCCGTACAGCAGAAGCTGGCCAAGGGCGCGCCGCGCACCGGCGACTGGACCGGGCTGTGGAGCGAGCGCGACTATGTGCCCGACGCGGGCAAGGTGAAGGCCAGCGTCTTTGCCGTCCATGGCATGCAGGACCTCAATGTGCGCACCAAGCACCTGGGTCAGTGGTGGGACGCGCTGGCCGCGCACGGGGTGCAGCGCAAGATCTGGCTGTCCCAGACCGGGCATGTGGACCCCTTCGACTTCCGCCGCGGTGCCTGGGTGCCCACCCTGCACCGCTGGTTCGACCACTACCTGCTGGGCTATGACAACGGCATCGAGCGCGAGCCGATGGCCGATGTGGAGCGGGCTCCCGATGTGTGGACCACCGACCGGGTGTGGCCGCCCGCCGGCACCCGGGCCACCACCCTGCGCCCGGTGGCGGGCCCGGCGGCCGGCGTCGGCGGGCTGGCCGTCAAGGCCGCGCCCACCGGAGCCACCGAGAGCTTCACCGACGACCCCAAGCGCAGTGAGAGCGACTGGGCGGCCGCCATCGACCAGCCGACCCCGGACAAGGCCGCCTTCCTCACCGGCCCGCTCAGCCATGAGCTGCGGCTGTCCGGCTCGTCCACGGTGACCGTGCGGGTCACCCCCTCCACCGGCTCGGCGCATCTGTCGGCGGTGCTGGTCGATCTGGGGCCGTCCGTCATCCGCAACTACGCCGCGGACGGCGAGGGCATCACCACCCTGGCGGACCGGGAGTGCTTCGGCAGCGGCAACACCGGTGACACCGGCTGCTTCAAGAAGACCGCGGCCGACACCGAGCGGGTGGACCGCACCGTCTTCAGCCGCGGCTGGGCCGACCTCGGCCACTACGCCTCGCTCGGTCACAGCCGGGAGATCACGCCCGGCAGGGCCTACACCATCACCCTGGACCTGGCCGCCACCGACCATGTGGTGCCGGCCGGCCACCGGCTGGCCCTGGTGATCGCCGGCACCGACGCCGGGCTGATCGTGCCGGCCGCGAGCACCCCCAAGGTGAGCGTGGACCTGCACCGCACCTCGGCCCGTCTGCCGCTGGTCGGCGGATATCCGGCGCTGGCCCGGGCGCTGGGCGGCACACCGCCGTCGGTGCCGGCCAAGTCGCCGCGGGTGGTGGGGATTCCGGGCCTCAACCGCCTGCCCTGACCCTCCGCCGAAAGTGCGGTGACGCAACCGCGGGCCGGTCATGGCCGGTCGCGCCCACCCGGCGGAGCCGCATGACAACAGCCGCCCCGCGCCCCTTACGGGGCGCGGGTGCCGTACCAGGCTTGGGTAAACTCGCCCGGAACGGCGGGTGTTGGGGGTAAAAATCGCCCAACTGGCCGGGAATACTCGGTACATGGCTGCGGAGTACGCGACGTTCGAGGTGGCGCGGGCGACCAGGGCCGGCGCGGTGCTCGCCGGGGGCGGATACCAGGCGCACCGGGAGTTCCTGGACTTCATCGTGGACGGGCGGTCGCTACTGCTGCGGCTGGACGAGCCGGACGGCCGCGACGTCCGGGATGCCCGGGATGCCCGGGACGTCGTGGACGCGGTCTCGCCGCTGGCCGCCGATCTGGGGCCCTCGCTGTTCACCTCGCAGGTGCGCGGGCTGCTGCTGGAGCGCGAGTCCGGGCTCGGCGGCGGGCGCCGGATCGTTTACGGCTGTCCCGAATGCGAAGGGCTGGACTGTGGGGTGGTGACCGCGGTCATCGAGCGCCGGGGCGCGGCGGTGATCTGGCGGGACTTCGCCTGGCAGACCGGTGACCGGCCGGTCACCGAGCGGGACCGCTACCCCCGGGCCGGTCCGTTCCGCTTCCGGGCCGAGCAGTACGACGGGGTGCTGGAGCGGCTGCTCCTTGACACCCCCGCCCTGGTCCGGCAGGTGCTGCTGGTGGGGCGGCGGGTGGCGCTGTTTGTCCGGCTGGCCGCCGCGCTGCGCTCCATTGGCATCGGCACTGACCTCACCGGGGATGTGGCCGCGACCGCGCGGGAGGAGCTGCGGCGCTATGGCGCGGTGGTGATCGACCCGGCGGCGGGCGAGCGGGAGCGGGCGGCAGTCCGGGCGGCGTTCGCGGCCGCGAATGCGGACACGGTGTTTGTGGAGGCGCCGGCCCCGCTGGTGCCGCCGCTGGTCGCCCAGCTGGAACAGGCCCTGCAGCAGACCCCCCGCGCACAGCGGCGGCTGGTGACATTGACCACCGTCGACGGCTGGGCCCGGCTGGAAGTGCGCGGCGCCTGCCGGGTGCGGCTGACCGGATACTGGCGGGACGCCCTGCGCCGGGAGCGGGTGCACTGCCTGTTCGAAGGGCGCCTGGCGCCGGGAGTGCACCGGCTGCCGCTGGACGGCCTGGGCGGTGGCGGCTATGTGGTGGCCCGCGCCTTCGGGGATGTGCTGGTCGCCGGGGTGCCCGGCCGGACCGGGCCGGCCCGTCGGCTCCGTACCGACCGGTCAGCCCGGCGCTGACCGGCCTCACTCGTTCCGGCGGCATCCGTATGGATGAGAGGACCGCCGAAAACAACCTGAGAGAATGGCCAACAGTTTCCCAAGCGGTCACCGGTGCCCGAGTGCTTGAAATCCGCAGTTTTTGCATGGAGGCGGCCCGGATCGTGGAGAAACGGCGGTCGTGAGGCTCATACAGCGTCTGTTCGATTTACAGAACGTTGGCCTCGATATCCGAACCTTGGGGCCCGGAGCGACGTCTGTGGGTGCGGACGTCCGTGGAGGGCGTCCGGATCACCAACGTCGAATTGAGGCGTACGCATGTCCCCGACCCTGTCCAGTTCCACGCCCACCTCACTGGATCCGCCAGTGGGGCGGGCGCTCTACCCCAGCGCATCGCCGCCCGGCGTGCGCACCCTGATCGACGTGCTCGACGCCAGCACGGCCGCCCACCCGGACGCCCCCGCCATCGACACCGGCAGTGACGTCCTCACCTACCGGCAGCTGGCAGAGGAAATCGAACAGCGTGCCGAGCGGCTGCGGCGGGCCGGAGTCGGCCCCGGTGACCGGGTCGGAATCCGGGTCCCCTCCGGTACCGCGGAGCTCTACCTGTCCATCCTGGCCACGCTGCGCGCCGGCGCCGCCTATGTGCCGGTGGACGCCGACGACCCCGAGGAACGCGCCGCCACGGTGTTCCACGAGGCCGGCGTCTGTGTGGTGCTGGGCGCCGAGGGCTCCCTCACCCCGCATGAGCAGGCCCCCTCGCACGGTGAGGCGCGGCTGCCGCTGCCCACCGACGACGCCTGGATCATCTTCACCTCCGGCTCCACCGGCAAGCCCAAGGGCGTTGCCGTCAGCCACGCGAGCGCCGCCGCCTTCGTCGACGCCGAGGCCCGCCTCTTCCTCCAGGAGGAGCCGCTGGGGCCCGGCGACCGAGTGCTGGCCGGCCTGTCCGTGGCCTTCGACGCCTCCTGCGAGGAAATGTGGCTGGCCTGGCGCTACGGCGCCTGCCTGGTGCCCGCCCCCCGTTCGCTGGTCCGGGCCGGCCATGAGCTGGGCCCCTGGCTGGTCGAGCGCGGTGTCACCGTGGTCTCCACCGTCCCCACCCTGGTCGCCCTGTGGCCCGCCGACTCCCTGGACCGGGTCCGGCTGCTGATCGTCGGCGGCGAGGCCTGCCCCGCCGAGCTGGTGGAGCGCTTCGCCGTACCCGGCCGTGAGATGTGGAACACCTACGGCCCCACCGAGACCACCGTGGTCGCCTGCGCCGCCCGGATGTTCCCCGGCGAGCCGGTGCGCATCGGCCTGCCGCTGGACGGCTGGACGCTGGCCGTCGTCGACGAGGCCGGCGAGCCGGTCCCGTTCGGCGGCGAGGGCGAGCTGGTGATCGCGGGCGCCGGTGTGGCCCGCTACCTCGACCCGGTCAAGGACGCCGAGCGCTTCCGCCCCAACGAGGCGCTGGGCCTGGACCGCGTCTACCGCACCGGCGACCTGGTCAAGGCCGACCCCAAGGGCCTGGTCTTCGCCGGACGCGCCGACGACCAGATCAAGCTGGGCGGCCGCCGTATCGAGCTCGGCGAGATCGACGCCGCGCTCAGCGCTCTCCCCGGCGTCCGCGGCGCGGCCGCCGCCGTGCGCTCCACCCCGGCCGGCGGCCAGCTGCTGGTCGGCTATGTGGTGACCGACGAGACGTACGACCGCAAGCAGGCCCGGGCACTGCTGGCCGAGCGGATGCCGGCCGCCCTGGTACCGGTGCTGGCCGAGGTCGACGACCTGCCCACCCGCACCTCCGGCAAGGTCGACCGCAACGCCCTGCCCTGGCCGCTGCCCACCACCGCCGACGCGGCGGAGCCGGGCGAGGAACTGCACGGCACCGCGGCCACCCTGGCCGTCCTCTGGGAAGAACTGCTGGGCACCCGCCCGGGTCCGGACGACGACTTCGTGGCCCTCGGCGGCAGCAGCCTGACCGCGGCCCGGATGGCCTCCGCACTGCGCGAGAACCACCCCGGCGTCTCGGTCGCCGGCCTCTACCGGCACACCGTGCTGCGCGACATGGCCGAGCACATCGACTCCTTGGACGCCTCCCACGCGCCCAAGGCCGACAAGCACCGCCGGGTCCGCCCGGTGCGCCGCCGCTCCGGAGCCGCCCAGATCCTCATCCAGCTGGGCCTGTTCGGCATCCAGGGCCTGCGCGGCCTGGTGGCCCTGGCCACCGCTGACAACGTCCTGGGCCTGCTGACCCCGCGCTCCTGGGCCCCGCAGACCCCCTGGTGGCTGGTGATCATCGGCTGGGTGCTGCTGTTCAGCGCCCCCGGCCGGTTCGCCATCGGCGCCCTGGCCGCCCGTACCCTCACCCGGGGCATCACCCCCGGCAGCTACCCGCGCGGCGGCCGCGTCCATCTGCGGCTGTGGGCCGCCGAGCGCCTGGTGGCCTCCTTCGGCGTGCCCTCGCTGACCGGTACGCCCTGGATGCACTGGTACGCCCGCGCCCTGGGCTGCTCCACCGGCCAGAACATCGCCCTGCACGCCATGCCGCCGGTGACCGGCCTGGCCGAGCTGGGCGACGGCTGCAGCGTGGAGTCCGAGGCGGACATCGCCGGCTGGTGGCTGGACGGTGAGGTGGTGCACATCGGTGCGGTCCGCATCGGCGCCAACGCCCGGGTCGGCCATCGCGCCATGGTGATGCCCGGCGCCTCGCTGGGCCCCGGCGCCGAGCTCGCCCCCGGCGCCTGCCTGGCCGGCGAGATCCCGGCCGGCCACACCTGGATCGGCTCGCCCGCCCGGCCCGACGGCTCCTCCGGCCACCGGGACAACTGCCCGGTGCGCTCGGCCGACAGTTCGGCGCACGGCTGGCCCGCCCCGCGCACCCAGCGCTCCCGCCGCTGGGCCGTCGCCTATGCGCTGTCCCTGATCGGCATGCCGCTGCTGTCGCTGATCGCCTTTGTGCCCGCCCTGGTGATCACCTACTACCTGGTCAAGGACGCCACCTCGCTCACCTCGGTGACCGGGCGCCTGCTGCTGGCGGTGCCGCCGCTGACCATCCTCAGCACCCTGACCGCGATGCTGGTGCTCGCCGGGACGGTGCGCATCCTCAACCGCGGCCTCAAGCCCGGCCTGCACCCCGCCGACGGCGGCGTCGCCTGGCGGGCCTGGCTGATCAGCCGGATCCTGGACGGCGCCCGGCGCAGCCTCTTCCCCATCTACGCCAGCCTGTTCACCCCGGTGTGGATGCGGATGCTGGGCGCGAAGATCGGCCGCCGTGCCGAGCTGTCCACCGTGCTGCCGCTGCCCTCGCTGCTCAGCGTGGACGACGGGGCCTTCCTCGCCGACGACACCCTGGTCGCCCCCTATGAACTGCGCGGCGGCTGGGTACGGGTGGGCCACTCCCACATCGGGCGGCGCGCCTTTGTCGGCAACTCCGGCATCGTCGGCCCGGACCGCACCGTCCCCGATCACAGCCTGATCGGCGTGCTCTCCGACGCCCCCGAGCACAGCGAGCCGGGCACCTCCTGGCTGGGCCGTCCGGCCATGCCGCTGCCCCGGGTGGCCACCGCCGCCGACTCCGGGCGCACCTTCGACCCGCCCAAGAAGCTGATCCTGGCCCGGGCCGGTGTGGAGTTCTGCCGGGTACTGCCGCTGATGTGTGGCCTGGCCCTGGGTGACCTGGTCTTCCTGGGCGAGCAGCGGGCGCTGGACGCCGGCGGCCTGTGGCTGGCCGCTCTGGTCGGTGCCCCGCTGCTGCTGCTGGCCGGCCTGGCGGCCGGACTGCTGGCCACCCTCAGCAAGTGGGTGCTGGTGGGCCGCTTCAAGGTGAGCGAGCACCCGCTGTGGTCCTCCTTCGTCTGGCGCAACGAGCTGTACGACACCTTCGTGGAATCCCTGGCCGTCCCCTGGCTGGCGGGCCCCTTCACCGGCACCCCCGTGCTGAACTGGTGGCTGCGCACCCTGGGCGTGAAGATCGGCAAGGGCGTCTGGTGCGACACCTACTGGCTGCCGGAGACGGACCTCATCAGCCTTGGCGACGGGGTCAGCGTCAACCGCGGCTGCGTACTGCAGACCCACCTCTTCCACGACCGGATCATGCGTATGGACACCGTCCAGCTCGACGAGGGCGCGTCCCTCGGCCCGCATGGCATCGTGCTGCCCGGCACCACCGTCGGCGCGCACACCGCCATCGCCCCGTCCTCCCTGGTCATGCGCGGCGAGTCCGTGCCGGCCGGCACCCGGTGGGCGGGCAACCCGATCGCCGGCGAGCAGCCCGCGCCGCCCGCGCTGGTGTGTGTGGCAGGGCAGGAATGCGCGGCCTGAGCCTGCGGGCCAGGTTTCCGTGCAGCCGGCGCTCGCTGCTCACCGCGGCGGCCGTGGTCCCGTTGACCGCGGCCGCCGCGGCCGGTGACGGTGGCCTTCCCCAGGCCGCCAGGATCGCCGGAGCCACCGGGCCCGCCGGGGAACAGAGCTACTTCCCCCGGCACGGTTCCTACGGCCACCGGACCCTGGCCTACGACCTGCGGCTCGGATATGACCCGGACCGGGCGTGGCTGGACGGCCACGCCCGGATCCGGGCGGTCGCCCGGGACGGACTGAACCGGGTCGAGCTGGACCTGGCCAGGCTGAAGGTGGGCGAGGCCCGGGTGGACGGGGAACCGGTCGCCGTCCACCGGCGGGACGGCAAGGTGCTGCTGACCCTGGCCAAGCCGCTGGCCGCCGGACAGCCCTTCATCATGGATATCGCCTATGGCGGGCGTCCCAAGCCGGTCAGCACCCCGTTCGGCGGGGTCGGCTGGGACCGCACGGGGGACGATCACGACGGAACCCTGGTCGCCTCCCAGCCGGTGGGCGCGCCGTCCTGGTTCCCCTGCAACGACCGGCCCGACGACAAGGCGGCCTACACCTTCTCGGTGACCGTGCCGCGCGGGCACCACGCACTGGCCAACGGGACGCTGCGGGAGCGGCAGGAGGTCGAGGACGGGGTGCGCTGGACGTACCACCACCCCGGGCCGATGGCCACCTATCTGGCCGCGGTCTACACCGGGCGGTTCGGGGAGGCGAGCCTCACCGACGCGGGCGCCGACGGGATGCCGGTGCGGATCGCCTATCCCGCGGATCTGGCGGCGGAGGCCCGGTACGACCTGGCGCGCCAGCCGGAGATGCTGCGGTTGTTCAGCGGGCTGTTCGGCGACTATCCCTTTGAGTCCTACGGCGCGGTGGTGGTGGACGCGGACCTGGCGGCGCCGGTGGAGAACCAGACGCTGTCGGTGTTCGGGCGCAACCATGTGGACGGGCAGCGGAGTTGGGAGACGCTGGTCGCGCATGAGATCGCCCACCAGTGGTTCGGCAACAGCGTGGGGCTGGCCGACTGGCGGCACATCTGGCTGAACGAGGGGTTCGCCACCTATGCGGAGTGGCTGTGGTCCGAGCACCTGGGCGAGGACGATGCGGCGACGCTGGCGCGGCGGGCCTGGCTGGATCTGTCCGCGCGGCGGCAGAATCTGCGGATCGCCGATCCCGGGCGGCGGCATTTGTTTGACGACCGTGTCTATGTGCGTGGCGCGTGTGCGTTGCACGCGCTGCGGCTGGCGGTGGGGGACGACTCCTTTTTCCGGGTGCTGCGCACCTGGCATGCGGCGTACCGGGGTGGGAGTGCGGATACCGCTGCTTTTCTGGCGCATGCGGAGGGGGTTGTGGGGCGGCCGCTGGGGACGGTGCTTCAACCCTGGCTGTTCGAGCGGTCGTTGCCCCGGTTCGATGCCGGCTGATCGCGGGTGGGTGGCACGCCCCTGTGGGGCGTTGGCCACCCACCCGTAACCCTGGTCCGGGTCGGCTGAGCGCCGTCGGAGTCTTACCGCAGGCCCGCGCGGCGCAGGGCGTCGGCCATGGCGTCGTTGGCGGGGCGCGGGGCCTGGGTCTCGCGGGGGCGGCGCTGCCGGGGGGCCGGGCCGCGGCGGGGTGCCCGCTCCTGGCGGTCGCGGGGCGCGGCCTCGTCGTCCAGGCGGAGGGTCAGCGAGATCCGCTTGCGGGGGACATCCACCTCCAGGACCTTTACCCGCACGATGTCGCCCGGCTTCACCACATCCCGCGGGTCCTTGACGAAGTTCTTGGACATCGCCGAGACATGGACCAGCCCGTCCTGGTGCACACCGATGTCGACGAATGCGCCGAAGGCGGCCACATTGGTGACCACGCCCTCCAGCAGCATCCCGGGTGTGAGGTCGCCGATCTTCTCCACGCCCTCCTTGAAGGCCGCGGTTTTGAACGCCGGGCGCGGGTCACGGCCCGGCTTCTCCAGCTCGCGCAGGATGTCGGTGACCGTGGGCAGACCCACGGAGTCGCTGACGAAGTCATCCGGCCGCAGCGAGCGCAGCACGGCCGTGTTGCCGACCAGTGAGGCGCCGCCCGCCGCCTTGGCCATCGCCCGTACCACCGGGTAGGACTCAGGGTGCACGGCGGAGGCGTCCAGCGGATCCTCCCCGTCCCGGATGCGCAGGAAGCCGGCGCACTGCTCATACGCCTTGGGGCCCAGGCGGGACACGCCCTTGAGCGCCTTGCGGGAGCGGAAGGGGCCATGGGTGTCGCGGTGGGCCACGATGTTCTCGGCCAGGCCGGCGCCGATGCCGGACACCCGGGAAAGCAGCGGCACCGAGGCGGTGTTGACATCCACGCCCACACCATTGACGCAGTCCTCGACCACCGCGTCCAGCGAGCGGGACAGCTTCACCTCGGACAGGTCGTGCTGGTACTGGCCGACACCGATCGACTTGGGGTCGATCTTGACCAGTTCGGCCAGCGGGTCCTGGAGGCGGCGGGCGATGGAGACCGCGCCGCGCAACGACACGTCCATGCCCGGCAGTTCCTGGGAGGCGTAGGCGGAGGCGGAGTACACCGAGGCGCCGGCCTCGGAGACCATCACCTTGGTCAGCTTCAACTCCGGCTGCCGGGCGATGAGATCGGCCGCCAGCCTGTCCGTCTCCCGGGAGGCGGTGCCATTGCCGATGGCGATCAGCTCCACCGAGTGCTCACGGGCCAGCCGGGCCAGGGCCGCCAGCGAGGCGTCCCACTTGTTCTGCGGGACATGCGGATAGATGGTCTCGGTGGCGGCCACCTTGCCGGTGGCGTCCACCACCGCGACCTTGACGCCGGTGCGGAAGCCCGGGTCCAGGCCCATGGTGGCCCGGGTGCCCGCCGGGGCGGCGAGCAGCAGATCGCGCAGGTTGGCGGCGAAGACCCGCACCGCCTCGTCCTCCGCGGCCTGGCGCAGCCGCAGCCGCAGATCGATGCCCAGGTGCACCAGGACGCGGGTGCGCCAGGCCCAACGCACCGTGTCACCGAGCCACTTGTCGGCCGGGCGGCCCCGGTCGGCGATGCCGAAGCGCCGGGCGATGGCGGCCTCGTAGCCGCTCGGCCCCTCGGGCGCGTCCGGGCCCTCCGGGTCCAGGGTGAGGTCGAGCACCTCCTCCTTCTCGCCGCGCAGCATGGCCAGCACCCGGTGCGAGGGCAGTGCGGTGAAGGGCTCGGCGAAGTCGAAGTAGTCGGCGAACTTGGCGCCGGCCTCCTCCTTGCCCTCGCGCACCCTGGCCGTCAGCCGGCCCCGGGTCCACATCCGCTCGCGCAGCTCGCCGATGAGGTCGGCGTCCTCGCCGAAGCGCTCGGTGAGGATGGCCCGGGCACCCTCCAGGGCGGCCGCCGGATCGGCCACGCCCTTGGCCGCGTCCACAAAGGCCGCCGCCGCGGCGGCCGGCTCCACCCCAGGATCGGCGAGCAGCCCCTCGGCCAGCGGCTCCAGGCCGGCCTCCCGGGCGATCTGCGCCTTGGTGCGCCGCTTGGGCTTGAAGGGCAGATAGATGTCCTCCAGCCGGGCCTTGGAGTCGGCCGCGCGGATCTGCGCCTCCAGGGCCGCGTCCAGCTTGCCCTGGGAACGCACCGACTCCAGCACGGCCGTCCGCCGCTCTTCCAGCTCCCGCAGATAGCGCAGCCGCTCCTCCAGGGTGCGCAGCTGCGCGTCGTCCAGGGCGCCGGTCGCCTCCTTGCGGTAGCGCGCGACGAACGGCACGGTGGCCCCGCCGTCGAGCAACTCGACGGCGGCCCGCACCTGTCGTTCCTGTACGCCGAGCTCCTCGGCGATCCTGCCTTCGACCGACGCTCCAGTAGCCGTCACGATCACGCTCCGCATTCTGTTCAAGCCGTGATCTGCATTGTGGCAGGTGCCGCCGACAGGACCGGCCGCCCCCGGTTCAGCCGCGGCCGGAGCCCTCGGGCGGCGTGCCGCCGCGCAGGTCCGCGGGGAAGCCGCCGGCCGCCACGACGGAGGTGGTGAAGCGCTTGGCCAGTTCGGTGAGCCGGGCCACCCCCGGCGCGCCGAGGTGTTCATAGGGGGCGGCGTCCAGCCGGTCGGTCTCCTCCTCCAGCCGCTCGCGCAGGGCGGTGCCCGCCTCGGTGAGCACGCCTTGTGCGTCCAGCAGCCCGCGCTCGGTGAGCCGGTGCCGGGCGGCGGTCAGCTCCTCCTCGCTCCAACCCCGGGTGACCAGCAGCCACTTGACGGCCATGCCCTGGCCGGTGGCGGTATGGCTGACCAGCGCTTCCACGGGGTCCAGGCCGGAGGCGGCGAGCACCGTCATATGGCCGTCGCCCCGGTGCTCGCGCAGCAGGGTGGCGGCGTGCCACAAGGCCAGGTGCGGGGCCCGGGGCACCGGCAGGTCCGCATGCGCGGCGTACAGCGGACGGACCGCCCGCGCACAGCCCTCGGCGGCCCGCAGCGCCAGCTCGGCGGCCTCCGCCAACTCGGCCGAGGCCAGCACCTCTTCGCCCAGCAGCCGGCGCAGGGCGGCGTCGACGGCGCGCAGCCGGGCGTCCAGCACCTGCTCCGGCGAGGCGGCGTCCCAGACGGCCGGAATGTGCTCGGCCACCATCTCGTGCTTGAAGTTGTGGAAGGCGGCGGTGACGATCCCCGCGTTGACCCGGCCCATGGCGGCACCGCGGATCGCGAGATAGCCGGGGATCCAGCCCTCGATGCCCAGGGCGGACAGCTCCTTGCCGGTCTCGGGCGCGAAGTAGTGGGCCGAGTGCAGGGGGTTGAGAAAAGCGTGGCACCGGCGGCCGGCGCCGGGCGGCAGAGTGGTCATATGCCGCACGTTACCGGCGAGTTGGCGCCTTCGAAAGGCATGCCGGCCCAGGGGCCATGGCGGAAAAGGTGGGGAACTCGTCATTGCGGCCGGGATCCGGCACACCTGAACATGACCGGCATGACGCCCCGCCATTCCGTGCTGATCGTGCTCTACGACCAGGTGCAGAGCCTCGATGTGACCGGCCCGCTGGAGGTGTTCACCCGGGCCGCCCGGGAGGCCGGTGACGCCGGTGCCTACCGGGTGCGGACCGCGAGCGTGGACGGCGGTCCGGTCCGTACCAACAGCGGTCTGCGGATGCTGCCGGATGCCGCGCTCGATGACTGCCCGGTGCCGGATGTGCTGCTGGTGCCGGGTGGCAGTGCCGAGCCGGACCCCCGGCTGGTGGCCTGGCTGCGGGCGCACGGTCCACGGGCCGGACGGCTGGTCGCGGTGTGCACCGGGGCGTTCCCGCTGGCCGCCGCCGGGCTGCTGGACGGGCGCCGGGCCACCACCCACTGGGCCTACTGCGCCAGGCTGGCCGAGCGCTACCCCGGGGTGCGGGTGGAGGAGGAGCCCATCTACGTCCGCGACGGCAAGGTGGCCACCTCGGCGGGGGTCACCGCGGGCATCGATCTGGCGCTGGCCCTGGTCGAGGAGGACCTGGGCCGTGAGGTGGCGCTGGCGGTCGCCCGGCACCTGGTGGTCTTCCTGCGCCGCCCGGGCAACCAGCGGCAGTTCAGCGCCCAGCTGGCGGCGCAGACCGCGCAGCGGCCCGCGCTGCGCGAGGTGCAGCACTGGATCACCGAGCATCCGGAGGCGGACCTGAGCGTGCCGGCCCTGGCCGCCCAAGCCGGCCTCTCGCCCCGGCACTTCGCCCGGGCCTTCCGGTCCGAGGTGGGCCAGTCGCCGGGGCGCTATGTCGACTCCGTACGGCTGGAGGCCGCGCGCCGGCTGCTGGAGGACACCGCCGAGAGCGTCGAACACATCTCACGGGCCTGTGGCTATGGCACCCCGGAGGCCATGCGCCGGGCCTTCCTGCGCGCCCTGGGCACCGGCCCGGCCGAGTACCGGCGCCGGTTCCGGCCGTCGCCGCTGTTTGTCCGAACCCACTGAACTCCGTTGTGCGGAAAGGTTTTCGATGCAGATCGCGATCGTGCTCTTCCCCGGCTTCACGGTGCTGGACGCCATGGGGCCCTATGAGATCCTCAGCCGGCTCCCGGGCGCACGGCCGGTGTTCGTCGCCGAGCGGCCGGGGCCGCTGACCAATGACGGCGGGGCGCTGACGGTCGTCGCCCAGGCCGCGCCGGCCGAAGTGCCGCGCCCCGATGTGGTGGTGGTGCCCGGCGGCCCGGAGGCGAACCTGCCGCTGGAACCGGGGCCGCTGCACCAGTGGCTGCGGGAGGCGGACCGGCACTCCCAGTGGACCACCTCGGTGTGCACCGGCTCGCTGATCCTGGGCGCGGCCGGGCTGCTGAAGGGCCGCCGGGCCACCTCGCACTGGCTGGCGCTGGAACAGCTGGCGGGCTACGGGGCCCGGCCGACCGGGGAGCGGGTGGTGACGGACGGCAAGTACGTCACCGCCGCCGGGGTCTCCTCGGGCATCGACATGGGGCTCACCCTGGCCGGGCGGCTGGCGGACGACCGTACCGCGCAAATGGTCCAGCTGATCGTGGAGTACGACCCCCAGCCGCCCTATGACGCGGGCTCACCGGAGAAGGCGCCGGCGGAGCTGGTGGGGGAGTGGCGGCGGGTGCGGGGGAAGATATAGGGCCTGCCCGCTGGGCGCCCTACGGGGCGCGAGGCGGTGTGCCAGGCGGCTCCGCCGCGCGGGCGCGACCAGCCACCGGCGGGCCGCACATGACATCGCACCTCGCACGCCAACGGCGGCCCCCGCTCAGCCCCGCCAGGGAAAGCGCGGCGACCGCCGCTCCAGGAAGGCGGCGACCCCCTCGCGGGCCTCGCCGCTGCCCCGGGCGCACTCGGCCCAGTGCGCCACACGCTCCTCCCGCACCGGCCCCTCGGCCGTGAACTCCTTGGCCGCCGCCTGGGTCAGCGGTGACCGGGAGGCCAGGGTGCGGGCGAACTCCGCCACCCGCGCCTCCAGCCGTGCCGCCGGCCACACCTCGTCCACCAGGCCGGTGCGCAGGGCCCGCCGGGCGTCGATCAACTCGGCGGAGAACAGCAGGTACTTGGCGGTGGCGGGCCCCACCAGGGCGGCCAGCCGGCGGGTCGACGAGGCCGGGTAGACGATGCCCAGCCGGGCCGGGGTGACGCCGAAGGAAGCGTCCTCGGCGGCGAAGCGCAGGTCACAGGCGGCGGCCAGCTGGCAGCCGCCGCCCACACAGTGCCCCCGCACAACGGCCAGCACCGGCTTGGGGAATGCCGCCAGCGCCTCCTCGGCCTCGGCCGCCAGGTGCCGGGCGGCATCGCCCCCGTCCTCGGTCATCCCCGAGATGTCGGCGCCCGCGCAGAAGGTGTCGCCCTCGCCGGTGAGCACCAGCACCCGGACTCCGGGGTCGTCCGCGCAGCGCCTGAGCAGCCCGGGCAGCGCCCGCCACATGTCCGCCGTCATGGCGTTCCGCCGGGCCGGGTTGGCGATGCGGATGGTGGCCGTGGTGTCGTTGATGTCCAGGTGCAGTGCGGGCTCCATGTGCCGGATGCTATCCGGGTCGGGCCCAGGGCGAATTGCCGGAGATTCACCGGAAAGCCGTCGGCAAGGCCGCCGGAAACCGGAAAGCCGATGGAGAGCTGCCGGAGAGCGGAGTTCCGGATCGGTGATCAGGGCAGCCAGGAACAGTCGCGAGAGTGACTGCGGCATACGCACGCGATCAAATCACGTCGATAGAGAGCGACTTCTGGTCAGCTGCCCGGTACTGGGTTCAACCTTCCCAAGACTTCGCCCTGTGCGGTGGAGCCACGGTGAGGGGTTGGTATCGGACATGGAGATCCTCGGGAGCGTCCCCCCGGAGCCGGGGCGGACCGCGCCCTGCAAGCCGGCCGGTTACCAGGGAACCTGGCGCCTGACCACCCCCGCGCTCCCCTCGTCCGTGCCCCGGGCCCGGCATGAGGTCCGGGACCTGATGTCACGTCAGCGGGTGCCGCTGACCGGGGACCGGCTGGACGGACTGCTGCTGATCGTCTCCGAGCTGGTCACCAACGCCGTGCAGCATGCCGCGCTGCTCTCCCCCGAGGTGGCCGTGGAGGTCTCCATCGGCCCGGCCTGGGTGCGGGTGGCGGTGGCGGACGACCACCCCTGCCGGCCCCGGCCGCCGGCGGCCGACCAGGAGCGGATCGGCGGCCGGGGGCTGCTGCTGGTCCAGGCCATCGTGGAGGAGGCGGGCGGTGCCTGCGACGTGGAGTGCACCGCCGGCGGCAAGGTGGTCTGGGCCACGCTGCCGGTGCCCCCGCCCCACCCGGCCCTCACCAGCCCGCCGACGCTCCGATGACCTCACGGATCGCCGGCCGCGCGGTGTCCAGCACGGTCATGAACCACGCCGAGAACGGCATCTTCGCCCGCAGCTCGTCCAGATGGGCGGGGGTGACGAAGGCGGTCTCCTCGACCTCCTCCGGATCCGGGTTCAGCCCGGCCCGCACGATGCCCACGAAGAGGTGGTTGTACTCCTGCTCCACCAGGCCGGACACCGGATCGGGATGGTTGTAGCGGACCGTGCCGGCCTCCCGCAGCAGCGCGGGCGCCACGCCCAGCTCCTCACCGGTGCGGCGGACGGCCGCGACGAAGGGCTGCTCACCGGGATAGGGATGACCGCAGCAGGTGTTCGACCAGACGCCGGGGGAGTGGTACTTGCCCAGCGCACGGCGCTGCAGCAGCAGCCGCCCGGCCTCGTCGAAGAGAAAGACCGAGAAGGCACGGTGTAGCCGGCCGGGGGCGAGGTGCGCGGAGAACTTCTCGGCCGTGCCGATGGTTCTGCCGTTCTCGTCGACCAGCTCCAGCATGATCGGTTCAGCGTTGTCGGCGGCGGGGGCGGTGCTCGACTCGGTGCTGCGGCCCTCGGCTGATGTGATCGGCATTGACCATCCTCGGTGTCGGACTTCGACCTTCCAGTCTGCCGTACCCGGAGTTCACCGCCACGCCGGAACGGCCGATGGAGGCTGCCCACGGCGTCAGTGGCACAACCGCGCCTCGTGCGCGGCGTGCCCCCCGGGCTCCAGCTGGAAGGTGCAGTGCTCCACGTCGAAGTGCTCGCCCAGACAGTCCTGGAGGTCGTGCAGCATCCTCTCGTGCCCCGCGGCGTCCAGCGTCTCCGCCTCCACCACCACATGCGCGGACAGCACCGGCATCCCCGATGTGATCGTCCACACATGCAGATCATGGACGCCCACCACCCCCGGCAGGGCGATGATGTGCGCCCGTACCTCGGCCATGTCCACGTGCCGGGGCGCGGCCTCCAGCAGTACGTCCAGCGCCTCGCGCAGCAGCCGCAGGGTGCGCGGCACGATCATCAGGGCGATCAGCAGCGAGGCGGCCGGGTCGGCCTGGGTCCAGCCGGTGGCCATGATCACCAGGGCGGAGAGGACCACGGCCAGCGAGCCCAGTGCGTCCGAGAGCACCTCCAGGAAGGCCCCGCGCACATTGAGGCTCTCCCGCTGGCCGCGCATCAGCAGCCCCAGCGAGATCAGGTTGGCCACCACGCCCACCAGGCCGAAGACCACCGTCAGACTGCCGTGCACCCCGGCCGGCTCGGCGAACCGCTCGATCGCCTGGACCAGGATGAAGCCGCCCACCCCCAGCAGCAGCAGGCAGTTGAGCAGGGCCGCCAGGATCTCGGCGCGGGCGTAGCCATAGGTGCGCCGCCCGGCCGCCGGGCGGCCGGCGAAGTGAATGGCCACCAGGGACATGGAGATCCCCACCGCGTCGGTGGCCATATGGCCGGCGTCCGCCAGCAGCGCCAGCGAGCCGGTGAGCACGCTGCCCACCACCTCCGCCACCAGCACGGTCAGGGTGATGCCCAGGGCCATGCGCAGCCGTCCGCGGTAGGCGGCCGCCGCCGTGGTGCCTGGGGCGGGCGGGGAACCGCCGTGCGCGTGGCCGTGGTCATGACCTGCGCCCATGCCGCCTCCTTGGCTCCCTGGCCCGCGCCGGCCGAAGCCCCCGGTGGACTACGGACGCCCGGCGACCGCCTGCGGGCGGTGCAGGCACCAGCCCTCCCAGGCCGAGGTGACCATGCTCCGCACATCGTGCACCGGCCGCCAGCCCAGTTCCTCGCCGATCCGCCGGTTGGCGGCCACCACCCGGGCCGGATCGCCGGGCCGGCGCGGCCCCACCTCGGGCGGCAGGCCGGTACGTCCGGTGACCTCGGCGATCAGGTCCGCCATCTCGCGCACCGACACCCCCTGCCCGGTGCCCACATTGAGGGTGAGGTCGCCGCCGCCCGGCCGCTCGGCCAGCCGGCGGGCCGCGGCGAGGTGGGCGGTGGCCAGGTCCTCGATGTGGATGTAGTCACGGACGCAGGTGCCGTCCGGGGTGTCGTAGTCGTCCCCGAAGATCCGCGGCCGCTCGCCGCGGGTGATCCGGTCGAACATCATCGGGATGATGTTGAACACACCGGTGTCGGCCAGCTCCGGCGTCGCCGCGCCGGCCACATTGAAGTAGCGCAGGCACGCGGTGGAGATGCCATGGGCGGCCCCGACCGAGCGGACCAGCCACTCCCCGGCCAGCTTGGTCTGACCGTAGGGGTTGATCGGGACGCAGGGCGTCTCCTCGGTGACCAGCTCCACATCCGGCATCCCGTAGACGGCTGCCGAGGAGGAGAAGACAAAGCTGCCGATCCCGGCCGCCACCACCGCCTCCAGCAGCACGGTCAGGCCGTGCACGTTCTCCCGGTAGTAGCGCAGCGGCTGCTCCACCGACTCGCCGACCTGCTTCTTGGCCGCCAGGTGCACCACACCGGTCACACCCAGCTCGGCGAAGGCGCGGTCCAGCACCGGGCGGTCCAGCACCGAGCCATGCACCAGCGGCACCTCCCGGGGCAGCCGGCCGGGGACGCCGCTGGACAGGTCGTCCAGTACGGCCACCTGCTCGCCGGCCGCGAGCATGGCCCGCGCCACATGCGCTCCGATGTATCCGGCACCGCCGGTGATCAGCCAGGTCATGACCGCACCCTAGACCAGCCGGGCGGGCGGACGAGAAGTCCGCGCGCGGGGAGCGCCAGGCGCGACCCGGCGCGGAACTCCTGGCGCGGCCCAAACGTCCTGTCGATGGCGGGACGGCGGCGGTGACCACCGGCTCCCGGTGATCCGATAGCCTCTGCCGACGTGCCGCACGCCCCCCGGGGACGGGTCCCGCGTGCCGTGCCCGCTGCCCGGACGCCCGGTGGGACCGAGGCGGCCGCCGTCCGCTTCACCAAGGAGTGAGTTCGTCTGTCGACCGCCATCCTCACCGGTTTGCCGCCCGCCGGCTCCTCCCTCGAGGGCGACCTGCGGTCCCTGGGCTTTGATGTGCGCACGGCGACCGACGCCGCCGAGGCGGCCGCCACGCTGACGGCCGTCCCGGCCGGTGAGCGGGTCGCGGTGGTGGACCCCCACTTCGTCGGCCACCGCCATGCGCTGCGCCTGGCGCTGACCGATCCGCGCTACCCGGCGGCCGCGGTGGCCGGCGCACTCACCGCCCAGCCGGAGGCCCGCGCCGCGCTGGCCCGGGCCCTGGCGGACGACGGGGCGGCACCCGACACCCTGGCCACCCGGCTGGAAGCCCTTGGCACCCCCGTGCACCGCCCCGAGCTGGGTGTGCTGGTCGCCGAGGTACCGGCCGACGCCGAAGCCCGGGCCAAGGCCATGGGCAATGTGGCCGCCATCGACGACGAGGCGCTGCGGCTGCGCAGCGCGGTGAAGTCCCGCGACGGGTTCTTCACCACCTTCTGCATCAGCCCCTACTCCCGCTACCTGGCCCGCTGGTGCGCCCGCCGGGGCCTGACCCCCAACCAGGTGACCACCGCCTCGCTGCTCACCGCGCTGATCGCGGCCGGCTGCGCGGCCACCGGCACCCGGGCCGGCTTTGCCGCCGCGGGCCTGCTGCTGATCGCCTCCTTCGTCCTGGACTGCACCGACGGCCAGCTGGCCCGCTACTCGCTGCAGTACTCCACCCTGGGTGCCTGGCTGGACGCCACCTTCGACCGCGCCAAGGAGTACGCCTACTACGCGGGCCTGGCGCTGGGCGCGGCCCGTGGCGGCGACGACGTATGGGCGCTGGCGCTGGGCGCCATGGTCCTGCAGACCTGCCGGCATGTCGTGGACTTCGCCTTCAACGAGGCCAACCATGACGCCACCGGCAACACCAGCCCCACCGCCGCCCTCTCCGGCAAGCTGGACAGCGTCGGCTGGACGGTCTGGGCCCGCCGCATGATCATCCTGCCGATCGGGGAGCGCTGGGCGCTGATAGCGGTGCTCACCGCGCTCACCACCCCCCGCATCGTCTTCACGGTCCTGCTGATCGGCTGCGCCTTCGCCGCCTGCTACACCACCGCCGGCCGGGTGCTGCGCTCCCTGGCCCGCAAGGCCCGCCGCACCGACCGCGCCGCCCAGGCGCTCTACGACCTCTCCGACTCCGGGCCGCTGGCCGAGGGCGTACGCGCCACCCTCGGCCGGGTGGTGCCCGCCGCCTCGTACACCGCCCCGCTGTTCGCGCTGCTGGGCGCGGCCGTACTGCTCGCCGACCCGGTCTTCGCCGGCAACGGCGCCACCTGGCCGGGCGTCGCCCGGGCCCTGGCGTACACCGTCCTCACCGGCCTGGCCGTGGCCCGGCCGCTCAAGGGCGCCCTGGACTGGCTGGTCCCGCCGGTGCTGCGTGCCGGGGAATACTGCCTGGTCCTCGCGCTGGCCGCGCACTCGTCCGCCCCCGGTGCGCTCCCCGCCGCATTCGGCCTGGTGGCCGCGGTCGCCTACCATCACTACGACACGGTGTACCGCATCCGCGGTGGCACCGGCGCGCCGCCCCACTGGCTGGTGCGGGCGATCGGCGGGCACGAGGGACGGGTCCTGACGGTGACCATCGCCGCCGTCCTGTGGCCGGGGCAGGGCTTCACGACTGCGCTGACGGTCCTGGCGGCCGCCATCGCGCTGGCGGTGCTCAGCGAGAGCATCCGCTTCTGGGTGTCCTCCGGGGCGCCCGCAGTACACGACGAAACAGGAGAACCCGCATGATCGGCCTCGTGCTGGCAGCCGGCGCCGGACGCCGTCTGCGCCCCTACACCGACACCCTGCCCAAGGCCCTGGTGCCCGTCGACGGTGACATCACCGTGCTCGACCTCACCCTGGCCAACTTCGCGGAGGTCGGCCTGACCGAGGTCGCGATCGTCGTCGGCTACCGCAAGGAGGCCGTCTACGAGCGTCAGGCGGCGCTGGAGGCGAAGTACGGCCTCAAGCTGACCCTGATCGACAACGACAAGGCCGAGGAGTGGAACAACGCCTACTCCCTGTGGTGCGCTCGTGAGGTGCTCGGCCGCGGTGTGATCCTGGCCAACGGCGACACCGTCCACCCGGTCTCCGTCGAGAAGACCCTGCTCGCCGCGCGCGGCGACGGCCAGAAGATCATCCTCGCCCTGGACACGGTGAAGAACCTGGCCGACGAGGAGATGAAGGTCATCGTGGACGGCGACAAGGGCGTCCAGAGGATCACCAAGCTGATGGACCCGGCCACCGCCACCGGTGAGTACATCGGTGTCACCCTGATCGAGCCGGAGGCCGCCGCCGAGCTGGCCGACGCGCTCAAGGCCACCTTCGAGAAGGACCCCGACCTCTACTACGAGGACGGCTACCAGGAGCTGGTCAACCGCGGCTTCAAGATCGACACCGCGCCGATCGGCGACGTCAAGTGGGTCGAGATCGACAACCACGACGACCTCGCCAAGGGCCGGGAGATCGCGTGCCAGTACTGACGAGGCTCATCCCCTCGCCGGTCGTCGTCGACATCCGGGCCGGAGCCCTGAACGATCTCGCCAGTGTCCTCGCCGACCAGCGGATCTCCAGCTCCGGCAAGCTGGCCGTCGCCATCAGCGGCGGCTCCGGGGCGGTGCTGCGCGAGCGGCTCGCCCCGGCGCTGCCCGGCGCCTCCTGGTACGAGGTGGGCGGCGGCACCCTGGACGACGCCATCCGGCTGGCGGACGCCATGAAGTCCGGGCACTACGACGCCGTGGTCGGCCTGGGCGGCGGCAAGATCATCGACTGTGCGAAGTTCGCCGCCGCGCGCATCGGCAAGCCGCTGGTCGCGGTGGCCACCAACCTCTCGCACGACGGCCTGTGCTCGCCGGTGGCCACCCTGGACAACGACGCCGGCCGTGGCTCCTACGGCGTGCCCAACCCGATCGCCGTGGTCATCGACCTCGATGTGATCCGCCAGGCACCGGTGCGCTACATCCGCTCCGGCATCGGCGACGCCATCTCCAACATCTCCTCGGTCGCCGACTGGGAGCTGTCCAACCGGGTCACCGGAGAGGCCATCGACGGACTGGCCGCCGCCATGGCCCGCCAGGCCGGCGAGGCCGTGCTGCGCCACCCCGGCGGGGTCGGCGACGACGGCTTCCTCCAGGTGCTCGCCGAGGGACTGGTACTCACCGGCATCTCCATGTCCGTCGCCGGCGACAGCCGCCCGGCCTCCGGCGCCTGCCATGAGATCAACCACGCCTTCGACCTGCTCTACCCCAAGCGCGCCGCCCCGCATGGCGAACAGTGCGGCCTGGGCGCCGCCTTCGCCATGCACCTGCGCGGTGCCCGCGAGGAGTCCGCGCTGATGGTCGAGGCGCTGCGCCGGCACGGCCTGCCGGTGCTGCCCGCCGACATCGGCTTCACCGAGGACGAGTTCGTCCGCGCCGTGGAGTTCGCGCCGCGAACGCGCCCGGGGCGGTACACCATCCTGGAACACCTCGACCTCTCCACCGACCAGATCAGGGACGCATACGCCGACTATGCAGAAACCGTCAGTCGCTGAACTCCGCCCGGTCGTCCACCCGTTGGGCGTGAAGGACCGGCGCAGCGGTGAGCACTGGGCGGGTCGCCTGTACATGCGGGAGATCTCGCTGCGGGTGGACCGGCACCTGGTGAACACCAGGGTCACGCCCAACCAGCTCACCTATCTGATGACCGTCGCGGGCGCCCTCGCGGCCCCGGCCCTGCTGGTGCCGGGGATCGCGGGCGCCGTGCTCGGCGTGGTCATGGTCCAGCTCTATCTGCTGCTGGACTGCGTCGACGGCGAGATCGCCCGCTGGAAGAAGCAGTACTCGATGTCCGGCGTCTACCTGGACCGGGTCGCCGCCTATCTGTGCGATGCCGCGGTCCTGGTCGGCCTGGGCCTGCGCGCCTCCGACCCATGGGGCGGCGGCCGGATCAACTGGCTGTGGGCCTTTCTCGGCACCCTCGCCGCGCTCGGCGCCATCCTGATCAAGGCCGAGACCGACCTCGTCGGCGTCGCCCGCCACCAGGCCGGCCTGCCGCCGGTCAAGGAGGCCGCTGCCGAGCCGCGCTCCTCCGGCATGGCGCTGGCCCGCAAGGCCGCCGCGGCGCTGAAGTTCCACCGGCTGATCCTCGGGATCGAGGCATCCCTGCTGATCCTGGTCCTGGCCATCGTGGACGCGAGCAGGGGAGACCTGTTCTTCACCCGGCTCGGCACCGCCGTCCTGGCAGGCATCGCCCTGCTCCAGACGCTGCTGCACCTGGTGTCCGTCCTGGCCTCGAGCAGGCTGCGATGAGCGCCCCCGCGATGAAGGTCGGCGCGGTCGTGCTGACCATGGGCAACCGCCCCGAGGAACTGCGCGCCCTGCTGGAGTCGGTGGCCAAGCAGACCGGCGACCCCATCGAGGTCGCCGTGGTCGGCAATGGCTCCCCGCTGCCCGAGCTGAACGTCCCCGGCCTGACCGTACGGACCGTGGAACTGCCCGAGAACGTGGGCATCCCGGCCGGCCGCAACGTCGGCATAGAAGCCTTCGGCCCGGCCGGCCGCGAGGTCGACATCCTGCTGTTCCTGGACGACGACGGACTGCTGCCCGGCCAGGACACCGCCGAACTGTGCCGCCGGGCATTCACGGACGACCCGGAACTGGGCATCATCAGCTTCCGCATCGCCGACCCGGACACCGGGGTCACCCAGCGCCGCCATGTGCCGCGGCTGCGGGCCTCCGACCCGATGCGCTCCTCCCGGGTGACCACTTTCCTGGGCGGCGCCAACGCGGTGCGCACCCGGGTCTTCGCCGAGGTCGGCGGCCTGCCGGACGAGTTCTTCTACGCCCATGAGGAGACCGACCTGGCCTGGCGGGCGCTGGACGCCGGGTGGCTGATCGACTACCGCGCGGACATGGTGCTGTACCACCCCACCACCGCCCCCAGCCGGCACGCGGTCTACCACCGCATGGTCGCCCGCAACCGGGTCTGGCTGGCCCGCCGCAACCTCCCCGCCCTGCTGGTCCCCGTCTATGTGGGGGTCTGGCTGCTGCTGACGCTGGCCCGGCGGCCCTCGCTGCCGGCGCTGCGCGCCTGGTTCGGCGGCTTCCGGGAGGGCTGGACGACGCCCTGCGGTCCACGGCGTCCGATGAAGTGGCGTACCGTTTGGCGCCTGACCCGACTGGGCCGACCGCCCGTGATCTGACAAGCTCGTGTCGGAGAACACCGGGCGCCGCCGGGGCCAGGCCCCGGGCGGCGCATCTAGCAGACGAAAGTGTCAACTGTGAGCGAGACAACGCACGACAGTGCGGTCGTGGTGAGTGCCCCGCCCTCGCCCGACGGCGGCCTGTCGGCCGCCGAGCTGGCCGGGAAGTACGGCCTGTCGGTGAGCGGCGCCCGGCCTTCGCTGCGGGAGTACGCCCGGCAGCTGTGGGCCCGGCGGCACTTCATCCTGGCCTTCTCCCGGGCCAAGCTGACCGCTCAGTACAGCCAGGCCAAGCTGGGCCAGATCTGGCAGGTGGCCACCCCGCTGCTGAACGCGGCGGTGTACTACCTCATCTTCGGCCTGCTGATGGACAGCAAGCGCCATGTGGGAGACGGCACTCCCCAGGCGTTCATCCCGTTCCTGGTGACCGGCGTCTTTGTCTTTACCTTCACCCAGAGCTCCGCCATGGCCGGTGTCCGGGCGATCTCCGGCAACCTCGGCCTGGTGCGGGCGCTGCATTTCCCGCGCGCCGCGCTGCCGGTGTCCTTCGCTCTCCAGCAGCTCCAGCAGCTGCTGTACTCGATGGTGGTCCTGCTGGCCATCGTGGTCGGCTGCGGCCATATGCCCCGGCTGTCCTGGCTCATGATCATCCCGGCGCTGGTCTGCCAGTTCTTCTTCAACACCGGGCTGGCCATGGTGCTGGCGCGGCTGGGCAGCAAGACGCCGGACCTGGCGCAGCTGCTGCCCTTTGTCCTGCGCACCTGGATGTATATGTCCGGCGTGATGTATCCGCTGATCAACAACCTCAAGCGGATGCATGCCTCGCCCTGGGTGGTCGACCTGATCAGTTCCAATCCGGCGGCCGTCTATATCGACCTGATGCGTTTCTCCCTGATGGGCCATATAAAGGGCGCTCCGCTGCCCCAGCATGTGTGGCCGCTGGCGATCGGCTGGGCGGTTGTGCTGGGCATCGGCGGATTCGTCTACTTCTGGAAGGCTGAGGAGCAGTACGGCCGTGGCTGAGCAGAAGCAGAACGAGCGTATTCCGACCGTGATCGCGGACGATGTGCACATCGTCTACCGGGTGCACGGTGGCAGCACCGGCCGGGGCAGTGCCACCGCCGCCCTGAACCGCATGGTGCGCCGTAAGCCGGGTGCGGGGGTGCGTGAGGTGCATGCGGTGAAGGGGGTGAGTTTCACCGCGTACCGGGGTGAGGCGATCGGTCTGATCGGTTCCAATGGCTCGGGGAAGTCGACGCTGTTGAAGGCGATCGCGGGGCTGCTGCCGACCGAGCGCGGCAAGGTCTACACCGATGGCCAGCCCTCGCTGCTGGGGGTGAACGCGGCGATGATGAACGACCTGACCGGTGAGAAGAATGTGGTGCTGGGCGGTCTGGCGATGGGGATGTCCCGGGAGCAGATCCGTTCGCGTTACCAGGAGATCGTGGATTTCTCCGGGATCAATGAGAAGGGTGACTTCATCACCCTGCCGATGCGGACGTATTCCTCGGGTATGGCGGCCCGGCTGCGGTTTTCCATCGCGGCGGCCAAGGATCATGACGTTCTGATGATCGATGAGGCGCTGGCCACCGGTGACCGGGCGTTCCAGAAGCGGTCCGAGGAGCGGGTGCGGCAACTGCGGGAGCAGGCCGGGACGGTGTTCCTGGTCAGTCACAACAACCGCTCGATCCGGGACACCTGCACCCGGGTGCTGTGGCTGGAGCGTGGTGAGCTGATGATGGACGGGCCCACCGAGGAAGTGGTCGCGGCGTACGAGAAGGAAACCGCCCGCTGACCGCCGTCAATGAGCCCGGCCCGCCCGGACATTGACACACCATGCCATGTGATGCATGGCATGGTGTGACTCCGCCCACGGCCACCGCAGCCGCCGGCTTCCGGCGCGAGGGCCCCGGCCCAGTCCGGACCGGCCTCCCCGGTGGTGAACTCGGGCGGATCAAGAGGGGGACCTCGGGGTACACCGGATACTTGTACGGCGTACGCTGTAGCGTGCTTCGCGGTGATGTGCGGTGCCGCCCGGGCGCCCGCGCCACCGGACGCGAAGCCATGGGGGAGGGCTCAAGGGGGAGCCGCCGGGCGGGGTCGCGCTGCGGCGTGTCCGAAATAGGATGTTCTGGGTCGGCAGTGTAGAAACGGAGATGTGACGGCAATGGCTACGGGAACTCTCCAGATCCGAGGCGCGCACGCCGTCTCCGGTTTGGGCAGCCCGCGATGACCGCGGGGACGGACGCGCATGAGCGCGCCGTGCTCGACAAGGCCGCGCACGAGAACTTCCCGGTGGCGCCGTTCTTCCTGCCCCGCGCCTGGCGGGACGACCTGATGGCGGTCTACGGCTACGCCCGGTTCGTCGACGACATCGGCGACGGCGACCTGCCGCACGCCGCCCGCGACGCCGAGCTGCTGGGCCTGGACCGGGAGCAGAGCGAGGACCGGCCGGCCATGCTGGACGCCTTCGAGGCCGATCTGCGCCGGGTCTTCGACCACACCGGCACCGGCCCCCGCCACCCCCTGCTGCTGCGCCTGCGGCCCACCGTCCGCCGGCGTTCACTGACCCCCGAGCCCTTCCTGGGCCTGATCGAGGCCAACCGGCAGGACCAGCGGGTGCGCCGCTACGCCACCTACCAGGACCTGCTCGGCTACTGCGAGCTCTCCGCCAACCCGGTCGGCCGGCTGGTGCTCGCCATCACCGGCACCGGCAGCCCCGAGCGGATCCGCCGTTCGGACGCGGTCTGCACCGCGCTGCAGATCGTCGAGCACCTCCAGGACGTCGCCGAGGACCTCGGCCGCGACCGGGTCTACCTCCCGGCCGAGGACATGAGGCGTTTCCACGTCACGGAGGCGGACCTCGCCCGCCCCACCGGCAACGCGTCGGTGCGCGCGCTGGTCGCGTACGAGGCGGAACGCGCCCGGCACCTGCTGAATGAAGGCACCCCCCTGGTGGGTAGCGTCCACGGCAGGCTGAGGCTGTTGCTCGCGGGGTTCGTGGGCGGAGGGAGAGCCGCGCTCAGAGCGGTCGCCGCCGCGGGGCATGACGTACTCCCAGGACCGCCCAAGCCCACCAAGCTCAGCTTGCTGCGCGAGGTGGGGGCGACACTGCGAAGAGAGGGGTGAGCGGGACCGTGATCGGAACGCCACACGCGTCCGCACCGGTACTCGCCGCGTACAGCTACTGCGAGGCCGTCACCGGACAGCAGGCCGGCAACTTCAGCTATGGCATCAGACTGCTGCCGACCGCCAAGCGACAGGCGATGTCGGCGCTGTATGCCTTCTCCCGGCGCATCGACGACATCGGCGACGGACCGCTGGACGCCTCCGCCAAGGAACTGCGGCTGGAGGACACCCGGGCGGTGCTGGCCCGGATAAGGGACGGCGAGGTCGACGAGGACGACACCGACCCGGTGGCCGTCGCGCTGGCCCATGCCGCGCGGCGCTTTCCCATTCCGCTCGGCGCGCTCGACGAACTGATCGACGGAGTCCAGATGGACGTTCGCGGTCAGACCTATGAGAGCTGGGACGACCTCGCCGACTACTGCCGGTGTGTCGCGGGCTCCATCGGCCGGCTCTCGCTCGGTGTGTTCGGCACCGTGCCCGGGGCGCGGGACACCGAACGCGCCGCCGAGTACGCCAACACGCTGGGCCTGGCGCTTCAGCTCACCAACATCCTGCGTGATGTGCGCGAGGACGCGGCCAACGGCCGTACCTATCTGCCCTCCGACGACCTCGCCAAGTTCGGCTGCTCGGACGGCTTCCACTCCGCCAGTCCACCCGCCGGGGCCGACTTCACCGGGCTGGTGGCCTTCGAGGTCCGCCGGGCCCGGGCGCTGTTCGCCGAGGGGATGCGGCTGCTGCCCATGCTGGACCGGCGCAGCGGCGCCTGTGTCGCCGCCATGTCCGGCATCTACCGCAGGCTCCTGGAGCGCATCGCCGAGGACCCGCAGGCCGTGCTGCGCGGCCGGGTGTCCCTGCCCGGGCGGGAGAAGGCCCTGGTGGCCGTGCGCGGCCTGTCCGGTTACGACGCGCGCAGCGTCCACCGGCAGACCGCCAGGGGGCGCGCTTGATGACCTGCGCGCACACCGCTGACCGGTGTGCGAACCGGCACCGCGTGAGGGGCGCAACCCTCCGCCCGGTAGACGCGTCCCTGACAGCAGCCGAGGGGGTGGGAGCATGACGGCGGAACCGGCGACCCGGCCCGGTCGGCTCCAAACAGACGAGGCAGGCCGCCCCACGGGGGCGGCCGCGGTAGTGATCGGGGGCGGGCTGGCCGGCATCACGGCCGCGCTCCGGCTCGCCGACGCCGGGCTGAAGGTCACCCTGCTGGAGGGCCGGCCCCGGCTGGGCGGCCTGGCCTTCTCCTTCCGGCGCGGGGAGCTGACCGTCGACAACGGGCAGCATGTCTTCCTGCGCTGCTGCACCGCCTACCGCTGGTTCCTCCAGCGGATCGGCGCCACCCATCTGGCCCCGGTCCAGGACCGGCTGGATGTGCCGGTGCTGGACGTCGGTCACCCCTCCGGGCGGCCCCGGCTGGGCCGGCTGCGGCGCGCCGCGCTGCCGGTGCCGCTGCACCTGGCCGCCAGCCTGGCCGGCTATCCGCATCTGTCGGCCGCCGAGCGGCTGAGCGTGGGACGGGCGGCGCTGGCGCTGAAGAAGCTCGACCCGGCCGATCCGGCGCTGGACGGCGTGGACTTCGGCGGCTGGCTGCGGGCACACGGCCAATCCGCCCGTACCGTCGAGGCGTTGTGGGACCTGGTGGGCATCGCCACCCTCAACGCCCCTGCCGGAGAAGCCTCGTTGGGGCTGGCGGCGATGGTTTTCAAGACCGGTCTGCTCACCGAGCCCGGCGCCGCCGACATCGGCTGGGCGAGCGTGCCGCTGGGCGAGCTGCATGACATCCGTACCCGGGCCGCCCTGGAGCGGGCCGGGGTGCGGGTCGCGCTGCGCACCCGGGTCGGCGGGATCGCCGCGGACGCGGACGGCGGCTGGCGGGTGACCGCGCAGCGCGGCACCGGCGAGCCCGAGCACCTGCGGGCGGACACGGTGGTGCTGGCGGTGCCGCAGCAGGAGGCCCGTCCGCTGCTGCCGGACGGTGCGCTGGACGATCCGGACCGGCTGCTGGAAATCGGCACCGCGCCGATCCTCAACCTCCATGTGGTCTATGACCGCAAGGTGCTGCGCCGCCCGTTCTTCACCGCACTGGGCAGCCCGGTGCAGTGGGTCTTCGACCGCACCGAGTCCTCCGGGCTGGCCGGCGGCGGCCAGTACCTGGCCGTCTCCCAGTCGGCCGCCCAGCAGGACATCGACCGGCCCGTGGCCGAGCTGCGCGAGCGCTATCTGCCCGAGCTGGCACGGCTGTTGCCGGCCGCGCGCGGCGCTCGGGTACGGGACTTCTTCGTCACCCGGGAGCGGACGGCCACGTTCGCGCCCACTCCGGGCGTCGGCCGGCTGCGGCCGGGCGCCCGTACCCACGCGCCCGGCCTGTTCCTGGCCGGCGCGTGGACCGCCACCGGCTGGCCCGCGACCATGGAGGGCGCTGTGCGCAGCGGCCTGAGCGCCGCGGACGAGGCGCTCACCGGGCTCGGCCGGCCGCGGCGTGACCTCCTGTGGGAGGCGGCGTGAGAGCGGGCGGCACCAGACCAGACGGCTTGACCCAGCGAGCCTTCCAGGCGCGCGCTTCCGAGGCGGAGCGCGCGTGAGCACGATCACCCAAGGAGAGACCGTGACTTCGGCGATCCCAGCTTGCGACACCGAGGGCGTACACGCCCTGCTGGAGCGCGGACGGGCGCTTGCCACGCCGGTGCTGCGTGCCGCCGTGGGCAGACTCGCGGCGCCCATGGACACCACGGCCGCGTACCACTTCGGCTGGATCGACGCCGAGGGACGGCCCACCGACGGCGACAGCGGCAAGGCCGTGCGCCCCGCGCTGGCCCTGCTGTCCGCCGAGGCGGCCGGGGCATCGCCCGAGACCGGGGTGCCCGGCGCGGTGGCGGTGGAGCTGGTGCACAACTTCTCGCTGCTGCACGACGACCTGATGGACGGCGACGAGCAGCGGCGGCACCGGGACACGGTGTGGAAGGTGCACGGTCCGGCCCAGGCCATCCTGGTCGGTGACGCCCTGTTCGCGCTGGCCAACGAGGTGCTGCTGGAGCTGGGCAGCGCGGAGGCGGCCCGGGCCACCAAGCGGCTGACCACCGCCACCCGCAAGCTGATCGACGGTCAGGCCCAGGACATCTCCTTCGAGCACCGGGAGCGGGTCACCGTCGAGGAGTGCCTGGAGATGGAGGGCAACAAGACCGGCGCCCTGCTGGCCTGTGCCTCCTCCATCGGCGCGGTGCTCGGCGGCGCCGACGACCGTACCGCCGACGCCCTGGAGGACTACGGCTACCACCTGGGCCTGGCCTTCCAGGCGGTGGACGACCTGCTGGGGATCTGGGGCGACCCGGAGGCCACCGGCAAGCAGACCTGGAGCGATCTGCGCCAGCGCAAGAAGTCGCTGCCGGTGGTGGCCGCGCTGGCGGCCGGCGGCCCGGCCTCCGAGCGGCTGGCCCGCATCCTCGCCGCCGACGCCAAGAGCGAAAGCGACCCGGCCGGCTTCGACGAGGAGGAATTCGCCACCCGCGCGGCGTTGATCGAGGAGGCGGGCGGCCGGGAATGGACCTCCCAGGAGGCCCGCCGTCAGCACACCACCGCCATCGAGGCCCTGAACCGGGTGGACATCCCGCCGGCGGTCCGGGCCCAGCTGGTGGCCCTCGCCGACTTCGTTGTCGTACGGAAGAGATGATGACTATTCACCGAACCCCTCACCGATCCTGAAGATCGCGGTCGCCGGCCGGTGCCTGGCACCGGCCGACGGAACCCCGAGTACGGCAGAGAAGAGACTCACCGCAATAGGGGAAGCCAATGACAGCGACGACCGACGGCACCGGCGCCACCGTCGAGGTGACGCCTCGCGCCGCCGCGGAGCGGGCCACCGCCCGCGCCACCGAGCACCTGCTCGCGCTCCAGGACGCGCAGGGCTGGTGGAAGGGCGACCTGGAGACCAATGTCACCATGGACGCCGAAGATTTGATGCTCCGTCAATTCCTGGGCATTCAGGACCGGCGGACCACCGAGGCCGCCGCCCGTTTCATCCGGGCCGAGCAGCGCCCGGACGGCACCTGGGCCACCTTTCACGGCGGGCCGGGGGAGTTGTCCACCACCATCGAGGCCTATGCGGCGCTGCGGCTGGCCGGGGACGCCCCCGACGCCCCGCATATGGCCGCCGCCTCCGCCTGGATCCGCGAGCACGGCGGGATCGCCGCCGCCCGGGTCTTCACCCGCATCTGGCTGACGCTCTTCGGCTGGTGGAAATGGGAGCACCTGCCCGAGCTGCCGCCCGAGATCATGTTTGTGCCCAAGTGGTTTCCGCTGAACATCTATGACTTCGGCTGCTGGGCCCGGCAGACCATTGTTCCACTGACCGTTGTCTCCGCGCTGCGGCCGGTACGGCCCGCGCCCTTCCCGCTGGACGAGCTGCACACCGACCCCCGCCGGCCCGTCCCGCCCCGCCCGCCGGCCCCGGCGGCCAGCTGGGACGGCTTCTTCCAGCGGCTGGACAAGGCGCTGCACACCTACCGCAGATTCGCCCCGCGGCTCCTGCGCAAGGCCGCCGTCGACTCCGCCGCCCGCTGGATCATCGAGCGGCAGGAGAACGACGGCTGCTGGGGCGGCATCCAGCCGCCGGCCGTCTACTCCGTCATCGCCCTGCATCTGCTCGGCTATGACCTCGACCACCCGGTGCTGCGGGCCGGCATCGAATCGCTGGACCGGTTCGCCGTGTGGCGAGAGAGCGAGGACGGCCCGGTCCGGATGATCGAGGCATGCCAGTCCCCGGTCTGGGACACCTGCCTGGCCACCATCGCGCTCGCCGACGCCGGGCTGCCGGCCGACCACCCGGCCCTGGTCAAGGCGGCCGACTGGATGCTGGACGAGCAGATCGGCCGGCCCGGCGACTGGACCGTGCGACGGCCTCAACTGACCCCCGGAGGCTGGGCGTTCGAGTTCCACAACGACAACTACCCGGATATCGACGACACCGCCGAGGTGGTGCTGGCGCTCAAGCGGGTGGCACATCCACGGCCCGAACGCGTCGAGGCGGCCATCCGGCGGGCCATGAGCTGGACCGTGGGCATGCAGTCCAAGAACGGCGCCTGGGGCGCCTTTGACGCCGACAACACCAGCCCGTTCCCCAACCGGCTGCCGTTCTGCGACTTCGGCGAGGTCATCGACCCGCCCTCGGCCGATGTCACCGCCCATGTGGTGGAGGCGCTGGCGGCGCTGGGCAAACAGCATGACCCCCGGGCCCGGCGCGGCATCGAATGGCTGCTGGCCGAACAGGAGGAGAGCGGCGCCTGGTTCGGCCGCTGGGGCGTCAACTATGTCTATGGCACCGGGGCGGTGGTCCCGGCGCTGACCGCCGCCGGACTGCCCGCCGCCCACCCCGCCATCCGCCGGGCCGTCGAGTGGCTGGAGCGGGTGCAGAACCCCGACGGCGGCTGGGGCGAGGATCTGCGCTCCTACCGCGACCCGGAGTGGATCGGCCGCGGGGCCTCCACCGCCTCCCAGACGGCCTGGGCCCTGCTGGCCCTGCTGGCCGCGGGGGAGCGGGATTCCAAGGCGGTGGAACGGGGCGTGGGCTGGCTGGCCAACTCCCAGCGCGAGGACGGTTCCTGGGACGAGCCCTACTTCACCGGCACCGGCTTCCCCTGGGACTTCTCCATCAACTACCACCTCTACCGCCAGGTCTTCCCGCTCACCGCGCTGGGCCGCTATCTGCACGGCGAACCCCTCACTTCCGGCCGCCGGGAGAGCTGATGACCACCGGCACGGGAACCCCCGCCCCCGCACCGCTGCTGATCGCCTGTGCGCTCGGCATCGAGCGCCTGGCCCTGCGCGGCGGGCTCGGCGGGGCGGCCGGTCCCGTGACGGTTCTGCGCACCGGCATGGGACCGCAGGCCGCGGACCGTGCCATCACCCGGGCGCTGGCCGGCCCGCTGAGCGAGGCCGCCGTGATCGCCACCGGATTCTGCGCCGGTCTGGCCCCCGGAATGCACCCCGGGGACCTGGTCGTCGCCGATGAGACCCGTGACCGGGACGGGCACACCGAGTGCGCCGGGGTCGAGCTGCTCGCCAAGGAGCTGGCCCGGGCGGTGTCCGGCCGCGCCATCCACACCGGCCCGCTGGTCGGCTCCGACCATGTAGTGCGCGGCGCCGAGCGCGCCGCGCTGCACGCCGCGGGCGCGGTGGCGGTGGACATGGAGTCCGCCGCCACGCTCCGAAGCGCCGTGCGGGCCGGTTCACGCCCGGTTGCGGCCGTCCGGGTGGTCGTGGACGCTCCAGAACATGAACTCGTACGAATCGGGACCCTGCGCGGTGGAATATCGGCATTCCGTGTGCTGCGCACCGTCCTTCCGGCTTTTTTCGAATGGCACCGTTCTTTGCTGCTCCCCAGGAGGTGAGCCAGATGGCCATGCCGCTTCGTCAGACCATCCGCGTCGGGACCTATCTGTTTGAACAGAAGCTGCGGAAGCGGGAGAAGTTCCCGCTCATCGTGGAGCTGGAGCCGCTTTTCGCCTGCAACCTCAAGTGCGAGGGATGCGGCAAGATCCAGCATCCGGCCGGAGTTCTCAAGCAGCGCATGCCGGTTGCCCAGGCGGTGGGCGCGGTGCTGGAGTGCGGGGCACCGATGGTCTCCATCGCCGGCGGCGAACCGTTGATGCACCCGCAAATCGACGAAATCGTCCGGCAGTTGGTGGCCAAACGCAAATATGTCTTCCTGTGCACCAATGCCGTACTGCTGCGCAAGAAGATGGACAAGTTCAAACCCTCCCCGTATTTCGCGTTCGCCGTGCACATCGACGGAATGCGTGAGCGGCACGATGAGTCGGTCGCCAAGGAGGGCGTGTTCGACGAGGCGGTGGCGGCCATCAAGGAGGCCAAGCGGCGCGGCTTCCGGGTCACCACCAACTCGACGTTCTTCAACACCGACACCCCGCAGACCATCGTCGAGGTGCTGGACTTCCTCAACGACGAACTGAAGGTGGACGAGATGATGATCTCGCCCGCCTATGCCTATGAGAAGGCCCCCGACCAGGACCACTTCCTGGGCGTGGAGCAGACCCGCGAGCTGTTCAAGAAGGCGTTCTCGGGCGGCAACCGGCGCCGCTGGCGGCTCAACCACAGCCCGCTCTTCCTGGACTTCCTGGAGGGCAAGGCCGACTTCCCGTGCACCGCCTGGGGAATTCCCAACTACTCGCTCTTCGGCTGGCAGCGCCCCTGCTACCTGATGAGCGACGGATATGTGCCCACCTACCGAGAACTGGTCGAGGACACCGACTGGGACAAGTACGGGCGGGGCAAGGATCCGCGCTGCGACAACTGCATGGCGCACTGCGGCTATGAGCCCACGGCCGTACTGGCCACCATGGGGTCCCTGCGCGAGACCATCCGGGCGGCCAGCGAGACCATCGCCGGAAACCGGGCCCAGTGACCATGGGTCCGGCCGAGCCGGCGGAGCCGGTCACGCTGGGGCTGCCCGGCGTACCGGCCCGGCCGCTCGCGGTGCGCCGCGCCTCGCGGCGGATCCAGGTCGGGTCGGTGGCCGTGGGTGGTGATGCCCCGGTTTCGGTGCAGTCGATGACCACGACGCGGACCTCGGACATCGGGGCGACGTTGCAGCAGATCGCGGAGCTGACGGCGTCGGGCTGCCAGATTGTGCGGGTGGCGTGTCCCACGCAGGATGACGCTGATGCGTTGAAGGTGATCGCGGCGAAGTCGCAGATCCCGGTGATCGCGGATATCCACTTCCAGCCGAAGTATGTCTTCGCCGCCATCGACGCCGGCTGTGCGGCGGTGCGGGTGAACCCGGGGAACATCAAGCAGTTCGACGACAAGGTCAAGGAGATTGCCAAGGCGGCCTCCGACGCCGGGACGCCGATCCGGATCGGGGTGAATGCCGGTTCGCTGGACCGGCGGCTGTTGCAGAAGTACGGCAAGGCCACGCCGGAGGCGCTGGTGGAGTCGGCTCTGTGGGAGGCGTCGCTGTTCGAGGAGCACGGCTTCCGTGACATCAAGATCTCGGTGAAGCACAACGACCCGGTGGTGATGGTCAACGCCTACCGGCAGCTGGCCGCGCAGTGCGATTACCCGCTGCACCTGGGGGTGACCGAGGCGGGGCCGGCGTTCCAGGGGACGATCAAGTCGGCGGTGGCCTTCGGCGCGTTGCTGAGCGAGGGTATCGGGGACACCATCCGGGTCTCGCTGTCGGCGCCGCCGGCGGAGGAGGTCAAGGTGGGGATCCAGATCCTGGAGTCGCTCAATCTGCGGCAGCGTCGTCTGGAGATTGTTTCCTGTCCGTCGTGTGGGCGTGCGCAGGTGGATGTGTACAAGCTGGCGGATCAGGTTTCGGCGGGGCTGGAGGGGATGGAGGTTCCGCTGCGGGTGGCTGTGATGGGCTGTGTGGTCAATGGTCCGGGTGAGGCGCGTGAGGCGGATCTGGGTGTGGCCTCGGGCAATGGCAAGGGGCAGATCTTTGTCAAGGGCGAGGTGATCAAGACCGTGCCGGAGTCGAAGATCGTGGAGACCTTGATCGAAGAGGCCCTGAAGCTCGCCGAGCAGATGGAGAAGGACGGCGCCGCCTCCGGGACACCCGCCGTCTCCCCGGCCTGAGGGGCCGGCAGCAGGACGGGCCCGCCGCGGGCCCGGGGAACAAAGGCCGACAGAGTAAGGAGGGGGCCGGGATGTCCTTGCTGGAGAACATCCGCAGTCCACGCGACCTGAAGGCGCTCGACGCGGAGGAACTGACGGAACTCGCCGAGGAAATCCGCCACTTCCTGGTCCACGCGGTGGCCAGGACCGGCGGACACCTCGGGCCCAACCTCGGGGTGGTGGAGCTGACCATCGCCCTGCACCGGTCGTTCGACTCACCGTCCGACCGCATCCTGTGGGACACCGGGCACCAGTCCTATGTCCATAAACTGCTCACCGGGCGGCAGGACTTCTCCAAACTGCGCGGCAAGGGCGGCCTGTCCGGCTACCCCTCGCGCGCCGAGTCCGAGCACGATGTCATCGAGAACAGCCATGCCTCCACCGTGCTCAGCTGGGCCGACGGCCTGGCCAAGGCCAACCAGGTGCTCGGCCGCTGGAACGACCATGTGGTGGCCGTGGTGGGGGACGGCGCCCTCACCGGCGGCATGGCCTGGGAGGCGCTCAACAACATCGCGGCCGCCCGCGACCGGCCACTGATCATCGTGGTCAATGACAACGAGCGCTCCTACGCACCCACCATCGGCGGCCTGGCCAACCACCTGGCCACCCTGCGCACCACCGACGGCTATGAACGCTTCCTGGCCCGCGGCAAGGAGGCGGTCCAGAGCCTGCCGCTGATCGGCAAGCCGCTCTATGAATCGCTGCACGGCGCCAAGAAGGGCTTCAAGGACGCCTTCGCCCCCCAGGGCATGTTCGAGGACCTGGGGCTGAAGTACCTGGGGCCGATAGACGGTCATGACATCGCCGCCGTGGAGTCCGCGCTGCGCCGGGCGAAGCGTTTCCACGGGCCGGTACTGGTGCACTGCCGCACCCAGAAGGGCCGCGGCTACCGGCCGGCGCTGGAGGACGAGGCGGACCGCTTCCACACCGTCGGGGTGATGAACCCGCTCACCTGCGAACCGCTGGCACCTTCCGACGGCCGCTCCTGGACCTCGGTGTTCGGCGAGGAACTGGTGCGCATCGGCGCCGAGCGGCCGGATGTGGTGGCGCTCACCGCCGCCATGCTGGACCCGGTGGGGCTGACCGCCTTCGCCCGGGCGTACCCGGACCGCGTCTGGGACGTGGGCATCGCCGAGCAGCACGCGGCCACCTCGGCCGCCGGCCTGGCCACCGGCGGGCTGCACCCGGTGTTCGCGGTCTACGCCACCTTCCTCAACCGGGCCTTCGACCAGGTGCTGATGGATGTCGCCCTGCACAAGTGCGGAGTGACCTTCGTCCTGGACCGGGCCGGGGTGACCGGCACCGACGGGCCCAGCCACAACGGCATGTGGGACCTCTCGCTGCTCCAGGTGGTGCCGGGCCTGCGGATCGCCGCCCCGCGCGACGCCGGCCAGCTGCGCGCCCAGCTCCGCGAGGCGGTGGACGTGACGGACGCGCCCACCGTGGTGCGCTACCCCAAGGAGAAAGTGGGCCCCGATGTGCCCGCGGTCGGCCGGGTGGGCGGCATGGACGTACTGCGCCGGCCCGAGGCGGAGGACCCGGACGTCCTGCTGGTCGCGGTCGGCACCATGGCCCAAGTGGCCCTGGATGCCGCCGGGTTGCTGGACGCCCGGGACACCGCCTGCACGGTGGTCGACCCACGCTGGGTCAAGCCGGTCGACCCGGCCCTGCCGGACCTCGCCCGGCGCCACCGGATGGTCGGCGTGGTGGAGGACAACGTCCGTACCGGCGGCGTCGGCTGGGCCGTCGCCCAGGCGCTGCGCGACGCCGGGGTGGACCTGCCGGTGGAGACCCTGGGCCTCCCCGAGCAGTTCCTGGCCCATGCCAAACGGTCCGAGGTGCTGGCGGATGTGGGGCTCACCCCGGTGGAGATCGCCGGCCGGATCAGCGCCGTGCTGGCCCGTACCGCCCGGCCCGCCACGGCGGTCAAGGAGAACGCATGACCGACGGGGGATTCGACCTGGCCCGGCTGCTGGCCGAGCGCGGCGGCGAACGCTATGACCTGCACACCCGCCACCTCAACCACCAGCTGCCACGGATGCTGCACACCATCGGCTTCGACAAGGTCTACCAGCGGGCCGAGGGCGCCTACTTCTGGGACGAGGAGGGCCAGGACTACCTCGATATGCTGGCCGGCTTCGGGGTGATGGGCCTGGGCCGCCACCACCCGGTGGTGCGCAAGGCGCTGCATGACGTCCTGGACGCCTCGCTGGCCGACCTCACCCGCTTCGACTGCCCGCCGCTGCCCGGGCTGCTGGCCGAGAGGCTGCTGTCCTACACCCCCCATCTGGACCGGGTGTTCTTCGGCAACAGCGGCACCGAGGCGGTGGAGACCGCGCTGAAATTCGCCCGCTACGCCACCGGCAGACCCAGGGTGCTCTACTGCGTCCACGCCTTCCATGGACTGACCACCGGTTCGCTGTCGGTCAACGGCGAGGAGGGCTTCAAGGACGGCTTCCGGCCCCTGCTGCCGGACACCGGTGTGCCACTGGGCGATCTGGCCGCCCTGGAACGGGAGTTGAAGCGCGGCGATGTGGCGGCGCTGATCGTGGAACCCATCCAGGGCAAGGGCGTGCACCAGTCGCCGCCCGGCTATCTGCGCGCCGCCCAGGAGCTGTTGCACCGGCACAAGGCGCTGCTGATCGCGGACGAGGTGCAGACCGGCCTGGGACGCACCGGAGAGTTCTTCGCCTACCAGCACGAGGCCGGGGTGGAACCCGACCTGGTGTGTGTGGCCAAGACGCTGTCCGGCGGCTATGTCCCGGTGGGCGCCACCCTGGGCAAGGACTGGATCTTCAAAAAGATCTACTCCTCCATGGACCGGGTGCTGGTGCACTCGGCCAGCTTCGGCTCCAACGCCCAGGCCATGGCGGCCGGTCTGGCGGTGCTGGCGGTCATGGAGGACGAGCGGATCGTGGCCAACGCCCGGGCCACCGGCGACCTGCTGCGCGGCCGGCTGGCGGCACTGGTGGACAAGTACGAGCTGCTGCACGAAGTGCGCGGCCGGGGCCTGATGATCGGCATCGAGTTCGGCCGGCCCAAGTCCCTCGCCCTGCGCAGCCGTTGGACGATGCTCCAGGCGGCGCGCAAGGGGTTGTTCGCGCAGATGGTAGTGGTGCCGCTGCTGCAGCGGCACCGCATCCTCACCCAGGTCTCGGGTGACCATCTGGAGGTCATCAAGCTGATCCCGCCGCTGATCATCGGGGAGCGCGAGGTCGACCGGTTTGTGGACGCCTTCACCACGGTGATGGACGAGGCCCATGGCGGCGGTTCGCTGATCTGGGAATTCGGCCGGACGCTGGTGAAGCAGGCGTTGCAGACCTGAACAGGCCCGTCCGAAGCGCTCTTCGGCGGTGTCGCCCCGCCGTGCCGGCCGGTGCCGGCATGGCGGGGCGAGGTCACGCACTCAGGAGCGCGTCCTTACGACTCGGCGCGGTTCATGGCGTCGACCAGGCTCTTGGGCCGCTGATCGGTCCAGTGCTCTTCGATGTAGGCCAGGCAGGACTGACGGGTTCCTTCCGGGTGGACGATGTGCCAGCCGGCGGGGACCGCGGTGAACGCGGGCCACAGGGAGTGCTGTCCTTCCTCGTTGGCGAGGACGAGGAAGGTGCCGCTGTCGTTGTCGAAGGGGTTGTTCATGGTTCAGCTCCTGGAGGTGGAAGAGTTCTGGGCGGTCTGGTCGAGTGCCGCGCGCAGGATCGGACCGATGTGACTCAGGGACTGCGGCCGCATCAGATGGTGATGTTCGCCGGCGATCGGATGCGCGGTGACCGTGCCGGCCACATACGGCTCCCAGTCCTTGGCGGTGACGGTCGGGCCCGTGTCGGACGTCGCCGCGGTGAACAGCAGCAGATCGCCGTCGAACCGCTCCGGGGTGAACTTCCGTTGCAGGCCGATGTTGTGGCTGTAGGCGTCGATCATGCCCGTCAAGGCACTGTCCTCCAGGATCTCCGGGGGGAGGAGATTGGTCCGGCGCAGCAGGTCCGCCACGACCTCGCGGGTGAGGTCCTTCCCCGCAAGGTCTTCGGGGCGATAACCGGCCGCGTCGAGCAGGAGGCCGAAGATCTGCTGCTCGCCCTCCTCGGGCACGCCCTGCACGGACTGCTCGGCGCGGACATAGGTGTCGAGCATGACCAGCAGTGCCACCTCGTCCCCCTCCTGCCGGAGCCGGGTGGCCATGGCGTGCGCCACCATGCCGCCGAAGGACCAGCCGAGCAGGTGATAGGGGCCGGACGGCTGGACGGTGCGCAGAAGGTGCACATAGTCGGCCGCCATCTCCTCCAGGGTTGCGGGGAGAGCCTGCGGGTCCATCAACCTCCTTGCCTGCAAGGCGTACAGCGGACGGTCCTGGCCGAGATGGCTCAGCAGTCCCGCGTAGGGCCAGCTGATTCCACTGGCCGGGTGTACGCAGAACAGCGGGGGGCGGCTGCCGCGCTCGCGCAGGGGCAGCAGGGTGTCCAGTGCGGGGCGTGCTTCCTGGGTCTGGTTGAGTTCCTTGGAGAGCTGGGCCGGTGTGGGGGCCTGGAAGAGGGTGCGCAGTTGCAGCTCCGCCCCCAGGGTGGCGCGGATCCGGGAGATCAGCCGGGTGGCCAGCAGCGAGTGTCCGCCCAGGTCGAAGAAGTCGTCCTCGGCTCCGACCGCGGGGACGCCCAGTACTTGGGCGTACAGGTCGCAGAGGACTTGTTCACCGGGGGTGAGCGGAGGCCGTGACATACCGGCCGCCGGTTCGGGGGCGGGCAACGCGCGTCGGTCGAGCTTTCCGCTGACGGTCATGGGCAGTTCGGGGAGCACCACCACGGCCGTCGGGACCATGTGCTGGGGGAGCCGCTCGGCGGCGAAGTCACGTACCGAAGCCGCCAGTGCCGCCAACTGCTGGGTGGCCGAGGGGTGGTTGGTAAGGGCGGCCCCATGGACAGCCGTCGGCCGGTATGCCTCGACGGGCATCTCACCGGCCGGGCTGTCGGGGTCGAGGAACACCACGTCGAAGTGGTCGGCTTCGGCGGACCAGGTCGTGGTGGTGCGGTAGCCGAGTTCTTCGCCCAGCTGGTGCACTGTCTCGGGATCGACGCTTCCCGGGTGCTCGGAGCTGTTGAGTTCGCGCTGTGCGTCCGCCACCGGATGAGCGGCGTGGACCGCGCGCCAGGCGGCCGCTTCACCGGCGACCCGGGCATTGGGGATGGCGGATATGCGCAGTCCGGCAGGGTGCCTGGTTGCCAGGAGTTCCTTCAACTCCGCTGCGCTGCTCATCTCTCCGCCCCAGGGCAGGCACAGCAACGGCTCCTGGTCCGCCGGGAGTTCCGGGACCGGGGTCGCGGGGCTCTTGTGGAGGATGGCGTCGTAGCGGTGCCGGGTCAGTTCGTTGTGGTTCCGGCCCCGCTTGAGACGGATGTCCACGGCGGCGACGGCGGGCAGCTGTGAGCGCAGGCCGGTGAAGAACTCCGGGGCGATGAGCAGTTCCTTCTCAAACAGCAGATCGTGCTCGGCCGCCCGGCGCACATCGGCCGGCTGCGCGGTGGCGGTCGTGCGGTGGAGCTGAACCGCGGTGCGCAGATAGCGGGCCAGCCGCAGATTGCGTACGTCGCCGACGAAGATCCGGCCGCCCGGGGCGAGGAGTTCGATCGCCGAGCCCAGTACCCCGGCCAGATAATCGGCGTGTGGGAAGTACTGGATCACCGAGTTCACGACGATCGTGTCGAAGAACCCGGCGGGCAGGCCGCTGAAGTCGTCGGCGGCACGGCAGTGCAGGTGTACCCGGCCGGCCAGGTCGGGCCGGCCGGAGATCTGCCGGCCGAGGCGCTCGATCACCGCGGACGAGATGTCCGTACCCCAGTAGGTCTCGCAGTGCGGTGCCAGATGGGCGAAGAGCAGCCCGCTGCCGATGCCGATCTCCAGAATCCGTTGCGGCTCGAGTGCGCTGATGCGCTCAACAGTGCCCTGCCGCCACTCGCGCATGTGGTCCAGCGGGATGGGCTCGCCGTCATAACTGCTGTTCCACCCGGAGAAGTCCTCACCCAGAGGGACGGCGTCGGGTTCCTGGCCGTAGACCGAGTTGTAGATGTCCCGCCATTCGTCGACGTGTTCTGTGCTGTGTGGGTTGTCGGCGTCTGTTGTGGGGGCGGTGGGGGTGATGTAGCCGACGAGCCGGCGGTTGCCGGGTTGGTCTTCGCGTACCAGGACGGTGGCTTGGGCGACGTCGGGGTGGGCGGCGAGGGTGGATTCGATTTCGCCGGGTTCGATGCGGAAGCCGCGGATTTTGACCTGGTCGTCGGTGCGGCCGAGGTATTCGAGCTGGCCGTCCTCGCGCCAGCGGGCCATGTCACCGGTGCGGTACATGCGCTCGCCGTCGGCGGCAAAGGGGTTGGCGATGAAGCGCTGGGCGGTGAGGCCGGGACGGCCGAGGTAGCCGCGGGCGAGTCCGGGCCCGGCGATGTACAGCTCGCCTGCCGCCCCGGGGGGTACCGGCTGGAGGCCCGAGTCGAGGAGGTAGACGCGGGTGTTGGGGTTGGGACGGCCGATCGCGGGCGTCCCGGAACCGGGGACGAGGGGGTCGGACATGGTCGCGGACACGGTGGCTTCGGTGGGACCGTAGGCGTTGATCATCTTGTGGCCCGGTGCCCAGGCGTCGACCAGTCCGGCCGGGCACGCCTCGGCACCGACGACCAGGGAGGTCCCGGCGGGGAGGCTGCCCGGCGTCACCGCCGCCAGCGAGCTCGGCGTCAGCATGGCGTGGGTGATGCCGAACGCGCAGCAGGTGTCCGCCAGCGGTTCCCCCGGCAGCAGCCGGTCCCGGGAGGCCAGAACCAGGCTCGCACCGGACAGCAGCACCAGGAGTTCCCACACGGCGGCGTCGAAGCTGGTGGAAGCGAACTGCAGTACCCGGCTCCCGGGCCCCACTCCCCAGCGTTCGATCTCCGCGGTGGCGAGGTGGGGCAGTCCGGCGTGTGTGACCATGACGCCCTTGGGGGTGCCGGTCGAGCCGGAGGTGTAGATCACGTAAGCGGGGTGCGCGGGAAGCAGGGGTGCCGCCCGCTCCTCGTCCGTCACCATGGCATCGGACAGATCGGCCAACCGCTTACCGGTCAGCGGGTCGTCCAGCACCACCCGGCGAACATCGAACCCGGGGAGCCTGTCGGCGAGTTCCTCGACGGTCAGGAGGAGAGCAGGCCGGGCGTCACCGACCATGAAGGCGAGCCGCTCCGCCGGGTAGTCCACATCCAGCGGCAGATACGCCGCTCCCGCCTTCAGCACGGCCAGGATCGAGATCACCAGCTCGGGCGTACGCGGCAGGGCCAGCGCCACCAGACGGTCCGGGCCCGCTCCATGCTCGGTCAGCAGCCGGGCCAGACGGTTGGCGGCGGCATCCAGCTCGGCATACGTCAACGACTCCTCGCCGCACACCACCGCCACAGCCGAACCATCACGCAACACCTGCGCCTCGAACAACTCCGGCAGCATGGCCTGTGGCACATCACGCACCACACCGGTGCCGGCCGACAACACCCTCCGCCGCTCCTCGGCACTGAGCACATCGACCCCGCCCACCGATCGGTCGGGATCGGCCACGGCCGCCTCGAGCAGCAACCGCAGGCGGTCCGTCAGCGCCTCGATGGTGGCCGCGTCGAAGATATCGGTGCTGAACTCGACGAAGCCCTCGATGCCCGACGGCACGCGGTCGGCGGTGTGCTGCTCGGTCAGGTGGAAGGACAGGTCGACCTTGGCCGTACCGGTGAACACCGGCCTGACCGTGGTCTCCAGACCGGGCAGTGCCAGCTCTCCCTGGGGGACGTTCTGCCAGGCGAGTGCGACTTGGAACAGCGGTTGGTGGGCGAGGGTGCGAGCAGGGTTGAGGACATCGACCAGGCTCTCGAAGGGGATGTCCTGGTGCGCGTAGGCCTGAAGGCTCTTCTCCCGCACACGGCCCACCAGTTCGCGGAAGCTGGGCCAGCCGGAGGTGTCCACCCGCAGGACCAGGGTGTTGACGAAGAACCCGACCAAACTCTCCGCGGCCTGGTCCAGGCGGCCGGCGATGCCGATGCCCACGGGGATGTCGGAGCCCGCTCCCATCCGGGAGAGCAGCGCCGCCAATGCGGCCTGGACAACCATGAATTCACTGGCCCGGCAGGAGTGGGCCAGCTCCTTCAGCGACGTATGGAGGCCGGCGTCCCAGTGGAAGGAGATCGCCTCCCCTCGGTAGGAGGCCTGTGCCGGGCGAGGGCGGTCGGCCGGCAGTTCGATGCGTTCCGGCAGATCCGCCAGAGCCTCCTTCCAGTAGGCCACCTGCTGTGTCCAGAGGCCGTCCGGATCCGTGGCATCCCCGAGCAGTCCGCGCTGCCACAGTGTGTAGTCCGCGTACTGCACCGGCAGTGGAGCCCAGTGGGGAGTGCGGCCGTCACGGCGGGCGGCGTACGCGGCGGACAGGTCACGCCACAGCGGGCGCATCGACCAGCCGTCGGCGGCGATGTGGTGGACCACCAGCATCAGAACGTGCTCGTCGCCGCCGTCCAGCGCGAACAGCGTCGCCCGTACCGGCAGTTCACCGGCGAGGTCGAAGGGGTGAACCGCCGCAGTGGCCACCGCACTGTCGAGCTCCGCTTCGCTCAGCTTCACCTCGGCCAGCGCTGGGACGGCCTCCGCGCCCTGGAGAATGCGCTGGCAGGGTTCGCCGCCCACCTCGGTGAAGACGGTACGCAGGGCTTCGTGGCGTTCGACCACGTCCGTCAGCGCCGCACGGAGCGCGTCGACGTCGAGCTCGCCGGAGAGCCGGGCGGCCAGCGGAATGTTGTAGGTGGCCGAGGGGCCTTCCAGCTTGTGCAGGAACCACAGTCGCTGCTGCGCGAAAGACAGCGGCAACTGCGACGGACGCTCCTGCGGCACCAGTGCCGGGCGTGCTTCGTGGGTCCGGTCGAGTTCCTTGGCGAGCCGGGCCGGTGTGGGGGCTTGGAAGAGGGTGCGCAGTTCTAGTTCCGCGCCCAGGGCGGTGCGGATCCGGGAGATCAGCCGGGTGGCCAGCAGTGAGTGCCCGCCCAGGGCGAAGAAGTCGTCCTCGGCACCGACCGCCGGGACACCCAGGACATCCGCGTAGAGATCGCACAGGACTTGTTCGGCGGGAGTGAGCGGCCGCCGCGAGGTGCCGGCCGCCGGTTCAGGGGCGGGCAGGGCACGGCGGTCGAGCTTTCCGCTGACGGTCACCGGGAGTTCGGGGAGGACCACCACGGCCGCCGGGACCATGTGCCGGGGCAGCCGCTCGGCGGCGAAGTCACGCACCGAGGCCGCCAGGCCGGGCGTGGGCGTGGCGGGGGTGACGTAGCCGACGAGGCGGTGGTTGCCGGGTTGGTCTTCGCGTACCAGGACGGTGGCTTGGGCGACGTCGGGGTGGGCGGCGAGGGTGGATTCGATTTCGCCGGGTTCGATGCGGAAGCCGCGGATTTTGACCTGGTCGTCGGTGCGGCCGAGGTATTCGAGCTGGCCGTCCTCGCGCCAGCGGGCCATGTCACCGGTGCGGTACATGCGCTCGCCGTCGGCGGCAAAGGGGTTGGCGATGAAGCGCTGGGCGGTGAGGCCGGGACGGCCGAGGTAGCCGCGGGCGAGTCCGGGCCCGGCGATGTACAGCTCGCCTGCCGCCCCGGGGGGTACCGGCTGGAGGCTGCTGTCGAGGAGGTAGACGCGGGTGTTGGGGTTGGGGTGGCCGATGGTGGGTGAACCCGAGCCAGGGGCAAGGGGGTTGCTCATGGTCGCGCACACGGTGGTTTCGGTGGGGCCGTAGGCGTTGACCAACCTGCGGCCGGGGGCCCAGGTGTCGACCAGCCCGGCCGGACATGCCTCACCGGCAACGATCAGGGTGGTTCCGGCGGGGAGGCTGTCCGGCGCCATCGCCGCCAGTGAACTCGGCGGCAGTGTGGCATGGGTGATGCCAAAGGCGGAGCAGGTGTTGGCGAGCGGTTCCCCCGGCAGCAGCCGGTCCCGGGAGGCCAGCACCAGCCTCGCACCCGAGAGCAGGGTCATGCATATCTCGGAGATGGCGGCGTCGAAGCTGGTGGAGGCGAACTGGAGCACCCGGCTCGTGGCCTCCACGCCGAAGCGTTCGATCTGTGCGGTGGCGAGGTGGGGCAGCCCGGCGTGTGTGACCATGACGCCCTTGGGGGTGCCGGTCGAGCCGGAGGTGTAGATCACATAGGCGGGGTGCGCGGGCAGCAGGGGTGCCACCCGGTCCTCGTCCGTCACCGTGGCATCGGAGAGGCCGGCCAGCCGCTTGACCGTCAGCGGGTCGTCCAGCACCACCCGGCGAACGTCGAACCCGGGCAGTTTTCCGGTGAGTTCATCGGAGGTGACGAGGAGTGCGGGCCGGGCGTCGTCGACCATAAAGGTGAGCCGCTCGGCGGGGTAGTCCACATCCAGCGGCAGATAGGCGGCTCCCGCCTTGAGCACGGCCAGCAGCGCGATGACCAACTGCGGTGTGCGTGGCAGGGCCAGCGCCACCAGACGGTCCGGGCCCGCTCCATGCTCGGTCAGCAGCCGGGCCAGGCGGTTGGCGGCGGCATCCAGCTCGGCGTAGGTCAGCGACTCCTCACCACACACCACCGCCACGGCCTGGCTGTTCCCCAGCACCTGAGTCTCGAACAACTCCGGCAGCATGGCCTGTGGCACATCACGCACCACACCGGTCCCGGCCGACAACACCCCCCGCCGCTCCTCGGCACCGAGCACATCAACCCGGCCCACCGGCAGGTCAGGGCTGCTGATCAGGCGCTCGACCAGTGCGCACAACCGCCGGTAAAGAGCGGCGAGTTCGTCATCGCGGTACACCTCGGGATTGGCATCGAGCGTGATGCGAATACCGCCGCCATGGTCGAAGATGTTGACGCACAGGTCATCGAACAATCCTGTCGACACATTCCGGACAGTGACCGGGTGCCCGGCGAAGCGCAGTTCGTAGGGAAAGGACATGAAGTTGACCTGTGGTCCGGTCAGTTCATGGGCTCCGCCGGACCGGCCCAGGTCCCGGACCATGTCCTCGATCCGGTATCGCTGGTGCGGCAGAATGCGCCGGATCTCGTCCGCCGCCTCCTTCGCCAGGTCCAGGAGTGTGGCCTGCGGGGATATCTCAAGGCGCAGCGGCAGTCCATTGGCGACCATGCCGGGAGCCTTGCGCAGCACGCTGCCGACCCGGGCCGACACAGGCAGGCCGAGCACGACCTCGGGCGCTCCGGTCAGGCGGTGTGTCAGGGCTGCCGTGGCGGCGATCATGATGGCCGACAAGCGGACGCCGGCCTTTTCCCCCGCTTCTCGCAGCCGCGCTTCCATTTCCCGGGGCAGTACCGCCGAGTGACGGACCCGGGCGGTCGCCGGACGGATCGGGCGGCCGGCCAGGCGCGGCGGTTCAGGCTGGCCGGCCAGGCGTTCCAGCCAGTACCGCCGGTCCTCGGTGTACTGTTCCGAGGCCTGGTACGCCGTGTCCTGGTCCAGCAGCGTACTCAGTGGGGCGAGGGGGGTTCCGGCGTTCCGGGATCCGGTGACCCGGGCGGTGTAGGACTCGGCCACTCGCTGCGCGAGGAGCGACAGGCTGAACCCGTCCGCGACGATGTGGTGATAGCCCTGATACCAGAGGAAATGCTGTGGGCCCACCTGGAACAGGGCGAACGAGAACAGGGCGTCGCGGGTCGGGTCCAGCGGCCGCTGTGTCTCGGCCCGCATCCACGCCTCGGCGGCGGCCCGCGGATCCGCTTCGGCGCTGAGGTCCAGGACCGTCAACTGCCAGTCGGTGCGGGGCTCGACGACCTGCCAGACCTCGCCGTCCTCCTCGAAGAACCGCACCCGGAGGAACTCGGCCTCGTCGACGGCACCACGCAGAGCCGCCTCGAATAACGCCGCGTCGATCGCGCCCGCGATGTCCAGGTATTCCGCGATCCGGTAGCGCAGGCTGGTGGGCGCCAGTTGCTGCGCCAGCCACACTTCGCGTTGCGCCGCCGACAAGGGCAGGCGGGCAGCGCGCACCCCGGATGAAGTCATATCGAGCCTTTCTGGAAAACTCGCGCCGGCTTTCGCGGCAGCGATTTGGTACTACCAAGGCATGAAGACGGACCGCGCCCTGTGGCAACCCAAGGGGGGCGGGCATCAGCGCGGGCGACCGCGCTCCACACCGGTTGGCGGAGTGGAGTGGGCCGTGGAGGTGTTCAGCCGCAATGGGGCCGACGCCGGGCATTCACCCGCAGGGGGCCGCCCGATGGCGGGACCGGCGGCCTGCGGTCTGCTTCATGGAGAGGTCATTGGGTACGCGAACCCGCCCGGGGATCCGTGCTGTTGGCGTCTTGATCCCTGACAGCCTTGTCCAGGCATCACTCAGCGCCCCCAGTGAACACAATCTCTCCCGTCCGGTCGCGGCGGTTCCCGCTCCTGATGCGCGCAGACGCTACCGGGGGCCAACTTCCGGCCGGAAGCCGGTAATCGGACAGAATGTAGCCGCTGGGTTTCAGTCGGTAAGCAGCCGCTCCCGCAGCCGCTCCACGGTGGCCGGGGCGAGCGAGAGGCCCTCGGAGAGGTAGCGCTCGTTCGTCCCCCAGGTCTCGTCGATGGCCGCGAAGGCGGCGGCCAGATACTCGGCACGGGCCTCGAACAGCGGCGAGAGCAGCTCCATCACCTCGGGGGAGACGGCACCGTCGCCCCGGCTGACCGCATAGCGGCGGTGCGGGGCATTGGACTCCAGATAGTCCGCCTCGATGGCCTCCCGGTCCACGCCCAGCGCCAGCAGGGCGGCCGCGATGGACAGCCCGGCCCGGTCCTTGCCGGCCGCACAGTGCATCAGCGCGGGCACCGCGTCCTCGGCCAGCGCGTGCAGCACCCGGCTGTGCTCGGCGGTGCGGGTGGTGACGATCAGGCGGTAGGAGTCGGCCATCCGCTGTGCCGCCCGGCCCTCGGCCAGCACCGCCCGCAGCTGCGCCATGCCGCCGTCGCGGACCATCTCCCAGAACTCGCTGCCGTCGGCCGGGTCGCTCAGCGGCAGGTTGACATAGCGCACCCCGGGCAGCGCCACATCCGGGCCCTCCAGCGTGATATCGGCGGCGTTGCGGAAGTCAAAGACGGTGTGCAGGCCCAGCGAGGCCAGATAGGCCGCGTCCGCCTCGGTGGCCTTGGCCAGATGGCCGCTGCGGAACAGGACGCCGGGCCGTACCCGCCGGCCGTCGGCGGCCGGCAGACCGCCCAGGTCGCGGAAGTTGCGCACTCCCGCCAGCTCCGGCTCGGTGGCGGGGACATGCGGCGTCTGGGTCACGGGCGCTCCTAGGGTCGGCCGCCGGCGACCGTCGCCGGCGGGGTGACTGACCTTACGACACCGGTTTTACGGGTCATCAGCTCGCCCGGCAGCCCCCGGCAGGCGTATTCCTCCGTAGGTGACCAAATCGGGGTGGGATACATCACGGCTCGTCAACCCCTGGTTACGGTGGCGTAGGTCACTCCGGAGGGTGAAAGATGTGCTGACGTGGCAGACGATTCGAATTCAATCAACAAGAGCGCGATCGGGTCGTACGCAGCCGTCGGGGACAGCTTCACCGAGGGCGTCGGGGACCCGGGTCCCGACGGCACCTTCGTCGGCTGGGCCGACCGACTGGCCGTACTCCTGGCCGATCAGCGGGAAGAGCACACATTCCGGTACGCCAACCTCGCCGTTCGCGGTCGTCTTCTGGACCAGATCATCGAGGAGCAGGTACCCAGGGCCAAGGAACTCGGGCCCGATCTCGTCACGTTCTGCGCGGGGGGCAATGACATTCTGCGGCCGGGCAGCAACCCGGACGATGTGGCCGAGCGCTATGCGGCGGCCGTCGCCGAGCTGACCTCCTCGGTCGGCACGGTGCTGCTGTGCACCGGCTTCGACACCCGGGACGTCCCGGTGCTCCGCCATCTGCGGGGCAAGATCGCGACCTATACCGCCCATGTCCGGGCCATCGCCGACCGGCATGACTGCCCGGTGCTCGACCTGTGGTCGCTGCGCTCGGTGCAGGACCGGCGGGCCTGGAGCGAGGACCGGCTGCACCTGTCGGCCGACGGGCACACCCGGGTGGCGCTGCGCGCCGCGCAGGTGCTGGGCCTCCAGGTGCCCGCCGACCCGGACCAGCCATGGCCGGCGGAGGAGGAGCGCACCCCCGCCGAGGTGCGCCGGGACAACATCCACTGGGCCCGCGAGCACCTGGTGCCCTGGATCGGCCGCCGGCTGCGCGGTGAGTCCTCCGGCGACCATGTGGAGCCCAAGCGCCCGGATCTGCTGCCGCTATAGCTGGGACACCGTCAGACCGGCCGCCCATGCGGCAGATCGGCCCAGACGACGCGGCCCCGGCCGGCGTCGTCGGGCCGGACCCCCCAGGCCTTGGACAGCGCGCCCACCAGGAGCAGCCCGCGCCCGCTCTCCTCATCCGCGCCGCTGCAGCGCGCCCGCGGCTCCGTGGCGGCACGCCCCTGATCCGCCACCTCTATGCGCAAATGCGCTTCACTGAACCGCAGTTGGCAGCTCACCTTTTCGCTGTCGGTATGCCGCACCGCGTTGGTGAAGAGTTCAGACACCACCAACTGGGCGTCATCGCATGCCGTTTCATCGACTCCCCACTCGCGCAGCCGCGTGAGAACCCGTCGCCGGGCCTCCGTCACACAGGCGTTGAGAGCCGGAAAGTTGAAGGAGTAGGAGTGGGCGTCCTGCGGGCGCCCGGTGAGGCGGCCGCCGAGGCGCCCCAGGGAAGGTGCGTCTTGGGAGGGGACCACTCCGCAACTATGTGCGATGTGACGGACGTGTGGCAAGCTTCAGTCTGCAAATTGCAGAATCGACCGGGACACTCTGTCCGCCCGACAGGTTGCATGGCACACTGCTGGCATATGACGGGAGTTGGAGGGGGTGGACAATGGGGGACGCACGGCCGACCGGGGCCCCGACCGTGCTGCGCGTGGTGCTCGGCAAGCGGCTTCAGGACCTCAGGGAGAAGTCCGGGCTTTCCTTCCAGGACGCCGGCCAGGCACTGGACGTCACCCATGCCACGGTACGCCGGATGGAAAAGGCCGAAGTCGGCCTGAAAATCCCCTACGTCGAGAAACTGCTGCACCTCTATGGCGTGCACAACCAGACCGAGATCGAAGGATTCCTGGCACTCGCCCGGGAGGCCAACCGACCCGGCTGGTGGCACCGCTTCCGTGATGTCCTGCCCGAATGGTTCAGCGCCTTTGTGAGCCTGGAGGGCGAGGCCAACGTCATCCGCGCCTATGAACCGCACTACGTCCCCGGCCTGTTGCAGACCGAGGACTACACCCGCGCCGTCCTGCGCGCCGGCCAGCCGCACGCCCCGCAGGAGGAGATCGAGCGCGGAGTGGCCGTCCGCCAAGAACGCCAGAGCCTGCTCGGCCGGGAGAACGCCCCGCTGCTGTGGGTGGTGATGGACGAAACCGTATTGCGCCGGCCCATCGGCGGAGCGGAAGTGATGCGCGCGCAGATCTCCCGGCTCATCGAGGCCACCGAACTGCCCCATGTACGGCTCCAGGTCATGCCCTTCGCCTCCGGTCCGCACCCGGCCATGTACGGACCGTTCCATATCTTCCGGTTCCCCATCGAGGAACTCCCGGACATCGCCTACGCCGAAAACCTCATCGGCGCCTCGTACTTCGACCAGCGCGATGATGTCTCGGCCTTTCTCGAAGCGCTGGACCGGATGTGCGCGCAGGCCGCGCCGGCACATACCACCAAGGCATTCCTGGGTGGCATTCGTAAGGAGATCTGAACCATGGATCTGGACCATATATACAACGGCATGCCCGCCGCCGACCTCGGTACGGAGGGCTGGCACAAGCCGTGGAGCGGCGGCAACGGGGGAAGCTGCGTCGAGGCCATGCGGCTGCGGGACGGCCGGGTGGCGCTGCGCCAGTCGACCGATCCGGAGGGTCCGGCACTGATCTACACGCGTCACGAGATGGAGACCTTTATCCGCGGGGCCAAGGACGGGCAGGCCGACTTCCTGCTCGCCGGCTCCGGCGTGGCCGACTGAGGCACAAAAGCCGACTGAGGCACCGAAGCCGACTGAGGCACCAAAGACAACGCAGGGGGAAAACCGCGTGAACGAACAGGACCCGGCCGGCCAGGGATTCACGGCCCAGCAGATAGACACCAGCAGACCGCACCCGGCCCGGATGTACGACTACTACCTGGGCGGCCGGGACAACTACGAGGTGGACCGCCAGGCCGCCGAGAGCGTCCTCCAGCTGGTGCCCGACGCCCGTCCCAGCGCCCGCGCCAACCGGGCCTTTATGCACCGCGCGGTGCGCGAGGTGGTACGGCGCGGGGTGCGCCAGATCATCGACATCGGCACCGGGATCCCCACCTCGCCCAACACCCATGAGGTGGCAAGGGAGTCGGACCCGGATGTACGGGTGGTCTATGTCGACAACGACCCCATTGTGGCCACCCACGCCGGGGCCAAGCTCACCCACGCCGGCAACGCCGGCTTTGTGCTGGCCGATGTGCGGCAGCCCAAGGCCATCCTGGAACACCCGGTGGTAAGGGAGTTGATCGACTTCGATCAGCCGGTGGCCCTGCTGCTGGTGGCCGTCCTGCACTTCATCAAGGACGAGGAGGACCCCGCGGGCATCCTCACCGCCCTCGGCGAGGCGCTGCCCAGCGGCAGTTGTCTGGTGCTCACCCATGGCACCGGCGACTTCCACCGGCACATCGACGGTGATGCCGCCGACTCCTACAAGAACGCCACCGCCCAGCTCACGGTGCGTTCCTTCGCCGAGTTCGTGCCCTTCTTCGACGGCTGGGAACTGCTGGAACCCGGCGTGGTGCAGGCGCCGTTGTGGCGTCCCGAGGGCGAGCCGCCCACCGCCGAGGAACTGGCCAGGGTGGCCTTCTACGCCGGGGTGGGCGTCAAGGAGTGACCCGTTCCCCGGCCGTGGTCCGGGTCAGCGCACGGGCCTGGGCACCGACCCGCCAGCCGCTCAGGCCCAGCGCCACGACGGCGGCGACCGCCAGCCGGACCACGGCCGGGCCCAGCGGCGCGTACGGGGAGACCACGCCCTGCCACAACAGCGGCGCGGCCACCACCGTGCACAGCAGCACCGGGGCCGTGTACCACAGGAGGAAGGGCAGCACTCCGTACCAGTCCAGCGAGGCGAACATCAGGTCGTAACGCATCGCACCGCGGTAGGCCGTCATCAGCGCGGCCCCCACCGCGGCGGGCGCGCCCACCGTGCTGACCAGCGCCCAGGGCTGCCAGTCGGCGGCCGGCAGGCCGGCCAGCCGGGCGGTGGCCCAGGCGACGGCCGGCCCCAGCGGACAGAGCACGGCGGTGGGGACGGCGAAGTGGCTGAGGGCCACCGTGCGCGGCGCGAAGGGCAGCAGCCGGGTACGGGTGAGGTTGTCGGTGTCCTGACGGGCGCCCTCGCTCAGCGCCGAGGCCGCCAGATACAGCGGCATCACCAACGCCCAGCCCAGCAGCGCCGCCTGAGGGGCACTCACCGCAGCATGGTGGGGGGACTGCCCCCACCGCCGCATCAGGTGCAGCAGCAGTACACCCGCCGCCGAACACCCCGCCGCCGCCGCGATCCGGGCAGGCCGGCGCAGCAGCGCCACCGCGTCCCGCCACAGCAGCACCGGCCAGGCGCCGCCGCCCGGCAGGCGCAGGGCGACCCAGACACGCGGGGAGAACCGGGCCCTGCCCCGTCCGGCCCGGGCCACCGACTGCGCCACCAGCGCGATGCCGCGCACCTCCAGCAGTGCCGCCCCCTGCCCGGCCCGCGAGCCGTGCCGGGCCCGGGCGGCCAGCTCCGCCGCCGGCAGGTCCGCCAGCAGCCGGCCGGCATACGCCGTCAGCCCCACTGCTCCCGCGACCAGCACCGCCGCAGCCGCCACGGCCGGCCAGGGATGTGACCGGGCGGCCTCGGCGACCGCCCAGCCCGCCCAGCCCCAGGGCCCGCTCACCGCCAGCGCACCGCCCAGCGCCGGGCAGGACGCCGAGGCGGCCGCCGCCCCCGCCCCCAGCACGCCCAGCGCGGCGGCCGCGGCCCGCACCCGACACGACCGGTCCGGACGGGCCTGGGTCAGCACCCCGGCCCCCGCCGCCAGCAGCGCGACGGCCACCGCCACCGGCACCGCCACCGCCACGGTGGCCAATGAGGCCGTACCCGTCGCCGCCCCGGCGGCCGCGGCCAGCGGGACCGCACCGCACAGACCGGCGCCCGCAGCCACCGCCAGCCCGGTCAGCAGCCTGGGCCGCAGCAGCCGGCCCCGGTCACCGGGCAGCGGCAGCAGCCAGGTGACCTCATATCCGGTCAGCAGCACCGGACCCAGCCAGGTCGCCGTCCACAGCAGGACGGCCAGCAGCATCGCACCGGTGCCCGTGGTCAGGGCCAGTACGGTGCCGGACGCGGCGGGCGCGCCCACCGCCCGTCCCGCGGCCGGCGCCAGCCGCAGCACTCCGGCCGCCACGACCACCACGGCGGTCAGCGCCAACAGGGCCTGCCAGATCCCCGCCGGGCGGAGGCGTCCGGAGCGTCCGGAGCGGCCGTGCCGGGCGGCCCGTACCTCCGCCAGCGCCCCGGCGGTGGCGGCCGTCAGATCGAGGACCGCCTCCGGCACCCCCGGCGCGGCGGCCCCGCCGGCCTGTTTCACCGCCACGGCGCCGCCTCCTCGTCCAGTACCCGCCCGGGCTCGCCCTGGGCCACACAGCGCCCCGAGGCGAGCAGCACCACCTGGTCGGCGACGGCCTCCACCAGGGTCCGGTCATGCGAGACCAGCACGATGGCGGTGCCCGCCCGCTTGGTCTCCCGCAGCACCTCGGCCAGCCGCTCCCTGGCCCGGGCGTCCAGGCGCTGCTCCGGCTCGTCCAGCATCAGCAGCCTGGCCGGGCGCACCAGGGCCGCGCTCAGCAGCAGGGCCTGGCGCTGCCCCGCGGAGAGGGTGTCGGGGAAGGCGTCGTGATGGGCGGCCAGCCCCAGATGGTTCAGCACGGTGGCGGCGGCCCCGGCCGCCCGGCAGCCCAGACCGTGGGCGGCGGCGACCATCCGGATGTGCTCGGCCACGGTCAGGTCGGGGAAGCACTCCCCGCCGTCCATGGACACCGCCACCTCGCGGCGGAAGCGCGGATCCTGCTCGCGCACCGGCCCGCCGTCGAAGACCACGCTGCCCGCGTCGGCCGCCTGCCGCCCCGCCAGCACCCGCAGCACGGTCGACTTGCCCGAGCCATTGGCCCCGATCAGGGCCACACACCGGCCCGGATCCACCCGCAGGCTGATGCCCGTGACGACGGGTGCACCGCCGTAGTGGACGGTGAGGTCTTCGGCTTGGAGCAAAGGGGGCATGGCGGGATTCCCTGTGGTCGGGTGCGGGCGGGCCGGTTGCGGCCCGGTGGGGACGGCGACGGGCGGCGTACCGTCTCGGTCAGGGCGAACTCGCCCTTGGCGGTGGGCGGATCGTGGGGGCTACGAGAGCGGGTGCGGTAGCCGGTGGCCGTGGGCCGGTCCGGGCCGGGTGGCGGAGTTCTGCCGGTGCCCGGTCCCGGGCATGCCCGGTGGTGGGCATGGCGTCAGTGGTGGGCACGGCGTCAAAGGCGCGGCCCGCCCGGGTGTTCCGGGCCGCCGGAGGCAGCGGGCGGGGATCAGGGCCGGGGAGAACCCGGATGCGACGGGGCAGCCGTCCCCGCCCCCCGGGCCTGGTCACGCGGCTCTCCTCGGTCGGTCCTGCGGCGGGGCCCAGCCCGGGCTTGTTGAAGTACCCGGTGCCTTCGGGTCAGTTGGCACGCCGACCGCGGCTGCGCGGCGGCCGGGTGGACATCCCGCCGGCCATGGAGGTCAGCGCCGGGTCCCCGGCACAGCGTCGGCACCCGACCGGATTCCGCGCCCCCATGGGGGCTTGGACAGGCCCCGAACAGGCCCCGAACGGCCACACGATACTGCAAGGCCCGGGCCGTGGCCGCAGGCAGTCGGCGGGCCAACTCCCCAGCGGCGCCCAAGTGGCGAAAACGGCCAAGGCCAAGTCCCGGAAGCCCGCGCGGAATGTGCCCGAAGGGTAACGTTCGGCATGCGTGACGACCGGTGACGGGGGGCGAGGAGGGGGCAGTGAGCGGGGTAGTGATCTATCTGCCGCCAGGGGTCGGCGACGGCGGCGGGGAACCGCGTGGTGAGGCGGTGACCCTGCGGCTGGGCGCCGGAGAGGTGGCGCGGTTCGGGCGGGGCTCCGCGACGACCCCCGTGGAACTCCGTCTCGTTGACGCGGCGATCTCCCGGCTGGCGGGGGAGATCCGGGTGACCGAGGACCATTGGCAGCTCAGCAACCACAGTACGACCCAGAGCTATCTGGTGGAGAACCCGGAAGGTGCGGGAGAGTATCTGAGGGTGCCGCCGCGGCGAGCCGGGGCGCCCATCCCCTTCGAGTTCTCCCGGGTGGTGCTGCCCACCCGCCGCGACTCCACCGTCGCCTTCCAGGTGTTCGCACCCGACCATCTCTATCTGGACCCCGACGGCATGGGCGGCCACCGCGGGACCCGCACCGTCACCGCCTACTCCCTGGACGAGACGGCCATCTACTTCCTGGTCCTGCTCGCGCTCTGCGAACCCAGGCTGCGGGACGAGTCACCACTGGCCGTGCCCACCACACCCCAGATCGTCGAGCGGCTGCGCACCCACCCCGCCTGCGGTCAGCTGACGGCCCGGGCGGTCAGCTCGCATATCGACTACCTCGCCGAGGAGAAGATGCGGATCAGCGCTCCGTCCGAGCCCGGACCCGTCAGGGGAGCCCGCCGCAACGGCAAGCGGGAGGCGATCGTCGGACTCGCCCTGCGTTTCGGGCTGGTGAGGGAGGATCACCTTGGGCTGCTGCCGCCCCGGACCGGAGGAGGAGACGGTGCATGGCCCGGCCGACAGCTCGGGGGATGACATGGACGCCCGGGTTGACAGGGAGGGACGGGATGAGTGCACCGACGCGCTGCCGTGCGGCTACCGCATCGGCCGCTGGGAGGTCACCGGCCCGATAGCGTCCGGCGGTTGGGCAACGGTCTACGCCGCACGCCCCGTTGACGACACGGACGGTGCGGAGGAAGTGGCCCTCAAGGTCCTGCCGACCGCCGGACTCGCCCCCAGCCAGGCCCGCAAGGTGGCCGAGACCGCCCGGCGGGAGGTCGAACTCGGCCGCCGGACCGGCCATCCCAGGCTGATCCGGCTGCTTGACTCCCTGGTGCTCAGCGCACCGGACCACCCATTCCTGGACGGTGCCATCGTGCTGGTCATGGAGCGGGCCCGGGGCAGCCTGCGGCCGCTGCTCGAAGCCGGGGTGACCGAGGCCGAGGCGGCCGGGCTGTTCACCGGGATCTGCGAGGGGCTGGCCCATCTGCACCGGAGCGGCTGGGTGCACGGGGATCTCAAACCGGACAACGTCCTGCTCATGGCGGACGGTTCGGTGCGGCTCTCGGACTTCGGGCTGGCCACCGAACTGACCGGCACCCATGGCACCCATGGCTACGCACCCCCGATGGGCACCCTGGACTACCTGCCGCCCGAGCGCTGGAAGGCCCCGCTCGGCGAGCAAGGCGTGGAGGTCCGGCCCAGCGCTGACATCTGGGCCCTGGGTATCATGATCCACGAGGCGTTCGCCGCCGGTGCCGCTCCGTTTCCCGGTGCCACACCGGCCGCCCGTGGAGCCGCGGTACAGGAGTACGCCGAGGGACGCGCCCCGCTGCGGCTGGCCGGGGCGATGCCGCCGTTCTGGCGCGAGCTGGCCACCGACTGCCTGGCGCCGACCCACACCGAGCGCGCCGTGCACACCGCCGAGAGCCTGCTGGCACGCATCGCCGCCCGGCCGGCCACCGCCGGGCACCCCGCTGCCCCGCCAACCAGGCGCCGGCGAAGGCTGGTTCGGGCCGCCGTGCTGGCCGCCGCCGGATGCGGAGCGGCGGCGGCGATCTGGTCGTCTATGGCGCCCGAGGCCCCGGCCGGCCATCCCGCAGCCGTGGGATCCGCCGGCGACATCTCCCAAACCTCCGGCCGGATCCGGGTGTTCAACATCGAGCAGAGCTGCCGGCAGCGCAAGGACCGCAGCCCGCAGTGCAGTCTCGGCCTGGCGATCGACCCCCTGCAGCCGTACACCATCGACAATGTGGTGCCCACCCGGGTGTGGCACGGGGACGTCCTGGCCGTCGAGTGCCGGCTCCCACAGGGGATGCCCATCATCGACGAGGCGGGCACCCAGTCCGCGCAGTGGTTCCGGGTCCGGCTCCCGGCGGGTGCCAAGCGCTCCACGGCCTGGCTGCCGGCCGTCCGTACCCAGGACCGCCCCGCGGTCCCCGAGTGCCCGCGCCCCACCCCGCTGCGGTAGGGCGGCCGCTCGCCGGGGGCAGGCCGCCCGCCCCGGAACGTTCCGGATGTCTCGCCCGGCGGCCACGGGGCTACCTTTCCGGCCGTCGGCCACCACCGGGCTCAGGCGTGGGCCGATGACTCCGTTCCCCTTCCCACCCGAAGGAGCAGGCACGTGCGTGGCCCAGCCGCACGACGCGCGAGATCACGACGCATGAGATCACCACGCACGAGACTCAGAACGATGACGCTGCTGGCCGTGACGGCCGTGTCCGCCCTGACCCACCCCGCCTGGGCGCAGTCCGCCGGCCGCATCCCCGGCCCGCTGGGGCACAAGGCCCCGGCCACGGTCTACTGCTATATCCCCCCGGACCGGGACATCGCGGTGACCCGCAAGGTCTATGAGGTGGGCCAGCGCCGGAATGTGTCCGACAAGGTGATGCTCGCCGGCTTCGAGACGGGCTGGGTCGAGTCCCGGATGAACAACCTGGACTGCGGCGACCGCGACTCGCTCGGCGTCTTCCAGCAACGGCCCTCCCAGGGCTGGGGCACCCGGGAGCAGATCCTCGACGTGGACTACGCGGCGAACAAGTTCTTCGAGGTCGCCCAGCAGATGGAGCCCCGCATGGAGGGCAGCACCGCCGGCCAGCTGGCCCAGGCCGTCCAGCGCTCCGACTACCCCCTGAAGTACGACCAGGTGGAGGGCACCGCCCGGGACCAGCGGGAGGAGGCCTGGCAGCCCTACGGCACCATCGGCGCCAAGTACGACAGCCTGGGCGGCCGTGGCGGGGTGCTGGGCCCGCCGGTCCGCGCGGAGGAGGACTCCTCGCTGGGCGGGCGCTTCCAGCTGTTCCAGAACGGGATCATCATCTGGCATCCCGACGCGGCCTTCGCGGTCCACGGCGACATCCTGGCCAAGTTCTGGGCCACCGACGCGGAACGGCACTGGGGCTTCCCGACCATGGACGAGGCCGACGCCGCGGCGGCGCCCGACGGCACCAAGGGCCGCTACCAGGTCTTCGAGCGGGGGCTGTTCCTGTGGTCGCCGCAGACCGGCGCCCATCCCCTGCAGGGCGCCATCTACGACGCGTTCCAGGGCGCGGGCCGCGAGAAGGCGCTGGGCTACCCGGTCACCGACGAGACCGATGAGGCCGGCGGCGGCAAGGCCCAGCGCTTCCAGGCCGTCACCATCCACTGGACCGCGGCCAAGGGCACCTGGATCACCAAGAACTGACTCATTATCAGGAGGCTAGGTTGAGCGAGCACCGTCCCACCCGCAGAAGCGTGCTGAAGGCCGCCGGAGGGCTGTCCGCGGCGATGGCGCTCGGCGCCGGGAGCGTGCTGGCGTCGGCGTCGGCGGCCAGCGCGGCCAACGACGGCTTCGGCCTGCACATCATGGAAGCCGGCGAGGCCGATCCCCGCATGTGGTACTACCGGTTCAGCACACCCGAGATCGGCTGGAACCCCGCCGTGAATGTGCTGCTGCCCGACGACTACCACACCAGCGGACGCACCTACCCCGTCCTCTACCTGTTCCACGGCGGCGGCACCGACCAGGACTTCATCACCTTCGACCGGCTGCACATCCGGGACTGGACCGCCGGCAAGCCCATCATCGTGGTGATGCCCGACGGCGGGCACGCGGGCTGGTACTGCAACCCGGTCACCTCCAACGTCGGCCCCCGGAACTGGGAAAGCTTCCACATCAACCAGCTGCTCCCCTGGATCGACGCCAACTTCCGGACCTTCGCCGAGTACGACGGCCGTGCCGTCTCCGGGTTCTCCATGGGCGGCTTCGGCGCCCTGAAGTACGCGGCCAAGTACTACGGCCACTTCGCCTCGGTGAGCGCCCACTCCGGCCCGGCCAGCCTGCGCGGCCCCGTCGCCGGGATCCCCGGCGCCGTCGTCCACTGGGCCAATGTCTCCTCCGCCGCCCTCGACCTGGCCGGTGGCACGGTCTACGGCGTGCCCTGGGACCAGAACCGGGTCAGTATGGACAACCCCTGCGAGCGCCTGGACAGTTACCGCAATAAGCGGATCTTCCTGGTCGCCGGCACCAGCCCCGAACCGATCAACTGGTTCGACACCATGAACGAGGTCGGCGTGCTGCAGACCCAGCGGGAGTTCCGCGGTCTCCTGGACCGGGCCGGCATCCCCTTCGAATGGCATGAGGTGCCCGGCGGCCACTTCGTCCGCCCGGACCTGTTCCAGAACGACCTCGACGGCATCATCGACCGTCTCCGCAAGGCATAGCACGCACAGGCGGCTCGTCGCGCGGGGCGGCAGCCCGCCCCGCGTCCGGACCGAGAGGAGAGCGCCGGTACCGTACCTACCCGATCATGAGCAGAACCGGGAAGGACCACCCATGGACGCGGTAGCCGAGGACGAACTCCACGACGAGATCTTCCCCGACATCCCGGCGCCCGAGGACGGCGGCCCTTGGCAGGCCCCGGCCGAGCTGGAGCAGCACCTCTACGAACTGGGCCGGTCCGGCGATGTGCTCGGCTATCTGCGGGCGGTCGCCGCGGAGGGCGTCTACTATCCCGTACTGCTCGAAGAGGCCCGGGCGGCCGGCGAGGACGAGTACCCCATGCTGCTCGTCGACGTTCCCGACGGGCGCACCGTGGCGCAGGTCTACACCTCCGGCGTGCTGCCACGACCGCATCCCCAGCTGGTCTACGAGTACGCGACCCTCGGCGCCCTCGCCCGGATCCTCCCCGGCCACGTCGATGTCCTCTTCATCAACGCCGGCACGCCCTGCGAGCAGTTCTTCCAGACCGACGACGGGGAACGCCAGGCCTGGCTCGGCCTGCACGACGACCATTTCTCCCCCGAGGAGCTGATGGACCGCACGGTGACCCACCGCACCGGCGCCCCCGCCGCCCTGCTGCACGGCCTCGCCTGCGGCGCCCATCTCTGCCATGGCAACGGCGACGCCTGGAACACCGTGCACTGGCACGGCATGGGATACCGGGGCGAGGTCCAACGCCTGGCGGACTACTGGGGCGTAGCGAGCCGCGAGGACTGGCTCGGTGTCCAGGAGCGGCTCCTGAACCGCGAAGTCAGCCCCTGGCACTGGGACTTCGTCCTGGGCGGACGCGGCACCCTCGCCCGCGAGCGGGGCGGTGGCCGCGTCGACCCCGCACTGTGGCGCGACTGGGTGGAGACGACGCTGCGCGCCAACGTGGAAGTCCCCGAGAACGACCCGGAGTTCGAGGCGTTCGTGGTGGAACTGCGCGACCTGGTGGGCAAGGTCCTCCGCTATGAGGCCCGCTTCCGCGCCGACGGCCTGCTGCCGCCCGACGGCCGGGTGGACACCATCGCCGCCTGGGACATCGGCCGCGCCTCCAAGATGGCCCGCTGGGGCCGGGGCGCCCGCTATGCGACCGAACCCGAGATGCACACGGCCATCGAGCGCGCGAGCCGTACGGCACGGGACGCCTACGGCTCCTGGGCGGAGTTCTCCGCCGGGTACGTCCTCGGGCGGTGCCTGCACTTCGACGAGGAGGAGTTCGGCCCCTGGTACACGGACGTCCTGGAGGCCCACCGGTCGCTGGCCACGGACCCCGACGGCCCCTGGCTGACGGTGCCGTTCGCGGCCGAATAGGCCGCGAGCCCACGTCACTTGACGCGGCGGGACAGTGAGATGCGCTCGCACCGGCGGCGCGTTTTGTCGCCGACACGGCCGGAGTTGCGTGGAACGGGTGCCATGCCGGGCAGGCTGGGGGAGCACTTCCTGGGCGTGCTGCTGCTCGTGAAAGTCGCCGTCTCAGCCCTGGGCGCCTCAAGGGTCGGGGGAACGTCTTGAGGCGCCCAGCCGGGCAACGGTGCGGGATGTGCCGGCCCCAATGCCCGGATGGGCGTGCGGCGGGTATTTCCCTCGGCCCGCGTCACCCGCGCTTTTGATCCGTGCCAGAGGTCAATATTTCTTCATGTCCGTGCAGGTTTGCCGCAACTCCCTGAGGCGGTCGTTCTGTTCGGTGATGTAGCGGTCCACCCTACGAGCCCCATGGTCCTTCGGCTTGGCGTTGCGCAACGACCGTGCGGTGGACTCAATGGCCTTGCGCAGGTCGCCGTCCGGCGCGTCCTTGGCGAGGTCGTCGAGCTTGTCGGCGCGCTCGTGCACGTCCTTGCGGGCCTTGCCGGCGTCGCCGGGGACGGGGTTGAAGAGCGTCAGTTTGAGAACCTTGACGCACACTTCGACGCGGTCCTTCGTTTTGCTCTCGGACTTGCACGCGGTCGTTCCAAGAGACAGCGAGCAGACGACGGCCAGGGAGAGTGCCATTAATCGGCCTGGGCGACGGTGCGCTCGGGCCGTGCTCTCTCGTTCTGCCATGGTTTTCACTGCGGCGGCTCCTCCTGCTTCGCTTCTCCGGACGCTTAAATCGTGCATCGACGAGGCCGTGTTGCGCATGGGTGCGAAAACGAAGGTGCAGTGCGCTGCGTCACACGGGGCACGGCTCGCGGGTCCTCACCGGCCCGGGAGAACTCGGTATGCGAGGTGCGGCTCGCGGTGCGGTCAGGGAGTAGCGGATGTGGCAGCGCCGTCACCGCTGCAACCGTGGCGCTCGTGCGGTAGCGGACCGGTGCGGTGCCGCTCATCGGCGGCGTTTCCCGGCGGTGCAGGTCGGCTGCGACCATGGGAACGGTGGAAGACGGACTGTTCCCGCGCGACCAGGCGGAGATCGCCCCCGGCGCCGTCCATGTGCCGGACTGGCTGGACCCCGGCGCCCAGCGCGAGCTGCTGGCGGCCTGCCGGGAGTGGGCCCGGCCGTCGGCCGGGCTGCGGACGGTGCGTACGCCCGGCGGGGGCAGCATGTCGGTGCGGCAGGTGTGCCTGGGGTGGCACTGGGACCAAGTGCCCCGTCGTCGGTCACCGCGGCGGCTCCTGGGAGGCGATCCACGTTTCGAAGAGCATGAGGTGCTCGCCCATCGCTCCCAGCGAGGAGGGGCTGCGCTCGTACTGTTCCGACAGCGCCACCTCGTAGACCTTGTACGCGTTCGGGGCCTCCTTGCCGGCGATGTCGATGGCCGCGAGCGTTCGGAGCGCGTCCTCGATGCGACCTTGCTCTGTGCTGTGCACAAGCTCTGGGCACAGTTCCTCACGGATGTATTCGCACAGTTCCATAAGCTGCCGTCCGGCTCGGGTCGCTCGATCCCGGACGGCATCGAACCGCGCGTCGTACAGGTACCCGTCGAGTTCGGCAGCGTCGTCCTCGTCGCACCAGATCTTGCGCAACTCCTCCTCATGGGACTCCAGTTCCCGCTTGGAGTCACGGCATCAGCTCCTCCAGTGGGAGGGCCGGATGGCCGGCCTCAGCGGGAGCGGTTTCTGGTAGGGCCTCAAGCGCTCCCGCGGCTGGAGGCGGTGTGCCGTCGCGGAGCGCCAGGAGCAACATGGCTCGACGGACGAGGGGGAGTAGCCGACCTGCGTCGGTGGCCCCACGGATTTCGTACGCGGATTGCTCGACGGCTTGGTAGTCGTTGTCCGCGACGTGCCCGTCGATGTCGAAGCGGCACTCGGAGAGCCTGGAGGAGATAGCGCGGATCTCGTCAAGCGTCACCGGTGGTAAGGGAGCGTCGTATCATGCTCTTGAAGGCGACGATTCGAAAACCCTGCAGGTCATTGGAGTTGGGCGGCATCAAAGCCGGGCGTCGGCCCGACTGTCGGATGTCCGTTGAGCAGAGGCCGCTCACCCTGGACGTCCGTAGTGACGGTTGACGAATCCCCAGGCCAGAGCGCCTATGGGGTCCGATACGTACCGATGGTGACGTTAGCGACGCTCCGTTACCACCGAATGTGAGCCAGACCCGTTAACTTGACGCACCCCCGACTGAGTGGCGGGGGCGGTCAATGGCGGCTATTCGATGCTGCTGGTTCCGGTGGCATCGCTGGCAGGATCACTGTCGCTGTCCGTGTCGCTGTTGTCGGTCGGGTTGGTGATGGGAGTGTCGGCACTGTCAGTGTTGTCGGTTGTGCCTTGGTCGTCAGCGCTCTCGGCGCTGTCACTGGCGATGGAGTGTCCGTCGGGGGCGACGAGTTGGTGTTCGGTGCCGAACTTGGTATTGGTGTCGGTGTAGTCGGTGACTTCGCCGTCGGACCAGCGGACGATGAGGTCGTCGGGGTGTCCGTTGTGGTTGAAGCTGCCCGCGGTCATGGCCATGTCGTGTTCCCAGATGGTGTGGGGTGCGGCCATCTGGATCTCCTTGCCCAGGCCTGCGGCGTTGGTGTCCTGGTACTGAGAGACCTCGCCGTCGGACCAGCGGACCAGCAGGTCCCAGTAGTCGTTTCCGGAGAAGTCGCCTGCGGTGGTCAAGGTGGCTTTCTTCCACAGGTCGTTGGGCTTCAGCAACTGGTGTTCGGTGCCGAAGCCCTGGCTGCTGACTTTGGTGTAGTTGGTGAGTTCCCCGTCGGCCCAGCGCACGATCAGATCCGTGGTGTAACCGTTGGTGCCGAAGTTCCCGCCGGCGATCTGCTCGGCCTTCTTCCAGATCGACTCGGGTTTGGCCAGCTGGATCTCTTGGTGGAAGCCTCTGAGGTCCACGTCCGGATACAGCGATACTTCCCCGTCTGACCAGGTCACCAGCAGGTCGGAGAGGTTGCTGCCTGCGTAGTCGCCGCCGGTGATCGCCTTGGCGTGCTTCCAGGTGCTGTTGGGGCTGAGCAACTGCCGTTCTGCCTTGAAGGTGGCATTGCCGTCGCCGGTGTAGAGGGTGACCTCGCCGTCGGTCCACACCACGATCATGTCCATGGTGCCGTCACCGTGGCCGGTGTAGTTCCCCGAGGCCAGGAGCCGGGCGTGCCGCCACGTCGCCGCGGTTCCCAGGACGCTGGTTTCGGGACGGTGGTCGGCGACCGCCTGGTCGTAGAGGTTCTTGATGTCGGCGCCGAAGTAGGAGCTGTAGGAGATGTCGTCGGTAGGCCCACCGGTCTTGTAGCCGCCGATGTCGCCGATGACGTCGCCTGTCTTGGTCTTCTCGTCGAAGTTTGCCAGGAACGGGCCGCCGCTGACCCCGGGTGAGTATCCGTCGCAGGCGATGCGCAGGTAGGAGCCGGGGATGTTCGGGTCGGTGCTGGTGTACTTGGTGGTGGGCGCGGTGCAGGTCTTGGGGCGAGGGTGACCGCCTGGGTAGCCGATCAGGTGGACGTTGTTGTGCTCGTAGCCGGCGTCGGTCTTCAGCCGGTTCCCGCCGACGGCGTCCTCCACCTGCTTCCCGTTGGTGTTGGCGCCGACCTTGAGGAACGCCGCGTCGTAGGGTGCGCCGTGCTGGTGGCCGCGTGAGTAGTAGCGGGCGTCGATCCAGATCTTGTTGTGCCTCGGTGACCAGCTCAGCAGGGGGAAGATCCCGTACGGCTGCGGTTTGTTCTTGGTGTACTGCGGCACGAAGGCGAGTGGCTTGCCGGCGTCCTCGTCATCCAGGCAGTGCCCTGCGGTCAGCACGATGTTATGGCCGGGCGAGGAGACGACGGAGGCGGTGCAGAAATAGTCCTGCGCCGCCGGGATGAAGATCTGGCCGACGGTTGGCAGGCCGTCGAAGTCGTTGCCGGGCGCTCTTGGCGTTCTCGGTGCTCTTGGGGAGGTGGTGGGCTGCTTGGTGCGGTCCACGGGGAAGGGCTTGGCGGCTGCCATGCGTTGCGGGGTCCAGTACGCCTCGGCCGCGGCTGCTGCGGAAGGTGGGGTCGGCGACGCGGTGCCGCCCGTCGGGTCGGAGGACGCCGAGGGCGGCCGGGACGCCGTACCCGGGGCGGAAGGGGACGGCGCTGGCTGGGGCGTTGCTGCCGCGGTGGCCGTGCCGGTCCCGCCGGCCAGCATGCCTGCCAGGAGGAGAGCGCCGGCCAAGCGGCGCACCCGTATGTGCGCAAGGGATAACAAGAAGAATTCACCTCAAATAGAGTCGATGGGAACCCCGGGCTGTCCGGCTACTCGGCGGACTGGCGGGCGCGGCGGTTCCGCCGCAGAAGCCACCAGGCCGAACCGCCGAGGGCAACGGCCGCCAAGCCAATCGTGGAGACGTACACCCACAGCGGCGTATCCGTATGACGGGCAGCAGCGGCGCCCCGTCCGGAGTCGGTGACCGTGATCGATGCCCGAAGGGGGCGATGATTGTCGTCGTGCAGCCCCGGGACGGTGATGGGGTAGGAGCCAGGCGCGGCATCGCGGCGGATGTGCGCCGTTGCCATGATCTTCCACTTCAGGCTCTTGCCAATGGTGGTGGCATCCGTGCTGCTCACGGGGACATCGGAAACGAAGGCCGGCGACTGCAATGTCCAGGATTCGCCTTTGGGGAGCATGCCCCCACTGGTTCTGAGCATGAGCGACACGGCGGCGCCAGGTGCGATTTCCGGGGGGCTCTCCGGTTCGTTCCCGTCGGGGTCGGGAGACACTGCAAGCCACCAGGATCTGTCACTGGCCCGCTTCTGGTCTTCCGCGTGAACAGGCTGTCCCCCGCACAAGACCAGAAAGGCGAATGCCATCAGGAGGAGCGAGGCAAGCCGTGCCCGGGCAAGTGCAGTCACTTTGGGGTCCATTCGTAGCCGTCATCGTCCAGGACATCGCCGAACCGGTCCTGGAGCAGGTCAGCCAGATCGTTGGCTCGCCGCCGTGGTCTCCCCACCGGGCCCCCTGCCCGGGATGCCGCAGCAGCAACAGCGACAGTACGACACCACACTTACCCCGTAGTGGCGAGCTCCCGCCAATGACAAAAATTTACCGCTGTGGCCAAATCCTGCGTATGGAAGGAGAGTTCACTGACTGACATCGCCGAGGCCACCCGACCTGAGCCACCGATATCCGGCGCCCGACTCACTCAGCAGACAGATCCTCACCCTTCTTGGGCGGGCGCTTAACACCGCGGAGGTCGGTGCCGATCTGCTGAGCACGAGCGGCACTGATCCCGCTGAGTAGTGCACCGAGGACCATACGGGGCCGACCTATGGTGGGGGCGGTGGTGGTTGCGGTCATGCGGACCGTCCCTACGCGCGGGACCGACACCGACCACAACCGCATGCGGCTCGTGTTCGAGGGACCAACCCCGCGTGCGCGGGGCCGGCACTTCCTGAGCTTGGTGATTCCCGCATGCGCGGGGATGATTCGGGCGCAGCCCGCGCGATGCCCGTGCTGTACAGGTCTGCCCCGCACAGTGGGGATGGTCTCTCGTCAAGACGGCACGGTGCCGGGCCTGGTGTCGGCTCCACGCACAGAGATGGCAGCCTGGTGTGATGGACTGGACAGCACTGGTGAGCGCAGCGATCGGCGGCGTGGGTAGCCGTCGCTTCTACGTACCTGGCGGATCGCACGCGCTGGCGCTCATCGGCGACGTTTCCAAGCAGTAAGCGTCAGCTGCGAACATGGGAACGGTGGAAGACGGATTGTTCCCGCGCGACCAGGCGGAAGTCGCCCCTGGCGCCGTTCACGTTCCGGACTGGCTGGATCTCGACGCTCAGCGCGAGCTGCTGGCGGCCTGCCGGGAGTGGGCACGGCCGCCGGCCGGGCTGCGGACGGTGCGCACGCCTGGCGGGGGCACGATGTCAGTGCGGCAGGTTTGCTTGGGCTGGCATTGGGCCGTGGTGCCCCGGTGCCCGAACTGCGGAAAGTCGGTACGGGAAAATCCGCAGTGCCCCGGGTGGCACTGGTACCCCTACGGCTACGCCCGCACCGTAGTGGACGGCGACGGAGCGCCCGTCAAACCCTTCCCGCCCCGGCTGGACGCCCTGGCCCGGGCAGCCGTGGCGCGGGCGTACCGGCGGCCGGCGGGCCCGGAGGCGTATGACATCGCGCTGGTGAACTTCTATGACGCCGACGCCAGGATGGGACTGCACCGGGACAGCGACGAGAAGTCGGACGCCCCGGTGGTCTCGCTCAGCCTGGGGGACACCGGTGTGTTCCGCTTCGGCAACACCGAGGGGCGCGGCCGCCCCTGGACGGATGTGGAACTGCGCAGCGGCGACCTGATGGTCTTCGGCGGGCCCACGCGGCTCGCCTATCACGGGGTGACCAGAATCATCCCGGGCACCGCGCCCACCGGACTGGGCCTGGCCGGGCGGCTGAACATCACCCTGCGGGTCAGCGGCCTGTGACCAGGCCCTGACCGGCCGCGTTCGAAAACCGGATGCGCGGCGCGGCGGCAGGCTGCACAGTGGGGCACCGTCGGCCGCCGGGCCGGCCGTCCGGGCCGTGAACGGGGGTGGGCCCGGAACGGCCGGCCGGGCCCGGCGGATAATGACGGAACCTGCCCTCTCACCTCCTGGAGGTGCCGTGCCCGGCTTCCGCTCGCTCAGCTCCCCGCTCGACGCCCTGCGCCCGGCGGCGTTCGGGGCCGATCCGGCCGGGGAACGGCTGGCCCGCATCCGGCGGTCGCCCAACTTCGCGGACGGGGTGTTCATCAACCCGCTCGGCGTCTCGCGGAAGCCCTCCGGCTCGATGCTGAAGTACCTGCCGACCTACTTCGGCAAGGAGGAGCGCGCCCGGCGCACCCCGGCCCACCCCATTCCGGTGCACCCGACCACCGTGGCCGATCTCGCCACCCCGGCGGCCTCCGGGCTCCGCCTCACCTGGATGGGACACTCCAGTGTGCTGGCCGAGATCGACGGCCACCGGGTGCTGTTCGACCCGGTCTGGTCCGAGCGCTGCTCGCCCTTCGGCTTCGCCGGCCCCCGGCGACTGCACCCCGTGCCGGTGCCGCTGGCCGAGGTGGGACGGGTGGACGCGGTGATCATCTCGCATGACCACTACGACCACCTGGACATGCCGACCGTGCGCGCACTGGCCGCCCGTGGCACGGCCTTTGTGGTGCCGCTGGGCGTGGGCGCGCACCTGGAGCACTGGGGCGTGCGCCCGGCACAGATCACCGAGCTGGACTGGCACGAGTCCACCACCGTCGGCGAGCTGACGCTCACCGCCACCCCGGCCCGGCACTTCTGCGGCCGGGCGCTGCGCAATGTCCAGCACACCCTGTGGGCCTCCTGGGTGGTGGCCGGCCCCGAGCACCGGATCTTCCACAGCGGGGACACCGGCTACTTCCCCGGCTTCGCCGAGATCGGGCTGCGATACGGGCCGTTCGACGCCACCATGGTGCAGGTCGGGGCTTACTCGGAGTTCTGGCCCGACATCCATATGACCCCGGAGGAGGGCGTGCGGGCCCATCTGGACCTGCGCGGCGAGCTGATGATGCCGATCCACTGGGGGACCTTTGTGCTGGCGCCCCACCCCTGGGCGGATCCGGCCGAGTTGAGCGTGGCCGCCGCCCGGGAGGCCGGGACGCGGTGTGCGGTACCGCGCCCCGGGCAGCCCTTCGAACCGGCCACCGGACTGGCGCCTGACCGGTGGTGGGCCCCGGCGGGCACGGCGCCGGCGCCCGCACCGGCCCCGCCGGAGCCCATCGCGGTCTGAGGATCAGCCGTGTTCGTGCTCACAGCAGGAGTCACGCCGCAACTGACGCCCCACATCCAGCCATTCGCCGTGCGCGGGCCGGGCGTGTTGCGGTGTCTCCTGGTAGGAGCTCACCAACTCGCCCTGGGAGAAGGGCACTCCGCCGCGTAGCACCGACTCGGTCCGTACCAGCGTGTCGAAGTCGGTGAACGGATCCCCGTCCACCACCGTGAGATCCGCCAGCTTGCCGGGCTCCAGGGTGCCCAGGTCCCGTTCCGCGCCGAAGACCCGGGCCGGGATCAGGGTGGCCGTACGCAGCGCCTCGGCCGGGGACAGGCCATGGCGGTGCAGTGCCCGCAGCCCCAGATGCAGTGAGAGCCCCACCGGCACCAGGGGGGCGTCGGTGCCCAGCGCCACCAGCCCGCCGTCGGCCAGGACCCGCCGGTAGACCTCGATCTCGGTGCGCAGGGTGGCCAGTTGATGGTCGTCCGGCGCGGTACCGGCCGTCTTGCGCACCAGGTCCCGGTCCCAGGGCGGCATCAGCCGGGTCACCCGGGGGTCCTCGGCCAGCTGGGGATCGGCGCCCAGCAGCGGGACGGAGGTGAAGACGGTGGCGATCATATGGAAGCCACCGGCGGTGTAGATCTCCGTCAGGTCCTGGTAGGCGCGACCGGTGGCGGTGGTGGCATGCCCGAACTCCAGCCGCTGGGTGGCCTGGAGATGGGTGGTCAGGTCCTGCCCCAGCTGGATGCCCGGGGTGCACAGATGGCTGCCGCTGCGCACGCCCAGCCGCTGGTGGGCGAACCGGGCCGCCTCCGCCATCAGCCAGCCCGGCGCCCGCACATAGGTCTTGACGAAGTCCCAGTCCAGCGGCTCGGCCCGGGACAGCGAGCGGCGCAGCCCCTCCTCGGTGCGGTGGGCGCGCCCCATGCTGTAGGCCACCCTGGCCCCGTCCAGCAGTTCGCCGCAGGTCAGCAGACGCGGCCCGGCCAGCGCCCCGGCGGCCACCGCCTCCCGGATCCGGGCCTGCTCATAGGCGGGCCCGCCCAGCGAGACCGCGGTGGTGATGCCATAGGCCAGCTGCAGCGCGGTCTGCCGCCCGCCGTAGGTGCTCTGCCAGGGGTGGGTGTGCGCGTCCCAGAGTCCGGGGATCACGGTGCGCCGGGAGGCGTCCACGGTGTGGGCCGCGCCCCGGCGGGCGCGGTGTGGTTCCACGGCCGAGATCCGCCCGTCGCGCACCAGCACATCCACGTCCTCGTGGACCGTGCTGCCGGTGCCGTCCCAGAACCTTCCGGCGTGCACCACGGTGTCCGGCGGGGCCGGCCGCCGGTAGTCCAGGGCGACCGGGATGGTGCGGGTGGTGCCGTCTGCCACGGTCAGCAGCCGCAGCCGCCCGGCGGACAGATACAGCAGCCGGCGCGAGTCGGCGGACCAGGAGGGGTGGTCGGCGGCCTCCTCGGTCAGCCGGCGCGGGGCGCCGTCGGGGGTGCCGTCCGGCCGTACCGGCAGCAGCCAGAGCGCCGACTCGCTGATCACCGCCATGGACTTGCCGTCCGGTGACCACACCGGGCCGGAGTCGAAGCGGTCGGAGACCGAGGCATGCGGGGCCAGCGCATGCAGCCGGGAGGCGCCGTCGGCGGCGTCCACCACCCGGATCAGGTTGTAGCCCTCACGGAAGCGCTGATTGAGGCGGTTGCGGTCGCAATAGGCGATAAAGCGGCCGTCGGGCGACCAGCTGGGCCTGCCGGGCAGGCCGCCGCCGCCCATCGGAGCGGTCAGCAGCCGCTCGGTGCCGCTGCCCAGCTCGCGGACGATCAGGTTCCCGCTCATGTCCAGACAGGCCAGCCGCTTGCCGTCCGGCGACAGCGCCGGGCTGACCCGGCCGCCGCTCGCCAGCACGCTCTCCCGCCCGGAGTCCAGCTCACGGCGGCGTACGGCCAGCAGGCCGTCCCGGTCGTCGGCCCAGATCAGCGCCTTGCCGTCGGGGGTCCAGGAGGGGCCGAGCAGATAGTGCGCCGGGTCGGCCTGAACCACCCGGCGCGGCGCCCGGCCACCCGAAGTGTCGGCCACCCACAGCGAGTTGAGCGCGGCGAAGGCCACCTGGCGGGCGTCGGGCGACAGCGCGGGCAGATGCACCGCACGCACCTTGCGCACCCCGCCGCCCGCCAGGTCGTACCGCTTGACGCGGTAGCGCGGCCGGTCCAGCGGCAGGGCGGCGGTGAACGGCACGGTGGCGGTGACGGCGGGCCGGGCGGCGTCGGCGCGGACGATCCGGAACTGGCCGTCCACGGTCAGCAACAGCTCCTCCCGCGACACCCAGCGCGGCGGAACCGGCTCCAGATCGCCCTCCACCGGCACCACGGCACCGTCCACCACCAGGGTGCAGGAGGCGGCGGGGGCCGGAGTGGTGCGCAGATAGGCCAGCCGGCCGGCGGCCGAGACGGCGGGCGTCATCACCGACACCTGCGCGGTCTCGGTGTGCTCGGCGCGCACCGGCCCGCGCCCGTCCGCGGCCACCGAGGCGATGGTGCGGGCCACCAGCGTGGTGCCCTCCAGATGGCCGCGGACAAACAGCAGCCGCTGGCCGTCCGGGGACCACGCCGGGTCGAAGTCCTCCCAGGCGCCGCCCTGTTGGGGGCCATCCTGCCCGGGCAGCCCGGTGACCCGGGTGAGCGCGCCGGTGCTCACATCCGCCACCCACACCCGGTACGGGCTGCCCTGGACCGGATCGCCGTCGCGCTCGGAGGCGAAGGCGATCTTGGTGCCGTCCGGCGACCAGGACGGACCCCGGTCATCCCAGGGCCCGTCCGTCAGCTGCCGCAGCCCTGAGCCGTCGGGCCGCAGCGTCCAGATGTGGAACCCGCCGCCCCGGTAGGCGCAGACCGCCAGCCGGCGGCCGTCCGGCGAGAACACCGGCCGGGTGGGCTCCAGATCCGCCGGCGTGATGGCCCGGGCCCGGCCGCCCTTGCGGGGGACGGACCACAGGATGTTCTGCACCTCGGCGACCAGCCGGTCACCGGCCGGCGAGAGGGTGCCGGCGCCATTGGTCGCGCCGGTGAAGGACAGCACGACCGGATGCGCTTCCCCGGCCTCGGCCGCCGCAGGCAGCGTCCCGGCCAGCCCGGTCACCGCGGCGGTGCCGGCGGTGGCCTGCAGGAAGCGGCGTCTGGAAAGCGGGGCGGGTTCGAAGACGGCCAACTGTCCTCCTGTGCTACGGGAGTTGTGTCAACTCCGGGTGCTGGTGCGGCGGACTGATGGTCGCATGAAGATCGGGTAGCCGGTCAATACCACCTTGGCCACGTGGGCACCGCGCAACTGCGGCCCGGGGTGCGGCAGTCCGGGGGCGCGGGGGTGGGCGGGGCGGCGGTCGCGGGCGGGGAGGCGCGGCCTGACCTGCGGCCGGTCGGGGCCGGCCGGGTGGCTGGGGGTCTCCATTCCCGCCCGCGCCGGACCCTCCGGGGTGACCCGCGGCACACCGCCGCCGCAGGCCGCCGCGGACAACCCGTACGCGGGCACCCTGCCGGGTGGGGTATTGTTCTCTTGCGCGGTCGGCACGGGCGAAAGCCAGGGCCGGACAAGCACCGGGACGTGGCGCAGTTTGGTAGCGCACTTGACTGGGGGTCAAGGGGTCGTGGGTTCAAATCCCGCCGTCCCGACACGGTGATAAAAGCCTCTGATCAGCGGGAAACCGCAGGTCAGAGGCTTTTTCGCGTTGATCACCTGACGAGCCGCAGGTGCCGCACGGGTGCGGCCTCATGGACCAGTTTGGGACCAGCGGGTTCCTGGCGGCCTTCTGCGAGGTAGCGGCTGAGGGCGGCGCCCGCCAGATGGATCGAGCGGCGGTCCGGGTGGAGGTACCGCTGGGTGGTGGTGATCGAGCCGTGTCCGGCGATCATGCGGAGGACGTGGACGGGGATGCCGGCATCCGCCATCCAGGTCAGTCCGGTGTGCCGGAGGTCGTGCCGGCGTAGGTGCTCGTAGCCGAGGCGGACGACGACGACCTGGCAGCCTATGTCGGCGGCGTCTTCGCCACCGACAAGATACGAAGCCGTCTGCTGGCCGCCGCCGCGGAGCCCGTGTACGTGGCCGGCTGGATGAGCTTTGACGCCTCCGATTACGAGGTCGCCCGCCGCTACTTCACACTGGCGGTGACCATGGCAGCGGAGGCCGGTGACGCGCCGCTGGAGGGGCATGTCCTGCGGGCCATGGCCCACCAGGCGACCGACTTGGGGCACCCCAAGCAGGGTGTAAGCCTTGCGCTGGCGTCGTTCGAGCGTAAGCGCTACAGCCTCGCCTGCCCTCGGGAGCGGGCCTTGCTCGGCGTGGTGCAAGCGCGCAGTCTGGCCGCGGCAGGGCAGAAGCGAGATGCGGTCACCGCCCTTCTTCGGGCGGAAGACGATCTCGCCGCGGCGGATGCCGGCCTCGAGGAGCCTGCTCGCGTCTGGTTCTTCCCGGAGGCCAGCCTGGCGCACGAGACGGCTCGGACACTTGTGTGGACGGAGCCGGTCGTGGTGAGGAGGAGGGCTTCGAGCGGGCGATGGTGCCGGAGCAGCTCGCCCGCGACGAGGAGTACCGCGATCGCCGCCACGAACGCGGACAACGCCCGGTGGAATCGGGCCACTTCGGAGTGCGGCCAGTCCTTCGGTCCGGCCGGGCCCGGCGTAGAAAGCGATGCAAGTGGCCGGTGAGGCCACGAAGAGGTCCACAGGAGTCGGGCCGAGATCGTTGTCGCCAGCGTCGTGAGGCTGGTCCATGGTGAGCTCGTGACCGCGTGAAGAGACGCGATAGGACTCGCCGCCCGTGAAGGTCACGGTGAGTGTGCCGGTACCCATGGCGTGCCTCCTTTTTCCCGATTCCAGGCAATGCCCGGCCGTGCACCGGAGCCAAGGGACCTGTGGGGCCGGGCTGTGGGCCTGATGGCCCATCTGTGCGTCTGGGACCTCGGAGGTCAGGACATGCGGATGGTGCGTCCGCTGATCTGGCTCGGCACGATGCGGATCCACAGGTCCCGTGCGCCGCCCGCCCACGGCTCCGCCCCCGGCCGCTCGGCCAGGGTGCGTACCGCGTCGGGGTCGGTGATGTGATGCGCGGTCCCGACCACGAGGACGCTCCAGCCGTTCCTCAAGTGCTCGTCGATGTGGTCGGTTTCGAAGGCCAGTTGGGATCCGGCAGCAGCCGCCGCCGCGCCTTCCGCATCCGTGCGGTAGGCGATGGTGTGTGCGTCGACCAGGAAGTTGACCGGGAGGATGACCGGGCCGGTGTCGGCCGACAGGCCCAGGCGGCCGATGCCGTGTGTGCCGAGTCTTTCCCAGCACTCGCGTTCCGACAGCCGCATGAGCATGGGGTGAACTCCTGCCCCTGGCTGACCTGGTGGAGCATCGTGGCGGCCCTCGGCCAACTCCTCGTAGGACATCTCCAGCGCGGCGGCGAGGCGCATGAGGGCGGCGGGGGCGAAGTCGCTGCCGGACTTCTCCAGCCGACGCAGGTACGCGACGGACATGCCGGCGCGATAGGCCAGTTCTTCCCGCGTCATCCCGAGCTGCTCGCGTCGCAGGGAGGCGCGGGTGGCCATGCTGTCACCGCGGGACGAGGCATCCGCCGAACCGCCGGATGGCATCCCTTCGCCGTGCACGGCCGCTCCTCCGTACGCTCGCCCGTCGGTGACCCGCGAGCCGCGTCGTCGACGTGGCTAGGTTGCTCACCTTCCAGGCGATCAGACCCTGCGGCCTTGCGCCAGCGCTGATCGGCCGTTCAGCGGGACGTCAGAACTGCGAGCCGACGATCGGCGGCTCCGGGATACGGGACTTGGCGGTGTGCGAGGTGAGCTGGAGCTCGACGTTCACAACGCCTTCCACCGCGCGGACAAGCCGTGCCACCAGGGGCACCATCGCCGTATCGTCCAGCGAACCGGAGAGGGTGACGACTCCTTCCGCCACCTCGACCTCCACGGTCGGCTTCCGGTGGCGGAACAGCCGCGCGATGACGTCCTCGCGCACCTCCCGGGCGATGTCCTCGTCGTCACGGAGGTACACCTTGAGCAGGTCGCTGCGGCTGACGATGCCGGTGAGCATGCCCTCAGCGTCCACGACGGGGAGGCGCTTGACGCCCTTGCGGGCCATCACACGGGCGGCTTCCGCCACGGTCGCGTTCGCGTGGATGGTGATCGCGGGCGTGCTCATCAGGTCCTCGGCGGTCGCCGCGCCGGCCTTCACCAGGTCGTCGAAGCGGTGGAGCTGTTCCGGACGGGACAGGTCGCGGTCCTTGGACTCCTCTTTCGGCAGCAGGTCGGCTTCGGAGACCACCCCGATGACCCGGCCCTCGCCCGCCAGGACCGGCATCGCGCTGACCTTCCACTCCGCGAGCGTCTTGGCAATCTCCTTGTACAGGGCGTTGCGGCTGACCGCGATGACCGTTTGCGTCATGACGTCACTGACGGTGCGCTGGGTGCTGTTCATCTCTGACTCCTCGCCAGCCGGACAGCGTGCTCATGGGGCGGGGAAGCGGCCGCCTGTGTCGTCACTCGTGTACGTGAGGTGCTGATGGACGGCGACAACGCCGTCGACGGAGCGGCACAGCCGCTCGATGACCGGGATCATGCTGCGTGCCTCGACCGTTCCGGTGAGCGTGACCTGTCCCTCCGAGACGTCCGCCGTCACGGCCGACGGAGCCAGGCCCAGGGTGTGCTGCAGCAGGTCGCGGTGGATCTCCTCGCGAATGGCGGTGTCCTCGCGCAGGAAGACCCGCAGGATGTCGGCGCGGCTGATGATGCCGACCAGCTTGTCGGTCTCGTCGACCACGGGCAGGCGCTTCACGCCCTGCACTGTCATGAGCCGGGCTGTCTCCACGACGTTCCACTCCGGCCGGGCGCATACCGGCGGTGCTGACATCAGCTCTTCGGCCCTGGCGCCCTCGGCCTTGGCGCGCTCCCATGCCTCGAGGTCCGGGACCGGGACGCGGCCGAAGGGGTCGGGCTGGTCGGCGGACTTGCGCATCAGGTCCGCCTCGGACACCACGCCGATCACCCGTCCGTCATGGGCCACGACCGGCACGGCGGTGACGTCGTTCTCTGCGAGCTCCCTGACGATCTCCTTGAAGGGCGTGTCCTGGCGCACCTGGACCACCTTCCGGGTCATGAGCTCGTCGACCGTTCGGTGCTGCAGCATGATCCCGCTCCTTCTCTTGAAGTCCTGGGCGTCCTTGATTTCAGCGTGACAGGCCGGGACGGCCCTGGAATGAGCCGGTCGGCCCAGGGCGGGGGACACCCGGCCCTCCCGCTGGCGGGCCGCGATGGAGGGACCATGAAGGAGACTCCGGACCAGGGTCGCAACCTCCGGAAGGGAGATTCCGGTGACTGCATCACTCACGATGGACGACGCACGCGTGGCCGAGCTGGTCCGTGATGCGGCTGCCGCCCCGTCCATGCACAACGCGCAGCCCTGGCGATTCCGGTATGCGCGGAGGAGCCGTACGTTCCGGCTGTACGCCGACTTCGAGCGGATCATGCCGCATTCGGACCCCGACGCCCGCGCCCTGCACCTGGGCTGCGGCGCGGCCCTGTTCAACCTGCGCGCCGCCATCGCCAACGCCGGCTTCCACCCGAGCGTCACGCTCCTGCCGGACTCCGACGACGCGGCCCTGCTCGCGACCGTACGGCTTGCCGACCCCAGTGCCGACGACGTCGCTCTGGCCCTGCTCCACCCGGCGATCCACCAGCGGCATACCAGCCGGTACCCCTTCGCGGAGACCGAGATCCCCGAGAACCTCAAAACCGCCCTGACCGACGCCGCCCAGCAGGAGGGCGCCACCCTGGCCTTCCCGGCCTCCTGGCACCTGCGCTGGATCGAGGAGCTCGCCGAGGAAGCCGAAGCCCGCAATCTCACCGACAGCGGCAGCGAAGAGGACCTGGCCCGGTGGACACGCATTGGGATCGCCGAGGCCGACACGGCCACCGACGGCGTCCCGGACTACGCCTTCGGGCCGCAGAAACACGGGGGCCGAGCGCCCGTGCGCGACTTCTCGGGCGGCAGGCCGAGCCCTGACTTTGGATCGACCCCCTTCGAGAAGGACCCCCACCTGGCCCTGCTGAGCACCGAGGGCGACCGGCCCCTGGACTGGCTGTGCGCGGGCCAGGCCATGGAACGCGTCCTGCTCCTGGCCACCCTGGAGGGGCTGGCCACATCCCTCTCCACCCAGGCCCTCGAATGGCCCGACCTGCGCTGGCCCCTGCGCGACCCGTCCTCCGGAACGGGCCACGTCCAGATGATGCTGCGCCTCGGGTACGGCCCGAAGGGCCCGCGCGTGGCGCGGCGGCCTGTGCAGGACGTCCTGGTCACAGAGGATTGACCGCACTCACCCCTCGGGCCCACAGCCGTGCGGGACGATCGCCACCCAACCCGGCACGGCGAGTGATGCAGTACGGCGTGCACCACGGGTCCGGCGGGCACCGTGCGGGAGCCCGTTGCGGCCGAGCCGGTCAGCGCGTTGCGCCGCTTCCGCGCTGGGGCAGCCCTTCTCGGAGGGCACCAGGGCAGCGGAGACCTCGGAAGCGGGCAATCCGTCAGCGCACGAGGACGCGTTCTCCGGAGCGGGGGACGACTGCGGTCCAATGGAGGTTGTGGTCGATCCGGTCGCGCAGTGCTTCGGCTGCTTCGGGCTCGCCATGCACGAGGTACGTTGCGCTCGGCGCCGGTGCTCCGCGGAGCCAGTCGAGGATCTCGGCGGCGTCGGCGTGCGCGGAGAAGCCCTGGACGTCGACGACTTCGGCGCGTACGGGCACGTACTCGCCGAACATCTTGAGCGTGCGGGCACCGTCGACGAGGTCGCGTGCCCGGGTGCCCTGGGCGGCGAACCCGCTGATGATCACGGTGTTCCTGGAGTCGGGCAGCAGCCGGTACAGGTGGTGCAGGACGCGGCCGCCGGTGGCCATCCCGGAGGCGGAGACGATGATGCACGGTTCTCTGACGTTGTTGATCTCGATCGATTCGGCCGCGGAACGGGCGGCGGAGAACGGGGCCGAGTCCAGCACGGATGCACCCGCTGCCAGCACCTCCGGGCGGATTCCGTCATCCCGGTTCGTCAATGCCTCCTCGTAGACGCGCAGCGCCGCGAGTGCCATTGGGCTATCGACGTAAATGGGCACGTTTGCGGACAGCTGCCCGGATGCCCGGAGTTGGGCGAGTTCGTTGAGGACCACTTCGGTGCGGTCCACCGCGAAGGACGGGATGACCACCAGCCCGCCGCGTCGGAACGTGCGGTGCAGCGCTTCGGCGAAAACCGCGCGGCTGGTCTCGGTGTCGTGGCGGCGGCTTCCGTAGGTGGATTCGAGCAGCAGCACATCGGCTCCGGTGAAGGGATCCGGCGGGCGCAGGAGCGGGTGGACGGGTCTGCCGAGGTCGCCGCTGGAGGCCAGGGTGTGCCCGTCCTCCAGCGTGACGTGAGCCCACGCCGAGCCGAGGATGTGCCCTGCGTGATGCAGGCGCAGCCGCGTGTCCAGGGCGATCTCGGTGTCCTGACCGGGGGGAACGATCCGGAACAGCTTCATCGCGCGGTCGACGTCCATCTCCTCGTAAAGGGGTTCGGCGGGGCGGTGCTTGGAGTGGCCGTGGCGGTTGCTGTGTTCGGCTTGTTCCTGCTGTAGCCGGGCGCTGTCGCGCAGCACGATCTCGGCGAGACGGGCCGTGTACGGGGTGCAGAAGACGTCTCCGTGGAAGCCCTGCCGGACCAGGCGGGGCAGGTAGCCGCAGTGGTCGAGGTGGGCGTGGGTGAGGACGATCGCATGGATCGTGGAGGCTTCGGCGGGGAGGGGTCGCCAGTTCTTGCGGCGCAGGTCCGCCAGGCCCTGGAAGAGGCCGCAGTCCACCAGGATCCGTACGTGATCGGTCTCGACCATGAACTTGCTGCCGGTCACGGTGCCGACGCCACCGAGGAACGTCAGCAGACCGGGTCTGCTGGTGCCGGTCATGCGACAGCCTCCAGGGTTCCGGTGACGAACTCCCTTTCGGCAGCGGCCACATGCTGCTTCACGGTCACGAAGCTGTCCGGGGCGACCGAGATGGAATCGATCCCGGCACGTACCAGGAACGCGGCGAACTCCGGGTCGTCGCTCGGGCGTTGACCGCAGAGCCCGACCGGTCGGCCCGCCTTGTGCGCGACGGTGATGAGGTTCTCGATGCTGCGGGTCACGGCCCGGTCGGTTTCGTCGAAGAGGTGGGCGAGCTCCTCCGAGTCGCGGTCCACGCCGAGGGTGAGCTGGGTGAGGTCGTTGCTACCGATGGAGAAGCCGTCGAAGCGCTCGGCGAACTCCGCGGCCAGGATGATGTTGGCGGGGACCTCCGCCATGACGTACACCTTCAGGCCGTCGCGGCCGCGTTCCAGGCCCTCCTGGGCCATGACCTCCAGTACCCGGTCCGCCTCGTGCGGGGTGCGGCAGAACGGGATCATCACTACGACGTTGGTCAGACCGAACTCCTCGCGGACCCGCGAGATCGCCCGGCATTCGAGGGCGAAGCCGTCCCGGTACCCCTCGCTGTAGTAGCGGCTCGCGCCGCGCCACCCGATCATCGGGTTGGCCTCGGCCGGTTCGAACGGCCCGCCGCCGACCAGCTTGGCGTACTCGTTGGTCTTGAAGTCGCTGGTGCGCAGGATCACCGGTGCCGGCCAGCGGGATGCGGCGATGGTGGCCACTCCGCGTGCGAGCCGGTCGAGGAAGTACTCGGCGGGGTCGGGGTAGCCCTCGGTGAGCCGATCGACCTGGCGTCGCACGTACCGGACCAGCCGTTCGGGGTGGACCAGGGCCATCGGGTGCACCTTGACCTGATGGGCCACCATGAACTCCATGCGGGCCAACCCCACGCCGTCCGCAGGGAGTTGCCACCAGCGGAAGGCGGCGGACGGGTCGGCCAGGTTCAGCATCACCCGGGTCCTGGTGCGCGGCAGGTCCGCCAGATCGACCTCGGTCACCTCGTGGTCGACGAGCCCGGCGTACACGTGGCCCTCTGCGCCCTCGGCGCAGGACACGGTGACCGGTTGGCCCTCGGCCAGGACGGAGGTCCCCTCGCCGGTACCGACGACGGCGGGCACGCCGAGCTCACGGCTGACGATGGCGGCGTGCGAGGTGCGTCCGCCGTGGTCGGTCACGATTGCGGCGGCCCGCTTCATCAGTGGCTCCCAGTCCGGGTCGGTGACCGAGGTGACGAGCACCGAACCGGCCGGGAAACGTTCCAGCCCGACGGGTTCCGCCAGGGCACACACCGGCCCGGCCCCCACCGCCTCGCCGACGGCGATGCCGGTGACCAGCCGCTCGCCGGTGCCGGTGAGGCGGTAGCGGCGCAGCACGGTGGCGCTGCGGCGGGAGCGTACGGTCTCGGGCCGGGCCTGCACCAGGAAGATCTCGCCCGTGCGGCCGTCCTTGGCCCACTCGATGTCCATGGGCACGCCGTAGTGCTTCTCCACGACGACGGCCCACTCGGCGAGCCGGCGTACCTCGGTGTCGTCCAGCACCCGCGCGGCCTGTTCCGCCGCTGTGGTGTCGGTGACGCGGGTGCGTCCGCCCTCCGCGTAGACGACCTTGCGGCTCTTGCGCCCGGTCTCCGCCCGGATGACCGGGTTCAGGGCCGGGTTCTCCAGCAGCGGCTTGAACACCACGTACTCGTCGGGGTCGACCTGGCCGCTGACCACGCTCTCGCCGAGTCCCCAGGATGCATTGACGACCACGGCTTCGGGGAAGCCGGTCTCGGTGTCGAGGGTGAATACCACTCCGGCGCCGCCGAGGTCGGAGCGCACCATCAGCTGCACGCCGACGGACAGCGCCACCGCGAGGTGGTCGAAGTGCATACGCTCCCGGTAGTCGATGGCCCGGTCGGTGAACAGTGACGCGTAGCAGCTGTGGCACGCCGCGAGCAGCGCCCGCCGGCCGGTCACGTTGAGGAAGGTCTCCTGCTGCCCGGCGAAGCTGGCCTCGGGCAGGTCCTCGGCGGTCGCACTGCTGCGGACCGCAACGTCGGGGTCGGTACGCCCGGCCTCGTGAGCGAGCCGGGCGTACGCGTCGCCGATCTCCTCGGCGAGTGCAGGGGGCAGCGGGGTGGCGAGGATGTCGGCGCGAATGGCGGTGCCGACCTTGGAGAGTGATGCTCCTTCGTGCAGCCTGGCCAGCTGTTCGGCGATGCGGTCGCGCAGGCCGCCGGTGTCGAGCAGTTCCCGGTAGGCGTCGGCGGTGGTGGCGAACCCGTCGGGCACTTTGATGCCGGCGGGGATGAGGTGTGTGATCATCTCGCCCAGCGAGGCGTTCTTGCCGCCGACGAGGCCGACGTCCGCACGTCCCAGCTCGGCGAAGGGGACGACGCGTCGATTCGGGGACATCGCTGCCTCCCTGGTGGTGACTGTGCGACCGATCAGTAGGGCAGGGGCCGGCCGGACGGTGTGCGCAGGTCCATGGGCGGGGGCTTCCGCCGGTCGGCGGGGAGCCTGCCGATTCTGATCCGGATCATGGCCGCCACCTCCTGCTCAGTCATGCCCGGGGCAGGTCCGGTTCGTGCTGACGTCGCCGTAGCGCAGGCCGCTCGCGTCTGCGAGCGGCTCCTGGACGGGAAGGGCCCATCCGCTTCTCGCGGATCCCGATTGCGCGGTGCGCGGTCTTTCACCGCTTCTCCGCGTCTCAGAGGCTCCTTCCCGTCACCTCCAGCACACCATTCACCCGGATTCGCCGCCAGGGCCGGGCGGCCCTGTCCTGGTCCCGACCGGCCCATGACAGTGGGACGAGGAAGGCCGACGCTGGAATCGACCGCAACCGAAGCCCCGGTGTCGGAGCAGACGAACCGGAGAGTGGTGATGCTCCATGCGCGCCCACCTCGGAGACCGCCTCGTTGTCGAGAGCCCGACGACGGGAGCGACCAAGCGCGACGGGGAGATTGTCGGCCTGCACCACACCGACGGCACGCCTCCCTACGACGTGCGCTGGTCGGACAACGACAAGGTGACCCTGGTCTACCCCGGGCCCGACGCACACGTTCAGCACCTCGAACACGAGGCTGCGGCGCCGCGCACGGATGCGCGGACGTAATCGGCCTCGCCTGCGGCTCCGCGGGCCCAGTTCTCCGGGCCGCTCACTGTGCTTGCGGCCCGGGTGCGGCACTGTATCGAGCAGGACCTCCTGGTCGGCTGAGTCCGTGTCCTCTCACGCCGGGCCACACGGGCGGTCCGGCCCCTCTGCGGCCCGGCGGTCGGCTGCTCAGTCGGCACGCCGGACCTGCACGGTGCGAGTGGCCGGTGCTTCCTCAGCCGCCCGCGGGACGGTCACGGTGAGGATGCCGTCGCGGTATTCGGCCTCGGGGCCCTCGTCCGGGATCGGGAACGGCAGCCGGACGGACCGTTCGAACGAGCCGTAGCGGAACTCCGAGTGCCGCTTGTCTTCCTTGCTCTCGGTGTGCTCGGCCCTGACGGTCAGGGTGTCGCCCTCGACCGTGATCCGGATGTCCTTCTCCGGGTCCATGCCGGGCAGCTCGGCACGCAGCACGTACTTCCCGTCATCGTCGGTGACCTCGATCGGGATCACGTGGAAATCCCGGTGGCTCCAGGCCACTGGCACGTTGGGGAACCCTGCACCCAGCCACTCCATCAGCTCCGGCAGACCTGACCGGTGCCTGGATATCGATGAGCCTGCCATGACGGGCCTCCTTGTCCCAACGGTGCTTCACCGTCTTTGCGTTCTTCCTCTGCTTCCACCATCCCGCGCAGGCGCGTTCCAGCCATGGGTCACCCGGCCCTGGGGCCGGGGCCGGACGGGACAAGACTGCCGAGGTATGGAGCGCCTGGCCCGCCTGGGGCCGGTTGTCACGCGTATGGACCGTTCGGCCCATGACGTCCGGCCAACAGCGAGATCATGCTGGTAGCAGCCTCGTAGGGGCGCGGCCTTAGTGCCGATCGTCTGCAGGGAGCCGGTTGTGGATCAGGCAAGGATCTTCTCGGCGGAGCGGCCGATCCGGGTGTTCCTGCTGGACGACCACGAAGTCGTCCGGCGAGGCATCCACGACCTGCTGGACGCCGAGGACGACATCACCATCGTCGGAGAGGCCGGCACCGTCGAACGCGCCCTGGCCCGGGGCCCGGCCCTCCGCCCGGACGTCGCGGTGTTGGATGTGCGGCTGCCCGACGGCGACGGCGTCACCGTGTGCCGGGAGCTGCGCTCCCACATGCCGGATCTAGCCTGCCTGATGCTCACGTCGTTCGACGATGACGACGCCCTGCTCGACGCGATCATGGCCGGGGCTGCGGGCTACGTTCTCAAGCAGATCCAGGGTTCTGACCTCGTGGCCGCCATCCGCACGGTGGCCTCCGGCCAGTCGTTGCTGGACCCGGCCACCACCGCCCGGCTGATGAGCAGCTTGCGGGGCGAGGGGGAGGCCGAGCCCGAGGACGAGCGCTTGGCCGGTCTGTCCCCGCGCGAGCGCGACATCCTCGGCCTGATCGGCGAAGGACTCACCAACCGTGAAATCGGCAAGCAACTGTTCCTGTCCGAGAAGACGGTCAAGAACCACATCTCGCGCCTGCTCGCCAAACTCGGCGTCGAGAGGCGCATCCAGGCCGCTGTGATCGCCACGGAGGCGGCACATCCGGACGCCCACTCCGTGCACCACGAGCCGCCAGGCCATCACGGCTGAGTAAACGGCCGGCCACGCACGACAAGGAGCACAGGACCATGGCGGGAATCGTCGCGTACGGAGTGACCACCGACGAGCGGCCACTGCTGGAGCGCGCACTCGGCCGGGACCACGACCTGCGGTGTCTGGACCTCATCCTCAACGCGGACACGGTGGCCACGGCGACCGGACGCAGGATTGTCTGCAGCAGTGTCAACGACGTCCTGGACGAGACCGTCCTGCGGGCCCTTGCCGAGGGCGGCACCGAGCTGATCACCCAACGGGCCACGGGCTACAACAACATCGACCTGGACGCAGCCCGGAAGCTGGGCGTGGCCGTGTCCCGGGTGTCGTTCTACTCGCCTTATTCCGTGGCCGAGTTCGCGTGGGGGCTGGCGCTGGCAGTCGATCGCAGGATCCCGCGATCGGTCACCCGCACCCGTGACTTCGACTTCCGCCTCAACGGTCTGATGGGCCGGGACTTCCATGGGCGCACCGCGGGCGTGCTCGGCACCGGCAGGATCGGCACCGCGTTCGCCCGTATCGCCGCGGGATTCGGGATGCGACTGCTCGGCCATGACGTCGCACCGAACGAGGAGTGCGAGGCGCTGGGCATGGAGTACGTGGACCGCAAGCGCCTGTTCACCGAATCCGATCTGCTCAGCCTGCATGCGCCGTTGGTGCCCGAGACCTATCACGTCGTCGACGCGGAGGCGTTGGCGCTCATGAAGGACGACGCCATTTTGATCAACACCAGCCGCGGTGGCCTGCTGGACGCCCACGCACTGGTCGAGACCCTGCGGGCCGGGCGGCTGGAGGGCGTTGGTCTGGACGTGTACGAAGAGGAAGCGGGCGTCTTCTTCTTCGACAAGTCCCTTGAGGTCATGACCGACGACACTCTTGCCCGGCTGATGACCTTCAGGAACGTCCTCATCAGCTCGCACCAGGCTTACTTCACCCGTGACGCGGTCGGGCAGATCGTGCGGACCACGGCGGACAACATCGCCGACCATCTCGCCGGGCGGACCAGTGACAACACGCTCGTGCCGGCCGCCCACCGGCACGACGCCGGGAGCGCGGCCGACGGAGCGTGAAGCCCTTCAGGCCGCTGGTGGTGTGCGGGGGCCCAAAGAGCGCAATACGGAAAGTCGGCGTTGGTACTCCTCCTCGTCGATCTCGCTGCGGGCGAAGCGCTCGGCCAGGATCTGCTCGGGCGTGGGCGCAGGGGGAGTGGGAGGAGCGGGTGCATGGGCGTGCTCGTGAGGCCGGCTGAGCGTGCGGAAGAGCAGCACGAGGGCGGTAATGACCAGCGCCCAGAAGAGGATCATGCCGATCGACATGGCGATCCAGCCCCAGCCGCCGCCGGGGTGGCCGTACCAGAACATCATCGCCTGTCACCTCCAGGTCGGCCCGGTGCGGGGCCCGGGTGCGACGTTCGTTCTCCTATTGCCACCGTCCCTCGGAGACGACTGCGACGTGGGGGTCCATCGGCCCCATCCAGTTGGGCCGGTCAGCCCTTACGGACTGGAGGCGCGTCGAGCGGAACCCGCCAGATAAGCGTCGTGCCGCCGTCGGATGGGGCCGTGAGACGGAGTTCTCCGCCGTGGTTCTTGGCCCGTTCGGCGAGATTGCGCAGGCCGCTGCGGCGCGCGCCCTCGGGTATCCCGACGCCGTTGTCGGTGACGGTTACCGCCAGCTCCCGGCCGTCGTTGACGACAGACACGTCCACTGTGCCTGCGTGCGCGTGCCGGGTGACGTTTGTCAGGGCTTCGCCCAGGACGGCCACCACATCGTCGGCGACGGGGCGGGGCACCTCGATGTCCAGCAGGCCCTCCATGCGCAGGCTCGGCGCGAAGCCGAGGGTGCCGCCGGCCTCGTTGACGGTCTGGAGCACGCGGGTGCGCAGGCCGTGCTGCGGTGCCGTTTCGCGCGCTCGCAGCCCGAAGATCGTCGATCGGATGATCTTGGTGGTTTCGTCCAGGTCGTTCACCGCCCGGCGGACCCGCTCCGATGCCTCGGGGTGGTCGATGAAGCGGTCGGCGCTCTGCAGCGTCATGCCGGTCGCGAAGAGCCGCTGAATGGCCAGGTCGTGCAGGTCGCGGGCGATGCGGTCGTGGTCCTCCAGCAGCGCGAGCTGCTCGGCGCCCGCGCGTCGTTCGGCCAGTTCCATGGCCAGCGCCGCCTGCCCGGCGAAGGCGAGCAGGGGCTCGATCTCCTCGTCCGAGAAGTCGAGTTGTCCATGGCCCCTGGCCAACAGCAGGACGCCGCATACGTCTTCTCCCGTCTTGACCGGGACGGCCACGGCCGGGCCGAGTCCCGCCAGTCGGTTGGGAGTCGGCGACACCCGTGGATCATCGGTGACATCGTGGCTGCGTACGGGGTCGCCCTGGTGGAATGCCAGTCCCACCAGGGTTCCCTCCGCCGGGATCGCCAGGCCGCGCAGTTCGTCGCCGCGCGTCCCGATGGTCACTTCGACGGTCAGGGACGTGCCGTCCGGGAGCGGCACCGAGAAAGTGGCCAGTTCGGCGCCGGTGATCTCCTTCGCCAGTTCGGCGATCAGAGTGGTGACGTCCGTACGCGGTGAACCGGACATCAGGCTGGTCGTCACTTCGGCGCTCGCCCGCAGCCAGCGTTCCCGCCGCGTGGACTCCTCGTACAGCCGCGCGTTGTCGATGGCGACACCGGCGGCGACAGCGAGGGTGGAGAGCATCGCCTCGTCCTCGTCCGTGAAGTCCGCGCCGCCGTGCTTCTCGGTGAGATAGAGGTTGCCGAAGACCTGGTCGCGCACGCGGATGGGAACGCCCAGGAAGCTGTGCATCGGTGGATGGTTGGCCGGGAAGCCGTACGAGGCCGGGTGTGCAGAGATCTTGGTGAGCCGCAGCGGTTCCGGGTTGCGGATGAGCTCGCCGAGGATGCCGTGACCCGAGGGGAACGGCCCGATGGCCTTGATCTGTTCGTCGGTCAGGCCCACGGTGAGGAACTGCGCGATGGTACGGCCGTCCGGGCCGATCACGCCCAGCGCACCGTAGCGGGCATCCACCAGCGCGACGGCCGATTCGATGATCTGCCGCAGGACGTGCTCCAGGTCCAGCCCCCGGCCCACCGAGAGCACGGCCTCCAGCAGGCTGTGCACCCGGTCCCGGGTGCCGCGCGCCGCGTCCAGCCGGGCCTGCAACTCGCCGAGCAGCTCGTCGAGTTTGAGCTGCGGCAGCCGTACCGGCCTTTCTCCCGTGCCCTCCACTGTCCCTCCAGCCGCTGATCAGCAGATGCGGGGAAGCTGTTCGCCGACCGGCATGTCCACCACGCGACGGGCGCCGACGACCGTCCGCATGACGACGCGCCCGGGGTGTCCGTCGGACGGTGCTACCTGTCCGATCCTCACCGCTCCGCCGCCCTCCGGCAAGGAGTGCATCGCAGCCAGGGCCTCGTCGGCCACGGCCGGGGACACGAAGGCGACCATGCAGCCCTCGTTGGCCACGTGCAGCGGGTCGAGGCCGAGGATGTCGCAGGCCGCCGCGACCGGCTCGGGCACCGGGATCGCGCCCTCGTCGATCTCCACTGTCACGCCCGAGTCCCGCGCGATCTCGTTGAGCGCTGCTGCGAATCCGCCGCGTGTCGGGTCGCGCAAGGCGTGGATCTCACCGCCCAAGCCGGTGAGCCCGGCCACGAGGCGGTGCAGTGGGCGGGTGTCGGAGGCGATATCGGCTTCGAAACCGAGCCCCTCGCGCGTGCTGAGCACGGCGGTGCCGTGCAGCCCGATCGGCCCGGACAGCAGGATGGCGTCCCCAGGGCGGGCGCCGGCCGACGATACGGAGAGCCCGGGGAGGCGGCGGCCGATGCCGGTCGTGGTGATGAAGACCTGGTCGGCCGCTCCCCGGCCGACGACCTTGGTGTCACCCGTGATCACCGGCACGCCGACTTCCTGGGCCGCCTTGCCCAGCGAGCCGAGCACGGCCTCCAGGTCCGTGAGCGCCAGCCCCTCTTCCAGAAGCAGGGCGACGGACAGAGCGACGGGCTCGGCCCCGCGCATCGCCAGGTCGTTGACGGTGCCGTGGACGGCCAGTGACCCGATGTCCCCTCCGGGGAAGAACAGCGGGCTGACGACGAAGCCGTCCGTGCTCATCACCAGATCCTGATGTCCTGGCAGGAGGGCGGCGTCCTCCATCGGGCCTTCCTCGCTGCTGCCGATGGCCGGCAGGACCACGGACTCCAGCAGTTCGGCGGTGAGCCGTCCCCCGGCTCCGTGACCGAGCAGGACGCGCTCGTTCTCCGCGTACGGCAGAGGGCAACTGGTGGTCACGCGGGACTCCCTTCCAGAGGCGTGGTGGCGGTTCGCCCCGCGGCGTGGAAGGCCGCGCAGGTGCCCTCGGTGGAGACCATGGGGGCACCGAGGGGGCGGCGGGGAGTGCAGCGGATGCCGTAGGCGGTGCAGTCGGTGGGAAGCTTGGCCCCGGTGAGGATGGCGCCCGCGATGCACTCGGGGTCTTCGGCAGAGCGCAGCGCGCCGACCTCGTAGCGCTGCGTCGCATCGAACGCGGCGAATTCCGGGCGGAGTTCGAGGCCGCTGCGGGGAAGCTCACCCACACCCCGCCAGGCCCGGTCGGTGACGCGGAAGACGCGGGCGACCGCGGACCTTCTGCTCTGCCCTCCTCCAGCTGCCGGACGGCCATCAAGATGCCTTCCAGCAGGTCGAGGGGCTCGAACCCGGTGACCACGACGGGGACTCGGTGCTTGGCGACGATGGGTTCGTACTCGGTCCAGCCCATGACCGCGCAGACGTGCCCGGCGGCGAGGAAGGCCTGCACCTCGCACTCGGGGGATTCCAGCAGTGCGGTCATGGCGGGCGGTACGAGCACGTGGCTGACCAGCATCGAGAAGTTCCGCAGCCGGAGGCGGGAGGCGTGCAGGACGGCCATGGCGTTGGCGGGTGTGGTGGTCTCGAAGCCGACGGCGAGGAAGACGACTTCACTGTCGGGGTTCTCCTCCGCCAGTTTCACCGCGTCCATGGGGGAGTAGACGACGCGGACATCCGCGCCGCGCGCCCGCTGCGCGAGCAGGTCGGTGTGGGAGCCGGGGACGCGCAGCATGTCGCCGAAGCTGGTGAGGATCACGCCGGGCCGGGCGGCGATGGCCATGGCCCGGTCGAGGGTTTCCAGCGGGGTGACGCAGACCGGGCAGCCAGGGCCGTGCACCATGCGCATGCCGGTGGGCAGGAGTTCGTCGATGCCCTGGCGGACGAGCGTGTGGGTCCGGCCGCCGCAGACTTCCATGATCTGCCAGGGGCGGGTGGCGGTGCGGTGCAGCTCGTCCAGCAGCCGCCGGGCGAGCTGCGGATCGCGGTATTCGTCGAGGTATTTCACGCAGCTGTCCTCACGCTCGTTCGACGGACAGGTCGAGGAAGTGGGCGGAGCAGGAGATGCACGGATCGTGGTTGCGGATGGCGCGTTCGCACAGGCGGGTCAGCTCGGCGTCGGTGGCGTCGCCGTGGGCGAGTTGGTCCTGGACGATGCGGCGCAGGTCCTCCTCGATGGCGCCCTGGTTCTGAGAGGTGGGCGGGATGAGACGGGCGTCGGTGACGATCCCGTCCGCGTCGAGGACGTAGCGGTGGTAGAGGGTGCCGCGCGGTGCTTCGGTCGCTCCGTGGCCGACGCCGGCCCGTGCCGGTACGTCCACGGCCGGCCGGGGCGGTGGTTCGTAGGCGTCGATCAGGCGCAGGGCCTCCTCCACCGCGTACAGGACTTCGACGGCCCGCACGACGATGCTGCGGAAGGGATTGCGGCACACTCCGTCGAGGCCCGCGGCGTGGGCGGTCTCCTGGACGGCGGGCGGGAGCAGGTGGCCGCTGATGGCGTACCGAGCGAGGGAGCCCGTCAGGTGTCGGCGGCCGTCGAGCCGTGCCTGGAGCGCGGTGGAATAGGGGACTTGCTCCTCCACCACGTGATCGGTGAAGGCGGGCACCGGGAAGGCGCGCGGCTCCTGCCCGTCTCCGTAGGGGAGGACCGTGGGGGTGCCTCCGTCGATGGCGTAGGTGCCGGGCTCGGCGAGCGCGAACAGATCCGCGTCGCAGGTCGCGTCCGGGAAGTCGAAGCCCGACACCCAGTGGACGGTCTCCCGCGCGTCGTCGCGGGCGCGGCGCAATCGCTCGGCCAGCGGCCGCAGTTCGGCGCGGGCGGGTGCACGGTGGAAGCCGCCGACGCGGACGTTGATGGGGTGGATGGAGCGGCCGCCCAGGAGCTCCATGATGGTGTTTCCGGCCTGTTTGAGCCGTAGCCCCCTCTCGACGTGCTCCCGGTGGTCGCGCGCGAGATGGATGGCGCTCTCGTAACCGAGGAAGTCGGGGGCGTGGAGCAGGTAGATGTGCAGGGTCTGGCTCTCGATCCACTCACCGCAGTACAGCAGGCGCCGCAGTGCCGCCAGTTGACCGCCGACGGTGACGGAGCACGCGTCCTCGATGGCCCGGCAGGCGCTCGTCTGGTAGGCAACCGGGCAGATCCCGCAAACCCGGGAGGTGATGTCGGGCGGTTCGGTGTGCCGGCGGCCGCGCAGGAACGCCTCGAAGAATCGCGGCGGTTCGTAGATCTTCAGCTGGGCAGCGGTGACCGTGTCGTCGTCGATGCTCAGGTGCAACGCTCCCTCGCCCTCGACGCGGGCGAGCGAGCCGAGTTGCAGGACACGTGAACCGCGGTGCGTCACGGGCGCTCTCCCTCAGCCTCGGTATCCCGCTGAGCTGCCCAGCGGTGTGGCGCTTCCTCGCTGGTCTCGATCTCGGCGAACTTGGCGACGTTGAAGGTGTGGAGGATCCGCAGCATGTCTTCGTCGCTCATGCCGTCGCTGCGCAACAGCGGGATCATCGCGGGCATGTTGGCCGAGCCGGACGGCCCGAAGCAGCCGTAACAGCCGCGCCCATAGGACGGGCAGAGCGCGCCGCACCCGGCGTGGGTGATGGGCCCCAGGCAGGGGGTTCCGTGGGCGACGGTCACGCAGGGGGTGCCACGCCGCTTGCATTCGAAGCAGACGCTGTGGCGGGGGATGTCCGGCCTGCGTCCGGCGAGGAATGCGGTGATGACCTCCAGCAGCTGTCCGCGGTCGATGGGACAGCCCTGGAGTTCGAGGTCGACGGGGACGTGGGCGGCGATGGGGGTGGAGGTGGCGAGGGTCTCGATGTACTCGGGCTTGGCATAAACGATCTCGCGGTATTCGGCGACGTCGGCGAAGTTACGCAGGGCTTGGACGCCTCCGGCGGTTGCGCAGGCGCCGATGGTGACGAGCGTGCGGGACTCGGCACGGATGCGGCGGATGCGTTCGGCGTCCTCGGCGGTGGTGACCGACCCTTCGACCAGGGACAGGTCGTACGGCCCTGGCTCGACCGCGCTGGATGCCTCCAGGAAGTAGGAGATGTCCATCTCCCCTGCCAGCGGGAGCAGTTCGTCCTCGCAGTCGAGCAGGGTGAGCTGGCATCCGTCACAGGAGGCGAACTTGAAGACGCCGAGTCTGGGACGGCGCGGAGCAGTTACGTCCATGGTCACAGCTCCCGCACGGCGAGGAGGGGCTCGGCACGCTCGTAGCCGACGACGGGGCCGTCGCGGCACAGCAGCAGGGGGCCGAGCTGGCAGTGGCCGCAGTGGCCGGTGGCACAGTGCATGTTGCGTTCGAGGGAGATCAGGATCCGGTCGGGGGCCAGGCCGCGGTGGAGCAGTTCGCGGGCGGTGGCGCGGATCATGACCTCGGGGCCGCAGACGAAGGCGGTGGTCTCGGCGGGGGAGAAGAGTGCTTCGTCGAGGAGGGTGGTGACGACGCCGATCCGGCCTCGCCATCCCGCCGCCGGGCGGTCCACGGTGATGCCGCAGTACGGCCTGGCCCAGCGATCCAACTCGTCCCGGTAGAGCAGGTCGTCGGGGGTGCGGGCGCCGATGAGGACGTTCAGTCGGCCGTAGCCCTGCGGTGCGGCCAGGACGGCCTGTACCAGAGGCCGCAGCGGGGCCAGACCGATGCCGCCCGCGACGACGAGCAGGTCGTCGCGGGCGGCCAACGGCAGGTCCCAGCTCGTGCCGAACGGTCCGCGCATTCCGACCACCGCGCCCGGTGCGAGCGCGTACAGGGCACGCGAGACCGCGCCGACCGCGCGGACGGTGTGCAGCAGACCGCCGTCGGGGAGGATGCCGGCCACGGAAATCGGCGCCTCGCCCACGCCGAACGCGTACACCATCGCGAACTGGCCCGGCACGAAAGGCGGCAGGGCTTCGTGGACCGGCTCCAGGCGGACGGTGATGGTGTCGGCGGTCTCGGGGCGGGTGTCCACCACGCGGTAGGGGAGCGGCACCGCCGTCATCGTGGTGCTCCGCTCCCGTATGGGCCGTACAGGTCGAGCAGGCGGGTACGGGCGGACCGCAGCCGGTGGCCGATGGTCCCGATGACGTAGGTGAGCAGCGCGTGGTCGAGTGCTGGATCGCGGTCGCACAGGTCGAAGACTTCCTGGGTGTCGAACTCCCAGGCGCGTACCGGGCTGACGGCCTCGGCGCCCAGGTGCCACTGCCGGGGCGGGCACACCCAGGACCAGCCCAGCAGTTCCCCGGACCCGGTGGTCTCGACGACGGCCGGCTGTCGGCCGGGCACATGCAGGTCGAGGGCCACACCGCCGGTGTGGATGACCCGGAAGCGGTCGGCTTTGGACCCCTCTTCGAAAATGCGGGCGCCGACAGGGAACGATACTTCGCGGCCGAGAGCCATCAGCTGGTCGCGGTGGTCTTCGGGGATGGTGGAGAAGAGGCCGGTCCTGGTCATGAAGGGCTGTCCTTGTCGAGGGCCTCCTGGTGCAGGGCGTGGGCTTCCTCGGTGATGTCGATGGCGACTGGGCACCACACGATGCACCGCCCGCATCCCACGCAGCCCGAACTGCCGAACTGGTCGTACCAGGTGCCCAGTTTGTGGGTGAGCCACTGCCGGTAGCGGCTGCGCCCGGATGCCCGGACGGGGCCGCCTTGGAGGTGGGAGAAGTCGAGGTCGTAGCAGGATTCCCAGCGGCTCCAGCGTTCGGCGTGGTCGCCGGTGAGGTCGGTGACGTCCTCGGTGGTGGTGCAGAAGCAGGTGGGGCAGGCCATGGTGCAGTTGCCGCAGGTGAGGCAGCGGGAGGCGACGTCATTCCAGCGCTCCGCGTCCAGTGTTTCGGCCAGCAGGGCCCGCAGGTCCACCTCCGGCATGGTGCGGCCCATGCGGCCCGCGGCGGCCTCGACCGCCTCCGTCGCCGCGGTACGGGTGGCGTGGTCGGCGGCCTGGCGCGGCAACTCGGCCAGCACCTCGGCCCCTTCGGCCGTTCCGGCGCGGGCGAGGTAGCGGTGCCCGGAGTCGTCGAGCACCTCCGTCATCGCGATGTCGTACCCGGGCCCGGCGGCCGGGCCGGTGCCCATGGAGACGCAGAAACAGGTGGCGCCGGGCTCGGTGCATTCCACGGCGATCAGGAACGCGCCGTTGCGCCGGGCCTGATAGGCGTCGTCCTTGTGGCGTCCGCCGATCAGCACCCGGTCCTGGATGGCGATGGCGCGCAGATCGCAGGGCCGCACTCCCAGGAAGGCGTACGAGGCCGGATCGTGCCGCTCGGGCCGCACTGTCAGCTCGCCGTCGGGGCCGCGATCGGCCGACCACTGACGCACCCGCTCCGGGAGCAGGAAGTTCTTCCAGGACTGGGGGCCGGCGCTGTGGGCGAAGGCCGCCTCGTCGTCGCGCCGGATCACCCGGTAGTGACCGCCCTCCAGCTCCACGCCCCAGCCGTAGGGCAGCTCGGCCGCGGACTCCAGCTCGGCCAGGACGATGGCGCCGTCGCGCTGCGTGGGGCCGACCACCGTGCGGCCGCGCGCACGGAGGACCTGCACGAGCGCGTCGAGCCCGTCACGGTCGAGGACACAAGCCACGTCCTCCGGGCCCGCAACGTCCTGTGTCGTGGTCGCGGAACCCATGGCCTCTCTCCTGTCCGGTTTGCACGCGGTCGCGGATCAGTCCTCGGCGAGACCGAGCAGCGTCTGCTCGGCCGGCCGGGGCGGACGCGAGTCGTCGATCCGGTACGTCAGTTCGTCGACGGCCGAGACGACCCCGTCGACCTGCTCCGTCAGCCGCAGCAGCACCGAGACCTCGCTGCGCCGCTCCAGCTGCCCCTTCAGCGTGACCACACCGTCCAGAACCCGCACGTCGAGCGTGGCGGGAGTGAGCCACATGGTGCCCACGACCACGTCGGCGATCACCTCGCGGCGGATGTCCGCATCGGGCCGCAGGAACACCTGAAGCAGGTCGCGACGGGTGACGATGCCGACCAGCCGCTCCTCCTCGTCGAGCACCGGGAGTCGCTCGATGCGGTGGCGTGCCATGGTGCGGGCGGCCTCGGCGATGGTGTCGTCGGCGTGCACGGTGATCGCGGGATGGGACATCAGCCCCTCTGCGGTCGGTGCGGGTGCCCGGGTGGGGGCCGCGTCGCGGTGCCTGCTCAACCACCGGCGGTGTGGGGGAGCGGGCTCCGCCGGGAGAGCGGCTTGGCGCAGCATGAGATCGCTCTCGGAGATCACGCCCAGGACCTTGTCGTCCTCGTCCACCACGGGCAGACCGCTGATGTCGTGCTCCGCGAGCAGTTTGGCGACGTCCTTGAAGGGTGTCGGGGGAAGCACGGAGACGACGTCGCTCGTCATCAGGTTTCCCACCTTGTTCTGTCGCATGGTCATCGTGGCCTTTCTCAGCGCAGTCGCCGCAGGTACGGGTCATGCGCGTGGCGCGGTACGAGCCGGATGCGGGCATCGAGTGCCGTGACGCCCTCCGGGCTCGCCACCACCGGGTTGAGGTCCGCCTCCACCAGCTGCGGCAGATCGCACGCCATCCGCGACAACCGGAGCAGCAGCTGCTCCAGCGCGCCGAGGTCGACAGGGGCGGCCCCGGGGTGGCCGGACAGCAGGCGGGCGCAGTGAGGGGCGGTGATCAGGTCGTCGACGTCGTAGGTGGTGAGCGGGGCGAGGCGGGCGGCGTGGTCGGCCAGGATCTCGGTGGCGGTGCCGCCCTGGCCGAAGAGCACGAGGGGCCCGAAGACCTCGTCCTGCACCACCCCGGCCACCAGTTCGAGCACGTGGGACGCCTGCGGCTGGACGACGACTCCGGAGAGCTTCTCGCCGAAGCGGGCCGCGAGGTCGCGATAGGCGGCCCGCACTTCGTCGTCGCCCTGCAGGTCGAGGCGGAGGGCGCCTTCGGCGGTCTTGTGCACCAGCCCCGGCCAGTGCGCCTTCAGTACGACGCGGCCCCGGGGCCCGGCGAGCCGCCGTGCTGCCGCGACGGCGGTGTCCTCGCTGCACACCCACTCCCAGACGATCTGCGGAATGCCGTAGTACTCCAGGAGCCGCGCGCACGCGAGCGGGTCCAGCCAGCCGCCCTCCGGGTGCCCGGCGAGCCAGGAAATCACCTCGGCCCGGGCGCCTTCGGTGTCGGCATCGGGAGTTTCGGCCGCTGCCGCCTGTGGCCGTGCGCGCCACCGGGCGTAGGTGGTGGCGTACGCCAGGGCTCTGGCAGCATCCTGCGGGTCGGCGAAGGCCGGAACGGTGCCGCCGCCTTCGGCCGCCAACAGCTCGACGCGCGTGGGCTGTTCGAGGAGCACGGCCGCCGTCGTGAGGGGGGCACGGTCCGGGCTGTGGGTGAGCGCCCGCACCAGGTCGTCGCCGGTGGCCGCCGCGAGGGCCGTGGGCACCAGCACGCCCAGCACGGCGTCGACGTCGCGGTGCGCCGCCAGCCGGTCGAGGCAGGTGCGCAGCTCCTCCTCGGAGACGGCGGCGGTGGCGTCGACCGGGTTGCCGACGGTGGCCCCGTCGGGCAGTACCGCTGCCAGTTCGGCCGCCAATTCGGGCTCTGGCGGCTGGACTTCCAGGCCCGCTTCGCTGCAAGCGTCGGCGGCCAGCACGCCGACACCGCCGGCGTTGGTGACGACGACCACCGAGTTGCCGGCCGGCAGTGGCTGGGAGTGCAACAGCGCTATGGCCTCGAGCAGTTCGCCGATGCTCCGGGTGGCGATGATGCCGGCCTGGGTGAAGAGTGCCTGCCGGGTCATGGTGGGGGTGGCGGCCGCGGCCGTGTGCGAGGCCGCCGCCCGGCGGCCGGCCTCCGAGCGGCCCGCGTCCACGGTGAGCACCGGCATCCTGTGGCCGACCCGGCGGGCGGTGCGGGAGAAGGCCCGGGGGTTGCCGAAGGACTCCAGGTGCAGGACGGCGAGGTCGGTGCGCCCGTCGCTCTCCCACCACTGGAGGAGGTCGTTGCCGCTGACGTCGTACTTGTCTCCGAGGGAGACGAAGCTGGAGACCCCGATGCCGAGCCGGGAGAGACCGCTGAGCAGGGCGATGCCCACGCCGCCGGACTGTGCGGCGACGCCTGCCGTGCCGGGCAGCGGGAAGCCGGCCGCAAAGGTCGCGTCCAGCCGGACGTCCCGCTCCGTGTTGGCCAGACCGAGGCAGTTGGGGCCGACCAGCCGCATCCCGTACCGGCGACAGGCCGCCTGGAGAGCCGCTGCCTGGGAGGCATCGAGCCCCGAGGTCACGACGAGCAGCGCCCGTACGCCGCACCGGCCGCACTCCTCGGCGACGGACGGCACCGCGGCGCAGGGAACCGCGAGGACGGCCAGCTCGGGTGGTTCGGGCAGGTCCGAGACGGCCGCGTGGCAGGGGAGGCGCTCGATGACCTGCGCATGCGGATTGACGGCGTGTACGCGGCCGGTGAATCCGCCTGCACGGAGGTTGTGCAGGATCGCCCGGCCCACCGAGCCCGGCCGGCGGCCCGCGCCGATGACGACGACGGACTTCGGGCGCAGCAGTGGCTGCATGCTGGCGACGTCGGCGGTCTGGCCCCGGGTGTCCAGGGCGGTCAGATAGCCCTCGTCCTGCGACAGCCGGACCGTGACGTGGACCTCCGGGCCGTCGAAACGCCGGGTGAGCGGGAGGCCGAGATCCGTGAAGACCCGGAGGACCGGATAGTTCTCGCTGAGCGCCTCGGCGGTGAAGGCTTCCAGGCCGTCCGAGCGGGCGGCGTCCACCAGGTGCTCCAGGAGCAGGGTGCCGACGCCGCGGTGGTGCCAGTCGTCGGCCACGGCCAGGGCGACCTCGGCCCGGGCCGGAAGTTCGGGGTCGGCGTGGTACTCGGCGATGCCTGCGATCTCGCCGCCGCCTGCTTCCGCGAGCAGCGCCCGATCGCCCGGCCGCCCGCCGGTGCACACCTGGTCGGCTGCTCGCTGTTCGTTGCGGGAGCCCGTCGAGAAGAACCGCAGGCGGAGGCTCTCGGGGGACATCCGCTGGTACATCCGCAGGACGGCCGCATGATCCTCCGGCACCGCCTGCCGGACCTGCACGGTCGTACCGTCCGCCAGCAGAGCATGCACAGGCGGTGAGGGCCGGTTCAGGGTGCCTTTCATCCTCCCGCCACCTCCTTCGGTCACCTCCAGCCTGGGTCGGGTCCGGCTCGGACGGATGGGCTGACCGGGCAGGCCGAAGGGCCGACCGGCCCTGCCGGAGGAGTCACCGGCTACTTGGTCCCGGTGGCCGGGAGCGGCTCGCCGAGCTCGCCCTCCACGGCGTCGGCCATGGCCCGCAGCACGCCCAGGGTGCGCTGTGCCTCGGCCTCGTCGACCGTGGTGATCGCGAATCCGACGTGGACGACGACGTACGTACCGACATCCGCCTCGGGCGTATAGGCCAGGCATGCCTCGCGGCGGACCCCGCCGAAGTCGACCGTCGCCACCCGTAGCCCGGCACGCCTTCGACACCGATGCGGGCGGCGGCGACCGCCGCCTGTCCGTAGCTGATACCGCCGTCGTTGACGGGCACGGCACTGCCGACGAGGACGCGAAGTCCCTGCGACCGCAGCAGAGTTGTGGTGTCCGTGAGCAGCCGGACGTTCTGGAAACAGCCGCCGGACAGGCACACCGTGCGCGGCGCTCCTGCCTGTACGGCCCGCTCCACGAGGGCGCCGGTCACCTCGGCGACCGTCTGGTGGAGTGCGGCCGCGAGCCAGCTGGCCCGCTCGCCGTCGACGGCTCTTTCGAGGAGGGCGATAAGGGTGGGCACGGGGTCGTACACCCACACGCCGCCGACCGGAACCAGTCGCCAAGGCAGCGCTTCGACGCGCGTGTTTCCCGCGGCCGTTTCGAGGGCTACGGCCGCCTGGCCCTCGTACGTCGCGTCGTCGCCGAGGCCGAGCAGGCTTGCTGCGGCGTCGAAGAGCCGGCCCGCACTGGACGCCCGTGGGCAGTTGACGCCGCGCTCGACCATCGTCCTGACCGCGCGCACCTCGCGCGGATCGAAGCGCTGCGTGAACGAACGGATCAGCGAGGCGGGCGGGAGCGGCGTGCCCAGCGGTTCGGCGCCGTAGAGGTAACCCATTGCCATGCGCGCAGGCCGGCGCACGGCCGCCGCGCCTCCGGGCAGTGGCGCCGTGGCGAAGCGGCCCACCTGGCGATAGCGGACCAGGTCGGCGACGAGGATCCCCCCGCCCCACAGCGTGCCGTCGTCACCGAACCCCAGCCCGTCGTAGGCGATCCCGACGAACGCTCCGCGCACCCCATGCTCGGCGGCGCAGGCCGCGACATGCGCATGGTGGTGCTGCACGGCGATCCGTCGCCCCATTGGAAGGGCCCGGGCCCACTGGGTGGACAGGTAGCCGGGGTGCAGGTCGTGTGCCACGGCGCGCGGCTCGATGCCGGTCAAGCCGTACCAGGTCGGCGCCCGGGAGGCCGTACGGCCCGATGCGCTGGTGCTGCTGCGTACGGAGAAGCCCGAGCCCGGAGCCGGAAGCGGTTCCGCAAGGGGTGCTGTTCCCACGTGGCGGACCTCGGCCAGGGGCGGTGCCTCGTGCCGCAACACATGGACGAGGGTTCTCAGCGCATCCGGCGACCCGGCCACCGACAACTCGACATGCCCGCCGGTATTGAGCACCCACCCGTCGAGCCCCAGGCACGTGCCGACGCGGTGGACGAAGGGGCGGAAGCCCACCCCCTGAATCCTGCCGGACACTGCTCTCGCCAGCGGTCGCATCCTCCGTGCCCGGGACCTGCGCCGGAGACGCGGTGTGCTCGTCTCACAGGCCCGGGACCTCACCACGGGCGACGGCATCACGGTGCCGCGCGATGTCCGCTTCGATCCGCTCGGTCAACGGGTCCACTGCTGCGGCGACGGCTGCCGTGAGTCCGGTCCCCAACGAGCTGTCAGCGCCCTCGACCGCGTACACGATCACGTGCCGCGGCATCCGGCCGAGCGTCCGCGACAGCTCCACAGCCTCGCCGAGGCCGAGACCGTGCGTGCTGGAGGATCCCGACTGCCAGGTCCCGTGCCGGTCCAGATCCACCCGGTGCACCCGTCCCGGGCGTCCCGGATGCGCATGGGCGGCGTCCACGACCACGGCGAGCTCGGTGTTCTCCCACAGACCGATCAGCCGTCCGGGTTCACCGTCACTCGACGACAGCGTGGTTCCCGCCGGCAGCGGCCGGTCGGCGGCACGCTCCTGCAGCCGGGCGATGACCGCGGGGCCTACGCCGTCGTCCCGGCGGAACTCATTGCCGACTCCGATGACCGCGATGCGGGCGGAGATCGCCATGACTCACTCCCTGTCCTGGGTGTCCATCTTCGATGATCTCCGGGACGAGCCAAGCCCGCCTGGGCCGGATGGTCCCCGAGCCCCGGCCCGAACCTCCCTCCCCCGCGTTCTCCACACCGTCCGTGGCCGCATACGCCTACGTCTGGATGGACCATCCCAGACCCGGGAGGGTGACAGGGAGCCCGGTCAGGGGCGGTGTCTGTTCTGCTGAACGGGAGGACCGGAAGCGAGGACGGCCATGCCGGAGTGGACCTGGGAGTACGCGGGCTACGACCCGTCCACCGAGGGGCTTCGGGAAGCGCTGTGCACGCTCGGCAACGGCTACTTCGCCACCCGCGGCGCCGCGCCCGAGAGCCCGGCCGGGCACGGCCACTATCCGGGCACCTATGCGGCGGGGTGTTACGACCGGCTGGTCTCGGCTGTGTCCGGCCGCGAGGTCGAGAACGAGGATGTCGTCAACCTCCCGAACTGGCTGCTCCTGCGCTTCCGGCTGCTCGCGGCCGACGGCGCGCCCGGGCCGTGGTTCACCATGGACGAAGGCGAGGTCCTCGACCACCGGCTGGTCCTCCACCTGCGCAGCGGCACGGTGACACGGACGTTCCGCTGCCGGGCGCCTGACGGCCGGGTACTGAGGGTGGAGCAGCACCGGCTGGTCCACATGGGTGACCCGCACGTCGGAGCCCTGCGGACCGTCTTCACCCCCGAGGGCTGGTCCGGGCGGATCGAGGTGGAATCCGGGCTCGACGGAAACATCGTCAATGCCAATGTGGCCCGCTACCGGGACCTCGACGGCCGCCACCTCACGGGGTTCCATGTCGGTACGGCCGAGCCGGACACGGTCTGGCTGCGCTGCCGCACCAGGACGTCGGACATCGGCATCGCCATGGCGCAGCGCACCACTGTCGCCGGCAACGCGCCGACATCCATGTCCATGGAGATGGTCGGCCGGCAGGCCGTCCATCGCCTCCAGCTCGTCGTGTCCGACGGTCAGCCCGTCATGGTGGACAAGACGGTCGCGCTGCACACCTCCCACGACCGTGCGATCAGCGACCCTTTCACCGCGGCCCTCGAACGGGTGGCGGTAGCCCCGGGCTTCCGGGAGCTCCTGCAGTCGCACACCGTCGCCTGGGAGCACCTGTGGCGGCGGGCGGACATCTGGGTGCCGGGCGAAGCGGGCCGTGTCCTGCGCCTGCATCTCTTCCACGTGCTGCAGACGCTCTCCCCGCACACGACGGGCCTGGACGTGGGGGTGCCGGCGCGGGGGCTGCACGGCGAGGCGTACCGGGGCCATGTCTTCTGGGACGAGCTGTTCGTGCTCCCGTACTTGAACCTGCACTTCCCGGAGGTCTCCCGGGCGCTGCTGAACTACCGTCACCGCCGTCTGCCGAAGGCGCTCCTGGCCGCGCGGCAGGAGGGGCGGGCGGGGGCGCGGTACCCGTGGCAGAGCGGGAGCGACGGCCGCGACGAGACGCAGACTCTGCACCTCAACCCGTGCTCCGGCCGCTGGGTTGCGGACCGTTCCCGGCTTCAGCACCACGTCGGTTCCGCCGTCGCGTACAACGTGTGGCAGTACTGCCAGGCGACCGGAGATGCGAAGTACCTGCACACCAAGGGCGCGGACATGCTGCTGCAGATCGCCCGCTTCTGGGCCGGCAGCGCGGTATTCGACTCGGCAATCGGCCGCTACCGGATCCGCGGGGTCGTCGGCCCCGACGAGTACCACGACGCCTATCCGGAGGCCGAGGATCCCGGAATCGACGACAACGCGTACACGAACGTCACCGCCGCGTGGGTCCTCGCCCGCGCGCTGGACCTGGTCCGAAGCCTGCCCGGCCGGCTCCGTCAGGAGCTCTTCGAGCGCGAGAGCCTGGAGGCCGGGGAGCTCACGCGCTGGGAGGAGATCTCCCGGCGCCTGCACGTGCCCTTCCACCAGGGCGTCATCAGCCAGTTCGAGGGCTACGGGGAACTGGCCGAGCTGGACTGGGCCGCTTACCGTGAACGGTACGGCGACATCAGGCGGCTGGACCGCATCCTGGAGGCCGAGGGCGACTCGGTCAACCGCTACCAGGCGTCGAAGCAGGCGGACGTGCTGATGCTCGGCTATCTCTTCTCGCCCGCCGAACTGTCTGCGCTCTTCCGGCAGCTAGGCTACGAACTCACCGACGACACATGGCGCCGCACCGTCGACTACTACCTCCGGCGCACCAGTCATGGCTCCACCCTCAGCGGCCTGGTCCACGGCTGGGTGCTGGCCCGGGCCCGCCGCGCCGATGCCTGGCGGTACTGCCGTGAAGCGCTCGAGGAGGACGCCGTGGACGTCCAGGGAGGCACCACCGCGGAGGGCATCCATCTCGCAGCGATGGCCGGCACGCTGGACTTGGTGCAGCGGGGCCTCACGGGCCTGGAGACCCGCGAGGACGCCCTCTGGCTCGACCCGGTCGAGTTCCTCGGACTCTCCGAATTCGGCTTCACGATCCGTTACCGCGGCCACTGGGGGATCGGGGTGCGCCTGCGCGGCGACCAGCTGACCATCAGCGTGCCGGACTCGGAGGAGTCCGCACTGAGGATCGTGTTGCAAGGCCGTTCGGTCATCATCCCGCCAGGCAGGACCCGCAGGTTGACACTGCATCACAGCGATTGAGGCAGCCATCTCGGCGAGCCGGTGGCGATCACGTGGTCCAGGTCCAGTCGGCGACCTCTGGCAGGTCGGTGCCGTGCTCGCGGATCCAGGCGTGGTGGCGGGTGCGGGCGTCCTCCATGGCCTGCCGCACCGGGGCGGCGCGTACGGCGAGGCCCGGGACGCGGTCGATGACGTCCATGACGAGGCGGTAGCGGTCGAGGTCGTTGCGGACGACCATGTCGAAGGGCGTGGTCGTGGTGCCGATCTCCTTGTAGCCGCGCACGTGCAGGTGGGGGTGGCCGGTGCGGCGGTAGGCGAGGCGGTGGATGAGCCATGGGTAGCCGTGGTAGGCGAAGATGACGGGCCTGTCGGTGGTGAACAGGGCGTTGTACTCGGGGTCGGTCATGCCGTGCGGGTGCTCGCTCGCGGGCAGGAGCCTGGCCAGGTCGACGACGTTGACGACGCGCAGTACCAGATCCGGCAGGTGACGGCGGATGAGCTGGGCGGCGGCGAGGACCTCCTGGGTGGGTACGTCCCCGGCGCAGGCGAGGACGACGTCGGGTTCCCGGGTGCCGTTCCTGGTGCCGGCCCACTCCCAGATGCCGGCGCCCCGGGCGCAGTGCGCCCGTGCCTGCTCCAGGTCCAGCCAGTCGAAGCAGGGCTGTTTGCCCGCGACGACGACGTTGACGTAGTCGCGGCTGCGCAGCACGTGATCGGCTACGGACAGCAGGGTGTTGGTGTCCGGCGGGAGGTAGACGCGCACGGCTTCGGGGCTCTTGTTGAGGATGTGGTCGATGAAGCCGGGGTCCTGGTGGGAGAAGCCGTTGTGGTCCTGGCGCCAAACGTGCGAGGTAAGCAGGTAGTTGAGGGAGGCGATGGGGCGGCGCCAGGGCAGGGTGCGGGAGACGCGCAGCCATTTGATGTGCTGGTTGACCATGGAGTCGACGAGGTGGACGAACGCTTCGTAGCAGGAGAACAGGCCGTGCCGGCCGGTGAGCAGGTAGCCCTCCAGCCAGCCCTGGCAGGTGTGTTCGGAGAGGATCTCCATCACCCGGCCACCGCGTGTGAGGTGTTCGTCGGTGGGCAATACGCGTGCCTCCCACGCCTTGCCGGTGGCCCGGTAGACGGCCTGGAGCCGGTTGGAGGCTGTTTCGTCAGGGCCGACCAGGCGGAAGTCGCGGCGCTCGGTCGTGGCTTCCATGACGTCCTCGAGCAACTCGCCCAGCACGCGCGTGGGTTCGTGCAGGCTCGTGCCGGGTTTGTCGACCGGTACCGCGAAGCTCTCGAGCGGGGGGACGGGCAGGTCGCGCAGCAGCAGGCCGCCGTTGGCATGGGGCGTCGCCCCGAGCCTGCGGGTGCCGTCGGGGATGCAGGAGAGGACCTGGGGCCGGGGGCGGCCGTGCTCGTCGAAGAGCTCCTCCGGGCTGTAGGAGCGCATCCACGCTTCCAACTGCCGCAGGTGCACCGGGTTTTCGCGGACTTGGGCCAGTGGCACCTGGTGCGCGCGCCAGGTGCCCTCGACGGGCAGGCCGTCGACTTCGGCGGGGCCGGTCCAGCCCTTGGGCGTGCGCAGCACGATCATGGGCCAGCGGGGGCGTGCGGTGATCCCTTCCTGCCGGGCGGTGTGCTGGATGAGGGCGATCCGGTCGAGCGCCGTGTCCAGGGCGGTGGCCATGGCCCGGTGGACGGCTGCGGGGTCGTCTCCGGTGACGTGGAGGGGCTCGTGGCCGTAGCCGCGCAGCAGCTCGTCCAGCTCGGGCTCGGGGAGGCGGGCGAGAACGGCCGGGTTGGCGATCTTGTAGCCGTTGAGGTGGAGGACGGGCAGGACGGCGCCGTCGTGCACGGGGTCGAGGAACTTGTTGGAGTGCCATGAGGCGGCCAGTGGTCCGGTCTCGGCCTCGCCGTCGCCGATGACGCAGGCCACCAGGAGGCCCGGGTTGTCGAAGGCGGCCCCGTAGGCGTGGGAGAGGGAGTAGCCCAGTTCCCCGCCCTCGTGGATCGAGCCGGGGGTCTCGGGTGCGACGTGACTGGGGACGCCGCCGGGGAAGGAGAACTGCCGGAACAGCCGCGCCATGCCCTCCGCGTCCCGGCTGACGTCGGGGTACGTCTCGGAGTACGTGCCTTCCAGCCAGGAGTTCGCCAGTACCGCGGGCCCGCCGTGTCCGGGTCCCCAGATGCACAGTGCGTCCAGGCCGCGGGCGCGGATAACGCGGTTGAGGTGGGTGTGGACCAGGTTCAGGCCCGGCGAGGTGCCCCAGTGTCCCAGCAGCCGCGGCTTGATGTGCTCGGGGCGCAGCGGCTCCGCCAGGAGCGGATTGGCCATCAGATAGATCTGCCCGACGGCCAGATAGTTCGCCGCCCGCCAGTGGGCGTCCAGGACCCGCAGCTCCTCGTCTGTGGGACCAGTCGTCGTCGTTGTCGTAACGTCCGGCATGACTGCCTCCGAAAGGGGACGGGGGACCTGCCTGCAACTTCTTCCCAGCCTGCCCCTTGCCCGAGGGCATCGCCAGGGCCGATCGGAGGGCGTCCGGGGCCGCTCGGTCCCTATGAGGCTGGCCGGGGCGGCCCACCCCCTAGCGTGAGGGGAGACGGTTTGGAGGCGATGGCAGTGACGGACAGGGAGGGGCCACGACGGCTGTCTCGCCCGGTCTACGAGCGTGAGCTGTTGCGGCTGCAGGTGGAGCTGGTCAAGCTCCAGGAGTGGGTGCGTGCCGAAGGCGAGCGGCTCGTCGTCGTGTTCGAGGGACGCGACGCGGCAGGCAAGGGGAGCGTGATCAAACGGGTGTCCGAGCATCTCAACCCGCGGATCGCCCGGATCGCCGCACTGCCCGTCCCGACCGAACGGGAACGCACCCAGTGGTACTTCCAGCGCTACGTGGAGCACTTGCCGGCAGCCGGGGAAATCGTCCTGTTCGACCGGAGCTGGTACAACCGCGCCGGAGTCGAGCACGTCATGGGCTTCTGCACCGACGAGGAGTACGCACGCTTCCTGCGCCAGTGCCCCGTCTTCGAACGACTCCTGGTCGAAGACGGGATCCTGCTGCGCAAGTACTGGTTCTCGGTGAGCGACGCGGTGCAGGAACAGAGGTTCCGCAATCGACTGGAAGACCCGACGCGACGCTGGAAGCTGTCGGCGATGGACCTGGAGTCGATCACCCGCTGGGAGGCGTACTCCCGGGCCAAGGACGAGATGCTCGTGCGCACCGACATCCCGGAGGCACCGTGGTACGTCGTCGAGAGCGACGACAAGTACTCGGCCCGCATCAACATGATCGCTCATCTGCTCTCGACAGTCCCGTATCACGAAGTACCGCGGCCGGTCCTCGAGCTGCCGTCACGTCCGCCCTCCACCGGGTACGAGCGGCCTCCTCGGGATCAACAGATGTATGTGCCGGACCACGCTGCCGAGCTTGCTGAATAAGACTGGCGACTGAGTTCACTGAAGCCAGTCGCACTAATAACAGGCCCCATGCGCCCCTCTCTCTGGGTACAGACCAGAAGACGCTGCAGCGGTGGAGGGGACGGCAGGGAGCCGGTCATGATCTTCGGGGTTCGGGTGGCGTAAGTCCTGGTGCTGGTGGGCTGTCTGGTGATGGTCATCTGGTTGTGCAGCTGCGGGATGTGGTCGTAAGGCGGTCGCGGTGCCGGGACAGGTCGTGGGGGAGTGGGTGGCCTGTCGGCTCGGGTGAGGATTTTGTCGATAACGTCAACGGCTTCGCGGGCGGCCTGGGTGGTCAGATGGCTGTAGACATTCGCCGTGGTGGAGAGTGTCGAGTGCCGCAGGGCCTTGGAGACCACGGCGAGGGGGACGCCGGCGTTGATCGAGATGGTGGCCGACAGGCGAGGGCACGACCAAGGTGCGCGACGAGTTACGCCCGTACCACTGCCGGAGCGATCAGCGCCTGGCTCACCGGGCCGGGCGGTCCATGACCGGTCCGGACATGTCCGGGGCCCTTCTATCGACCTGGGAACCCTTGCCACTTCCGTCCCAACTGCCATGGGAGCAGCGGGTAGGCTGGCCCGTTGTCGCGGTCAGAGCCGCCAGGAGGGGTTTCGATGGCTTCCTCAACTCACCCTATTGACCAGGCTGATGGCCGGGGAGAGAACTCCGGCTGGTCCGAGCCGATCGCGATCGTCGGAATCGGCTGCCGCTTCCCCGGCGGGATCGCGGACCCGCGGAGCTTCTGGGAGTTGGTCGTCTCCGGAACGGACGCCATTACCGACATTCCGGCCGACCGGTGGAACGCGGGTGCCTTCTTCGACGCCGATTCCGCCACTCCGGGCCGGATGTTCATCAGGCAAGGCGGGTTTCTCCGTTCGGCTCTGGAGGAGTTCGACGCGGGTTTCTTCGGGATGCCACCGCGTGAGGCGGCGGCCCTGGATCCGCAGCAGCGGGTGCTGCTGGAGGTGACCTGGGAAGCCTTCGAGGACGCCGGAATTCCACCGGGTTCGACCGCCGGCCGCAGCGTGGGCGCGTTCGTCGGCGGGTTCACCTTCGACGCCGCAGGTCTGGCGATGGCCGACCAGAACCGCCATCTGCTGGGCGTGGCCACTCCGACCGGGGTGAGCATGACCATGCTCGCGGCGCGGCTGTCGTACACCTTCGACTGGCATGGGCCGTGCTTCACGCTCGACACCGCGTGTTCCTCGTCGCTGGTCGCGTTCCACCAGGCATGCTCCGCGCTGGACCGTGGTGAGTGCGAACTGGCGGTGGCCGGCGGCGTGAACATGATGTTCCTTCCGGTCACCACGATGGCGATGGCGAAGGGACAGTTCCTCTCCCCGGACGCCCGCTGCAGGTCGTTCGACCACCGCGCGAACGGATATGTGCGCAGCGAAGGCGCGGGAATGGTCGTGCTCAAGCCGCTCTCCGCGGCCCGGCGCGACGGCGACCGCATCCACGCGGTGGTGCGCGGCACGGCGGTGAACCATGATGGCCGTACCCCCGGCGTTCCGGTGCCCAGCGTGGCGGCCCAACGGGAGCTGATCCGGCGGGTGTTCCGGACGACCGGTGTCGAGCCGGGGTCGGTGGGCTATTACGAGGCCCACGGCACGGGCACCGCCGTGGGAGACCCGATCGAGGCTGCGGCGATCGGTGACGCGCTCGCAGGCTCGGAGCGTACGCACTGGATGGGTTCGGTGAAGTCGAACTTCGGTCACACCGAGGCGGCGGCCGGGGTGGCGGGGGTGATCAAGGCGAGTCTGTGCCTGGAACACGGGCTCATCCCGCCCAATGTGCACTTCGAAAAGCCCAACCCCGCCATACCGTTCGACCGTTTGCCGTTGCGCGTGCCGACGGAGACGGTCCCGTTTCCGGCGTACGACGGGCCACGGCGGGCAGGGGTCAACTCCTTTGGCGTGGGCGGTACGAACGCACACGCTCTCCTCGAAGAGGCCCCGGCCGTTGGATCCGCCGTACCCGGCAGGAAGGACGACGGAGAGCCGCTGCTGCTCCCGCTGTCGGCGCGCAGCCAAGGGGCCTTGCGCGCCCTCGCCGACGCCTATGCGGACCTCCTCGAACAGCCGGACGCGCCGACGTTGCGGCGCGTCGCCGGCGCCGCCGCACGACGCCGCGACCACCATTCCCTGCGGACCTTTGTGGTCGCTGCCGACCCCGGGGAAGCGGCCGGGCAACTGCGGCAGCTCGACGTCGTCGCGCAGCGGACGAAACGACCGGCGGTCGCGTTCGTCTACACGGGAATGGGCCCCCAATGGTGGGGGATGGGCCGCGAACTGCTGCTGGAAGAGCCACGCTTCGCCGAGGTCGTCACCGAGTGCGACGCGGTGCTCGAAAGGTTCGGCCTCTCGATCGGCGACGAACTGCTCCGCGCCGAGACCGACTCCCGGTTGACCAGGACCCTTTACGCGCAGGTCGCCAACTTCGTGGTGCAGACCGGGCTGACGGCGGTCTGGCGCGCCTGGGGAATCGAGCCCGCCGTGGTCGTGGGCCACAGCGTGGGCGAGGTGGCCGCGGCACACGCGGCCGGGGTGTGCACGCTGGAGGACGCGCTGACGGTGAGCTTCCACCGGGCGCGGCTGCAAGCGACGCTCGCCGGCCGCGGCAGCATGATCGCGGTCGGGCTGCCCGTCAGTGAACTTTCCCCCTACCTGACGCACGGCGTATCGGTGGCCGCGATCAACAGCACCACGGCGACCACGCTGGCCGGTGACCACGAGGCCGTGGGCGCCGTGGCCGACCGGCTGAGGACGGCGGGCGTGTCCGTCACGCCGCTGCGGGTCGAAGTGGCCTATCACAGCCCGCAGATGGACGAGATCCGCGCACCGCTGCTGGCGGCCCTGGCCGGTATCCGGCCGGACCGGGCCCGGGTGCCGCTGTACTCGACGGTGACCGGCGACCGGGTCGACGGCCCCGAACTCGACAGCGCGTACTGGTGGAGGAACGTTCGGCAGCCGGTGCGCTTCGCCGACGCGTTCCGCCGCCTCCTCGGCCGGGCGCCCGGTGCGGTGCTGGAAGTCGGACCGCATCCGGTACTGGCCGCGGCGGTGGACGAGGCCCTGACCGACCGCGGCACCGAGGCGCTGCGGCTGGCCTCACTGCGCCGGGACCGACCGCAGCGCCAGCAGCTGCTGGAAACGCTGGGCTCCCTCTACACGGCCGGTGCCACGCCGACCTGGGAAGCGGTGCACCCCGGCCCACCGGACCACCTCGACCTGCCGCTCTACCCGTGGCAGCGCGACCGCCACTGGATCGAGTCGCCGGCCTCCCGGCAGGCACGCCTGAACCACGACGGCCTCTCCCTCGGCGGCCGGACCGTCGCCTCGGCCACCCCGGCCCGGGACGTCGAGCTGGGCGCGGCCGAGTTGCCGTACCTCACGGACCACCGGATCGGCGACGACGTGATCTTCCCGGGCGCCGGATACGTCGAGGCCGCGCTCGCGATGTTCCCCGACGACGATCCCTGCTTCCTGGAGGACATCGTCTTCCACCGGCCGCTCGTGCTCCCGCCGTCCACGGTCACCACCCTGCGCGTCGGCTACGACCCGACGCGCCGACGCGTGAGCCTGCACAGCCGCGCCCACGCGGACGACCCCGACTGGACGCTGCACACCGAGCTGCGCCGCTCGCACCTCGCCGGACCGTCGCTGCCGCCGCCGCGCACCGACACCCTTGCCGAGCACGTCCGTTCGCTACCGGTGCTCGACCACGACGAGGTGTACGCACGGCTCGGCGCCGGAGACCTGCACTACGGACCGGCGTTCCGCGCCGTCGACCGGATGTGGCTCCGGGAGGAGACCGGGGAGGTCTTCGCCGAGATCGGCCTCGACACCGTGGACCCGGCGGGCCACCGCCTGCACCCGGTGTTCCTGGACGCCGCTCTCCAGGCCGTGTTCGCCGGCGCCCTCGTCCTCGGCGGCACCGCAGCGGCCGGCACCTATGTACCGGCCCGCATCACCGAACTCCGCTACTACCGAGCATCGGGCCGACAGCTGTGGGTCCACGGACGCGACCGGCACAGCACGGTCCCGGGACGATTCGAGTGCGACCTCACCCTTGTCACCGACGACGGCGAGGTGGTCGCGGAAGTAACCGGCCTGCGCGCCCAACGGCTCGCCGACGACAGCGCCGTGACCACCGCACCCGGACAGCGCCTCTACTACGAACACACCTGGCGCCCCGAACCCCTCGACAACGCCGGTGATGCCGAGGGAACTTGGATCCTCATGGGTTCCTCGGCCGCCGCGGCCGGGCTGGCACGAAGGATCACCGCGGCGGGCGGCACCGTAGTACACACCGACCCGACCGAGGACGACTGGCCAGAACAGGTCAAGGACTGCCGCGGCGTCGTCCATGTCGTGGACCAGCGGACGGACGACGCGCCCGTGTGCGCACCGGTCGCCGAATCGCTGCGGCTGGTGCAGGCGATGCCGGCCGGCGACGTACCGCTGTTCCTCGTCACCGTCGGTACGCAGAGCGTCTCCCCCGAGGACCCGACCTCCGACCCGTTCGCCGCCGCGCTGTGGGGGTTCGGCCGGGTCGTCAACGCCGAGCGGCCGGAACTGCGCTGCCGCCTGATCGACATCGACGCGGCCGCCGAAGACGCATTGCCGGCCGAACTGTTCCACGACGGGCTCGACGAGGTGGCGCTGCGCGGCGGCACCCGGTACGTCCGGCGGCTGGAACCGGCCGGGGACCTGTCGCCGCTGCACCAGGTGACCACCCGTACCGACCTGACGCCGGTCCGCCTCGGCGTGCTGCGCACCACCGCCGACAACCTCCGGTTCGCCGCGACCACCCGGCGGGAGCCCGGCCCGGCCGAGGTCGAGATCGAAGTCGCGTGCGTCGGTGTCAACTTCAAGGATGTGCTCAAGGTGACCGGGCTGCTCGCACCCCAGGCGATGGAGGGCAGCCACTCACGGGAGACACTCGGCCTGGAGTGCTCGGGCACCGTTGTCCGGGTCGGCGAGGGCGTGACCGAACTACGGTCCGGCGACGAGGTGTTCGCGCACAGCAAGGCGCTGTTCGCCTCGCATATGACGCTCGACGCGGTCCGGGTGGTGCGCAAGCCCGCCGGGCTGTCCCCGGCCCAGGCCGCCTCACTGCTCCCGGTGGTCACGGCGTACCTCTCGCTGGTGCGGCTGGCCCGGGTACGCCCGGGCGAACGGGTCCTGGTCCACTCGGCTGCCGGGGGAGTCGGGCTGGCCGCGGTCCGCATCGCCGGGTGGCTCGGCGCCGAGGTCTTCGCCACTGCCGGCAGCCGGACCCGGCGGGAGTTCCTGCGCGACCAGGGCGTGGCCCACGTGGCCGACTCCCGGTCCACGACGTTCGCCGACGACGTGCTCCGCTGGACCGCAGGCGAAGGCGTCGACGTCATCCTCAACTCGCTGCCCGGAGAGATGATCCACCACAACCTCCGGGTGCTCCGCACGTTCGGGCGCTTCGTCGAACTCGGCAAACCCACTGTCGACCCCGGCCCCGCACAACGCGCCATGACGCACCACGCGTTCGACTACGACCAGCTGATGGCGCTGCGTCCGGAGGACGTCCGCACGGCCATGCGGGAGGTGGCCGCCCTCCTCGAGGAGGGCGTCATCGCCCCGCTGCCGGTCACCGAGGTGCCCGCCGACCAGGTCGACAAGGCGATGCTGGCGATGGGCGGGCCGGACCACCTCGGCAAGATCGTGGTCCGCATGGCCGGTGAACCGGTCACCGTTCCCGCGTCCTCACTCGCCGGATCACCGATCCGGCCCGACGCAACCTATGTGCTCACCGGCGGCCTGGGCGGTCTGGGGCGTACGGTCGCCCGCCGGCTCACCGACCGGGGAGCCCGTCACCTGGTACTGATCGGCCGCAGCGGTGCCGCGACGGCCGAGGCCGAGCGTGCGGTGACCGAGCTGACCGCCCGGGGCGTCGAAGTCCGCGTCGAAAAGGCCGACATGGCCGACCGGGACCAGGTCGCCGCCCTGCTCGCGCGCATCCGTGCCACGATGCCGCCGATCCGGGGCATCGTCCACGCCGCGGCCGACTTCGACGACACCGTGCTCGCCGACACCGACGCGGCGCGCCTGGTGGGCGCCACCCGGCCGAAGGCGGACGGCGCCTGGAACCTGCACCTGGAGACCCGGCCGGACACCCTCGACTTCCTCCTGCTCTTCTCGTCGGTGGGGGCGCAGTTGGGCTCCGTCGCGCTGGGCGCCTACGCGACCGCCAACGAATTCCTCAACGCCCTCGCCCGCCACCGGAGGGGCCAGGGCCTGCCCGCCACCAGCATCGGCTGGGGCATGATCGACGACGTGGGCGTCGCGGTCAGCGGCAACGGCGAGGTCGGCTCCTTCCTCCGCCGCAACGGGCACGCCGGCCTGTCACCCGAGCGGTTCCTGACCGAACTGGAAACGCTGCTGCGAACCCGCCCGGTCGAGGTCTCGGTGGCCGACATCGACTGGCCGCGCTGGGCCCGGGCCAACCCGCAACTCGCCCCGCTGCCACGGGTCCGCCCGGTCGTACCGGCCGGCATGACGGCCGGCGGCGACGGGGCGGGCGCGGCACAACTGGCCGACCTCGGCCCGGAGGAACGCGCCACGCTGCTGCCGGCCCTGCTCGCGCCCCTCCTGCAACAGACCACCGGCCTGACCGACCACCAACTCGGCGACGACCAGCCGGTCGACATCGACTCGCTGACCGCCGTCGGACTGCGCGTCCTGCTGCACAAGGAACTCGGCGTCTCGGTACCCGCGGTCAAACTGCAGCGCAACCTCACCATGGCCGGACTGGCCAGGCTGCTCTCGGACGAACTCGACCGGGCCCCGGCCGACGCCTTCCAGGCCCTGGCCGTCCACGAGTTCACCTCGGCGGACGGCCTGACCGTCTACGGCCACCTCAGCCTGCCACCGGGGCCCGGGCCGCACCCGGCCGTCGTGGTGTGCACCGCGGGCCCGGGCGGGGCCCTGAACGCGGACGGCGACCCCGTACAGATCAGCGAACACCCGCCGCTGCGCGCCGCGGGCTTCGCGGTCCTCACGGTCGACCACCGCGGTGCTCCGGGGCACGGCCCCGACTTCGACGCCCGGGCCGAGATGGGCGGCCGGGACATCGACGACGTCCTCGCCGCCGCCGACCACCTCGCGGGCCTCGCCGAGATCGATGGCGCCCGGGTGAGCCTGCTGGGCACCAGCCGCGGCGCGTACACCGCCCTCACCGCGCTCGGGCGCGCACCGGACCGCTGGCACCGGGCGGTGCTGCTCATGGGCCTGTACGACCCGGCGCTGCTCGTGACGGCTGAGCGGGAACAGCCCGGCTCCTTCGTACCCGCCCGACTCGGCCTCGGACCGGACCAATTGACGGACCACTTCGCGGCTCCGGAACGCCGCCCGATGGCCTCGCTCGGCGACGTCACCGCCCCCGTGCTTATCGTGCACGGCGAGGCCGACCCGCTCATCCCCGTCGAGCACGCCCGCGATCTGGCCGCCGAGGCGGAGCGCCTGGGCCGATCCGCGAGGCTGGTCACCGTGCCCGGCCTCGCACACGACAGTCGGCACGACGGCGAGGAGTGGGACGCGCTCTGGCCCCGGATCACCGACTTCCTCGCCGAGAGCTGAGGTGGTCGCCGTGGTCCGGCTTTAGACGACGCCCACCACGACATGCGCGCCCGCCATGCACTCTGTCAAATGCCCATCATCCGCCGGCTTTTGAGCCCATTGCGAAGTGCCCGCACCGCGCGGTGCGCGTGCGGAGGAGTCGTGCCTGTGCAGCGCTGACACGTGAGGGAAGCGACACCGGTGGCCGGGCCCTCCGGCCCGGGACGGGGCGATCGTGCTCAGTCGCGGTCGAGCGCGCGGCGCAGGAATCCGATGGCGGCCGTGCGCACCAGCCCGGCTGGGCTGGTGCGCTGTCGGCTGTGTCACCAGCGGTCGATGCCCATGGTCCGTGCCGCGTCGTGGATGGCTACGTAGTGGTAGGGCGTCATGCCCGACCGTTTGATCGGAGCGTTCTTGTCCTTGGCCCGGAATTCGTCGCGCGAGCAGGCCAGCAGGTTGGTGCCGTAGCCGACGGGGACGTCGCCGGTGCCGTGGACGGGGTGGGACTTGGCGGCGGTCTCGCTGCCGGCCCTGGCCAGGATGGAGCGGGCCTGGTTGTAGGCGGCGGCCTTGATCCTGGTCGGGTTCGCCGGTGTGCGGGCGGCCATGGCCTGGTCTGCGGCGGCGTCCACTGCGGCAGAGCGCCCCCGGCACAGCGCGTTCACCGCCTGCCCGTTCTTTGCGCTGGTGGCACTGGCGGACGGGGCGATCACGGCGAGGGCTGCGACCACTGCCGTGGCGGCCACTCCGGTGCGCAGGGCTGACTTCATGGCTGCACGTCCTTTTCTGGTCGATGAGAGTGGTGTGCGAGTTCCTGATGATGGTGCGCTCACACGCCCGGTCACCATGACGGGCATGAGCACAACTCATCAACAGCAGAGGCCAGTTGATGCCAGTTGCTGTTATCGAAGCTACACCTGACGTCATCGACTGTCATCACATAAAATTCCTCCCATGGGTCGATGGGAGCCGAACGCGCCCGGGCGGCCGGCGAAGCCCTGCACCGACGCGGCGTCGCCGAGCCGACCGTGACCCTGACCGCCGAGGCGGGCGTCGGCGAGTTGGGCAACACTCGCGTCCGCATTGATGGGCCTTGAGGAGGAGGTGAGCGACGTGGACGAGCCTCGACAGCAGAGGGAAGCCGAATTAGCCGCCGACCTGGGCGGGCAGAGCATTGAAGGCGGGTTCGATGTCTTCGATGTCATCGTGTGCGGCGCCGGCTCGGCCGGTTCGACGGTCGCGGGGATGCTTGCGGCTGACGAGGGCCTGCGGGTGCTGCTCCTGGAGGCGGGCCCCGACGACGCCGACGAACGGGTGTCCGACCCCGACCGGTGGATCGAGAATCTCGGCAGCGAACGCGACTGGGGCTATGTCACCGAGCCGGGCGCCCAGATCGACCATCGGCGCCTGCCGTACTCGATGGGCAGAGGGCTCGGCGGCGGTTCGAGCATCAACGCCGGGGCCTGGTCGCGCGGCCATCGACGCGACTGGGAGGACCTCGCCGCACGCTGCGGGGACCCCCGGTGGGGCTACCGTTCGACGCTCGGCGTCTACCGCGAGCTGGAGACCTGGCGCGGCGAGCCCGACCCCGAACGGCGGGGCACGGCAGGGCCGATGCACATCCAGCCCGCGCAGCCGTTGCACCCGTTCTTCTCGGCGATGCTGGCGGGAGCCGAGGCGGCCGGGCTCGACCGCTACGACAGCCCGAACGGGGAACTCGCCGAGCGGGGCAGTGGTTGCGCCGTCCGGGACGAGTTCGCCGCGGACGGCACGCGGCGCTCGCCCTACCGTGCGTTGGTCGCCCCACAGCGGCGCCGGCGCAACCTGACGGTGCTCACACAGACGCTGGTCACCCGGGTCGTGTTCGAGCGCAACCGCGCGGTCGGTGTCGAGGCCGTGTCGGAGGGCCGCCTCCTCCGCTTCCGCGCCACGCGCGAGGTCGTGCTCGGCCTCGGGGCGGTACAGACACCCAAGATCCTCATGCAATCGGGCATCGGGCCCGCCCGGCACCTCGAGTCGCTCGGCATCGGCGTCCTCGAGGATCTGCCCGGTGTGGGCGCCAACCTCGACGACCACCTGCTGTTCGGCTGCGTATGGGAGGCCGGCGCGCGGGAGATGCCCCCGCCGACGCGTGCCCAGGCGGTGTGCTTCTGGGGTACCGACGGCTACCCCGAGTCGCCGAAGTTCGTCATGTACGCCGGTGCGATCGCGTTCATGAGCCCGGAAGCGGAAGCCCGTTACGGCAAGCCGGAGTCCGCCTTCACCTTCCTGCTCGGCATGCGCCTGCGGTCCCGCGGATCGGTGCGGCTCACCGACGCCGACCCGGCGAGCGCCCCCGTGATCGAGACCGGCTACTTCGACGAGCCCGACGACCTTCGTGACGCCGTCGAGGGGTACCGGTTCGCCGAGGAGATCGCCCACGCGGAGGCGATGCGCCCCTACCGCGGCTCCCGTGCGATCCCCGGGGGCGTCTCCGACGCCGAGGTCGCCGCCTACATCCGCACGGCGGCCACCACGTACTGGCATCAGTGCGGAACGGCCCGGATCGGCATGGACAACAACGCCGTCGTCGACGCCGAGTTGCGCGTCAGGGGCGTGGAGAACCTGCGCGTCGCCGATGCGTCGGTGCTGCCCCGCGTGACCTCTGGGAACACCATGGCCCCGTGCCTGGTCGTCGGACACCGCGCGGCCGGCCTCATCCGCGGCTGAGCGCCGGGGCCCGCGTCGATGTACGCGTCATTGCCCGGGCGGCTCCCGAGCGGGCACGCTGAGGGCACCCTGCAGGTGCCGTGTCGAGGGAGCTGGTCTTGGTGGATCCGTACGCCCCGACGGGCGGTCTCGGCCCGGCTGATCTTGCCCTGGTCAACGAGGCTCTGTCGCTGGTCCGTTCGGCAGACGTGCGTGCCGTTGTGCGGGACCTGCTGCCCCGGCTCACCGAGGGGGAGCAGGAGTCCGTGGCCGCTCACTGCGACGTGGCCCATGCCGCGGCGCTGGTCTTTCCGCCCTCGCGCGACGGGCTGATCGCGGGCCTTCGGGCCGACGGGTTCACGGTCGGTGCAGCGGTCCCCAGCGTGGTGGTGCGAGAGCGGTTGAGCCGGCGTTACGGTGTGCCGGCCGCTGCGCTGGAGGTCGTGATCCTGCACGTACAGGTGCCTGCTGCCGGTCAACGCCCGTGTGAGATCGAGCTCTTCGTCCTGGAAGCCGCGCCGGGCACCAAGTTGCGCGAGATCGCCGCCAGGGAACGGGCGGAGCGCAACGAGTCCCATCTCGCCCTGGAGGTGAGGGCGCCGGACGGCGTGGTTCTGGCGGGGTTGCGCACCCTCCTGGCCGACCACGGCGGGCTGGCTGCCGACGACGGAGGCTACAACTCCGTAGAGGACTGCACGGTGCTGTACTTCCTCAGCACCGCTGCCGATGGCCCGGGGCGCCCCAGGCGCCTGGAGTTACGGGCGCGCGGCCACCACCCGGCGGTCCTGGCCGCACACCGGGGCGCCGAGCCGGACGATCCGGCGAAACGCATGCTGGAGCTGATGACCGGAGCCTGGACAACCCAGGCGATCGCGGTCGCCGCCGAGCTCGGGCTGGCCGACCAACTGCCCGTCCTCGCCGGCCGGTCCACGCGCGGTACCGCAGCCGGTGGCGTGGCCGTTTCCATAGCCGGGCTCGCCGAGCGTCTCGCTGTCGATCCGGTCGCCCTGGTCCGGCTACTGCGCTACCTCGCGGCCGTGGGGGTGGTCACTCCCGTCGGGGACTTCTACGCGCTCACGGAGCTCGGTGCGCTGCTCCGGCAGGATTCACGCCACTCGCTGCGTTCACTGGCACTGCTGTACGGCGGACCGTTCTACCAGTCCTTCGGGCAGTTGGCCCATTCCGTCCGTACCGGGCAGGAAGCGTTCAAGGCGCTCTTCGGGAAGGGGCACTTCGACTATTTCGCCGAACAGCCGGGCCTGGCCGAGCTGTTCGACTCGGCGATGGCTGCCAGCGGCGCAATGTTCGAGCCGATACCCGGGTTTTTCGACTTCTCGGATGCCCAGGTGGTGGTGGACGTCGCCGGAGGCAACGGGCAGTTGCTCGGTCTGCTCCTCGCTCACGCGTCTCACCTGCGCGGTGTGCTCCTGGAACGAGCACATGTGCTGGAGGCTGCGCGCCGGCACCTGGCCGGTGCAGGATGCGCCGGCCGTTGTTCCTTTGTGGCCGGTGACTTCACCCGTGCCGTGCCGGAAGGCGGGGACGTCTACCTGCTGTCGCGCGTCCTGCACGACTGGGACGACGAACAGTGCCTGACCATCCTGCGCCGCTGCGCCGAGAGCATGCACGAGGAGGCTCAACTGCTGCTTGTCGAGCGCCTATTGCCTGAGGGTGACAGTGTGCTCCCCGGTGAGGTGCCGTCCCTGGCGGTGGCCTGGGACCTGCACATGATGTGCAACGTGGGCGGCCGGGAACGGACCGCCGGCCACTATCAACGCCTCTTGGCAGCAGCCGGGTTCGAGCTGCTCTCGGTCCGGAGCCTGCCGCTGGACGGCAACCTCTTGCATGCCCGACGGCGGGGCTGACAGGCAGTACCGGTGCGGGGAAAGATACATGCATGGCGATCACGGTCCAGGACTATCTCGTCGCCCCCTCGGGAGCCGCCCTCGGGGGAAGCGGCCGTACGACACTCCCGGAGGCCTTCGCTGCGGCCGCCGACGCGCACGGCGATGCTCCGGCCGTCGTCGGTTGCGGTGCATCGCGGTCGTGGTCGCAGTGGCGCGCCGAGTCCCACGCCCTGGCAGCGGGCCTGCAGGGCCACGGCATCGGTGTGGGCGACGTGGTTGCCGTCCACCTCCCCAACTGCTGGGAATTCCTGGTCGCCCACACCGCGGTGGCCGAGGCCGGCGCGGTGCTCCTGCCACTCCATCTCGCCTACGGTGAGCGGGATTTGCTGACGTTGATGCGCCGGGCCGCAGCCCGCGTGCTCGTCCTGCCTGCCACATACCGGCAGGTGGACGGTGCGGCGCTGGGCCGACGGCTGCTGACCCGGTTGGACGCGCTCGAACGTGTACTGCTCGTCGGAGGGGCCCGGCCGGCGGCTCCGGCGGACGGGAGCCCGGGAGCGCAAGACGCCTGCCTCGTCTCGTACGACACACTCGTCCGGGACCACCGCCTGGCCGCACCCCGGCATGTGGACCTGACCCCCGAGCTGCCGTTCGCCCTGCTGCCGTCGTCGGGCACCACCTCGGACCGTCCCAAGCTCTGCCTGCACAGCCACGGCACGCTGTTGTCGAACGCCGCGGCGGTGGCCCTGGACGGCGGTGCGAGCGAGGGCGACACCATCGTGAGCGCCAGCCCGTTCACCCATCTCTTCGGCCTGTTGTCCGTGCACCTGGCGCTCCTCACCGGAAGCCGGCAAGGCCTGCTGCCGCAGTGGGATGTCGGCGGCTTTCGCGCGCTCGCCGAACGCGCCGAGGCGAGTGTGCTGTTCGCGGTACCGGCCCAACTGCGGGACCTGGCCGCGATACTGCGCGATGACGTGTCGGCGGGGAAGCTGCGCCTGCGCGAGGTGCGCACGGGCGGCGCGGCGGTGCCCGGTCCGCTCGTGGCGGACCTGCGACGGCTGACGGGGGCATCGGTGGTCGTCCAGTGGGGCATGTCGGAGCTGGGTGCGGGCACCGTGACCCGCCCCGACGACCCGCCAGAGGTCGCCACGGGCAGCATCGGCCGCCCGCTCAGCGGCTGCGATGCACGCGTGGCCGACGCCATGGGCGCCCCCTGCCCCGAAGACGTCACCGGTGAACTGCAGTACCGGGGACCGCACATGTTCCTCGGCTACCTCGGGGATCCCGAACGGACCCGCGAGGCATTCACCCCGGACGGCTGGCTGCGCACCGGCGACCTGGCCCGCCGGAACGCGGACGGCACCTTCACCTACCGGGGGCGCGATGCGGAGGTGATCAACGTCGGGGGAGTGAAGGTCAGCGCCTCGGACATTGAGACCATGCTCGGCGACCTGCCGCAGTTCGCCGCGCTGGCCGTCACCGCGCGCTCCGACGCCCGGCTCGGCCAGTACCCCTGCCTGGTCGCCGCCCTGCGGCCCGGGGCCGCCATCGGCCTGGAGGAGGTACGGGCTCATCTGGAAGGCAAGGGCGCAGCCGAGTATCAGCAGCCGCTGGAGCTGTTCCTGGTCGACGAGGTACCGCTCACCCCCACCGGAAAGATCGCCCGCGGCCGTCTGGCCGGGCTGCTCACCCGCCCTGCGGAGACCGGAACGCATCCGGCCGCCCGGCCGGGGCTTGAAACCCTCCACGCTGCACGGGAGTTGATACGCCGAGAAGTCGCGCGTCTCCTGCCGGCCGATGCGGGGGACGGGCTTGCGCCGGACCGGACGTTCCGGGAAGCGGGGGTCGGCTCGCTCGCCGCGGTACGTCTCGCCGTGAGACTGTCGGAGGCGACGGGACTGGCGTTACCGACGACCGTCGTCTTCGACCACCCGACCCCCACGGAACTGGCCCGTCATCTGGCCGACTTGGCCACCGGCCGCCGACCGCAGCAGCGGACCGGACCGGAGGAACCGCACCCCGCACCGGCACCGGACGATCGCGACCCGGTAGTGATCACCGGCATCGGCTGCCGCTTCCCCGGCGACGTCCGCTCCGCCGAGGACCTGTGGCAGTTGCTCGTCGACGGCCGGGAAACGGTCGGCCCCTTTCCGGCCGACCGCGGCTGGGACCTCGACCGCCTCCGGCACCCGGATCCCGCCCACCCCGGGCGCTCCAGCACGCACTACGGCCACTTCCTCGCCGGAGCCGCCGAGTTCGACGCCCGCTTCTTCGGCATATCACCCCGCGAAGCACAGGCCATGGACCCCCAGCAACGGCTGTTGCTGGAGACGAGCTGGGAAGCGCTGGAGAGCGCAGGGCTCGACCCCACCGCGCTGCGCGGCTCCGACACCGCCGTCTTCATCGGGCTGATGGCCCCGGACTACGCACCACGACTGACCGAAGCGCCCGAGCACTGCGACGGCCTGCTGCTCACCGGCAACGCGGCAAGCGTCGCCTCCGGACGCATCGCCTATACCCTCGGCCTGACCGGACCCGCGCTCACCGTCGACACCGCCTGCTCCTCCTCCCTGGTGGCCGTGCACCTAGCAGCTCAGGCGCTGCGCCGCGGCGAATGCTCCCTGGCCCTGGCCGGCGGCGCGACCGTGATGGCGACCCCGGCGTCATTCGTGGACTTCAGCCGCCAGGGGGCCTTGGCCCCGGACGGCCGGTGCAAGGCGTTCGCGGCCTCGGCCGACGGCGCGGCGTGGGCGGAAGGCGCGGGCGTGCTGGTGCTGGAACGCCTCTCCCGGGCCCGGCAGTACGGACACCCGGTCCTCGCCGTGATCGCAGGTTCGGCCGTCAACCAGGACGGCGCGAGCAACGGCCTGACCGCGCCCAGCGGACTCGCGCAGCAGCGCGTCATGCGACAGGCCCTGGCCGACGCCGAGTTGGCGGCCAGCCAGATCGATGTGGTCGAGGCACACGGAACGGGCACACCGCTGGGCGACCAGATCGAGGCCGGAGCCCTGCACGCCGTGCACGGTGACGGTCGCGACGAGGACCGGCCGCTGTGGCTCGGCTCGGTCAAGTCGAACATCGGGCACACCCAGGCCGCCGCCGGGGTCGCCGGCATCATCAAGACGGTCCAGGCGCTGCGGCACGGCCTGCTGCCGCGCACCCTGCACACCGACCTGGCCTCCCCGTCGGCAGCCGGAGAAGCAGGAAGCGTGCGGCTCCTGCTGACGCACTTACCGTGGCCGCGCTCCGACCGGATCCGCCGGGCCGGGGTGTCGGCCTTCGGGATCAGCGGCACCAACGCCCATGTGATCCTGGAAGAGGCGCCCGTCGAGCAGCCTGCCCCCACGGTGGCGCCGGCCACGGACGACGGACAGCGGGCGCTGCCCTGGGTCCTGTCCGCCCGCAGCGCCCCGGCCCTGCGCGAGGCGGCATCGCGGCTGATACCGATCGCCGAGTCGGCGGACGTGTTCCAGGCGGGCCGTGCACTGGTCACCTCACGGCCGTCGTTCGAGCACCGTGCGGTGGTCGTCGCACGACAACGGACGGAGCTGATCGCCGGGTTGCGCGGCATCGCCGACGGCGGTGTCCTGCCGGCCCATGCGGTCGACGGCCTGGCCCGTCCCGAGAGTGGTGGCACGGTCTTCGTCTTCCCGGGACAGGGCTCTCAGTGGGAGGGCATGGCGGCGGATCTGCTGGCCGAGTCCGAGGTGTTCGCACGGTCGATGGCAGCATGCGAGGAGGCCCTCGCGCCGCACATCGACTGGTCCGTGCGTGCCGTACTGCGCGGGGAGACCGGTCAACCGCCGCTGAGCCGCGTCGACGTCGCACAGACCTCCCTGTTCGCTGCGATGGTCGCGCTCAGCACCCTGTGGCAATCGCTGGGGGTGCGACCGGACGCAGTGATCGGGCACAGTCAGGGGGAGATCGCCGCTGCCTGTGTCTCCGGCGCCCTGTCGCTCGCGGACGCGGCGAAGGTCGTCGCCCGGCGCGCCGCCGCCGTCCGGGAGCTGCCGGCAGGGCGGATGGCTGCCGTCGCCATGTCCAGGGACGACCTGTCCGGTCATCTGGGCGTCGGCCAGGGCCGGTTGTGGCTCGCGGCCGACAACGGCCCCCGCTCGACCGTGATCTCCGGCGACCCCGGTGTCATCGGCGCCTTGCTCGACGAGCTCGGTGACCGGAGTGTACGAGCGACCGGCCTGGCGGTCGACTACGCCTCCCACAGTGCCCACGTGGACGTCCTCCGGGACCACCTGGCGAAAGCACTCGACGGCCTCGAACCCCGCCCCGCACAGGTGCGCTTCTACTCCACCGTCGAGCCGGGCCCGCTGGACACCACCCGGCTGACCCCGGAGTACTGGTACCGCAACCTCCGTCGCCCGGTCGAGTTCCACGGGGCGGTCCGCGCGCTGCTGGAAGCCGGCTTTTCCCACTTCATCGAAGTCAGCCCCCACCCGGTCCTCACCTACCCGGTCCTGGACATCGCCGAGTCGGTCGGACGGCCCGTCTCCGTGACGGGAAGTCTCCGCCGGGGCGAGGGTGATGAACGACGCTTTCTGCTCTCCGCCGCGGAGGCTTTCGGCAACGGAGTTGCGGTGGGCTGGAAGAACGTCTTCGCCGGGCGCGAGGTCCGCCCCGTCGAGTTGCCCGGGTACCCGTTCGCGCGGGAGCGCCACTGGCTTCCGGTCAAAGCCACCCAACCGTCCCGGCCGCCCGGGGAGGCAGCCGAGGCCGCCACAGTCCGCCCGGTCGCCGACGAAATCCCGCTCCCGGACAGCGAGTCCGCACTCCTGACGCTCGTACGGGACCACACCGCAGCCGTCCTCGGGTACCGCGACCGTGAACAGATCGGCCCGGACACGGTGTTCGCCGAGATCGGCACGGGGTCGCTCGCCGCGGCCGAACTGCGCACCCGACTCGCTCGCGCGCTCGGTCTTCCCCTGCCATCCACCGTCGTCCTCGACCACCGCACACCCCGGGCACTGAGCGCCCACCTGTGGCACCTCCTGCGCGACACAGAACACCCGGAGCCCGGCCGATCCGCCCCTCCCGAGGTGCCGGACACCCTCGACGCCCTGTACCGGCAAGCCTGCCTGACCGGTGAAGGCCGGGCCGCCGTCGAGCTGATTGGCGCAGCGGCCCGGCTCCGCCGCACGTTCGGCGCCGAGTCCGCACCGCAGAACGCGCCCCGCGCCGTCCGGCTGGGACCGGCAGGAGGCAGCCCTCTGCTGCTGTGTTTTCCCTCTCTGCTCCCGGCCTCGGGACCGCACGAGTACGCCCCTCTCGCCGAGGCGTTGAACGGCGACCACGAAGTGCTGGTGCTCCCGCAGCTCGGCTTCGCCGAGGACGAGCCCCTGCCCCGCGACCTCGACGCCCTGACCGCCGCCCACGCGACGGCAGTCGGACAGCACGTCGGCGAGGTGCCGTTCCTCCTGTGCGGCCACTCCTCCGGCGGGCTGATCGCGCACGCCGTCGCCACGCGGCTGGAAGAACAGGGCTGCCCGGCAGGCGGTTTGATCCTGCTGGACGCCCCGTGGCCTGATCGAACCTTTCAGGACGACGTACTGTCCCGCGTCCTCGCCATCGCAGCCGTACGACAGCAGTCCTTCACGGCGCACGGCATCCCCGCACACCGGCTCACCGCCACCGGCGGCCATCTCCGCGTACTGGCCGGTTGGCAGCCCGCACCGGTTAGCACCCCCACGCTTCTACTCCGTGCACAGCAGCCCGTCCCCGAGCTCGCGGAGGACGACCAGTGGGCCCGCCCGTGGCAGCTGCCGCACACCGAACGCGCGGTCCCGGGCGACCACTTCACCATGCTGGACACCCACGCCTCCGCGTTGGCCGATGCCGTACGAACCTGGTGGGCCGAGATCGCAGACGCGCCGTAGCCCCCGCGCACCACGCCCCGCATCAGGAGTACCCCCGTACCGAGGAGCACCGGACATGGCCCCCTACGACGGCGATCTCACGGCGCTGTTCACCGACGCGTTCTTCGCCCGGACGCACCGAGCCGACGGGCCGCCGCCGGCCGCGCCCTACCACGGGCTGCAGCACCTCCAATCCCGACTCGGCGATCAGCGGCCCCTCTTGGCGGACCCCACCCGGCTGCGGACCGTGCTGGAACTCAGCGCGGTGACGGACCCACGCCTGTTCTTCGTGATGTTCCTGCACCACAGCATGGCCATCGGCGTCGCACTCGACTTCGGCGCCCCGGCCGAGGACGTGGCCGCCCTGGCTTCCGGACGGTGGATCGGTGCAGCCCTGATGAACGAGACCGGCCACGGCAACAGCAGCGCCGACATCCGCACCCAGGCCGTCTTCGACCCTGCCACCCGCGAGTTCGTCCTGCACACCCCGACCCCCGAGGCGATGAAACGCCCGGCCAACGTGGGCCTGGACGGCTTCGCCAGACTGGCCGTGGTGAGCGCCCGCCTTCGGGCCGACGGTGCCGACCACGGGACCGCGCTCTTCCTCGTACCGCTACGCGACGAGAACGGACCCTGCGAGGGCGTCACGATCGAACCGCTCGCGCCGACGCCCCTCCTGCCCATGGACTACGCGAAGGTCCGCTTCGACGGAGTCCGGCTGCCGTACCGCAGATGGCTCGCCGACGGCGCGTCCATCGCCGACGACGGGTCCTTCCACGACCCCCTCGACGGGCCCAAGGCCCGCACCCGGCGCAGCGTGGGCATGAGCCGCTTCGCCTGGGGAGCGACCACGGCCGGACTGGCCGCGGCCGCGCGGGCGAGCGCGGCCCTCGCGCTCACCCACGCCCGCCACCGCCGCACCCACGACCGCCTCGCCGGCGACATCCCGGCCATCGCCCACCTCAACCAGCAGCGCCTGCTGTTCGGCGCCACGGCCGACGCCCTGGCCGCCACCGCGGTCGCCCGCCGGACCACCGCACTCAGCTGGCACATCCCGCCCGGCGGCGGTGCAGGCACCGGCCCTTCGGCCGCCGAGATGCGCACGCTGGCACTGAGTAAGGTCACCGTCGCCGTCCTCGCGGACACGGCCGTCACCCGCTGCCGCAGCGCATGCGGCGCACTCGGCTTCTTCCCGGAACACCGACTGATCGACTACCAGGCCCTGACCACCGCGTTCCAGTCCGCCGGCGGCGACAACCGGCTCATCCTGCTCGACGCCGCCTGGACGATGACCACCGGCACGGACTACCTCCCACCGGACGAGGAGTCCGCGTCGAGCGACTGGCCACGCCTCTTCCGCGCCAGGGAACGCCTCCTGCACGCCGAACTCGCCTCGGCCCTGCACACGGACGACCAGGGCGGAACCGTCACCTTCGAATCCTGGAACGCCCGGACCGAACTGGCGCAGCACCTGGCCGAAGCCCACACCACGCGCACCACGGCCGAGACCCTGCACGACACGTGGCGCACCGCGGAAATCACCGAATCCGCCCGGCCCCTCCTTCGTGACCTGTACCGGCTCCACTGCCTGGAGCAGACGGCACCCCACACCGGCTGGTACCTCGCACGCGGACTGCTCACACCGCAGCAAGTCCTCACGCTGCCCGAGCAGATCAACGAGATCTGCCGCCGCCTCGCCCCCCACGCCGAAGCCGTGACCGAACTGCTGGACATCCCGGCTGAACTCTTCGGCAGTCCATGAGAGAGCTGAACTCCACATTGTGAACAACACGTGCTGCGTGTTGTTCACCGGCGGCCGTGGAAGATCCCCCAGGCGAGAAGGCCGCTCTCGCAGGCATGAACCCACAGGGGAAGATTGGTCCGCAGCCGGTCCAGGTACGCCTCGTCGATGACGCCGGTGAGTCCCTCGCGGTTGCGCTGCACTTCATCGCTGAGGCGGGCGTAGTGCGGGAGGAGGTTCTCGCTCAGGTCGTCGAAGTGAACCTGTCCCAGTCCGAGGCGGGCGAGTTGTTCGCGCACGAAGCCCGGCGTGGGGAGGTTGGCGACGTGGAGGCGCTCGCACACCGGGCGCAGCGCGTCCTCGTGGGCGTCGTCGGCCGCCATGACGTCGGTGAGGACCAGGGCGCCACCGGGGGCGAGGACACGGACCGCCTCCGAGAGCATGTGCGCCCGGTCGCCGCTGTGGACGAGGGCTTCCTGGGTCCAGACGACGTCGAACCGCCCGTCCGGCGCCGGGATGTTGTCGAAGGATCCGTCGACGACGTCGATGAGCGTGTCGAATCCTTGACGGGCGTTGAGTTCGCGGTGCCGCCGGTTCTGTACGTCGCTGATGTTGAGCGCGACGACGTGGCAGCCGAAGGTCCGGGCGAGGTGGCGTGCCGCACCGCCGTAGCCCGAGCCGAGGTCGATGACGGTGCGGCCGGGCCCGAGAAGATCGGCCACCCGGTCGGCCATCCGGGCGTCGGCCCGCCGGGTTGCCCGCGCGACCGGCTCGTCGGGGTGTTCGTAGATGCCGGTGTGGACGTCCTCGCCACCCCATACGGAGGTGTAGAAGCCGTCGACGTCAGCGGAGTTGTAGTAGTCCCGGGCCGCATCCGCTGCATGCGTGGCTTTGTCATCGCCCATGACGGAGTTCTCGTCATGGCTCAGAGAGAACAAACCTTCCGGGATGGGCATGTGGGCAGAAGCGGTCGAGTCCGGCGAACGGGCCGCCTGGGCCCGCGCGTACGGGGGTCCAGGCGGCCGGTGGGTTTTTAGGGGCTGACCACATTCCAGCGTTCGGCCGGGATGTCCTGGCACTTGTAGAGCTTGACCTGGCCGTGGTCGGCGTCGGGTGCCAGCAGGCACAGGTGGTTGGCCTCGTTGCGGTACCGGACGGTTCCGTCCGGGTATGCCTCGGCCAGCCAGCGCTGGCCGGCTCCGGCGACACCGCGGGCATCGTCACATCCGTAGAGCAGGGCGCTTGTCTGCGTGCCGGCGTGGACGTCCTGACTGCCCAGGCACTGGTTGGTGCCGCTCAGGCTCTGGATGCGGACCAGGTTGTCGCCCCGGCTGATCCGCTGGATGTTCCAGCCGAAGTCCTGCCGCTCGTAGAACAGCCAGTAGATCCACCACGACCTGGGTGGTGTGGGCTGGGTGTAGACGAAGGTCCCAGGAACGTTACCGGCTCGCCGCAGCCGGCCACCGAGCCAGGAGGATTCCAGGCGCACGTTGTCGCCGGTCGTCTGCCAGCCGGTGGGCGGGGAGGTGGCGTTGTCCCACCACAGCTGCGTGGCGCTGTCGGTGCACGGGGCGGCAGTCACCGTGGTGCCGTTCGGGGTGAGGCAGAGTCCGGGGACGGCCACGTTGCGCCAGCGCTGGGGCCCGCCGTTGTCGTCGTTCCACGCTGGGGGGTCATCGAGGTGGGCGATGGTCCACTGCGCGCGCGGATCGTCACACTTGCCCGCGACGACCGGGGTGGATGCGTCCCGGCGGGCGCTGGGCGCGATCCCGATGCAGTCGCCCGTCGTGACGTTCCGCAGGTAGTGGGTGAGCGCGTCGGTGGTGAACATCTGGAAGGTCTGGTTGCTGTTGTAGCGGGCGTCCCCGATGGTGATGGAGCGGTTCGGGTTCTCCTGCAGCAGGCCGCCCGTCGGGGCGGCCAGCACGCTGCGGAAGACGTGGGCCGGGGCCGGCGCCCGCACGGGCGGCGGGGTGCGGGCGAACTCGACGGGCACGTGGTCGGATCCGCCGCCCCTCGGGACGGTCGCGGTGAACCCACCTGGCACGCCGCGCCTGATCGCGTAGTCCAGTTCGCTGGGGGTGTCGCCGAGGTGTGTCGGCTGACCGGTGCGCAGCAGGGTCTCATCCGCGCGCAGTTGGAGAGATCCGCGGGCCTGATCGGTGGTGCGGTTGAGGATGTTCACGTTGAAGTCGCCGACCAGGACCCAGTTCCGGCCGTCGGTGGCGGCGAAGTCGCGGACCTGGTCGAGCAGTCCGGGGCGAGTGCCTTGCCGCACCACATCCTCGCCGCGGGCGTGGGTGTTCCAGTACCAGGTGTTGCCGAACCGCAGGCCGAGCAAGGGGCGGGCCCGGTAGCGGTTGTTGGGGGCGTTGGGGTCCGGATTGTAGGACGGGTTCTCCAGCACACGGACGTCATCGGCCGGGGTATCGGTGACGAAGGCCAGGTTCATCTGGCCGCCATCCCAGGTGTCCTGGTTCGTGCCGGCGACCCGGCGCGGGTCGGTCTGCAGGAAGTACACGTACCGGTTGCTGCCGTTCGGGCCGCCCGCCCAGGTCACCCGCTGAACGGAACTGGGCTGCGGGTTGCGGTTGGGGGTGAGGCGGATCTGGCGGAGCTCGTTGCGGTCGTTGTCGTGCGCGGGCAACGGCGGCCCGGCACCCGCCTCCTGCAGCGCCACCAGCGGATTGGTCGCGGCCAGCGGCGCGACCTCCGAGGTCCAGCGTGAGCCGTTGTCGGAACCGTGCATGTTGTACGTGGCGAACGGCGAGGTGCCGTCGCCGTTCACGGCCTGCGCCGTGCTGGTGGCCGTGGCGATCCCCGCGCAGGCCAGCAGGAATGCCGTCACGAGGGACGCGAGCGGGCTTAATCGCCGGGCTCTGCCCGGCGGGCGGGTGCCGGCGCCGGTGCGCCGGAGGAGACGATGAGCGTGCATCAACGTTCCCTTCTGTCGGGACACTTGAGAGCGCTGAGCCCGGTGGCCGGCCGGGAGCCGGCTAGCCGGACCGGCGTCCAGCCTGGCAGTAGCGAACATGTTTGTCACGACCTTGTTCGCAACGAACATGTTCGTTAGCCTGGTGGGCATGACAGGTCACCCCGCCACACCCAGAAGCCGCCGGGAGCGCCCCGCCAAGCCCGCGCTGACCCGGGAGGGCATCGTCGCGGCCGCCGTGGAGATCATGCGGGCCGAGGGCCTGCAGAAGGTCACCATGCGCCGCCTGGCGCAGGAGCTGGACACCGGCCCGGCCTCGCTGTACGTGTACGTCGCCAACACCGACGAGCTGCACGCGGCCGTCCTGGACCGGCTGCTCGGCACGGTCGGACCGGCACCCGCCGAGGGCACCTGGCGCGAGCGGCTGGAGGCGCTGCTCACCGGGTACACCGTGATGCTCTTCGAGCACCCGGCCCTGGCCCGCGCCGCCCTGGTGGCCCGCCCGAGCGGCGAGCACTACCTGCGCCTGGTCGAGACGGTGCTGGCGCTGCTGGCCGAGGGCGGCGTCCCGGCCGCTCAGGCGGCCTGGGGCGTGGACGTCCTGCTGCAGCACGCCACCGCAACCGCCGCCGAACACGCCACCCGGGACCAGTCGGCCGGCGCGGAGGCCGACTGGAACGCCCTCACCAGCGCCCTGCGCGGCGCGTCCCCCGACACCCATCCGCAGATCGCCGCGCTCGGCCCCCGGATGCTCGCCGGGACGCCGCAGCAACGGCTCTCCTGGAGCTTTCAGATGCTGCTCACCGGCATCACACACACGCCCACCCCGGCAGACGAGCCGCTCACCTGACCAGAGGCCGTCCCCGCCACACCGCAAGGAGCACCCCGATGACTACCCATCACCCGATCGCGATCGTTGGGGCCGGTCTCGGCGGCCTCACCCTGGCCCGCGTCCTGCATGTGAACGGCATCGAGGCCACCGTGTTCGACCTCGACGCCTCACCGGCCGCCCGCCCCCAGGGCGGCATGCTCGACATCCACGAGGACTCCGGCCAGGCCGCCCTGCACACCGCCGGCCTGGACACGGAGTTCCGGGCCCTCGTCCACCCCGGCGGCGAGGCCATGCGGATCCTCGACCGGCACGCCACCGTCCATCTCGCCGAGGAGGACGACGGCAGCGGCACCCGCCCCGAGGCCGACCGGGGCCACCTGCGCGACCTGCTGCTCGGCGCGCTGCCGCCGGGCACCGTCCGTTGGGACGCGAAGGTGACCGGCGCGCACCCGCTCGGCGACGGACGCCACGAGGTGGCGCTCGCCGACGGCACCATGTTCACCACCGACCTGCTGGTCGGAGCAGACGGCGCCTGGTCCCGGATCCGCCCGCTGCTCTCCGACGCCACCCCCGCCTACACCGGTGTGTCCTTCGTCGAGTCGGACCTGCTGGACGCCGACGCCCGCCACCCCGCGAGCGCGGCCGTGGTCGGCGGCGGGATGCTCTTCGCGCTCGGCGACGGCAAGGGCTTCCTCGCCCACCGCGAGACCGACGGCAGCCTGCACCTCTACACCGCGCTGACCATTCGTCAAGAGTGGGCGGGCTGCATCGACTTCACCGACACCGCCGCCGCCAAGGCGGCCGTTCTGGCGCACTTCGCCGACTGGGACCCGAGCCTGCAAGCGCTCGTCGCCGACGCCGACGGCCCCCTGGTACCGCGAGCCATCCACGCGCTGCCGGCCGGCCACCGCTGGGACCGAGTCCCCGGCGTCACCCTGCTCGGCGACGCCGCCCACCTGATGTCCCCCTTCGCCGGCGAGGGTGCCAACCTCGCCATGTTCGACGGCGCCGAACTCGGCCGGGCCATCGCCGCCCACCCCGGCGACACCGAAGCCGCCCTCACCGCCTACGAGCAGGCGCTCTTCCCCCGCAGCCAGGCCGCCGCCGCGATGTCCGCCGCCAACCTCCGAACCTGCTTCCGCGCCGACGCCCCGCAGGGACTGCTGGACCAGTTCGCCGCCCACCACCAGGCAGCCTGACCCCGCCAGGCACCCCTCACAGGGGACCGCCATGAACCCTGGCCAGGCTGCGACGAGGGATCAAGGTCACCCCACAGCCCCTCTTGGGCTCACCACCGGCCTGCCGGCCCTGGCGCCGCCATCATCGAAAGCCCTCAACTCGGCTGGAGCAGGCCGCCGTTCTCACCGGCCACGGCCTCGCCGCCTTCCTGATCTCGGCCTTCCTACCTTGGAACCCAGGTGCCGGTCGTCTATCTTCTCGAACACCCCGAGAATGCAAGGGCGTTCACCAGGAAGCACCTCCGACCTACGATCATTGGCGCCGCGGTTTGGATCGTGCTCACCCGCTGAGCTTGTTTTCCGCGTGGCGCCATGTCATGGCAATTGATGTCGACGGCGTCTTCTTCGCCTCCAGGGCGGCGCTGCCCCATCTGCGCCGCGTCAGGGGCTGCATCGTCAACGTCGGCTCGGTGTCCGGGCTCGGGGCGGACTGGGGCCTGGCCGCCTGCAACGCCGCCAAGGGGGCGCTGGTCAACCTCACCAACGCCATGGCGCTCGACCATGGCCACGAGGGCGTGCGCGTCAACGCTGTGCACCCAAGCCTCACCCGCACCCCAGTGGCCGCGCCCATCGTCGAGAACGAGGAGACGCTCGCCGCGTTTCGCCGTCGCATCCCTATGCAGCGCCCCGCGGAGCCGGCCGAAGTCGCCGATGTCATCGCCTTCCTGGCCGGCTCCGACGCCCGTTTCGTCAACGGCGCGCACATTCCGGTCGACGGCGGGCTCGGCGCTTCCAACGGTCAACCGCGCATGTTCTGACCACCTGCCCCGCACGTCGATCCCGGCCAGTTCGCGACTGGCTGCCCCAGATCCACATCAACATCGCAGACCCCGGCATGACCGCAACCGACCTCAGCAGCGGACAGGGACCAGCGCTCCTCCGCGAGCGCTCTCGCGGGTGACGCCTCGTACCAGGCGGCATGCTGATCCGCTCGCTCCGGAACGCGGAGCGGCCGCAGGGCAGTTGTCCTGCGGCCGCTCGTGCTGTGGCGCTGCGCCGGGTTTCAGGAGCGGCTTCCGCGCGCCGCCGCGTGGCGGTCGAGCAGTTGCTGGTCGTAGAGGCTGTCGGGCAGGAGGTGCTTGCCGTTGGACTCGATCTGTCCGTCGCTGCCGTTCATGAGGGTGCCGGTGCAGCCGATGGCCCAGTTGTGGGCGGTCGGGGGCTCCTGGGCCATGTACTGCTGGGTGGTGCAGTTGTAGGCGGTGCTGTTGGCGTCGGACCAGCCGTGGCCGCTGCCGCGGCTGCCGTTGTTGACCAGCAGCAGCGAGCCGTCGATCTGGATGTTGTCGTAGAGGGTGCCGCTGCCCCAGCGCTCGTGGCCGCCCGCGTCGTAGGTCTTGTCCACCAGGGTCGCCTTGCAGCGGGAGAAGACGTTGGGGCCGGACTGGCGGCCATAGGTGGAGAAGGCGTGGATCATGGGTGCGGTGACGGCGCAGTCCTGGATGAGGTTCTGCTGGCCCTGGAGGAGGTAGGCCTCCGAACGGGCCGAGGAATCGGTGGTGTTGAAGTCCAGCGCCTGGGTGTGCAGGACGGAGATGCGGCGGCTCTGCGGGCCGAGGAACGTCTGGCCGCTGCCGCCGAAGTGACGCCAGGTGACGTTGCTGATCCAGGAGTCCTGGACGGCGTTGAACTCCCAAGGGGCCGCGTTGTAGAAGGACTTCGCGTAGTCCGGGTCGCCGCTCATGGCCTGGCCGTCCAGGCTCAGGTTCTCCACGCCGACGTGGTCGATGCGGGGGAAGGTGTACTTGTAGACCGTCGCCTGGGTGTACTGCTTCTCCAGCGCCGTCGTCAGCGGGATGTCGAGGGTGACCTTGTTGCCGTGGACGGCGGTGACCTTGCGCTCCGAGCGCAGGCTCCAGTTGGGCTTCCACGCGTCGGTCATGCCGATCGCGTCGATCCATGCCTGCGTGGTCGGCCGCTCGACGACGACCTCGTCGCCGGCGTTCAGCCCGGCGGTGCTGCCCAGCGTGAGCGTGGTACCGCCGACGGGCACGTAGTCGTCGGTCACCTGCTGCGCGGTGCCGACGGGGGTGTAGCGGGATTTGTCCCCGATGGTGACCAGCGTGCGCACCGACGGCTGGTCGGCGACGAGCGCGGTGGAACCGGTGCCCGATCCGCGCAGGACGACGCCGCTCGCGCCGAGGTGCAGCTGCCCGGCGATGTGGTACTGCCCCGGCGCGAGCTGGACCGCGCCCCGTATCCCGTCGGTGCCCTGCGGCAGCGCGGCCACCTTGTCGATCGCCGCCTGCACGGTCGCCGTCGAGTCTCCCGTGCCGGGGGCCGGGACCGTCGCCTTGACGAGCGCCTTCGGCAACGACGTGCCGCCGCCTTCGTACCCGGCGGAGGAGTAGTCGGGGATCCGGTTGCCCTGCGCGTCCTGTCCGTAGGCCAGGTGACCGTCCTTCAACGCCAGCCAGGCGCCACCAGTGGGGCCGGATGCCGTGCGGGCCGCGGACGCCGTCGCGGGCGGCTGGGCCAGGCCGAGGCCCAGGCCGCCGGCCAGCGCCGCGACGGCCGCGGCGGTCGACACGGCGCGGCGCCGCGATATGCGAACTCTGTCCCGTGCCACGGGACACCTCCTTGCTCTCCGTACAGGCCGACGAAGGGGGGTTCGTCGGCCGAGAGCAGACTTTCGTACCGGGGATGGCGAAAGGTTGCCGAAAGATTGACGGCAGGGGACGGGAGGCGAGCCGTCGCCTCCCGCCCTGATGCATGCGTCCGGTCCGCGTCAGACCTTCGCGTGGTTGTGAATCATGATGTAGCGGGCGTACCCGATAAAGGCGGCCCAACTGGTGTACGTCCGGTAGCCCAGCTGGAGATCGCCGGGGTTCATGTTGTTGACCTGCTGGTAGAGCCACCGGGAAATGCGGTCCCAGTTGTTCTCCATGTCGACGTTCAGCGTGCCCATCGGGGCGGCATGGCCGGTGCGGATGGCCTCGCGGACGGTGTCGAAGATGCGGCCGAACCGGGCGGCCTCGGAGACCATCGCGATGGTCTGGATCAGCCCGATGCTCAGCTGGCCCTGTGCCTGCTGGTTGCCCGCGAGGGCGGACTGGGTGTTCTGCACCCGGCGCAGTGCGTCGCGTGCGCCCTGCGGGCTGAACTGATACCCGGCGCGGTCGGTCGCGCCGCCGCCCGGCATGGTGGCGTAATTGCCGCCCCAGGGCAGCCGGGTCGCGCGGACGTGCAGGATGCGCTCCATCTCCTGCGGCCACACGTCATTGAAGGCGTAGTGCCCGCCGTTGGGCACCCAGTAGCCCGCGAGGTACAAGTTGTCCGACCACACGTACAGCGACATGATCTGCTGTCGGTTCTCGTTGATGCGGATCTCGATCAAGCGGGCGGGCAGCGAGGTCGTCTCGTCCACGGAGTTGACGTAGTGGTGTCCGGCACCGATGTGCAGCGCGTTGACCATGTCGTAGTAGCGGGAAGCCGGGGTGTCGCCCCCGTTCTCCAGATTGGTGATGTCCCAGTCGATCTTGGACCATTCGCCGCCGGGGTCGGCCTGGGCCGCCGGGGACGCAAGGGCGACCAAGCCGAGCGAGAGGGCGAAGGCCACGATCAGGGCACCCACGCGCTGGAAGACGGTGTGGGCGCCCGGAGACGTGCGGGGGTAAAGCTTCATGGTGCTCCTTGTGCGGGCGGTGGCTTCCGGTCGTTGCCGAGGCCACCGCTCGACCTGATGATCCCCGGGTGGGGATCTACGCCATCGTGCCGAGGAGCGGTTGCCGAAGGGCTGGCGAAAGATTGGCGAATCATCGGCGTGAGCCGCATGCACGCAGGGCCCCGGTTTGGCGAGGCGGGTAACGTCGGGTAACTTGCGTCAGCATTTTGTCTTGTATGTGGATGCCGAGGGATATGTGATGGCGGAGGCAGACGGCACCGCCTTGAGGTTCGCGGTGCTCGGCCCGGTGCGCGCGTGGCGCGAGGAGAACGCGCTGGACCTCGGCAGCCCCCAGCAACAGGCGGTGCTCGCCACGCTGCTGCTCCACCACGGCCGCCCGGTCGGGCGCGACGAGCTGCTGTACGCGGTGTGGGGAGAGGAACTGCCCGCCTCGGCGGTGGGCACACTGCGCTCGTACGTCTCCCGGCTGCGCAGCAGCCTGCGGACGGCGAGCGGCCCCGGCCCGCTGGTCTCGGCCGGCGGGGGCTATGCCCTGGAGGCGGGGACCGATGCCGTCGACGTAGGTGTCCTGGAGAGCGTGCTCGCTGCGGCCGGCCGCGCCCGGTCGGCGGGGGACCACCGGCGGGCCGGTGAGCTCCTCGTCCGGGCGCTTGGCCTGCAGCAGGGCACCCCGCTGGCCGGGGTGCCGGGACCGTTCGCCGAACGGGAACGCGACCGGCTGGCCGAGCTGCTGCTGGGCGCCGAGCAGCAACTGGCGGAGACCAGGCTGGAGCTCGGGCGCCACACGGAAGCGGTTCCCGTCCTCGCCGGCCTGGTCAGGCAACACCCGCTGCGGGAGCGGCTGACGGAGCTGCTGATGCTCGCCCTGTACCGCTCAGGCCGCCAGGGAGAGGCGCTCGGCGCGTTCTTGGACACCCAGCGGCACCTGGACGACGAACTCGGAGTCGCGCCCGGCCCCGAACTCCAGTCGCTCTACGAGCGGATCCTGCGCGCCGACCCCGTCCTCGCGGCCCCTGCGCCGGACGCCGAGGCGGCCGTCACCGCGGCAGCCGCGCCCCCGTCCGCGTACTTGGCCCCCCAGCTGCTGCCGCAGCCGCCGGCGGGGTTCGTCGCCCGGCCCGAGGAGCGGCAGCGGCTCGACGAGGCGTACATCGGCGACGGGGCGCGGGCGCCGCGCGTGGTCGTCGTCGCCGGGGCGGCCGGGAGCGGCAAGACCTCGCTGGTCGTCCACTGGGCGCACGCGGCGGCCGACCGGTTCCCCGACGGTCGGCTCTACGCCGACCTGCAGGGTTTCGACCCGCGCGGCCCCGCCGACCCGGCCGGGATCCTGCACGGCTTCCTGCGGGCCATGGGCGTACCGGACGATGAGATCCCGGCCGCCACCGAAGCGCGCGCCGAACTCTTCCGCGGTCGCGTACGCGGCCGCCGCCTGCTTGTCATCCTCGACAACGCCCGGTGCGCCGACGACATCACCCCCTTCCTCGCCGACGGCGGGTCCGCCTACACCGTGGTGTGCAGTCGGCACGCCCTGGGCGGACTGGTCCTGCGGGAAGAGGTGACCTACCTGCCGGTCGGCGTCTTCACCGCCACCGCCGCCCACGAGCTCCTGCGCCAACGGCTGGGCGACGAACGCACGTTGAAGGACCCCAAGGCGGCGCGCCGCCTGGTCGAGCTCTGCGACTTCCTGCCCCTTGCGCTGAGCATCGCCCTCGCCCGGCTGGTCATGCACCCGCAGTGGTCGGTGGCCGACCTCGTCGCCGAACTGGAGGACGAGCAGGCACGCCTGGGCGCCCTGGGGCTGTCCGGCGACCGCAGCGTCCAGCGCGAACTGGGCCTGAGCCGACGCCACTTGCCGACAGTGGCCGCCCGGCTGCTGCCGCTGCTGGCCCTCCACCCCGGCCCCGAGATCGACGCCCTGAACGCCGCCGCACTCCTCGACGACGCGCCAGCTGCCGGCCGACAGGCCCTGGCGGACCTGGCCGCACTCCACCTGCTCACCGAATCCCGCCCCGGCCGCTACCAGGCCCACGACCTCGTCCGCCTCTACTGCGGCCAACTGGCAGAGGAAGAGCTGGCCGCCGACGACCGGGAGCGGACCACGCGGCGCCTCGTGGACTACTACCTCGCTGCGACCGCCGCCGCCAACACCGTTGTCTTCGGGGACGACCGCACCCCCTTCCCCCCGGTGGCCGGACCGCCCCGGGCCCTGCCCCGGCTCAAGGACACCCGCGACGCGCTGCGCTGGTGGGGACCCGAGGCCCCGGTGATCCGCAAACTCATCGACACCTGCATCGCAACGCACGACCACGAGCGCGCCTGGCGGCTGGCCCACAACGCTGTCGGCTACTACGTCTGCACCGACATCGGCGCCTGGTTCGAATGCGCCACCCTCGGCCTGCACGCCGCCGCGCAACTGCAGGACCCCGTCACGTCTGCCCGGGCCCACACCACGATGGGCATCGTCCTCGGCCAACTCGACCGCCCCCAGGAGGCTTTGTCGCACCTGGAACGCGCGCTCCAGCTGTACCCGCCGGGCGACCGTCACCGCACCGTCGCCATCGGCATGCTCGCCGGCATCCATCACGACCTGGGCCGTGCGGATCTCGGGCAGCAGTGCTTCGCCGAGGCCCTCGAGACGGCCCGCGCCTCCGCCGACGCCTTCTTGGAGGCATTTGTCCTGCACCGCATGTGCATGGCGGACATGGCTGTCAGCCCGCCCGAGGAACTGATGCACCGTGCCCGTCACGCGCGGCTGTTGCTGGCCGACCGGCCGCTGACTCAGATTGCCCTGGGCACGCTGGGCTTCGAAGCCCACGCCCTGGACCGGCTCGGCCGCGCCGAGGAGGCCGAGACCACCTGGCGCCGCCTCATCGACCTCAGCGCGGATGCCGGCGACGACCATCTCCACGGGCTCGCCCAGGCCCAGTTCGCCACGTTTCTCAACGGCCATGGGCGCACAGGGGAGGCCGCCGCTCACCTCGATGCGGCGATCGCCTTGTATCGCAAGCGGGACGACGGACGCACCGTCGCGGCGCTCACCCAGCGGCTCACGGCACTCGGCCCCACCGGTCAGATCCTCGCCACCGGGTGAGGCGGCAACACGCCGCGATCACGGGCCCGACGAGCGGGTGCGCCGGGTGAGCCCGCCCCGCCCCGGCCTTGCCGCAGCGCTGCGATACGACCGGCGGGGCCGGTGGTCGTCCGGGAGCTCCTCGTGGCCGAGGCGGAGCCGACCTGCGGTCTCGCTGCCCTGCGAGGGTCGCTGTGCGGCTCACGAACGGAGCAAAGGGCGGAGGAATCCAAGGGCCGTCCGACGGTGTGGACATGGCGGCAGCTGGTGGATGGCATCCGGTGGTGGAACCGGTCCGGGTCCACCGCCGCAGGAAGCGCGGCTCCCGTGGCGGGCCGCTCGCCGATGTCTGACGAGACCGGCTGCCGCGAGCGCCACGCGACCGCCTGCGCGACGCCCGTGGAGACGGACCGTCAGCGGAGATTGGGGCTACTTCTGGGTGTATGTGTAGGGGCTGGTGAGAGTGATGTCCGTGCCCTTGGGGTCCCAGATGCCGATGGACTGGCCACTGGTGTTTCCGTCCTTCGGCACCCATCCGAAGCAGGTCGGAACGGACGAATCGCAATTCCACTGGGGGAGGACCCAGATGCTCCCGTGCTCGCCGCCGTTGCCGGTCAGGTTGAGTGTGGTGCATGTGCCGGACTTGACCACATTGGTGTAGGTCTGCCGGTCCGTGAGGTGCACCTGGACCGCGACGGCTCCCTGCGGCGCCGGGCCGGACTGGTTGCACAGCTTGAGCTGGTGGGGGGGGACGGCGTTGGCCGGGCCGACGCCGACGAGGCCGGCCGCTGCGGCGGTGGCGCCGAGGACTGCCAGCGTACGGGCGGTCCGTCGCTTGATAGCGGTGAGTTTCATGGTGCTCCTCTTGCGTGCCCGATGGGGCGTGTGGTCCATCGGGTGATCGGCGCGCTGAAGTGCGCAGGACCACCTTCACTCTCGGGTGTTGCCAGGACGTTGGCGGAAGGTTGGCGCTGGATTGGCGGACGACACCGCCTCCGACTCATCGGGCAGAGCTCTGATAACAGGCCCTATGCGCGCTGCGGATTCAGCAGGGAAGAAGAGGGCCATCAAGGGCGGGCGGCTCCGGGTCCCGCTTACGCTCCGGTGCGCTGGTCGACGGCGCGGCGGAATTGTTCCGTCATGGGCGGGAGGAGATAGGCGAGGTCGTAGCGGTGGTGGCCGTCGTGGTAGCTGCGGATCAGTCCGCGCTCCTGGAGCGGCATCCCGGCCGACCAGGGGCTGACGTTCCGCCGGAGCGGAGCGCCCCCGCGTGGTTGTGGGCCGGCGACACCCACAGGATATTCGTGCCGCCCTTCAGCCTCCGGGTCGGCGGCGCCCGGACCAGGAGCCAGTGGCCGAGAGCGGCCCGGCTCGGTGCCGACAGCGTGACGGTCTCGCTGACGGGCTCGGCGACCTCATGCTGCGGCTGCCGCACCAGATGGACACCGCGGTGGCCTTCGGTGAGGCGACCGTCGCGCTGTCTGGTCAGCTCACCGGTCCGGGCCCGCGCATCGAGCGCCATCGCGACGATCGCGATGAAGGGGCCTGCCCGGGGCCAGGAACCGGGTGAGATCCCGATCGAGCCGTCGGCGCAAGGCGGCCACACCGCTGATCTCATGGCCCGGGACAGCGTCGACCCCCGGCTCACCGGACAACTACCTGCACTGGCCTCCTCACTGGAGTCCTCTCACCGGTCGAACCTCCCCTTCGTATACGCCTACGATCACCCCTCACCCGGCCCAGGAATCCGGAACGCCGTCCATCGCGCAGGATTCCTGGAGGGCAGCGCCGGCATTGCCCTCGCACTCCACGCCTATCTCAACAACCACCTCGCCTGCCCCTGAACACAGCCCTGCTCGTGGCGTGACGCAACTCATCTCGAGGAAGACGCCAAGCCGCGCGCAGCTCGAGCCGCACCTTCAGCCCCCTTGACGGCACGCTCCGGCCTTCCGGCAGTCTCTGGCCGATCGCGACTGACCCATGGGATACCGCCCCAAACATCCGTTGGTCACGCCGTAGCCGAGGTGGGCTTCCTCGGCTGCCGAGGCACGGTCTTCTCGCGGTCCAGGTGGCCATAGGCCGTCGAGCGGGGCACGCCGAACATGTCGGCGATCTGCTGGACCGTTTCAGACCTGCCGGACCGCCAGAGGCGCCGTCCGGCAGGTCATGCTCAGCGAAGGAACTCTGTGCCCGTGGCCGTCGCTCCGGTCTTGCCGCCGGGTACCTGGCCGGCGCCATCGGCAGCGCGGGCGTCATTGCCGCCGCCGTCGCAGGCAGCTCCGTGCTGCTGTTCGTCGCGATGTTCGTCTACGGCGCCGGTATGGCCACGAACCTGCTGGCCCGTTACGCCGGTGCCGACTTGGCGGCTCCCAAGTATCGCGCCCGCGCCTTGTCCACCGTGCTGGTCGCCACCACCCTGGGCGGCGTGGTCGGCCCCAATCTCGTCGCACCCGCCGGCAACTTCGCTCATGTCCTCGGCATCCCCCGACTGGCTGGGCTGTTCCTTCTCTCGGGTGCCGCCTACGCGACAGCCGCGCTGGTGCTGGCCATCTGGTTGCGCCCTGACCCGCTGCTGCTGGCCCGCACGCCGGAGGCTGAGCGGACCGCCGAGGCGGTTGCGCGTCCAGACGATCCCGACAGTCGGGCGCGGCCGGCAGCCGGACGGCGCCGGGCCGGCGTACTACTGGGTGCGCTGGTCATGGCCCTCACGCAGCTGGTGATGGTCGCGATCATGACGATGACACCGGTCCACATGCACAACCACGGCCACAGTGCCGCCGCCTCCGGCCTCGTCATCGCGATCCACATCGGGGCGATGTATCTGCCCGCGCCCCTGTCCGGCTGGCTCGTCGACCGGTACGGCCCGCTGACGGTCGCCGCCGCCATGGATGTGACGCCGGATGTCAGCTTTCGGGCTCGGCTGCATTGAAGTCCGAAGTCGCCTGCACACACCCGTGGTTGACCGAACGGTCAGCTCGGTGTGGCGTCGTTGCCGTCGCGTGCGCAGGGCCTCCAGGTGCTGGCCGGTAGGCGACATCCGAGGGTTTCCGTTCGCGGTGGCGTTCGATGGTGGCGGCGATCGTGGTGCGTACACCCGTGGGTGACAGCTCAGCCACCCCGGGACGGTCGGCACCGTCGTGGTCGAGGACGCCTACCGGCGTGCCAGCCTGTGGCGGTCGGCCCAGGCGTTGATCGACGCGGCCAGCTCCTTGGGGCGGTCCTCCGGGGAGTGATGGCCGGCCGGGCCGTGGCGGGAGACCTCCAGGCCCGCGATGTTCTCCTCGCACCAGGCCACGGTGCCTTGGTCGGTCATCGCGCCCGGGCCCGGCTCGAACGCGGCGAGCAGCTTGGGGACTTCGGGGCTGGTGGCCAGCCAGGTGTCGTAGTGCTCGACACGGGCCACGACATCGGCGGGCTCGCCGTCCAATGGCATCATGCGCGTCCACGCCAGCACCGGGCGGCGGCTCTGCGGGGTCGGGAAGGGGCGGCGGTAGACCTCCAGGTCGGCAGGGTCGAGCGGTGTGGCCAGCGTCTCCGGGAGCCCCTCGATGAACAGCGACTTCTCCAGGATCATCTCCTCGCCCACCCCGGGGGTGCGCAGGAGGGTGAACAACTCCCGTCCTGCCGCCGGGAACTCGTCGCCGACCAGCGGCTTGATGATCGTCTCGGTGAAAGCGAGGCCGCGGACACGGTCCGGGAGACGGGCGGCTCGGTCGAAGGCGAGCGCGCCGCCCCAGTCGTGGCCGACGAGGACGGCCTCGGCAAGGCCGAGGGCGTCGAACCAGGCGTCGAGGTAGCGGGCGTGGTCGTCGAAGGAGTAGGCGATGTCCGGCTTGCCGGAGTCGCCCATGCCGATGAGGTCGGGGGCCAGTAGGCGGCGGCCGGGTGCGGCCACACCGGGCAGGACGTTCCGCCACAGGTGGGAGGAGGTGGGGTTGCCGTGGAGGAAGACGAACGGCAGCCCGTCGGGGTCGCCGGACTCGCGGTAGTGGAGGGTGGAGTCAAGGACGCGGAGGGTGGGCATCGCGGGTGTCACTTCGCTTTCAGTGCGGGGGATTCAGAGGTTGAGGCTCAGGACGCGGTCGACGGCGATCTCGATGACGACCAGGTCCAGCGGGGCCGGCGGGTCCGCGCGGTAGCGGGCGGTGTAGCGGCGGATCGCCTCGGCCAGGCGCGCGGGATTGTCGGTGACGGCGGCCCGGCCTTCGAGGGTGACCCAGCGGAAGCCGTCCGCCTGACAGAGCGCGACGCGGGCCGCCGGGCCGCCCGCCGCCACGTTTCGGGCCTTGTGGGCTCCCGCCCGGGTGGTCACCCGGACCAGGCCGGTGGCCGCGTCGAAGGTGAAGCGGACCGGGGTGACGTGCGGGGTGCCGTCGGGGCGGAGGGTGGTGAAGGTGGCCGTGCAGGGGCGAGTAAGGAACGCCCGTGTGCTGGCCGGGAGTACGACTGTCGCCCGGCTCACTTCTTCTTCACGCCCTCGTTCCAGATCAGCTTGGCGATGTTCGGCTTCACGGCCGTGGTGATGACGCCCATGTGCGCACGGACGTACCTCCGTTCCGCCAGCTCGCGCAGCATGCTCGCGGCGAGGTCGGCACGGGCGGTGAAGACGCCGTCGGCGCTGGTCTCGGCGGTGTGGAAGTCCGTGACGACGGGGTGCTCGAACAGGCCCGAGGGCCGGACGAGGGTCCAGTCGAGGTCCGTCTGACGGATCACGGCCTCCATACGGCGCATGTCTTCGTGGAGGGTGCGGCCGAGGCGCCGGTTTACCAGCGGGTCGAGCACGTGGTTGAAGAAGTGCGCGCCGGTGGGACGCCAGTTCGGGTCGGCGATGCTGGAGCTGACGGCGAGCAGCCGCTTGACGCCGTGCCGGGCCATGGCCCCGGTGATGGCAGTGGCGCTCGCCGAGTACGTGGTGATGATCTCCTTGCTGAAGCGCGCGCCCAGCGCGGACAGGACGGCGTCCGTCCCGGCGATCGCGGCGTCGACAGCCGCCGGATCGGTGGCGTCGGCGACCACCACGGTGAGGCCTGGCCGCTCGGTGAGGGAGCCGGCGCGGCGGGTTACGGCGACGACCTCGTGGCCGGCTGAGAGCGCCTGGTCGGTGAGGTGGCGGCCGGTCGGTCCGTTGGCGCCGAAGACTGCGATACGCATGGTGTCGGGTCATCCCTTCGTGTGGGTCCTGGAACGCCCTTGACTGTGCCGATCATGAAACGCAGGCTCAACGCTGATGAATAACTCCGCCCGTACCCCCACCCGCACCCGAGGCCGCCCCCGCGGCAACCCGCCGACCCGCGAGTCGATCGTCTCGGCGGCCCGCGCGCTGTTCCTGGAACGCGGCTACCGGCGCACCACCCTGCGCGCGGTGGCCGAGGCTGCCGGGGTCGACCCGGCGCTGATCGCGTACCACTTCGGCTCGAAAAGGGGCCTGTTCGCGGACGTGATGCAGTTCCAGTGCGCCAACGCGCTGGCGGTGGACGAGGTCCTCGGCGGCGACCCGGCCACCCTCCCCGACCGCCTGATCGACGCGGTGACGGACCTATGGGAAGACGCCGACTTCCGTCAACTCACCACCCAGGGCGACGAGGCTGCCGAAGTGCTCCGCGAATACCTGGAACACGAGCTGCTGGCCCGGCTTGTTGAATTTCTCGGCGGCCGGGACGCTACCGCCCGCGCCACGGCCGTGGTGACGATCCTCGGCGGCCTCATCTACACCCGCTACCTCAACCCCCTCCCCACCCCCGCCACCCTCACCCCGTCCGAGACCCGCCACATCCTCACCCCGGCGCTGCGCACGGCACTGGCCCCCAGGCCACGCACCGTGGCGACCGCCAGAGCAGGCAGTCAGATCTCTTAAATGTCGTTCCCGCGTCTTGGTCTTCTGGCCCGTGAGGCGTTCTATGCCCGGGCAGTGGGTGGATCCCTCCGGTTGGGCGATGTGGGGGTAGGCCGGCCAGGCAGGGCTCGAGGGTGTGCGCCTCCCATAAACGTGCACAGGTGCGCACTCCAGCCCTACGATGTCGGGATGGGCGTAAGCGCGGAGATGGCAGATGCACACCCTTTGCAGCAGCGGGGCAGCGGCGAGCGGCTGGATGTCGCCGCGTCGGTGCTGGCTCTGCTTGCCGATCGCACGCGGCTTGCGCTGATGGAGCGGCTCGGCCGGGGTGAGGCCGACGTCACGACCTTGACCGAGGCCACGGGCGCGGCGCGGACTTCCGTGAGTCAGCACCTGGCGAAGCTGCGCCTGGCCGGTCTGGTCGTCGCCCGCAAGGACGGCCGTCGCGTGGTCTACTCCCTGCGGCACGGGCATCTGCGGCGCCTGGTCGACGAGGCGCTGAACGTCGCTGATCACCAGATTGGATCGCTGCCGCCTCACGACTGACCCCCGGTCCCTCCCGTGTGGTGTGAGCATCCGGGACCGGTCCGGAATCAATATGTGAATACGTACGCACATGATGTTTATGATGGGTGCGTCATTCCGTGCTGACCGGGACGGGGCCCATGCTGTCTGTGCTGCGCAACCGCACCTACCGTCACCTGTTCACCGCCCAGGTCGTCGCCTTGACCGGGACGGGTCTTGCGACGGTGGCGCTGTCGCTGCTGGCGTACGACGTCGCCGGGGACCATGCGTCGGCGGTGCTGGGCACAGCGCTGGCGATCAAGATGGTCGCCTACGTTGCCATCGCGCCGGTCGTGGGTGCACTGGCCGGGCGAATACCGCGGCGGGTGCTGATGGTCGCGATGGACCTGACCCGGGCCGGCGTCGCGCTCGCTCTGCCGTTCGTCACTCAGGTCTGGCAGATCTACGTGATGGTCTTCCTCCTGCAGGCGGCCTCCGCCGCTTTCACCCCGACCTTCCAGGCAACCATCCCCGAGGTACTGCCGGAGGAGCGCAACTACACGCAGGCGCTGTCGATGTCCCGCCTGGCCTACGACCTGGAGAGCCTTTTCAGCCCGGCGCTCGCGGCCGGCCTGCTGACCCTGGTCTCCTACAACTGGCTGTTCGCAGGCACCGTGGTCGGCTTCCTTGCCTCCGCCGCACTGGTCGTCTCTGTCGTCCTGCCCAAGCCCGCGCCCGTGGACCGGACGGGCAGCGTCTATGCCAAGGCAGCCTTCGGCTCGCGCCTGTTCTGGGCCACACCGCGGTTGCGGGCCCTGCTCGCGCTCGACCTCGCTGTCGCCGCGGCCGGAGCAATCGTCTACGTCAACACCGTCGTTATCGTCCGCGACCATTTCCACCAGCCCGCCGGTGCAGTGTCACTGGCGCTGGGTGCCTTCGGGGCCGGCTCCATGCTCACCGCCCTTGCCCTTCCCCGCGTACTCACCGGAGTCAGCGACCGTGCGGTCATGCTGTTCGCCGCGTTCGCACTGCCTGTGGTGCTGGTTGCTGCCGCCGCACTGACCGCCACTGACCCGGGCGCCTGGTCCTGGGCAGCACTGCTCGTGGTCTGGGCTCTGATCGGTGCTGCTTCCTCCGCCGTCCTGACCCCGGGCGGGCGGGTCATCCGCCGCTCCGCCGACGACGCGGACCTGCCTGATGCCTTCGCCGCCCAGTTCTCCCTCTCCCACAGCTGCTGGCTGCTGACCTATCCCCTCGCCGGATGGCTCGCCGCAGGCGCCGGGCTGCCCGTCACCGCCATGCTGCTCGGCGGCATCTCACTGGCCGGCGCACTCGGGGCAGTTGTGCTGTGGCCGGCTCACGACCCCGGGCGGCTCGACCACGTGCACACCGACCTCCCGGTCGGCCACCCTCACCTCGTCGACGCACGCCACACCGCAGGCGGCTGGCGCCACGGTCACCACTACGTCATCGACCGGAACCACTACACCTGGCCCCGCCCCGACGGACAGCTCCGCCACCGGGCGGCGGCCAGCCACTAGCTGCGCCCGGAGGTATTGACCGCCCTGCAGAATCTGCGGCCTGGCGTCACATGCGACTTCGGCCTGGTGCCGGACGGTAGCGATGGAGCCGTGCCCGCCAGGACGCAGGTGGCTGTTCCCGGCGCCGGTCAGCTCTCCGGGAACTGGCGTATGCGGCGGGGGGTGAAGGCGTAGAGGCCGAGGATGCCGGGTGGTTCGGCGAGTCCGGGTCCGCCGTCGCGTATCCAGGCGGCGATGTCCGTCGTGGCGTCGGGGTCGTTGACCAGGCCGAGCCGGACGGGGCGGCCGCCGGCCTTGCGGCCTTCCGGTGAGGGTTGGACGACAATGAGGTTGGCGTGTTCGCAGGCGCCCAGGCACTTGACGACCCGTACCTGTGCCTGACCGGCGAGGGGGGCGCGCAGCTGCGCGAGTTTGGGCGGTGTGGTCGAGCCCGGGGATCTTGGGGTACCGCAGCAGCAGCCCCGGCAGACGGTGGCTGTGCAGCGGGCCGCCCCCGCTGTGGCGTGGGCGGCCTTGCGATTGCGGCGGGTCACCGGCCGTTCCCGGTGCGGGCGTGGCGCCAGGCGGTATCGGCCGGCAGGCGCAGGCCGTTGAGGCCGACGAACACGTGTGTACAGACAACCATCAGTACGGACCCGGGCCGCGCGCCCGGTGATGCGAACTCACCTTGCGGGACTGTCGCGTTCAGTGGTTTTGTGGGTGGCGCGGTGTCCCTGGGCGGTCGTGCGGCACCGCCGGCAACCCGGCCGCCGCCTCCGGCGCAGTCGGGAGACCGTTGGGCCGTCGGGTCCAAGGGGGGGTGCGTCGTTCCTCCGTCACTCCGCCAGAGCCGCGTGGAGGAACGCGAGGATCTCCGCCTGGGCGGCCTCGGCCTGTGGTTCCACGCCGGGCAGGGTGAGGAATGCGTGCCTTGCTCCCGGGTATTCGGAAAGCCGCACGGGGGTCCCTGCCTCGCGCAGCTGCTCGGCATAGCGGCGGCCGTGGTCGGCGACCGCGTCCCGGGTGGGCACCACCACGAGAGCCGGGGCGAGCCCACCCAGGTGGTCCGTGTACAGCGGCGAGACTGTGCCGGCGTCGGCTCCCGGCGGGACGGCGAGCCGCTGGAAGAGCCGCAGTTGCGGCAGGGCCCGGGTCGGGCTGTATGCGTACTCGGTGATCGAGGGGTAGTCGAACATCGTCTCGGTCACGTCGACCACGGGGTTGACCAGCACCTGTGCCTTGAGCTCCAGGCCGGCCTCGCTGGCCCGGATGGCCGCCAGCGCGCTGATCAGTGCGCCGCAGCTCTCGCCGAAGACGGCCGCGCGCGCCGGGTCGGCGCCCCACTGCGCGGCGTGCCGCACCACGTACTGGAGCACGTCCCAGCCGTCGTCGGCGGCGTCCGCGAGCGGGCCGCCGGGGGCGAGGAGGCGGTGCTCGACCGAGACGACGAGGGCGGGCAGCCGGGCGGCGAGATGGCTGTTGGTCCAGTCGCACTGCGCCGCCGTGCCCACGAAGCCGCCGCCATGCACATGGATGACGAGTGGCAGGCCGGTTCGGGCGTCGGCTTCGCCGTCTGCCGTCGACGCGGGCCGGTACACCCGGACCGGGAGGTCGCGGCCGGGCAGCGCCACCTGCTGCCAGGCGATCGCGGCGCCGGGGTCCGGTTCCCCGAGGAGTGCCCGAGCCGTGCCGGACGCCCGCCAGCGGTTCTCCGCGTCGCGGTAGGCGTGCAGTTCTTCGGCCGTGATCGCCGAGAAGTCCGGCTCCGGTGGCCGTATCGCGGTAGTGGTCTCACTCATGTGTCCTTCTCCCTTTCCGAGCCGGATGCCGGGTATGTCGTTGTGGCCGGACAGCCCGTTGTCCTAATGATGCACGCAGTGCGTGCATCGTCAAGTGCATAGGTTAGGCTGAGTCCGGACGAGAGGGGCGAGATGACTGGCCGAAGGCGATGGTCGACCGAGGAGATCCTGGACACGGCGGCGGAACTGCTGCGCACCAGCGACGCCGAGTCATTCAGCGTGCGCAAACTCGCCGCAGCGCTCGGGACCGACTCCTCCAGCCTCTACCGGCACTTCCGCAACAAGACCGAACTCCTGCGCGCGGTTGCCGACCGGATCCTGCTGGCCGCCATGGACGGCTACCGCCCCGAGGGCGACTGGAAGCAGCGCATCACCGCCCTGGCCCTGCGCCTGCGCGAGGCCTTCGGTGAGCAGCCCCAACTCGCCACGGTGTGGGGACGCTATGCGTCCGGCGGCACCGGATCCCGATTGGTCATGGAGGAACTGTTGCAGGCCCTGCGCGCGTCCGGCCTGCCCGACGAGGAGGTCCCGGTGCGGTACCACCGCATCGTGATCCTCCTCGCCGCGCTGATCGCCTCCGAGGCCGGTATCAGCACCATCACCCCCAACGAGTACGAACAGGCGATGGAGCAGTTCCGCGTCGCGGTGCTCGGCGCCGACCCCGAACGCTTCCCCGCCCTGGCCCACTTCGCTCGCGACATCCGCCCCCTCGGAGCAGACCGCCGCGCCGCATTCGAGGAAATCCTCGCCGCCCAACTCGCCCATATCGAGGCCCAGATCCCCTGACGTGCCGGATCGTGCGGGCGATGCGGTCGGGTCGCGCCACTGCCGGCCGACCCGGTGCCGGAGGCCGAGCGCATCGCCGCCGCCATCGCGGCCCTGAACCGCCAAGAGCGACCGCCGCACCGCGGCTCCCGGCCGGCCTCGGCGACACCGATCTGGTCCTTGTCCAGGACGCCGACACCATGCTCCAGCCGTCCTTCGCCGGCCATCGTGGTCGCGGCGGCCACACTCGTCATGGCCGGGGCCTCCGTTTGCAAGCCTCCTGCCGCCCCGGCGCGGGGTCGTTCAGGCGCTCACCGCCGCGCGGCCGCGTCCGCCGAGGGTGGGCCAGGGCGGGTCACCGGGGCGGGGCGTATCCGCGGGTGTGGATGAGGTCGTCCATGAGCCGGCGGAAGGCATGGGCGGCGGCGCTGCGGTAGGCGCCTTCGCGCTGGAGGAGGGCGACGGTGCGGGTGGGCAGGGGTGGGGCCAGCGGGACGGGGGTGAGGTGAGGGTGGTCGTGGGTGATGGCGTCCGGCAGGACGGTGGCCAGGCCGGTGCGTCGCACGATTTCGGTGAGGGCCTGGATGGAGTTGGCCTCGACCGTGATGCGGGGGGCGATGCGGTGGTCGGTGAAGTAGGTGTCGATATGGGTGCGGGTGGCGAAGTCCCCGCTGAGGAGGGCGAGTTGGTGGTCCTTGACGGTGTGGACCGGTAGCGGGTCGGCCGGCGGGGGAGTGTGGTGGGTGGCGGTGACCAGGCTGAGGGTTTCGGTGAAGAGGGGGGTTGCCTCGATGCCGGGGAGGTGGGATCCGGCGAAGGCGATACCGAGGTCGAGGTCATCGGCGAGCAGGGCTGCCTCCATATGGTCCTGGGTCGTCTCCGTCAGGGTCAGGCCGAGGCCGGGGTGGCGGGTGTGGAGCTCGGCGGTGAGCGGGCCGACCAGGTAGGCGCTGAAGGTCGGGGTGACGCCCAGGCGCAGCTGGCCCCGGGAGAGGTCCTGTACATCGTGGACGGCGCGTTCGGCGGCGGCCAGGTCGCGTAGTGCACGCCGGGCGTGGTCGGTGTAGACGGCGCCGGCGTCGGTCAGCCGCACCATGCGGCCGGTGCGGTCCAGCAGTTGCACGCCGAGGGTGCGCTCCAGCTGCTTGATCTGCTGGGACAGGGTGGGCTGGGAGATATGCAGTTCCTCGGCGGCGCGGGTGAAGTTGCCATGTTCGGCGACGGCGAGCAGATAGCGCAGGTGACGCAGTTCCAGGGTGGCCATGAGGGCAACTATAGGTGTGGACTATGGCAGTCATGGTGAGCAGCTCTTGGACGCTATAGGTGCAGGTCGTGCATGGTGGAACTCGCCGGCCCCCAGGGGCCCGACGGCTACCGAAGGGAGTGACCCATGCAGAACCTCACCGAGGGCGTCGCACGGTTTCAGCGCGATGTCTTCCCGGCCAAGGCAGACCTCTTCACCCACCTGGCCACCCATCACACGCCGCACACCCTGTTCATCGGCTGCTCGGACGCCCGTGTCGTACCCGAGCTGATCACCCAGGGCGAGCCGGGCGAGCTCTTTGTCATCCGCACCGCCGGAAACCTCGTCCCCGCCTACACCCCCGGTGCCAACGGGGTGACGGCCAGCATCGAGTACGCCGTCAGCGTGCTGGGCGTGACCGACATCGTGGTGTGCGGGCACTCCGCCTGTGGCGCGATGACCGCCCTGGCCGAAGGCCATGACCTCAGTGGCGCGCCGGTGGTCGCCGACTGGCTGCGGCACGCGGACGCCGCCGTGGCCCGTACCGCCGGCCTGGCGGCAGGCCCGGCGAAGGTGGCGGCGCTGGTCCGCCGGAACGTGCACGCGCAGCTGACAAATCTGACCACCCACCCCTCCGTCGCCCGGGCGCTGGCCGAGAAGAAGGTGACCCTGCGCGGCTGGGTCTTCGACATCGCCACCGGGCGCGTCGAAGCGCTCGATCTCACCGGCGCGGGCACCGCCCTCGCGTCCTGACCGAAGCCCACCACCCCACCCAAGAACCCGCCGCTCCCGCTGTCCCCGCGGGCCGGCACCCCCGGAAAAGGAGCCCCTCTCATGGTGCACGCCCAGTTCGACCCCACCGCCCGCGAGGCCCTGGCCAACGCCGCTGTCGAGGCCAAGATGCGCAAGAACCTGACCTGGCAGCGGATCGCCGACGCGGCCGGCCTGTCGGTGGCCTTCACCACCGCCGCCGTCCTCGGCCAGCACCCCCTGCCGGAGCGGTCCGCCCAGGCGGTCGCCGAGCTGCTGGGTCTGGACCAGGACGCGGCGCTGCTGCTGCAGACCGTCCCCATCCGTGGCTCGATCCCCGGCGGCATCCCCACCGACCCGACCATCTACCGCTTCTACGAGATGCTCCAGGTCTATGGCACCACCCTCAAGGCCCTGGTCCACGAGGAGTTCGGTGACGGCATCATCTCCGCGATCAACTTCAAGCTGGATGTGAAGAGGGTCGCCGACCCCGAGGGCGGCGAGCGCGCCATCATCACCCTGGACGGCAAGTACCTGCCGACCAAGCCCTTCTGATCCGGGCGGGGGCGGGGCCGGACACGCCCCGCCCCCTTCCGTCCCCCCTGTTCCCGTTTCATCTCGCCCGGAGGACCCATGGACTTCGTTCAGCGCACCATCGACCTCGCCCGGCAGAATGTCGCCGAGGGCGGCCGCCCCTTCGCCACCGTCATCGTCAAGGATGGCGAGATCCTCGCCGAGAGCCCCAACAAGGTCGCCCAGACCAATGACCCCACCGCGCACGCGGAGATCCTCGCCATCCGCGAGGCCTGCACCAAGCTGGGCACCGAGCACCTGACCGGCACCACCATCTATGTGCTGGCCCACCCCTGCCCGATGTGCCTGGGCTCGCTGTACTACTGCTCCCCGGACGAGGTCGTCTTCCTCACCACCCGCGACGCCTATGAGCCGCACTATGCCGACGACCGCAAGTACTTCGAACTGGACACATTCTACGGGGAGTTCGCCAAGAACTGGGACGAGCGCCGGCTGCCCATGCGCTACGAGCCCCGGGACACCGCGGTCGAGGTGTACCGCTTCTGGCAGGAGCGCAACGGCGGCGAACGCCGTGTGGCCGGGGCCCCGACCGCGGCCTGAGCACGCCGGGACCGCCCCTGGTCCGCGACGGCCGGGCGCTCACCAGGCCGTCGGTGGCCGGGGGCTGCCGCCGTCGGCCGTCGGCAGGCAGACGTCGAAGCGGCAGCCGCCGGGGACGTTGCGGACGGTGACGCGGCCCGCGTGGGCCTCGACGATGCCGCGCACAATGGCCAGGCCGAGTCCCGCCCCGGCCGGGGGAGTTCGCGCCTCGGAGCCCCGCCAGCCGGTGTCGAAGACCCGGGGCAGGTCGTCCTCGGCGATGCCGCCGCAGGCGTCGGTGACGGAGAGGACCACGGTGCCCGGCCGCTGCCGGGCGGCGATGGCGACCGTGCCGTCGGCGGGGGTGCGGCGGATGGCGTTGACCAGGAGATTGCCCAGGACCCGGGTCATCTCCTTGCCGTCGACCTCCACGGGCGCCGCGTCCACCCGCTCCCCGACCAGGCGGACACCGTGTTCCCGGGCGAGCGGTTCCGCCCCGGCGAGGGCGTCGCCCACCAGGTCGTACACCGACATACGGCTCGGGGAGAGCGGCAGAACGCCCGCATGGATACGGGAGAGTTCGAAGAGGTCGCCGACCATCGCGTCGAGCCGGTCGCTCTCGGCCCGGATCTGCCGGAGATAGCGCCGCGGATCCTCGGCCACGCCGTCCTCCAGCGCTTCGGCCATGGCACGCAGCCCGGCCAGCGGGGTGCGCAGGTCATGTGAGATCCAGGCGACCAGTTCGCGCCGCGAGGCGTCCAGTGCGCGTTCCCGGGCCCGGGACTCCTCCAGCCTGGCGCTGGTCGCCGCCAGTTCCCTGCCGAGGGCGGTGAGTTCGGCGGTGGCGTCACCGTCGGGGGCGGCGAAGCTGCCGCTGTGCCCGAAGTCGCGGGCGGCCACGGTCAGGGCGTTGCTGCGGGCGACGACCCAGCGGCCGAGCAGCAGGGCCGTGGCCAGCGACACCACGGTGGCCATGGCGCACACCATGGTGACCACGGTCAGGTCGTGGGAGGAGAGGAACATCGCCCGGGCCACGCTGAAGGTGCCGGCGAACATGGCCGTCACCGACACCGCGGCCACCACCGTGAGGGACACGGCGACCGAGCGGTGGCGCAGCCGCCACAGGGCGAGGGCGCCGAGCAGGCCGGCGGCCGCCGCGCCGGCGAGCGCGTAGAGCGCGATCAGCAGGACGTCACGCATCGTCCCCGGCCTCCGGAGCCCGGCCATGGTCCATGCCGGTGGCGTCGAAGCGGTAGCCGACCCCCCAGACCGTCTGGATCAGCCGGGGCCGGGCCGGATCGTCCTCGATCTTGGCGCGCAGCCGCCGTACATGCACGGTGACGGTGGACAGGTCGCCGAACTCCCACCCCCAGACCTCCCGCATCAGCTGCTCACGGCCGAACGCACGGCCGGGGTGGCGCATCAGATGGGTGAGGAGGTCGAATTCCCGGACGGTGAGGGCGAGTTCGCCGCCGCACCTGGTGGCGAGGCGGGCCACCGGGTCCAGGACGAGTCCGGCGGCGCGCAGGGGCGGGGCCGGCGCCGGGGCGGCGGACCGGGCGCGGGCGCGGCGCAGCACGGCCTCGGCGCGCAGCACCAGTTCGCGGGGGCTGAAAGGCTTGGTGACATAGTCGTCCGCGCCGACCTCCAGGCCGAGGATGCGGTCCTCCTCGTCGCCGCGGGCGGTCAGCATGATGACGGGGACGGGCCCGTCGGCGCGCAGGCTGCGACAGACCTCCAGACCGTCCATGCCGGGCAGCATCAGGTCGAGCAGGACGAGGTCGGGGCGGGCGGTGGCGGCGAGGCGCAGCGCGGCCGGGCCGTCGGCGGCCCGCTCGACGGCGAAGCCGGCCCGGCCGAGGTAGCCGGCGACGACTTCGGAGACGGTCGGGTCGTCGTCGACGACCAGTACGCGCGCGGGGACTTCGGTGGGCATGTCCGCAAGCCTCGCACCGACCGGAGCCGGTCGGCGCGGCATGCCGTGGTTCCCGGGGCCAACGTCCTTGTTTCGTAAGGACCTTGCGCCCGATATTTCCGAATTACCTTCGTAGGGTGAGTGGCGTGACTCACTCCACCACCTCTTCCGCGGACGTTGTGCTGCCGTGCCTCGATGAGGCGGCCGCCCTGCCCTGGGTGCTCCGGCGGATCCCCGCGGGCTGGCGGGCCGTCGTCGTCGACAACGGCTCCACCGACGGTTCGGCGGATGTGGCCCGTTCGCTCGGCGCCACCGTCGTCCATGAACCGCGCCGGGGCTTCGGCGCCGCCTGCCACGCCGGACTGCTCGCCGCCACCGCCGACTTTGTGTGCTTCTGCGACTGTGACGCCTCCCTCGACCCCGGACTGCTGCCCGGTCTCCTCGCGGCCGTCCGGGACGGCACCGCCGACCTGGTGCTGGGGCGGCGCCGCCCGCGGGGGGCCGGCGCCTGGCCGTCGCATGCCCGCCTCGGCAACCTCGCCCTGGCCCATATGGTCCGGCGGCGCACCGGCCTGCCGCTGCGCGACCTCGGGCCGCTGCGGGTGGCACGCCGGGAGGCGCTGCTGGAACTCGGCCTGGCCGACCGGCGTAGCGGCTACCCCCTGGAGATGGTGGTGCGTGCCGCCGAGGCCGGGTGGCGGGTCCGGGAGACCGACATCCCCTATCTGCCGCGGACCGGCGCCTCCAAGGTCACCGGTACCTGGCGCGGTACCTGGCACGCGGTACGGGACATGCGGGCCGTGCTCCGGGAAGGAGCGGCCCGGTGACGGTGCCCCCGCCCGGCCCGGCCGGACCCACCACGCTGCTGGTCATCGCCAAGGAACCGGTGCCGGGCCGGGTCAAGACCCGGCTCACCCCGCCCTACACACCCGCCGAGGCGGCCGTCCTGGCCGAGGCGGCGGTGGCCGACACCCTGTGGGCGGTACGGGCCATGCCCGCCCGGCGCCGCGTCCTCGTCCTCGACGGCCGGCCCGGGCCCTGGCTGCCGCCGGGCTTCGAGATCGTCCCGCAGTGCGCGGGCGGCCTCGACGAACGGCTCGCCGCCGCCTTCGCCGGCTGTACGGGCCCGGCCCTGCTGGTCGGCATGGACACCCCGCAGCTCGCACCGCGACTGCTGGCCCCGGCCCTCGGCCCGGATGGCTGGACGCGGTGCGATGCCTGGTTCGGCCCCGCCCGGGACGGCGGGTTCTGGGCCCTGGGCCTGGCCGAGCCACGGCCCGGCCTGCTCCGGGGTGTTCCCATGTCCACCGCCGAGACCGGCGCCGTGCAGCGGCACCGGCTGGTGGCCGCGGGGCTCCGGGTCCGGGACCTGCCCGCGCTGCGCGATGTGGACACCGCCGCCGACGCGGCCGAGGTCGCGTCGGCGGCGCCCGGCAGCCGCTTCGCCAGGGCCCTGTCCGCGATGCGGCCACGCGGCGAGGTGCCGGCCGCGAGGGATGCGCGGGATAGGAACGCCCGCCGGGCAGCGGGTGAGCGGCCGTGCTGACCGGTGACACGGCCACCCGCGGCCGGGTTCCGGCCCCCTGGCACGGTGATCCCTATGCCGATGCGATGCGGACCGGGCGGGGACCGCTCTTCCTGCGCCGGGCCGACGGCCGGCTGCTGCCCCTGGAGATCGAGCGGTGGTGCGCCGAGGCCGTCCCCGCCGATCTGACGGTGCTCGAGCGGTGCCAAGGCCCCGTCATCGACCTCGGCTGCGGCCCCGGCAGACTCGTTGTCGCACTGGCCGAGCGCGGCCACCCCGTGCTCGGGGTGGACATCAGCCGGGCAGCGGTCACCCGCACCCGCCGGGCCGGTGGCACCGCCCTGTGCCGGTCCGTCTTCGAGCCCCTGCCGAGCGAGGGACGCTGGGGCACGGCACTCCTCCTCGACGGCAACATCGGCATCGGCGGCGACCCCCGGGCGCTGCTCCACCGGGTCGCCCGCATCGTGACGCCCGGCGGACTCCTCCTGGCGGAAGCCACCGCGACGGAGGCCGACGAACGCCTCCTGGTCCGCGTCGACGACGGCCACGGCCGGACCGGACCGGCCTTCCCCTGGGCCCGCGTCGGGGCATCCGCCCTGACCCGCCACGCGAGGGCGGCCGGGTGGCACACGGCCGAGCAGTGGACTGCCGCCGGGCGTGCCTTCGTCGGCCTGCGCCACTGCGGCTGACGCGGAGGTGTTCCGGTGGCCGTCATCCCCCCGTCGTGCGCGGGGGAGCGTGGTGGTCCATGTGGTGCGATCCGGCCGGCCCGCCGCCGGCCGGGAGCGCTCCAGTTGCCGGAACACCCCCGCCGCACGCCTCAACGCGCCGTCATTCCCGGCCCGTTCGACTCCTGCGCCGTGACCACGCGCCCGCGAGCCCGACCGCCAGGGTCGTCGCGGCGACGCCCCCGAGGGCGAGCAGCCAGTTGCGTGGATAGTCCAACGGCAGCACGGATGGATTGGCGGTGCGGCCGGGCCGGAAGAGTACCGGGCAGGCCACCGCCGTCAGGCTCGCGGCGACCAGCAGAGCGCCGCGTACCGTCCGGCGGGCGGGGAGACGGGCAACGGCCCATCCGATCAGCAGCGTCAGCGGGACGATGACGCCGTCGTGCACGATCAGCGGGCCCGCCAGCCAGCGGGCGACCTGCCAGGGGTCCTCGGTTCCCCGGCCCAGGGACCACACACCCACGGCGATCAAGCCGATGCCGCAGGCGCCGAGCACCACGCGGACCACACCCGTCATGCGCGTCACAGTGCCTCCAGCCGGGAGACCCACTTGGTCTGCAGGACACCGGGCCGGTTGGGAGCGATGATCCGCGCCGGAAAGCCGTGGTCCGGCGGGAGCACGCGGCCGTTGAGACCCAGGGCCAGCAGCGTCAGGGGATCGCGGGCGTAGGTATGGGGCATGACCATCACCCGGTAGGCGCCGTGCTGTTGAAGGGAGGTCACCCGGACCAGAGCACCCTCCGGCGCCCCGGCCCGGTCCAGCAGGTCGCGTACCCGCACCCCCGTCCACCGGGCCGACTTGCTCCAGCCCTCCACACAGGCGATGGGCAGCGTCACCTCGTGCTGCGGCATGGCGCGCAGCTCGTCCAGGGTGAGCTGGTACGGGCGTGGGCCGTCGATGGACAACCGCCACTCCCGCAGCGCCCGTTCGGTGATCCCCGCGCCGGCCGCGGTGCGGTTGACCGGCAGGCCCTGCTCCCCATGGCCGGGGTGGCGGGGCGCCAGCAGATCGAGGCCGGCCAGCGGGGTGACCGACTGGCCCACCGTGGTCAGCGTCACTGCACCCACGGCACCGCCCAGGGCGGCCAGCAGCGCGCGACGGTCGGGCGCGTCCTCGGCCGGCAGCGCGAGCGTCCCGGGGGAACGCCGCCGCCAATGCGCCGCGATCTGCGGGTACTTCACAGCCATATGCAGCAGCAGCGAGCCGGTCAGCAGCCAGCCGACCGCGAAGTGCACGGGCACAAAGGAGAACGGCCAGGGGTACCACTGCGCGATGTTGAGCAGCCCGGAGAACAGCTCGAACAGCGCCGTGGCCACCAGCACCGCGACCGACAGCCGCTCCAGGGCATGCGGCACCGAACGCACCGGCGGGCGGACGAAGAGCCGCGGGTACACCGACCACAACTTCACCAGCAGCAGCGGGACCGCCGCGATCCCGCTCGCCGTATGCAGCCCCTGGCTGACCCGGTACCCCCAGGCCGGACGGCTGGGCAGGTCGTTCGCCAGTACCGCGGGCGGGTGTTGCAGAACATGACTGATCAGCCCGGTCACCAGGCAGACGGCAATGGCCGCACCGAGCAGGCGCCCCACGGCCGTGGCCGTGCGCGCGTCATGCAACCTGCCCGTGAACGAGGGGTACTTGAGGACGGGGAAGCGCCAAGAGAACCGCATGCCCTCCATCACACCCCGGGCGGCGGCCCGGCACCGGCCGCAAGACCTTACGGAACGCGGACATCGCCGCCGGGCGGCCGTCCGGCACCCCGCGCCGGTGCCACGCTGAGCGGGTGATCTCCCGCCCCCGCCGCCCCGTTGCCGCCACCGCCGTCACCCTCGCCGCCCTCACCGCACTCACCACGGTTCTGGTGTCGGCCGTCCACGGCGACAGTTATGTGACCGACCCCGCCGCCCTCACCGGCTGGTACGCCGCCGCCTGGGCCCTGTTCGGCACGGCCGTGTGGACCCTGCGACGGGTGCCGGCCCGGCATGTCGTGCCCCTGGTACTGGCCGGGTCCGTGGCGGTCGCGGCAAGCGGGCTGGTCGCCGAACCCCGCACCAGCTCCGATATGTACCGCTACGCCTGGGACGGCCGGGTGCAGGCCGCCGGCATCTCGCCGTACGACCACGCGCCCGGCGACCCGGCCCTGGCCCGGCTGCGCGACGACTGGCTGTTCCCCCGGGGCGCGCAGTGCGCACGCCCCGAGCGGTTCACGGTCTCCCCGGCGGCAGCCGGCGAGCCGGGCACGGCAACATGCACCCGCATCAACCGCCCGGCCGTCCACACGATTTACCCTCCCGTCGCCGAGGGGTACTTCCTGCTCCTCCACTTCCTCTCGCCGCCCGGGGCGCGCCACAAACCGTTCCAAGTGGGCGGGGCCGTCCTGTCCGTTGCCGTCTCCGCCCTCCTGCTCACCGCCCTGCGCCGCCGCGGCCGCGCCCACTGGGCCGCCTGCTGGGCCTGGTCGCCCGCGGTCGCCTTCGAAGCCGTCAACAACGCCCATGTCGACGTGGTCGCCGTGCTCTTCACCGTCGCCGGCCTCACCGTGCCCGGCGCCCGGGCGGCCCGCGGCAGCGCCCTGATCGGTGCCGGGATCGCCACCAAGCTGCTGCCCGCCGTCGTCCTCCCCGGGGCCCTCGGTGGCCTCGCGGCCCGGCGGCGGCCCGGCGGCTCGCGGGACGCGCTCCGGCGGGCCCTCGCCGTCCTGCTGCCGGCGGCGGCGGTCACCGCCCTCGCCTACCTGCCCTATGTCCTGGTCTCGCACCACTCGGTCCTGGGCTACCTCGGCGGCTACGCCCGGGAGGAGGGCTATGACGACCCCACCGTCAAGAACCGCTATGCCCTCCTCCGGCTTGTCCTCCCGCCCTCCTGGGCCCAGCCCGCGGTGCCGGCCGTGCTGGCCGTGGTGGTGACCCATGTGCTGTGGCGCGGCGACCCCGGACGGCCCTGGCGGGGCGCCCTCCTGGTGACCGGCGCCGCCTTTCTCCTCACCACCCCCGGCTACTCCTGGTACGCGCTGCTCCTCGTCGCCCTGGTGGCACTCGACGGGCGAGGGGAATGGCTCACCGTCGCCATGGCGGGAGCGGCCAAGTACATTGGCGGACGGGCCGTCGCAGACCCGGATCTCCTCGGGACGGCGGCGTACGCCGTGGCCTGCGCGGCCGTGCTCGCCGGATGGCTGTGGCGCCGCCGCCCGGCCGGCATCGTCCCGGCGGGTCAGCCCAGTTGAGGGGTTGCGACATCCCGCTGCGGGGCGCGGGCGAACTCCGCCATGCCCTGCGCGAAACCCACCCGCGGGCGCCAGCCGAACTCCTCGCGCAGCCGCCGCGAGGTCGCCGTGATGTGCCGGACATCGCCCAGCCGGAACTCACCGGTGACCACCGGCTCGGGACCGCCGTACGCCGCACTGAGCGACCGCGCCATCTCCCCGATGGTGTGCGGTACATCGCTGCCGCAGTTGTACGCGCCGAAGCCGCCCGCGTCGCGCGAGCCGAGCGCCTCCAGCGCCACCACATTCGCCAGCGCCACATCGCTGACATGCACGAAGTCCCTGCGCTGCCGCCCGTCTTCGAAGACCCGCGGCGCCTCGCCCCGCGCCAGCGCGGAGCGGAAGAAGGAGGCGACGCCCGCATACGGGGTGTCGCGCGGCATGCCGGGACCGTAGACATTGTGGTAGCGCAGCGACACCGCGCGGCCGCCCGTCGCCCGGGCCCAGGACCGCGCCAGCTGCTCCTGGGCGAGCTTGGTCACCGCGTACACATTGCGCGGGTCCATGATGGCGTCCTCGCTCACCAGGCCGGGGACAAGCTCTCCACCGCAGTGCGGGCACCGTGGCTCGAAGCGCCCGGCCGCCAGATCGCCGGCCCGCCGGGGCCCGGGGCGCACCGGGCCGTGCCCGGGGCAGTCGTAACGGCCCTCGCCGTAGACCACCATGGACCCCGCCAGCACAAGACGGTCCACCGCCGCCTCGGCCATCGCCGCCAACAGCACTGCCGTCCCATGGTCGTTGCAGCTCACATAGGCGGGCGTATCCGCGAAGTCCCTGCCCAGACCGACCATTGCGGCCTGGTGGCAGACGGCGTCGACGCCGCGCAGCGCCCGGGCGGTGCCGGCGGGGTTCCGCACATCCGCCTCCAGACGGACAACGCCCTCCGGCACCATGGGCCGTACCGGGTGGACCGCCGGCAACAGGGCGTCAAGAACGACGGGTTCATGTCCCCGCTTGAGCAGGGCGTTGACGATCTGGGAGCCGATGAACCCGGCCCCTCCGGTGACGAGTACGCGCATGCGTCGACGCTAAGGCCGGTCCCGGTCGCCCGGTGCGGGTGTCCGCGGCACGTCATCACCTCGTAAGACCTGGCACCGTCGGCCGGTACTCGCCTGCCGTCCCGGGGGAAGGTCTCTTCGTGGACTCGCCGGCAGGCGAACCGTACGGCCATGACAGCACCTCCGGCCGGCTGGCAGGTCCGGCTCCGACATTTCATCGGCGCCGACCCGTGACGCCGGTCGAGAGCCCGGCCACTGGAGAGGAGCGCGGCATGCATGGCAGGCGCCCGGCGGCACACGACTTTCCCGCCGTGACGGCCCCTGGGATGAACACCACCCGGGACCTGGACGAGGCGGTGGCCATCTGCCGGGCCTGCCCCCGGCTGGTCGCCTGGCGGGAGGAGGCCGCCAGGACCAAGCGCCGGGCCTTTACGGACTGGGACTACTGGGCGCGTCCGGTGCCCGGCTTCGGACCGTCGGACGCGCCACTGGTGATCGTCGGGCTGGCCCCGGCCGCCCACGGCGGCAACCGCACCGGGCGCATCTTCACCGGCGACCCGTCCGGTGACGCCCTCTATGCCGCCCTGTACGACCTGGGGCTGGCCTCCCAGCCGACCGCCACCCACCGCGACGACGGACTGGAGCTGTACGGGGTGCGGATCACCGTGCCGGTGCACTGCGCGCCGCCCGCCAACCGGCCCACCACCGCCGAACGCGACACCTGCCGGCCCTGGCTCACCCGCGAACTGGAGCTGCTGCGCCCGGACTTGCGGGCGATCGTGGTCCTCGGCGCCTTCGCCTGGCAGGCACTGCTGCCCGTGCTGGCCGGCGCCGGATGGCGGCTGCCCCGGCCGCGCCCCGTCTTCGGGCACGGCGCCGAAGCGCCGGCCGTCGATCCACGGGGTGAGCGGGAGGTGCGCCTGATCGGCGGCTACCACCCCAGTCGGCGCAATATGTTCACCCGCACCCTCACCCCCGCCATGCTGCGGGATGTGCTGCGCCGGGGTGCGGAGGCCGCGGGGCTGCCGGTTGGCGGCTGAGGGGCTCGCCCGCCGCACGCCGGAGTCCGGGGCCGTCCACACGGAGAACCCGGTGCGGCGTCGTCACACAGGGCTGTCCCGTCGGTCAGCCCGCGGTCTCGTCGAGATGCTCGGCAAGGCGGAACAGGGCGGGCACAGCCTTGCCTATGGCGGCCTGTTCGTCCTGGTCGAGAGAGGCCAGCGCGGCTGCCAGGCGGCGTTCATGGGCCTGGGTCCACGCTTCGAGCTGGCCGCGGCCGGTGTCGGTGAGGGTGACCACGGAGGCGCGGCGGTCGGCTGGGTCGACGGTGCGGGCGACAAGGCCGCTGTTCATCATCTGGCCGATGAGTCCGCTGACGGTACTGGGGGCCAGCCGCTGGCCGGCGGCGAGTTCGCTGACCCGGGCCGGGGAGTGCTCGGCGAGGACCTGCAGCAGCTCGACCTGGGCCATGGGCAGCTGCTCCCATGGATAGTCCGTGCGTATCGAGGCGCGCAGGGCCCGGCGCAGGCGGGTGACGGCCGCGGTGAGCAGGTGCGCGTCGGTGGACCGCTGGGGAGCGGCGCTCGAAGGCCCGGGGCGGGTCGGCGGCGGCATGGGAGAAGTCTACCCGGGAGGCCATGGGCGATGCGGTATCCGAAAGGTTCGGTGGCCGAGGTAATGGCATGCGGGTTGTCGGCGGACGCCGGTCCGTGAGGGCACCCGGCCGGAGGCGGGCGTCAGCGGTCGCCGTCGGCCTCGGCCGCCGCCCGGACCGGTCCGCGCGGCGCGGGGCCGCTGTCCATGGCCGGGGGCCGGCCGCCGGGCCCGAGCCAGGCGGCCACGGCGGCCAGGAGCGATATCAGCAGGAGGGTGAACAGGGCCCAGCGGTGGCCGTAGGGGCCGCCGAGGTAGAGGGTCAGGGCGGCCAGCGCCACGCCCAGGGCCGTGCCCAGGCCGCGGGCCATATTGACCAGACCGCCCCCGGTGCCGGAGGAATCCGCCGGGATGGCGCCCATGATCAGGGCGTTGTTGGCCGGGGTGAACAGCCCGAGGCCCAGGCCGAGCAGCGCCAGCAGCGGCGTCAGCCAGGGTATGGACAGCGAGGAGGCCAGCAGGGCGGCCAGTGCCCCGCTGCACAGGACTGCCCCGGTCACACATCTGGCCCGGTCGGACATCCCGCTGGGCATGATGCGGTCGGCGCCGACGGCCGCCAGCGCGAAGCCCGCGGGCAGTGCGGTGAGCACCGATCCGGCAGTCAGCGTGGTGTGCCCGTGCAGCATCACGATGATGGGCACCAGCACCAGCGGACCGAACAGCACCAGGTACCCGCACAGCGCCGCGAACAGCCCGGTCGAGACGGCGCGTATCCGCAGCATGCGCAGGTCCAGCAGCGGATGCCGGATCCGGCGCTGCCGGTCGGCGAAGGCCCAGGTGGCTCCGGCGGCCACGGTCAGGAGCACGGCGACCACCCAGCCCGCCACAGGCAGGCCGGAGGCGGCGGAGACGGCCAGCAGCAGACTGGTGGTGGCCGCCGCCAGCAGCACCAGGCCCGCCCAGTCGAACCGCCGGGCCGGACACCGGTGGCGGGTACGCGGCAGCAGATAGTGGCCGGCCAGCAGGGCGACGGCCCCGATGGGCACATTGATGCCGAACACCCAGCGCCAGCCGAGCGTGGACACCAGAGCACCTCCCACCGTGGGCCCGAGTGCGAGCCCCAGCGCCTGTGCGGCAGCCTGCACCCCCAGCGCGGCCCGCATCTTCTCCCGCGGAGCACTGGTGGTCACCAGGGCGACGCTGTTGGCCTGCATCATCGCCGCTCCGCACGCCTGCACCACCCGGAAGACCACCAGTGCAGCCAGTGAAGGCGCCAGCCCACAAGCCGCCGATGCGGCGGTGAAGACCACGAAGCCATAGAGATAGAACAGTTTCCGGCCGTGGGCGTCCGACAGCCGGCCCGCCGGAATCAGCAGGGCCACCAGCGCCAGCAGATACGCCAGGGACACCCACTCCACGGCCGCCAGCGGGGCCCCGAACTGTGCGCGCAGGCTGTCGTACGTCAACGTCACGATGCTGGCGTCCAGTTGACCCATGAACGCCCCGAAGCACACCGTCGCCACCGCCAGCCACCAGCCGCCGGGACGGATGCGTATGCACTCGGGGCGCTGCCGCTCGGTCACCAGGAGCGCCGTCCAGCGACGGCCTGGTGAAGGTACGGCTGAACGTTCGGCTGAACGTACGGCGGCGGGGCCGGCCATCTCGCCTCCAGACATCGGCGTCGCAGCGGTGGGCGGGAGTGCCCTCACCCACGAGATTACATCGGACACCGAACAGTTCTGAAGCCGATGCGAAGACATGGCCGGGAATGGCCCGACCGGGTTGGCCCTCTCCTATGCGACACCGGCCGCCCGGCGGGCCCCGGCGGGTGCGCGGTGGTCTATCGCACCGCCCCCGGCACGGTTCCCGCCCGGGCCATCGTCGACCCGGTCGCCTTCGAGGCCGACCGGATCGACGACGCGCTCGGCGAGGGATGGAGCGTACTCCTCACCGGCACGGCCGAGCCCCGGGACCGTGGGCCTCGCCCCCGAGCCGGCGCCCCTCGTTCGGACCGCAGGCGTGGCGGCTCGGCGGCGTACGGCGAGACTGAGGGGGAGTCGAGGAAATCTGGAGGCGGACGATGCCCCTTGGCACGGTCAAGAGCTTCGATGCGGAGAAGGGCTCCGGCTGGATCAGTCCGGACGGCGGGGGCGACGACCTCGGGGTGCACTACAGCGAGATCGAGGCGGAGCCGCAGACCCTGGAGGAGAACCAGCGGGTCGCCTTCGATGTGGGGTCGGGCCCTACCGGCCCGCAGGCCAAGAACGTTCGCCCGGCGGCCTGACACCCGCCGTCCGGCGCGGCCGCCGGAGGCGTCGGATGCCGTCCGGTGCTCAGGCCGTGTGAATGGTGCGTCCGCTGATCCGGCCCGGCACGATCCGGACCCACAGGTTCCGTACGCCGCCCGCCCAGGGCGCCGACCCCGGCCGTTCCGCCAGGGCGCGCACCACGGCGGGGTCGGTGACATGGTCCGCGGTCCCGACCACCAGCACGCTCCAGCCATTGCGCAGCTGATCGTCGATGCGGTCGGTCTCGAAGGCCAGTTGGGCTCCGGCGGGCGCCGCCGCCGCGCCTGCCGGATCCGTGCGGTAGACGATGGTCCGTGCATCGACCACGAAGTTCACCGGGAGGACAACGGGGCCGGTGTCGACCGACAGGCTCAGGCGGCCGATGCCATGGGTGCCGAGTCTCGCCCAGCACTCGCCTTCCGACAGCCGCATCAGCCTGGGGTGGGCTGCCGCCGCCGGCTGGCCCGGCGGGGCGTCGTCGCGGCCCCGGACCAGCTCCTCGTAGGACATCTCCAGTGCGGCGGCGAGCCGCATCAGGGCGGCGGGGTCGAAGTCGCCGCTGAACTTCTCCAGTTGGCGCAGGTAGGCGACGGACATACCGGCGCGGTGGGCCAGCTCTGTCTGGGTCATCCCGAGCTGCTCGCGTCGCAGGGCGGCGCGGGTGGCCATACTGTCGCCGCGGGACGAGGCGTCCGCCGGACCGCCGGATGGCATTGCTTCGCCGTGCACGGCCGCTCCTTTGAACCCTCGCTCATCGGTGACCCGCGAGCCGCGTCCTCGGGCGGCTCGGTCATCCGCCTTCCAGGCGAGCAGACGGAGCGGCCCGGTGCCAGCGCTGATCGGCCGTCCGGCGGAGCGGGACCGGCTGTGCTCGGGCCGGGCCATGGAACGCGTCCTGCTCCTGGCCGCCCTGGAGGAGCCGGCCAGCTCCTTCTCCACCCAGGCCCTGGAGTGGCCCACCTGCGCCGGCCGCTGCGCGACCCGGCCGCCGGCACCGGCCACGTCCAGATGGTGCTGCGCCTCGGTTACCGCCCCAAGGGCCCCCGTGTGCCACGCCGGCCCGGGCGGGACGTCCTGGTCACGGAGGGCCGGCCGTACCGTACGGGACCACGGCCACCGGGCATGTCGCATGATGCAGTACGGCGTGCGCCACGGGCCCGATCCGCACCCCCGGAACGGGACCGAGCTTATGACGGCGCTTACGTCGGCCGACGACCAGCAGAGCGGCGTGCGCGGCGGCTTCCGTCAGATGCGGTGCCACGGGGCCGGCCGACGGCCGTTCGCTCACCTCCACGGCCGGCCACTTCTCCCGGCAGGGGCGCAGCGCCTCGGCCAAATCGTTGTTATCGCGCTCGGCCGCGACGGCTGTGCCGTCCCCGGCCTGCTCCCTGACCTGGACGACGTTGAGGGGCGCGCCCCGCAGCGCGGCCGCCTCGAAGGCGAAGCCGAGCAGTGGGCCGTACGGTCCGTCGAGCCCCAGGCTGACCACGACCGGGCCGTCTCCCGCCAAGGCGGCCGGAACCTCCGGTGCCCGCACCACCACAATGGGCCGGGACGCATGGGCGACCACCGGCAGGCTCACGGAGCCCAGCAGGAAGCCTTGGACGACACCGAGCCCGCGTGACCCCAGGGCCAGCACTGCCGAGGCGTGGGCGGCGTCGATGAGGACCTTCACCGGCGGCTCCGGCACCCGCTCCAGCTCGATGGCCAGGTCCGGATGGGTCTGGCTGAGTTCCTCCTGCGCCACCTCCAGCCTGCCCTCGACCCACTCCCGCTGGGCCGAGGCGCCGGGGGAGAACTGCAGGTTGCCCGCCCGCCACTCCAGCGCGTACACCACGCGCAGCGGCACCTTGCGGAGCACCGCCTCCCGACCGGCCCAGACGGCGGCGGCCAGGCTCTCCGCCGACCCGTCGAATCCGACGGATACGGGTCGCACCATCCAGATCACCTCCCGAGGAGTGGGTGAGGAATGGCGTCGGCGCACGGCACCGCATCGCGCTCCAGGCCCTCCCGGACCATGGACGGTGTGCGCGGGCGCCCGGGCTATGCCAGGCGCCGACAGCGCGGGCCGCCCTTTGATGGCCGGCGGCCCCCGGGACTCCGGACGGGAAGGGCCCATCCGCTTCTCGCGGATCCAGATTGCGCGGTGCACGGTCTTTCACCGCTTCTCCGCGTCCAAGAGGCTCTTCCCGTCACTTCCAGCACACCACTAACCCGGGTCCGACGCCAGGGCCGGGCGGCCCCGTTCTGGTCCCACGACCACGGCCGGCTGGGTGTGCTCCCACAGCCCGATCAGGCGGCCGGGGTCGCCGCCGCTCGACGACAGCGTGGTCCCGGCCGGCAGCGGCCACCTATGCGGAGGGCTGCTACGACCGGCTGGTCTCGGCCGTGGCCGGTCGCGAGGCAGAGGTCGAGGACGAGGCAGAGGTCGAGGACGGGGACGAGGACATCGTCAGGATCGTGCCGCCAGGCCGTCCGGCTACCATCCCGCCGGGGGAGACGAGAACCCAGCCCGATCTGAGAACGGCAAAGGCGAGGAGAGTTCCCACTCCTCGCCACTCTCAACGTATAGCGCACGGGGGGCCTTGCGGCAAGGCCCCGGTGATGCCGCACAATCATCGACCTAGGCCGGAACTTGGGCCGGAATGTGTGGAATTGGGGGACTCGCGACGTGCGTCTGTTGTTGTCGGTGTATGAGGAGTTCGCCGCGCGGTGGCTGCTGGACATGACCCGCCGGGGAAGGCCGCCGCTGCCTGCCTGAACCACACCGGACCGTCGAGCACCACCCAGAACACCCAAACCCGCGAACCCGGCGACCAACCGCGCGGCCGCACATCGGAGCTGATCCATGAACCCCGTCACCACCAGCGCCTTCAACCTCTCCGACCGCCTCCTCCCCAAGGCCGACCCCACGCTGATCGCCGGCGACGAGCAGCACTTCGCGGCTGTCGCGGAGTGCCTTGAGCAGTCGATCGCCGAGGTGTCCGACCGTCTCGACGCCGAGCGCAAGGCGCCCGGCGGGATAGGCCGGCAGGCGATGGACCGGGATCTGGAGATCCACCGGCTGACCACTCGCCTGCGCACCCTGCGCCGCTTCGGCCTGGACCTGTGCCTGGGGCGCATGGTCGGCGCGGACCACTCCGAGCCGGTGTACGTCGGACGCCTCGGCCTGACGGACAGCACCGGCCGCCGGCTGCTGGTCGACTGGCGCTCCCCGGCGGCCGAGCCGTTCTTCGGCGCCACCCACGCCAACCCGATGGGCCTGGCCAGCCGCCGCCGGTACCGCTGGAGCGGCGGCCGGGTCAGCGACTACTGGGACGAGGTGTTCACGCCGGACGGGTTCGCCGGGCACGCCGCGCTCGACGACCAGTCCGCCTTCATCGCCAGCCTGGGCAGCAGCCGGTCGCCACGGATGCGTGATGTGCTCGGCACCATCCAGGCCGACCAGGACGCCATCATCCGTGCGGGATCCCGTGGCGCGCTGGTCGTCGACGGCGGCCCGGGCACCGGCAAGACCGTTGTCGCCCTGCACCGTTCCGCCTACCTCCTGCACTCCGACCCCCGCCTCGGGCACCGCCGGGGCGGCGTGCTGTTCGTCGGTCCGCACCAGCCCTACCTGGGCTATGTCGCCGACGTCCTGCCCAGCCTCGGCGAGGAGGGCGTACAGACCTGCACCCTGCGGGACCTGGTCGCCGAGGGAGCCACGGCGACGGCCGAGACCGACCCGGAGGTGGCCCGTCTGAAGTCGTCCGCGGACCTGGTAAAGGCGATCGAGACCGCCGTCAGGTTCTACGAGGAGCCGCCCGCCAAGGGCATGACCGTCACCACCCACTGGTCCGACATCCGGCTGACCGCCGACGACTGGGCCGCGGCCTTCGAAGCGGCGGAACCGGGCACCCCGCACAACGAGGGCCGCGACCAGGTCTGGGAGGAACTGCTCACCATCCTGATGGACAAGCACGACGGTGACGCCCCGGACGAGCTGCTGCGCAGGTCATTGCAGCGGAACCGGGAACTGCTCACGGCCTTCAACAGCGCCTGGCCGCTGCTGGAAGCGGCCGACCTGGTCGGAGACCTCTGGACGGTACCCGCCTACCTGCGGTTGTGCGCTCCCTGGCTCGCCCCCGACGAGGTCCGGCGGCTGCAGCGCGCGGACGCCCATGCCTGGACGGTCTCCGACCTGCCACTGCTGGACGCGGCACGGCAGCGGCTCGGCGACCCGGAGACCGCGCGGCGCAACCGCCGGCACCGCGCCTCCATCGCCGCCGAACGCGAGCGCATGAGCAAGGTCGTCGACGCCCTGGTGGAGGCCGATGACGACGGTGAGGGCGTGATGACGATGCTGCGCGGACAGGACCTGCGCAACAGCCTGGTCGACGACACCGCACTGACCGGCCCCGAACCGGACCGGCTCACCGGCCCGTTCGCGCATATCGTCGTGGACGAAGCACAGGAACTCACCGACGCGGAATGGCAGATGCTGCTGCTCCGCTGCCCGTCCCGCAGCTTCACCATCGTCGGGGACCGCGCCCAGGCCAGGCACGGGTTCACCGAGTCCTGGCAGGGACGGCTGGAGCGGATCGGGTTCGACCGGATCACCCTGGCCTCCCTGAGCGTCAACTACCGGACACCGGAAGAGATCATGACGGAAGCCGAGCCGGTCATCCGGGCCGTGCTCCCGGACGCCAATGTGCCGACCTCCATCCGCAGCGGCAACATCCCCGTCGTCCATGGATCCACCGCGGACCTGGCCTCGGTCCTCGACACCTGGCTCGCCGCACATGCCGACGGAACCGCCTGCGTCATCGGCGACCCCGCCTTCCGCTCGACCTCCCGGGTCCGCTCGCTGACCCCGGAGCTGTCCAAGGGGCTCGAGTTCGACCTGGTCGTCCTGGTCGACCCGGAGGAGTTCGGCGAGGGCATCGAAGGGGCGGTCGACCGCTATGTGGCGATGACCCGGGCGACCCGGCAACTCGTCATCCTCACCAGCTCCTGACCTGGCCCGGCGGGCAAGGACACCGCGATGGGCGCGCTGTTCGGCGGGGACAACGGCTACGGCGGGGACAACGTCGCCTGACCGCCCCGCCGGACCGGCCTCCGGAGCATGGCGAGGCACACTTCCCCCGGCAGCCGCAGAATTCCGGCATCCACCGTGCACCGGATCCTCACCCGCCACCGGATGAACCGGCTTTCCTGGCTCGACCGCCCGACCGGCACCGTGATCCGCCGCTACGAGCGCGCCCGCCCCGGCAAGCTGGTCCATGTCGACGTGAAGAAACGCGGCCGGACCCCCGACGGCGGCGGCCACAAGGCCCTGGGCCGTCAGGCCGGCCGGGCCACCCGCGCCGCCATGGGCTTCGACTACGTCCACTCCGCCGTCGACGATCACTCCCGCCTGGCCTACAGCGAGAGCCATCCCGATGAGAAGGTCGCGACCTGCGCGCTTCCTTACCCGCGCGGCCGCGTTCTTCCACGGCCAGGGCATTCACCGCATCGAGCGGGTCCTGACGGACAACGCCCGGGCCTACCGCAAGGGCCTCGCCTGGAAGGCCGTCCTTGCCGACTTCGGCGTGGCCGGCAAGCTCACCCGCGCCTACCGGCCGCAGACAACGGCAAGGTCAGTACACCTAGGACGCGAGCCTCAGCGCCCTGTTCTCCACCTGCAGCCGTACGGCCAGCAGCACTGCGTTGGCGGTGGTGAAGAGGAGGGCGGTCAGCCAGGCGTTGTAGACCAGGGGCAGGGCCAAGCCCTCGGTCACGACGATGACGTAGTTCGGGTGCCGGAGCCAGCGGTAGGGGCCGCGGGTCTCCAGGGGCATGCCCGGGACGACGATCACGCGCATGTTCCAGCGTGGGCCGAGCGACCGCACGCACCACCACCGGGCCACCTGGACCAGGGAGGTGGCGGCCAGGGCCGGCCAGCCGACCGCCGGTACGAACTGCCGGTGGGCCACCGCGACCTCGACCAGGATGCCGACGAGCAGGCCGACGTGGAGGACGACCATGGCCGGATAGAGCCGGCGGCCGTACTCCACCCCGCCGTTGGCGGCGGCCCAGCGCGCGTGCCGCTGTGCCACGAGGAGTTCGAAGCCGCGCTCCACGGTGATCAAGGCGATGAGTGCCGGCAACCCGGCGGGGAGCTGGCCCGATCCCAGGACCGTCACGATGCCATTCCTTTCGATTCCTTACGTCGGGAGGGGGCGGGGCAGTCGCGGTTCACCAGCGGACCAGGGCGAGTTCGATGGCGAACCCCGGACCCATGGCCGCGACGAGCCCCGGCGTACCGGGCCGTGGAGGTGTCCGCATCGTCGTGTGCAGGACGTCCAGGACGGAGACGGACGAGAGGTTGCCCCGTTCCGACAGGGACCGGCGCGTGGCCTCCAGAGCCGCGGGCGGCAGATCGAAGGACCTCTCCACGGCGGTGAGGACCTTAGGGCCGCCACCGTGGACGATCCAGCTTCCGACCTGGCCCGGCAGCAGATCGTACGTACCGAGTAAGTCATGGACGGCCTTGGGCAGATGCTCCTCGGTGAGCGTGGGCACCTCGGGGGCGAGCAGGATCCTGAAGCCGTGGGATCCGATGTCCCAGCCGAGTACTTCCTCGCTGTCGGGGACCAGCCGGCTGCGGGAATCCACGAGCTGAGGGCCCGCCGCTGCGGCTTCGGCGCCCCGGTGTCCGCCGACGGCCACGACCGCGGCCGCACCGTCCCCGAAGAGGCTGCCGGCGACGATGTTCGCCATCGAGGTGTCCTGCATCTGATACGCCAGCGAGCACAGTTCCACCGCCAGGAGGACGGCCACATGGTCCGGGTGGGCCCGGAGGTAGTCGTTCAGCCGGGCGAGTCCGGCGGCTCCTCCCGCGCAGCCGTACCCGAACAGGGGAATGCGCGTGACGTCCGGCCGCAGGCCCACCCGGTGGGCCAGGCGGGCCTCCAGCGAAGGCACGGCGAGGCCCGTCACGGTGGTGCTGATCACCGCGTCGACCTCGCCCGGCTCCACCCCCGCCGCTCGCAGGGCCCCGGTGAGCGCGCGTTCCCCGAGTTCCAGGGCGGCGTCGTGCCACAAACGGTTGTTCTCGGTGAAGTCGTCGAGCTCGATGAGCCGCTCCAGCGGCAGGGCGAAGTGCCGTGTGGCCACCCCGGCGTTGGCCTGGATCTTGCGCAGCATCAGGATCCCCGTGTGGGATTCCATCAGTGTGGTGCGCGCCAGGGCGGCCATGATGTCCTCCTGGCGATACCGATGGGGTGGTACGGCCGTCTCGATCACGGTCACCCGGGGCAAGGGTTCGTCCGGCCCCCAGGCGAAGCCCTCCGTGAACCGACTCATTGACTCAGCCTTCTCCTTCCTTCGCGTGTGCGGTCATCCCGCGTACGGCCGTCCGCCGTGCGATCCGACTGCCGTGTGGTGTCCACCAGTTGGCCGGTCCCAGGGCCGCCATGACAGCGGGGACCAGGACACCGCGTACCAGTACGGCGTCCACGAGGGCACCGAGAGCGATACCGATGCCGATGAGCTTGAGGAGCGCGACATGGGACATGCCCATGGCGGCGGTCGAGACCGCCACGGCCGCGGCTGCCGAGGTCATCAGCCGGCCCGTGCGCGCGATGCCGTCGACGATCGAGCCGCGGTTGTCATGGCTGCGTTCGTACTCCTCGCGGATGCGGCCGAGCAGGAAGACCTCGTAGTCCACCGACAGGGCGAGCGTGATGAAGAGGACGAACAGCAACGTGGAGGCGTCCAGCGCACCCGGTGCGGTGAAATCGCCGAGCACGGCACGGCCGTGGCCGTCCTGGAAGAGGAGGACCATCGCCCCCAGACCGGCCCCGAGGCTGACGGCCGCCACGGCCACGGCCTTGAGGGGGGCGACGGGGGAGCGGGTGAACAGCCCGAGGAGCACCATGAGTCCCACCGCCAGGAGCAGCCCGCACGTCGGCAGGGCGCCGCACACCGCGGTCGAGCTGTCCGCGATCTCCGCGGCCCGCCCGGCGACCGCCACGGCTCCCGGCGCGGGTTCCTCCCGCACCCTCCGCACCAGCGTCTCCGCCTCGGATGTGCCGGGTGGCGCGGCAGAGGCGACCAACAGCACGGCGGCCTCCCCCCTCCCTGCCGCGGCGGACCGGACGGTGCGTACCACGCGTACGCCCGCCACGCCCGGAAGACCGTTGAGGCGTGCGGCGTAGGCCGGCGCGGCGTCCCGCGCCCCGGGGCCGCTCACCACCACGGACAGGACGCGCTCGGGAGGGACGGCGAACTCGTGGCCCACACGGGCGGCGGCGGAGGCCGCCGACGCGGACGGGGGCAGGGTGCGCTCGTCCACAAGGCCCAGCCTGGCGTGGGTGAACGGGACCGCCATCAGGCCCAGGGCGAGGACCGCGAGGCCGCCGGCGAGGAGAGGCCGCGCGGTGACCGTGCGTGTCGTCCTCCGCCAGAAGCGGCTGTCGTCCCCGGTGTCCGTACGCCGCCACCGTGCCAGCGGATCCCACGCCTGGACGCGCGGGCCGAGCAGCCGAAGACAAGACGGCAGCACCAGCAGGGCGACGAGCGCGGACAGCACGGTGACGACCATCCCTGCCAGGGAGAGTCCGCGCAGCAGAGGAACGGGAACCACCATCGCGGTGGCCAGACAGGTGGTGACGGCGGCCGCGGAGAAGGCGACCGAACGGCCGCTGGAGCGCAGAGCGGCGGTCAGCGCCGTTTCCCGGTCCACGCCCCGTGCCATCTCCTCGCGTACCCGGGCCAGCAGGAAGAGGCTGTAGTCGACGGCCATGCCGAGCCCGACGGCGGAGGCGGCGCTCACCGCGACCCGTGACACATTGGTCCACTGGGCCAGTACACCCAGGACCGGAAGCGTGCAGCCGACGGCCGTCACGGCCACGAGGACCGGCAGCAAGGCGGCAACGACCGATCCATAGGCGAGGACCAGGAGGAGGAAGAGCACCGGCGCCGCGATCAACTCGGCCCGGCGCAGATCGTGTTCGATCGTCTCGTCGATCTCCCGGTTGGTCCAGACCTCACCGCTCGGCTCCACGCGGGCCCCCGAAGCGGCGGACCGTGCGGCGGCCACGACATCGGGGGCCGCGGTCTTGCGTTCCTTGTCCGTCCCTCTCAGCCGCACGCCGATGAGCAGGGACCGGCCGTCCTTCGACCGCAGCCAGGTGTTGCCGGTCGTCTGGGCGGACCACACCGCCCGTACGGCCGGATGCCGGGAGAGGGTCTTCACCACGGCCCCGGCGTCTGCCCGGACCGTCCCCGTCCCGCCTCCCTCGCCGGGCCGGTCCACGGTGAGCAGCAGATCGGGCGAGGGCACGCCCAGCCGCTCGGCCTGCCGCCCGGCTCGCCCGGCCTCGGTTCCCGTGGCGACCGCGCCGCCTGTGCCCAGCGCCGAAAGCGCGACCGGGGCCAGTGCCCAGGCGCACACCGCGGCGAGCACGGCGCACACCACCACGAGCCACGCCCGCCGCCGTACCGCATCCACTCGTGTATCCCTCCCGCCCGCTGGGCCCGTGCCGTCGTCGGATCCGCTCAGGGAGCCGTGAAGAGCAGGACCGCGTTCTGGCCGCCGAATCCGAAGGAGCAGCTGATTCCGGCCTCCGCGGCCGTCGCGCGAGGGTGCCCGGCCACAATGTCGAGCTTGTGGTCCCCTTCCTGGTGCGCGAAGTTCGCCACCGGCGGGACGGCTCCGTGCCGCAGCGCGAGGACTGTATAGGCCGCCTGGACCGCCCCGGCCGCCCCGAGGGTGTGGCCGATGACGCCTTTGGACGCGGTCACCGGTGGTGCGTCGGCTCCGAAGACACGCGTGAGGGCCGCCGCCTCGGAGGCGTCACTGAGGACGGTGGCGGTGCCATGCGCGTTGACCAGCCCGATGTCCCGGGGGCCGCACCCCGCGTCCGCCAAGGCGGCGGAGATGGCCCGGGCCGCCCCTTCCCCTCCCGGGTGGGGAGCCACGGGATGGTACGCGTCGGATCCGGCGCCGTAGCCGCGCAGCAGGGCGAGGACCCGTGCCCGACGGGCGCGCGCGGTGGCGGGCCGCTCCAGGACGAGAACGGCGGCGCCCTCGCCCAGGACCATTCCGTCCCGTTCGGCGTCGAACGGACGACAGGCGAGAGCCGGCTGCTCGCGCCGCTGGGAGAGGGCCCGCATCCGGGTGAAGCACGTCGTCGCCATCCGGGAGCGGGCCGACTCACTGCCGCCCGCGAGGACGATGTCGCAGGTCCCCGAGCGCAGCAGGTCGCGTGCGACCCCGATGGCGGTCGCGCCCGAGGCACAGGCACTGGAGGTGGTGAAGTTGGGGCCGCGGACACCGAGATCGATCGCGACCTCGCTCGCGGCCATGTTGGGCACACTGCGCGGCAGGGCGAGCGGCGAGACGCGCTCCGGCTTTCCGGCGCCGAGACGGCAGAACTCGCCGACGTAGGAACTCAGGCTGTTCGACCCGACGCCGAGAATCACTCCGATCCGCTCTCCCCGCCAGGACGACGGAGCGAGCCCGGCGTCGGCGACGGCCCGGCGTGCGGCGATCAGGGCGAACTGGATGAAACGGTCCGTTCGGCGGGCACGGGGCCGGCCGAGCTCCCCGTCGACGTCCAGGTCGCGGACCTGACAGGAGAAGTCGACGGGAAGGCCCGCCAGTTCGGGGTCGGTCGCGGCGAGCGAACGGCCCCGGCACAGGGCCTCCCAGTTCGCCGACGCCGTGTGACCCGCAGGGGTCACCAGGCCGAGGCCGGTGACGGCTACCTCAGACCGCACGCGCGTTCCGGAAGGCGTGAGCCGCCTCGGCGAGGGTCGAGGAGGGAGCGAGGTCCAGTGCGTCCTCGGGCAGGACGACGGCGAACTTCTCCTCCGCGGCGACCACGAGTTCCATCAGCGACAGCGAATCCATGCCGAGGCTTTCGAACGTCATCCCGGCGGAGAGGTTCTCGGGGCGTGCATGCACGCCCAGGTGGTCGGTCAGCAAGGCCAGCAGGTTCTCGGGGAGCGCCGACTGCTCCGCCTGGTCCGGTGACTGTGTCATGCCGGGATCTCCTGTTCTTCCGTTGCCGGGCCGGACGCCATGCATGCGTTGAGGCGGACGTAGATGTCACGCGCGCGGGATGCCTGTGCCTTGAGCTGTTGCATCTGCCGGCCGATGTGCTCCTGCGCCTCCCGCCCGGTCGGCCCCAGCCCGGTCGTGGTCATCACGCCGAGCGCCCGCACCAGCGGCTGGAGCACGTACTCGAGATGGACGTCCAGGTTGAAGATGCCCGCCGCGGCCACGCGCGCGGCGCGCGCCCGGAAGCCGGGGATCTCGGTGCCGGGCATCCGGAAGCCGCGGATCACGTCGGCGAGGGCGACGAGGGCGTCGTCGGGGAACGCCCGGATCGCGTCCTCGTACAGGCCCCGGTAGAAGAGCATGTGCAGGTTCTCGTCGGCCGAGATCCTGCACATGAGCACCTCACCGACGTGGTCCCCGCACGCCGCGCCGGTGTTGCGGTGCGCCTGCCGGGTCGCCAGCTCCTGCACCGTGACGTAGGCCAGGAGATGCAGCGGAGTCGGCAGGTCGTTGCGGTATCCGTTGCCCACGTGCCGCATCCGCAGGTCCTCGAGGGCGACCGGGTCCACGCCCCGCCGGGCGTGGAGGTAGGCGCGCAGGACGGACGAGTGCCTGTCCTCTTCCGCCGTCCACCGGTGGACCCATGTGCCCCAGGCACCGTCACGGCCGAGCCGTGAGGCGATCTCGAAGTGGTAGCTGGGCAGGTTGTCCTCGGTCAGCAGATTGATGACCAGGGCGTCCTGGACCGCATGCGGCAGCGCCGACTGCCCCGGATCCCAGCCCGAGCCTTCCAGCGGCCCGTCGAAGTCCCTCGCCGCACTCCACGGCACGTACTGGTGGGGCAACCAGTCACGGGCAACCGCCAGATGCTGGTTCAGCAACCGCTCGACAGATGGTTCCAACTCCCGCAGGACGCTTTCCGCCGTGCCAGGGGACACCCTTCACCTCTGCTGTCTCGATCGATCGCGCACACCTACTGGTGAACGCACCTCCGCGAGAGAGGCCACGGTGATCCACGCGATCGAGGGAAGATGATCGGTGTGTCTGACAGTTGGGGAGGGGTGAGGTAGTCCGGAGGGCCGATGGCCTCCGTGCGAGGGAGTCGGCACTGTGCCGCCAACCAGGCTTGCTCCGAGGCGTATGTGACTAGCCGTCAGGCAGGGTGGCGACCTCGTCCGGCCTCTCGGTTGGCGCGACGCGCGCGGACAGGTCGGCCGGCGCCGCCATTTACCGTCCGGAAAAGCCGCCAACAGGCACCCGGCGCTTCGCAGCTGCGATGATCCGTCCTTGGCCCGCCAACTATCGGTCGGAGTCACAACTGGCCGCCGGAACTCCAGCGGCATGTGCCGGCCAACTGGCGGGCGTATGGCCTCAAGTAGGCCGCGCCCCCGACGGGGCGCCTCCGGCGGGTGGCCGAGTGTCTGGATGCCGGTACCGTGTGGATCAATTGAATTTCCTTAGCCGAAAGGCGAGTTCTGTTTATGAGTGAAAAAGGCGCTGTCCTGGTCATCGGTGTCGGCCCGGGTCTGGGCGTGGCGATTGCTCGCACCTTCGCCGAGGCCGGTCATCCGGTCGCGCTGATCGGCCGTAACGCTGCCAAGCTCAAGGAGCTGGCGGCCCGGTTGCTCGACGAGGGCCACACCGCCCAGGTCTACCCGGCGGACGCCGCGAGCCCCGCCGAGCTGACCTCCGCCCTGGACGCGGCCGTCGCCGGCCTGGGCGCCCCCGAGGCGCTTGTCTACAACGCCGCGTACCTCCGGCCCGACAGCCCCAGCGCGGTCAGTGCCCAGGAGTGGGCGGACAGCCTCGCGGTCAATGTCATCGGTGCCACCGTGGCCGCCGGCCGCGTGATTCCGGCGTTCCGGGACGGCCATGGCACCGTCCTGTTCACCGGCGGCGGCTTCGCCCTGGCCCCGTCCCCCGACTTCGCCAGCCTCTCGGTGGGCAAGGCGGCGCTCCGCGCCTATGCGCAGGCGCTGCACGCCGAGCAGCTGGATGCCGGGGTGCATGTCACCACCGTCACCATCCGCGGGATGATCACGCCGGGCGATGAGCGGTTCGACCCGGAGGCCATCGCCGCGGCCTACCTTGAGCTGCACCGGCGCCCCCAGGAGCAGTGGCAGGCGGAGTACCTCTACGCCTGACCGCTCTCCTCGCCCCGGCGCGGCAGATCCGGTATGAATGGGCGGGCTGGGTGCGGGTGAATGCCGGGCCGGTCAACCCCGGCCACCGCCAGTGGAGTTGCCTCCGGTACGGCACTGGTCTGGGCGGGGGACGCGCCGGGAAGGGCTGACCCGCCGCGTCGGCGGCCCGCCTTACGGTGAACGGCATGGACGGCACCGCCCCGGCACCCGCACCGACCGGACACACTCCGGATCCCACGGTCCTGTTTGTGTCCCGGCTGAAGGAGCGTCTGTACGCGACGATCACCATGATCGCGGTGGTGGTGGGCCTGGCCTCCGCCGGGGAGGTCGGACCGGTGGGGGCCGCCTCGTCGGTCGCCGGCACGGCGGTGGGGCTGTGGCTGACGTCCCTGGTCGCGGACGGGCAGGCGCACCGGGTCGTCCACGGGATCGGCTTCAGCAGGCAGCAGCTGCGGGCGACGCTCCATGTCTCCAGCCCGCTGCTGCTGTCGGCCGTCGGACCGCTGATCCTGATCACGCTGTCCGCCCTGGGGGTGCTGCGGCTGCACACGGCGCTTCTGATCGCCGCCGGGGTGAGTGTGTGGGTGCTGTTCGCGTGGGGCTGGTACGGCGGGCTGCGCATGGGAGGCGGCAGGGTTCTCGCCCTGGTGACCGGGCTGGCCGACGCCGCCATCGGCACGGCCGTCGCCCTGGCCAAGGCCGCGGGTCACTGACCGGACCGCCTGGTGCGGCAGGTCCGGTGCCACCGCCCGCTCAGCCGGCCGGCGGTTCGAAGAGCCGGACGCCATCGGTGAGCAGACCACCCCGCTTGACATGGCGGAGCACCGGGACGACCTCCAGTTGCTGAACGGTCTTCAGGGCGCCGATGCGCTCGGTCACATAGGTGTAGAGCGCGCCGCGGTCGCGGCAGACCACCGTGCCCACCAGGTTGGTGGTGCCGGTGGCCGCCGCCAGCCAGGGGATCTCGGGGTGGCGGGCGAGGGCGCGGCCGGCCTCGGCCAGGTTGTGCGGGGCCACCGTGGCGAACAGGGCGGCCTGGACGGTCAGGCCGAAGTGCACGGGGAGGATCTCGATGTCGAAGTAGAGGGCGCCGATCTCCCGGAGGTGCTCCAGCCGGCGGCGCACCGTGGACTCCGAGCGGCCGGTCGCCCGGGCCAGCTCCGGGTAGCCGGTGCGGCCGTCCCGGGCGAGGACGGCCAGCATGGCGTGGTCGGCGGCGTCCAGCCGGGTTTCCTCGTCCCCGGTGGTGCGCGGGCGGGCCAGCTCCCGTACCTGCTCCTCGCTCAGACCCCTGCCGTCCAGGCCGTCCAGCCACTGGCCGAATTCGGTGGTGTAGATGTGCAGCAGGCTCTGCGCGGTGACGCCGGTGACGTGCTGGGTGCGGGGCAGCTTCTGGAGCAGGAGCGCGTCGCGTTCGTCCGAACTGTGCGAGCGGACCACACAGGCCACCTCGGACCCGCCGGAGTGGATCTTCACCCAGCCGGTGTCCGGGCGGCGGGCCAGGGCTTCGGCGATCGGCACGGCGGAGCCCGGGGCGCACTGGATGCGCAGCCAGTTCTCGGACATGCCCAGCCGGTCGGTGACCGGCAGCCCGATGACCCGCAGCAGCCGTTCGCCGTGCAGCCGGCGGTAGCGGCGGACCACCGTCTGGTCGGTGACGCCCAGCACGGCCGCCAGGCGGCTGAAGGAGGCCCGGCCGTCCAGGGAGAGGGCGTGGACCAGCCGGCGGTCCAGGGTGTCCAGTTGCTCGATGTTCACCTTTCCATCTTTCCACCATGACAGGGCGGGCTGTCATGGAAATCCACCAGGGGCGGGCTGCTAGGTTCGGGATCCAGCCGTGGCATGCGAGCTTGGTCGGTGTTGCCAACCCTTGGCCAAAAGATTTCGGACAGGAGTGCTCTGATGCGTAAGTGGCTGCCGCTCACCGCGGTGTGCCTGGGGACCTTCATGCTGCTGGTGGACGTGACCATCGTGGTTGTGGCGCTGCCCGACATGGCCGGAAGCCTGCACACCTCGTTCGCCGACCTGCAGTGGGTGATGGACATCTACGCCCTGGCGCTGGCCGCGCTGCTGCTGGGGCTGGGGTCGCTGGCCGACCGGGTGGGCCACCGGCAGGTCTATATGGCCGGGGTGGCGCTCTTCGCCCTGGCCTCGCTGGCCTGTGGCCTGGCCACCGACCCGGCGGTACTGATCGCCTTCCGGGGCGTCCAGGGCATCGGCGGCGCGGCCATGCTGGCCACCACCACCGCCCTGGTGGCCCGTCTCTACCAGGGCCGGGACCGCGGGGTGGCCTTCGGCGCCTGGGGCGCGGTCAGCGGGGCCGCGTCGGCGGCCGGACCGATCCTGGGCGGACTGCTGACCGAGTACCTGGACTGGCGCTGGATCTTCTTTGTCAACCTGCCCATCAGCGTGCTCGCCATCGCCATGACCGCACGCTTTGTGCCGGCCACGGGCGGCGGCCCCCGGGGCCGGGGGATGGACCTGCCGGGCATGCTCACCTTCACGATGGCGGCCGGTGCGCTGACCTACGCCCTGATCAAGGGCGCCGACTACGGCTGGGCCTCCGGCGCCACCCTGGGACTGTTCGGCCTGGCGGCCGTGGCGCTGCTGGTCTTCCTGGTGCTGGAGCCGCGCCGGGCCCAGCCCATGCTGGACCTGGCCCTGTTCCGCCGGGGCTCGTTCACCGGCCTCATGATCGTCGCGGTGCTGCTGTCGGTGGCCGCGTTCTCCTACCTCGCCTACACCTCGCTCTGGCTCCAGTCGGTACGGGGCATGGGCCCGGTGGCGGCCGGACTGGCCTGCCTGCCGATGAGCACCGCGTCCTTTGCCCTCGCCACGCTCGGCGGGCGCTACCTCCACGGGGTCTCGCCCCGGCTGACCCTGGGCGTGGGCATGCTGCTGATCGGCGGCGGCGCCCTGCTGATGACCGTCATCGGCGCCGGGTCCACCTGGACGGTGCTGGTGGCCGGGTTCCTGGTGACCGGCATCGGGGTCGGTGTGAGCATGCCGGTACTGGCCTCCACCGCCATGGCGGCGGTGCCGCCGGAGCGCGCCGGCATGGCCAGCGGTGCGGTGAACACCGCCCGTCAGCTCGGCAACGCCCTGGGCATCGCGGTCCTGGGCGTGGTCTTCCACGCCGGACTGACCGCATCCCTGCGCCACCATGGCGGCGGCCTCTCCGCCGACGCCCTGGCCGGCGGGCAGGCCGCCCCGCTGATCGCCCACACGGCGCCCGCGCGGCGCGGCACGGTCGAGCACCTGGTGCACACCGCCTTCGCCGACGGGCTGCGGGATGTCTTCTGGGTCTCCGGGGTGCTGGGAGTACTCGGCGGGCTGGTGGCGCTGGCCCTGGTACGCAGCCCCATGGCCCCGTCCCGGCCGCCGGTTCCCCGGCGCGCGGACGAGCCGTCGATTCCGGCCGCGACCTGAGCGGTTGAGGCACCGGGCGGCCGCACCATGCGGCTCCACCGCGTGGGCGCGCCCCGTCCGGGGGCAAGGTTGCGGGCCACCCGCCGGGGCAGGAATCCCTGCGCACCAGGCAACCCGGCGGGAGGGCACGCACAGTGGTTACGGACCGGCACGCGCACCCCATGACGTACACCGACGCCCAGGCCGTGCGGCACTATGAGCAGGCCCTGGACCACCTGCTCTTCTTCCGCGAAGAGGTGGTCGCGGAGGTCGGCGCGCTGCTCGACGCCTCGCCGCGGTCCGCCATGGGGCATGTCTTCCGGGCGTACCTCGGCCTGCTGGGCACCGAGGAGAAGGACGCGGCCGAGGCGGCCACCGCCTTCGCGGCCTACCGCCGGGAGGCGCCGGTGGCCGCCCTGGCCCCGCGCGAGCGTATGCACCTGGCGGCCGTCTCCCACTGGCTGGAGGGCGACCTGCACCAGGCCGGCCGGCTGCTCGCCGAGCTGGCCGTGGCCTGCCCCAGGGACGCCCTGGCCCTCGCAGTCGGCCACCAGATCGACTTCTTCACCGGCAATGCCCCGCTGCTGCGCGACCGCATCGGCGGTGCGCTCTCCGCCTGGGACACGGACGATCCGCACTATGGGCTGCTTCAGGGCATGTACGCCTTCGGCCTGGAAGAGGCCGGGCACTACGACCTGGCCGAAGGGGTGGGCCTGGCGGCCGTGGAGCGCAACGCGCGCGATGTCTGGGGCATCCACGCCGTCATCCATGCCTTTGAGATGCAGGGCCGCCCCGAGGACGGCATCCGCTACCTGGACGCCCGCACCGAGGACTGGTCGGCCGGTAACTACCTCAATGTGCACAACTGGTGGCACTACGCCCTGTATCTGCTGGAGACGGGCCGGACGCCCGAGGTACTGGCCGTCTATGACGCCGCCGTGCACCATGACGGCTCGGCCGGGGTGGCCATGGAGCTCCTGGACGCCGCCTCGCTGCTCTGGCGGCTGTATCTGGAGGGCACCGACACCGGCGGCCGCTGGCCCGCCCTGGCCGACGCCTGGGCGCGGCGGCAGGACGGCGCCTACTACGCCTTCAACGATGTCCACGCGGTGATGGCCTATGTCGGGGCCGACCGCTTCGCCGAGGCCGAAGAGCTCATCCGGGAGCGGCGGTTGTGGCTGCGGGACGCTTGTGTCACACATCCGGAACGGTCCAATATCCCGATGACCGCCGAGATCGGCCTGCCGGTGTGCCGGGCGCTGGTGGCCTATGGGCAGCGGCGGTACGCCGAGGCGGCCGAGCTGTTGCTGCCGCTGCGCCACCGCTTCCAGGACTTCGGCGGCAGCCACGCCCAGCGGGACGCCCTGCAACGGACCCTGGTGGAGGCCGCGTTGCACGCCGGACACCATGATCTCGCCCGCACCCTGCTGAGCGAACGGGCCAACCTGCGCCCCCGATGCCGCTACGACCAGGACGCCCGGGCCCGCCTCGGCCGGCGGACGGGCGTCCCCGCCAGGTCCGTCGAGGAGTAGCGGAGCCCCCCTCCGGACCGCTAGCGTGTCCGGCGTCAATGCGACGGTACTGTGGGGAGGATGGCGATGGTGCGGTTGGCGGACGGCCCTGAGTTCGAGGCGGATGTGCATGTGGCCGCGTCCCCGGACCGGGTCTGGGACCTGGTCAGCGACATCACCACGCCGACCAGGTTCGGCGGGGAACTGTACGAGGCCGAGTGGCTGGACGGCGCCACCGGGCCGGCCGTCGGTGCGACCTTCGTCGGCCGCAACCGCAATGAGCTCCTGGGTACTTGGGAGACCGTCTCCCGAGTCTTCGACTACCGGCCGGGGCACGCCTTCGGCTGGGAGGTCCGCAGCAGCGACGGCGGCTATGAACGCCCCGTCGCCCGCTGGCGGTTCGAGCTGGAGCCCGAGGAGGGCGGCACCCGGCTGCGCCAGTCGGTCGCCATCGGGGCGGGCGCCTCGTATCTGGTCCAGGCGATCGCGGCCCGGCCCGAACGCGAGGAGGAGCTCGTGGGTATGCGGCTGGGCATGCTGGAAAAGGGCATCCGCTCGACCCTCGACGGCATCAGGACCCACGCGGAATCCTGAAGTCGCCCCGGACCCCGAAGTGTTCGCCTCGCCGGCACCGCAGGGGAGTGAGAGGTGACCTCTCCTGCGGAAGGCCTGCGGCGCCGCCCCTCCGGGGGCGTCCGGTGGGGCGGCGGCCCGGATCAGTCCAGTTCGATGTTGAAGTCCCAGACGGCCACGGCCTTTTGATCGTGACGCCAGGTGAGCTGGGCGGCACCGGCGTGGAAGGTGCCGGTCAGGGTGAGGGTGGCCGGGTGCCCCGGACCGGCGGTCACCGACGCGTCCCCGGCCGGCGCCAGGGCGATGTCCTTGCCCTCCTCATCGCGGGAGCTGAAGTCCTCGGCGCGTACCGTGAGCGGCGCGGTGGCCTGGTCGAGCGTGATGGTGAAGGTGCCCGCGGTCTGCTCCGGGGGCTTGCCGCCGGCCGTGGGGGCGGGCAGGTTCTCGGTGGGGCCGGACGCCCGGATCAGGGCGGTTCCCTCGGGGAGCTGGGCGCGTACCGCCGAGCCCACGGCGACCAGTTGCAGGTGCTTCTCGTCGGCGGTGGGGGTGGCCTGGCCGGCCGGGGCCGAGGGGATCGGCACGGAGCCCAGGCTCTGGACGGTCCGGGCCGCGTCATCGGTGGACCGGTCGGACGGCTTATGGGTGCCGCCGCAGCCGGTGACGGTGGTGAGGACGGCGGCCGCCAGGGCGAGCGAGCAGGCGGTCAGCGAGCGGCGGCGGAGGCCGGGCAGGCCGAAGCCCGCCCGGCTCGGCGCCGTGTGGCGCGGGGAGTTCATCGGTTCCGCGTGCCCCCGACGACGGGGTGCTGCGGCTCGTCGGCCCGCGCGGTGGCGGGGTAGACGACGCTGCCCGAGTCGGCGGGCGGCAGGGCCCGGCCGGAGGGGTTGTTGTAGACGTCGGCACCGAAGGGGCGCAGCCCGTCGGCCGCGGCGTACCCGAGGTGCCCATGCCCGTCGGTGCCGCCGTGGTTGATGCCGAACAGGTCCTCCATGCTGCGCAGCCAGCTGTAGTGGTTGTACGGCTGGTCGCTGATGGAACCCGGCTTGATGAAGCGGGAGATGACCACCGAGCCGGTGATGCCGCCGCCGGGCGTGGTGTCCTGGCCGAACGCCTGGAAGCCGGGCTGGGTGGTGTTGGGCCCGGGCAGCTCATTGCAGCAGGCCACCACCGACTGGGCGGTGTCGGTCGGGGTGTTGAGGCTCTTGTCCTTGTTGCCGGTGTAGTCGGCGATCGAGTTGCCGTACATCTTGTACGGCGGGAAGGCCTCGTCGAACAGGATCTGGATCATGCCGTCGTGCTGGAACGCGGGCGAGGACATGATCTGCGGGACGACCTTCTCCAGGAACTTGTCCGAGGCGTACAGGCCGCCCTGGTGGTCCTTGGGGTCGCCGGAGAGGTTGTCGCCCTTGCAGGTCGCGTCGTGCGCGTCGGAGCAGTTGTTCGGAGTGATCCAGTTGAAGCGCGGAGTCGTCGACTCCTTCTTCAGGTCCTGGGCCAGCCCGGACAGCGCCTTGTGCCCGGCCTGCTTCGGCCGGCCGTTCAGCGGGACGACCCGGGCGCAGTCCTTGGGATTGTCGATGACGGAGTGGAACCAGGCGGCCGGGTTGTGCTTGGCGACGTACTGGTCCTTGGCCGTGGCGCCGCCCGGGTCCGGCACGCCGTCACCGGACGGGCTGCCGGGTATGCCGCACTGGTAGACGTTCTCCCGCTTGTCGTCGTTGCCCATGTCCTGGGCGTAGACCTTCCACGGGACATGCTTGGCGTCGAGCTGGTTGAACAGCGTCTTCACCCGCGACGGGTACACACAGCCGGAGGAGGCCAGCGTCTGGCCGTCGGCGGCCGGGGTGCCGGGCTTGACGTCCTTGTACTGCCCGCAGTCGTCCTGGTTGTCCGGCGCGGGTGCCTGGCCGGAGACCAGGCTGATGTAGTTGTCCAGGCTGTAGTGCCCGGTGCCGTAGTACTGCCGCATCAGCTCCCCGTAGCGCGGCAGCGTCTTCCACAGGTAGCTGTTCTGGTTCAGCCCGGTGAAGGTGGCCTCGTAGGACTTGTTCTCCAGGATGATCGTCCACACATGGCCCGGCTTCTTGGGCGCGTTGCCATGGGCGGCCTGCGCAGACGCCGGAGGCGCTCCCAGGCCGGTGAACACCAGCGCCGCCCCGGCTGCGACCGCGGCTGACGCTCTGAACATCCCGGCTGCCGGCCAACGGCGGCGTGGGGAACCTGACATGTCGATGTCTCCGTCTCTTCCGGCGGGAGGATGTGCACTTCCCGCTGCCGGCCGAACTCTGCTACGCCGAACCGCGCGGAGGTGGGAGCGGGGTGGGCGCGCAGGTGACTGCAAGGTGAACGTTGCATGACAACGCCACGGGATGTCCACCCTTCCGGCCCAGGTCAGCGCTATGGAGTGACGGTTCGCACGCTGTGCGGGGCGCCCATGAACGCGACGAGAGACACCGGCGGCCGCGCGCACCCCGAAAACCGGATGCGCCGCATCCCGCCCCTCGCCTACCGTGGCCCCATGTCTACGCCCCGAATTTCCTAGCCAGGGACCCGCTTCCGCACCAGAAGTGTGTCCCTTCGCTATTTCGGAGCGTCATCCCATGATCACCGTTCGTGGTGCAGAGCTGCGCGCGGGCGCGCGCCTGCTGCTGTCCGGCCTCTCCTTCACCATCTCTCCCGGCGACCGCATCGGCCTGGTCGGCCGGAACGGGGCCGGCAAGACCACCTTGATGAACGCCCTCGCCGGGCGGACCAGGCCCGCCGCCGGGACCGTCACCCACACCGGGCCGGTGGGCTACCTGGCCCAGGACTCCCGGGCGGCCGACCCCGCCATGACCGTCACCGACCGGATCCTGTCCGCCCGCGGGCTGGACCGTGCCCTGCACCGGCTGCGCGCCGCCGAGTCCGCGATGGCCGCGGCGGCCGGGCCGGCGGCGCTGCGGCGGGCGATGGACGACTACGCCCGCGCCGAGGCCGCCTTCCAGGCCGGCGGCGGATATGCGGCCGAGGCCGAGGCGGCCAGGGTGGCGGCCGGACTGGGCCTGCCCGACCGGGTGCTGACCGAGCCGGTGGGCGCCCTCTCCGGCGGCCAGCGGCGCCGGGTGGAACTCGCCCGCATCCTGTGCGCCGGGCAGCGCGGCACCCTCCTGCTGGATGAGCCGACCAACCACCTGGACGCCGACTCCCTCGGCTGGCTGCGCACCTTCCTCCATGGCCACCAGGGCGGCCTGATGGTGATCAGCCACGATGTGGACCTGCTGGCGCAGGTGGTCAACCGGGTCTTCCACCTGGACGCCACCCGCGCGGCCATCGATGTGCACAACACCGGCTGGGCCGCCTACCTGGCTCAGCGGGAGGCGGACGAGCGGCGGCGCACCCGGGAGCGAGCGAGCGCCGAACGCAAGGCCGCCGCCCTGCACGCCCAGGCGGACAAGATGAAGGCGCGCTCGGCCACCGCCGTGATGGCCAAGAGCATGGCGCGCCGGGCCGACCGCATGCTCGCCGAGCTGGAACCGGCCCGGCGCACCGAGAAGGTCGCCAGGATCCGGCTGCCCGAGCCGGCCCCCTGCGGCCGGATGCCGCTGGGCGCGATCAGCCTGGCCAAGTCCTATGGCGGCCACCAGGTCCTCGACGGGGTGGACCTGGCCGTGGACCGGGGCAGCCGGCTGGTGATCCTGGGCCTCAACGGCGCCGGGAAAACCACCCTGTTGCGCATCCTGGCCGGCCAGGAGCGGCCCGATACGGGGCGGGTGGTGCATGGACACGGCCTGCGGCTGGGCTACTTCGCCCAGGAACACGACACGCTGGACGCCGGCCGCACGGTCCGGGAGAACCTCGCCGCCGCCGCCCCGCACTTGACGGACGGCGAAGTACGGCGCGTGCTGGGGGCGTTCCTGTTCGGCGGGGACGACGCCGGCAAACCCGCCGGAGTGCTCTCCGGCGGCGAGAAGACCCGCCTGGCCCTGGCCGGACTGGTCCACTCCGGAGCGAATGTCCTGCTGCTGGACGAGCCGACCAACAACCTCGACCCGGCCTCCCGGGGCGAGGTCCTGGCGGCCGTCGGCTCCTACCCCGGCGCGATCGTGATGGTCACCCATGACGAGGGCGCCATCGACGCCCTGCGCCCGGACCGTGTGCTGCTGCTGCCGGACGCGGACGAGGATGTGTGGAGCGAGGAGTACCGCGCGCTGGTGTCCCTCGCCTGACCGGGCCCGCGCGGCTGCGGGCGACCGCCCTCATGTGCAACACAAACGGGGGTCGCGCCCCAACTCGGTGCCCAGCCCAGGGGGTTGGGCACCCGCCCCGGCCGCTCGCCGGGGGAGCGGGACGGTCAGCTCACCCCCGCACCGGCCGGTACCGGCTCACCTGCACACCCGTGCCGCTGGTCACGGTCGACACCAGCTCCAGGGTGCGCAGCTCGCCGTCCTCGGGGAAGAGCCGCTTCCCGCCGCCCAGGAACACCGGAATGATCATGAGCAGCAGCTCGTCGACCAGCCCCTCGCTCAGCAGGGCGCGCACCAGGGTGGGGCTGCCCATCACACACAGGTCGCCGCCCTCGGCGGCCCGCAGCTCCCGGATCCGGGCGATGGCCTGGCCGCCGGGGATACGCCGGGTGTTCTCCCAGGTCAGCTCGTCATCCTTGAGCGTGCTGGTGACCACGTACTTGGGGACGGAGTTCATATGGTCGGCGAAGGGGTCCCCGGCCCGCTCGGGCCAGGCCGCGGCCATCGTCTGCCAGGTGCGGCGCCCGAACAGCAGGGCCTCGGTGGTGGCCGCCGCCTCGCTGATGGCGCCGCCCATCACCTCGGGATCGAAGAAGGGGTGGGACCAGCCGCCGTGGGCGAAGCCGCCATCGGTGTCCTCCTGGGGGCCGCCCGGCGCCTGCACCACACCGTCCAGGCTCATAAACTCACTGACCACGATGCGCATGGGACTGCTCCTGTTCCCTGGGCCGAAGATCCGCGACGGCTGCGAGTCCGTCGTGGGATCACCATCCCACCCGCCACTGACAACGGCCCCGGGAGCGGCTGTGAGCGGCTACGACCGGCGGCGGGGCTTGCCCCGCCGGCCGGACCCGGCGGTGCCGGAACCGCCGCGCGCACCCTTGGCGGCCGCGGGCTTGCGCCGCGCACCACCGGTCTCCGGGCGCTTCTTCTTCGGCTCACGCTTCGGCTCGGCCGGAGCCGCGGCCCGGTCGGCGGAGCGGCGGCCGCGCGAGCTGTTGACCGTCCGGCCGCGGACGATGCCGATGAAGTCCTCCACCAGGTCGGTGGTCGCCTCCTCCGGCCAGGACAGGGCGACCCGCGACTGGGGCGCGTCCAGCAGCGGCCGGTAGGTGAGGTCACGGCGGTGGTACAGCCGCGCCAGCGACTGCGGGACCACCAGCAGGCCCACCCCGGCCGCCACCAGCTCGATGGCGTCCTCGGTGGTGGCCGGACGCTCGATGGCGGGCCGTCCCGGCGGGTGCTCCCAGTCCAGGGTGTCGTCCAGCGGATGGAAGACGACCTCGTCGGCCAGGTCGGCGGCGGACACCTCGTCCACCGCCGCCACGAGGTGGTCCTTGGGAGCCACCACCACGGTGGTCTCGGTGTACAGCGGGATGGCGCACAGGTCCGTCCCGTCCACCGGCAGCCGGAGGAAGCCCGCGTCGGCCTCGCCGCGCCGCAGGACGCCGGTCGCCTCGGCGGCCGGTACCTGCACCAGGTCAAGGGGGATCTCCGGCAGCCGCTCCTGCCAGATCCGCACCCACTTGGCGGGTGTCACGCCCGGAACGTAGGCGAGCCGAAACGAAGAGGGTGCTTCCGTGCCTGTCACCCGGCCAGGTTACCGGCGTGGTCGGAGCCGGCGCACATGCTCGATATCCTTGACGTCATGAAGTCGCACCAGAGCACCCAGACCATGAAGCCCGCGACCGCGGCCAAGAAGCTGGGTGTGTACCTCGAGGCCACCCCCGCCGAGTTCCGGGAGGGTGCCGTCTCGCGCGACGAACTCAACGCCCTGCAGAGCGACCCGCCCGAGTGGCTGAGTGAGCTGCGCCGCAACGGTCCGCACCCCCGGCCGGTGGTCGCCGCCAAGCTGGGCGTCTCCATCTCCGGCCTGGCGCGCGGCGGCATCACCGAGGCGCTGACCACCGAGCAGATCGAGGCGCTGAAGCAGGAGTCTCCCGAGTGGCTGCAGAAGGAGCGCGCCACCCAGGCCGAGGTGCGCAAGGAAGCGGCCCGGATCAAGGAGAAGAAGGACGAGAAGGAGAAGCAGGGCAAGTAGGCCGCGGAGCCGGCTGACCGGCCCGTTTACTGAGCCCCTCCCTCCGTCCTGAGCTCTTCCGCAGGCAGGACCCCGCCGGATAGGGAACTTGGCGGGCCGGACGCGCACCAGCCCGCGCCGGGCGGACGGTCAGTACGCGTGCCGGTCCGGCTTGTTGGTCCAGGTGTCGTAGGCCAGGGCGCCGATTTCGGGGTGGATCTGCTCGATCTTGATCCGCCGCTGGTCCAGCGGCTTCTGGAAGTCCTCGTACTGGTAGGCGTCGTCGAAGCCGATACGGCGTGTGTCATCCAGGCTGCAGCTGAAGTAAACGGCGTCCATCCGCGACCAGTAGATCGCACTCATACACATCGGGCACGGGGCGCCGCTGATGTAGATGGAGCAGCCCTGGAGCATCCGTGCCCGCTGGGGAACCGGGTCCGGTGACCCTTCGGGGCGGGGCACATATTCCAGGGTGCTTTCGTTCTGGTGCTCTTCCGAGATCGACGGCGCTTCGGGATTGAGAAACTGCACTGCCTTGTGAATGCTCTCGATCTCCGCGTGAGCCGTGGGGTCGCCGGTCAGCAGGACCCGGTTCTGGCCGCGCGCGACAATATCGCCATTACGGCTGATCACTGCGCCGAACGGCCCGCCCCAGCCCTTTTCCACCGACTCGGTGGCGAGCCGTACCGCTTCGGTGATGAGCTCTCTGTGTTCCATCACGCATCTCCGATCGGCGTCCGATTTGCCGTATAAATCCTATACGTCTAGGGTAATCAAGGTGAGTTCGCGTGCAAGCCGTGACTCCGGGGCTGACAGTGCGACCGTGGTGACCACGCAGAAGGTGCGTGCCGGGCGCGTCGACGACTATCGGCGCTGGCAGGACAGGGCGAACGATGCGGCCCGCGCATTCGACGGTTTCGAGGCCGCCGAGGTGTACTCCCCGGAAGCCGGTGACGAGAACGAGTGGGTGGCCGTCTTCCGCTTCTCCGGCATCGGCCCCCTGACCGCCTGGCTGAACTCACGGCAGCGACAGGAACTGCTCGCCGAGGCAGAGGAGTTGTTCGAGGAGCCCCCGACCCAGGAAGTGCTCCATGGCGGCGCCCTTCCCCAGCGGCCTCCGGAGGCCGTCACGGCCGTTGTCTCCCATGTGGTCAAGCCCGGCCAGGAACAGCGCTTTCTGCGCTGGCAGGACAAGACCCTCAAGGCGCAGGAGAAGGCGCCCGGCTTTATGGGATCCGAGCTGTTCAAGCCGGTCGCGGGAGTCCAGGAGCGCTGGGTGGTGGCCTTCCGCTTCGATTCCCGCGAACATCTCGACGAATGGCTCGCCTCCGATGTCCGAAAGGCACTGCTGGAAGAGGGGCGCAATTACTTCTACTCCTATGACGTGCGCAAGGTCGGCTCGTCGTTCAGCGGTTGGTTCCGTTTCGGGGAGGGGGCGCAGGGCGCCGCTCCGCCCAACTGGAAACAGGCCATGTGCGTGCTGCTGGCCCTCTATCCCACCGTGATGGTGCTCACCCTGACCGAGGGAGCCGAGCTGACGCGGCTCGGTGTTCCCGGCTATCTCGGACTGTTTATCGGCAACGTACTGAGCGTCAGTGCACTGACCTGGCTGCTGATGCCCCTGGTGAACAGGGCGTTGGCCTTCTGGCTGGTGCCCGGGCGCGCACGTGGCCGTCGCGTCCATGTGGCGGGAGCGGCAGTGGTGGTGCTCGGCTATCTGCTGTGCATCGCCGTCTTCGGACTGATCACGCACTGACCGCTCCCATGCCGGCTACCCGGAGGAGAGCGCGATGTCTGAAGCGGAAATCGAGGCGGCGCTGATCCGGCGCGGCGACCGCGGTTATGAGAGCGCCCGAGCCGGCGCGGTGTGGAACGGCCGCAAACCCGAGCGGTTCCCCGCGGCCATCGCGCGGCCCGGATCCGAACAGGACGTCCGGCAGGCCCTGCGCTACGCCCGTACCCAAGGGCTGCGGGTGTCGGTGCTCTCCGGCGGCCATAACTGGTCCGGCAGCCAACTCCGCGACGGCGGGCTGCTGATGGACCTGTCACGGCTCGCCCAGTGCCACGTCGACCCCGGATCGGCCACCGCGACGGTGGGGCCCGCCGCAACCGGTCAGGAACTGGTCGCGGCCCTCACCCCGCATCAACTGGCCTTCCCCGTGGGGCACTGCCCCACCGTCGCGGTGGGTGGTTATCTGCTCAGCGGCGGCCTCGGCTGGAACTCCCGTGCGTGGGGCCCCGCTTGCGCCGACGTCCAGGAGATCCAGGTCGTCACGGCCGACGGCCGGACGGTGGTGTGCTCCGAGACGGACCACAGTGATCTCTTCTGGGCCGCCCGGGGCGCGGGGCCCGGCTTCTTCGCCGTCGTCACCCGCTTCCGGCTCCGCCTGCACCCCCGCCCGGCGTCCATCATGACGACGAGTCTGACCTTCGCACTGTCCGAAGCCGGCCCAGTGGCGGGCTGGGCGGAACGGACCACACGCCAACTCCCGCCGAACGTCGAAGTGGCCCTGGTGCTGAGGGCCTTGGGCAAGCCCACCGCGACGGCCCCCGCGGGGCCCCGGATCGAGGTCGGTGCCACCTGTTTCGCCGGGACGCGCGAGGAAGCCCTCGCCTCACTCGCCCCCGTGGCCGCCTGCCCCTTCGCCGCCGGCGCCCTTTCTCGGCAACCGCCCGAGCCCACGTCGTTCGCCGCCCTGCACGCGGGCGCCGCCGCCGTATGGCCGCCGCAACACCGTTACGCGGCCGACACCTTGTGGTCGGCGGAGACCTATGAAACCCAGCTGACCCGGACCGCCGAGGCGATCGCCCGCGCCCCCTCCGGCCACTCCCTGGTACTCGCCCCCGTACAGCCGGTATCCGAAGACCCGGCGCTCCTGCGGAACATGGCCTTCGCGCCACTGGGCCAGTCCTACCTCGCCTGCTACGCCATCTGGGACGACCCGGCCGCGGACGAGGCCAACCTCCCATGGCTACGGGCCATGATGAACGGCGCGGACCCCCCGGGGCGTGGCGGCCACTACATCGCCGAGGCCGACCTGGAAGCCGGCCCCGACGCCGCACGGCGCTGCTACGTCCCCGCCGACTGGGACCGTCTGCGGGAGCTCAAGGCGCGATGGGACCCGGACAACCTCTTCCACTCCTGCCTGACGCCCTGACGCCCTGACGCCGGACCGCTGCCCGCCCGCACCACCGCCCGTGCCCGTCAACCGCGGTTCAGCAGCCCCGAGATCGGCGAACCCCCCTTCTTGCCACCGGCGGCCAGCCGGACTCGCTCGGTGAGCGAGGGGCTGTGCCCCAGATCGCCGGGGGTGACGAAATTCGGCTCGGCCTCGGTGGCCCGGATCTTCTCCAGCGCCTGCTCGGCGGAGCTCGGGGTACCGCCCTCAGTGGCCCGGTGCAGGGCGGCACCGAACGCGGCCATGGAGGCGAGCAGTTCCTCGTCGCCGGGATCGGTCAGTGCGGCGGGCGACGGCAGCCCAGCGGCAGCGGGGTCCCGCCGGGTGACGCACAGCACGGCCGGCAGCACGATCTGCTGGTGGGCGTAGGAGGTGTGCCCGGCCAGATAGCGCCGGGCCACCTTCTGGTCGGGGAGTGCCATGGGGGAGGTTCCTGTCCGTGCGGGCCTCGGCGGCCTCGGTGGCGTGTTCTCAAGGCCGGCCGATGCCCAAAACCTGTGGCGGCAAAGCGAGTTGTCCGTCCGCGGCCGAACAGCGATTGACGGCCGGTGGCGGCCGGCGGTCGGATGGCGCCCCATGAGCACAGGGCAGATGCACCCCGGCACGCATCCCATCGACGACGATCTCGTCATGCGGCTGATCGCCGGGCAGTTCCCGCAGTGGGCGGGTTCGGCGGTGGAGCGGTTCCCCTCCGGAGGCACGGTCAATGCCATGTACCGGCTGGGCGACGAGATGGTGGTACGGCTGCCGCTGGTGGCAGGCGGGGCCGGGGATGTGTCGCTGGAACAGGAGTGGCTGCCCCGTCTGGCGTCCCGGATACCCATGAGCATCCCGGAGGTGCTCGGGGCCGGGGAGCCGGCCGAGGGATATCCCTGGCCATGGTCGGTGTACCGGTGGCTGACGGGGGCGAACCCCGAGGCGGGGAAACTGGCCCGGCCCTCGCAACTGGCCGGGGATCTGGCCGAGTTCGTGGTGGCGATGCGGAGCATCACCCTGCCGGGAGCGCCGCGGGCGCACCGTGGCGGGCCGCTGGCCGCACTGGACGCGGCGACCCGGACGGCGATCGGGGAACTGCGCCGGATCCCGGAGGAGGGCGTCGACTGCGATGCCGTGGCCGCCGTATGGGAGGACGCGCTGCGGGCCCCTGTCTGGGACGGGCCGCCGGTGTGGCTGCACGCCGATCTGATGCCGGGCAATCTGCTGGTGGACGAGGGCGGCAGACTGGCCTCGGTCATCGACTTCGGGTGCATGGGGGCCGGCGATCCGGCCTGCGATCTGTTCCCGGCGTGGAATCTGCTGCCGGCCGACGCACGGGCGGTCTTCCGCGAGGCGTTGGACGTGGACGACGCGACCTGGGTTCGAGGGCGGGCACGCGCCCTGTCCCAGGCGCTGATCGCGCTGCCGTACTATCGCGAGACGAATTCGGGGATGGCGTCCAATGCGCGTCATGTGATTCGCGCCGTGCTCGGGAAGGACTGAGGGGCGCCCCGTAAGGGGCGCGGGGCGGCGGTGCCATGCGGCTCCGCCGCGTGGGCGCGACCAGCCACAAACGGCCCGCACTCACCACGCGACACAGCGGCCCGGCACGGGAAGCACGTCACGCGAACCCCCGCCGGATGGCGTCCGGTTGGACGGGCGGCAACCGAAGCCCGCCGCTAGGCGATCCCCTCATCCGAGGCCAGCCTCCGCACCCCCGGCACATGCTCATCCAGCTCCCCCGGTTCGAACCGGCACATCCCCACCACATGCCAGAACTCGCCCGCCATGTCACCGTCGTACTTGTAGCCGCCGGACGGGGTGAGGGCCGCCCAGCCGCCCGGTACGCCGACCAGGGTGGCCCGGAGTGCGGGGGGTGCCCCGTCCTCCGGGACGGTCCACAGGCGGACCGTGCCGTCCGCACCGCCGCTGGCCAGGAGGGAGCCGTCGGGGCTGAAGGCCAGGGCGAGGATCCGGCCGGTGTGGCCGGGAAGTTGGCAGGTGTCGGTGCCGGTCTCGGGGTTCCAGAGCCGGACGGTCCGGTCGTCGCCGCCGGTGGCCAGCAGGGGGCGGGACGGGTGGGCGGCGGCGGCCCACAGCCGGCCGGTGTGGCCGCGCAGGCGGTGGACGAGGGCGCCGTCCCGCCAGACGATGGCCTGGCCGTCCCAGGAGGCGCTGGCCAGCCAGGCGTCACCGGGGCCGTAGACCACCGCGTACACCCGGTCGGTATGGCCGCCGAGTTCGGCCAGCAGCCGGCTGCCGTCGTGGTCCCACAGCCGTACATAGCGGTCATCGCAGCCGGTGGCCAGCGCGGAGCCGTCGGCCCGGAAGGCGATCGAGCGGACCCGGCCCCGGTGCTGGGCCAGGGTGGTCACCTGGGTGCCGGTGCTGCGGTACCACAGCCGGACCGTGTCGTCGTCATTGGCGGTGGCCAGGAGTTCGCCGTCGGCGCTGAAGGCCTCGGCCCACACATGGTCGGTCTCGGCGTCGAGTTCGCGCTCGTACTCACCGGTGACGGTGTTCCAGAGGTAGACGTCGCCGTCGCTGCTGACGGTGGCGAGCACCGTGGTGCGGGGATGGAACACGGCCGACACCAAGTGGCCCCCACGACCGGTGAGTTCACGTACCCGGGAGCCGGTGGCCGGGTCCCACAGCCGTACCACGCCGTCGTTGCCGCAGGCGGCCAGGTGGCCGCCGTCCGCGCTGAACGCCAGCCCCGTCACCTTGCGTCCGTGCCCGCGCAGAATGCGCCGGCCCTGCCCGGTGGAGGCGTCCCACAGCCGGACCACTCCCTCGTTGCCCACGGACACCAGCAGCGGGCCCCCGTCCGAGCCGCCGCCGGGGCGGAACTGGCAGGCCCAGACCGACCCCTGGTGGTCGTCGGGCTGCCGGCGCAGCGGGGCGGCGGACCAGTCCCCGGACTCCCGGCCGAGCTGCCAGAGCCGGACCTCGCCGTCGCTGTCGCCCGCGGCCAGCAGGGTCCCGCCGGCGTCGAACACCACCTGGTACACCGCGCCGCCCCGGGTGCGCACCGGTGCCATGGCGGGGGTGCCGGCGACCGGGTCCCACAGCCTGATCTGCCCCTCGGTGTCACCGCTGGCGAGCAGCCGGCCGCCGGGATGGAAGGCGAGGGTGTACACCCGGCCGGTGTGGCCGGTCAGACGGTGGAGCAGCCGCCGTTCGGCGACCTGCCAGACGCGGACGGTGCCGGGTCCGTCCGCGCCCCGGTCACCGGTGGCCAGCAGCGAGCCGTCCGGGCTGAACGAGGCACGGTAGACGGCCCCTTGGTGGCCCGGGAGCTCACCAAGCAGACTGCCGGTGGCGGTGTCCCACAGGCGTACGGCCGCCTCGGCGTCACCGGTGACCAGCACGCTGCCGTCGGGGCTGAAGACGGCGGTATAGACGGGAGGCCGGTGGCCCGGCAGCCGGTGGGCGACGGTTCCGGTGGCGGTGTCCCAGAGGGTGACCGTGCCCTCGGGGTCCCCGGTGGCCAGGCGGGTGCCGGAGGCGTCCAGGGAGACCGGCCACACCCCGTCGCGGTGGACCTCCAGTTCATGGCGGCAGGTCCCGGCGACCGGGTCCCACAGCCGCACCACGCCGTCCGCCCCGCCGGTGGCGAGCACCTGGCCGCGGAACTTCACGGCATAGACCCGGCCGGTGTGGCCCTGGAGGGTGCGCAGGGCCGTGCCGGTGGCCGCGTCGCACACCAGGACCCCGCCGTCATCGCTGCCCAGGGCGAGGAGTTCGCCGCCGGGGCTGAAGGCGACCGGCTCGGGCAGCCGGCCGGTGCGCATGCCATAGCCGTACGGCACCCCGACCGCCGAGGGGCGCAGGCCCGGTTCCGCGGGCAGCCCGGGCGCGATGGAGGCGAACCGCAGCTCCGGGGTGTCCAGCAGGGCGGGTTCGGCCGAGGCGTTGATCAGCGCCGCCTGGTACCAGCGGCTGTCGGCCACCCGCGCCCGGTGCAGTGTGGTGCGGATCAGCCGGGCGCCGCGCAGATCGGCGTCCCGCAGGTCCGCCCCCGTCAGATCGGCGTCGGCGAGGCGGGCGCCGGCCAGCCGGGCACCCCGGAGCACCGCCCCGGCCAGGCCGGCCCCGGCCAGGCTGGCACCGGTCAGATCGGCACCGGTGAGGTCCACACCGGAGAAGTCGCGGTAGGAGAGGTCCTCCCCGGCCAGCAGGGCGCCGCGCAGATCGGCGTGGGCCGGGACCCTGAGCCGGCTGAGGACCTTGAGGGCGTTCGCCCTGGCGGCGGCCTCCGTTTCGGCACCGTCCTCCGGCCGGTCGGCGCCATCTCCCGACCCCTCGGCCAGAGTTCGTTCGGCCCACTCCCGGCAGAGGCGGTGGTCGGCGATATCGCAGAGGAACTCCACCGCCAGCTGGCTCAGCGCCCGCCGGGCCAGCAGCGCCAGGGCGTCCTCGTCGGCCTGGCCCAGCGCGGCGGCCATCTCGCGCGCCACCAGCCACTCCACCACCGAGCCATGGATAAAGCGGAACAGGCCGTCATCGGTGCGCACCAGCAGGCTGCCGGAGCCGACCGCATGCGCCGCCTGGGGCACCGAGAGCCGGCTGTCGGCGAGTTCGGTGAGGGCCTCGGCGACATCGGTCAGCTCATCCAGCCGCAGGGCGCTTTCGCCGCTCTCCCACAGCCGCAGGGCCAGTGTGGTCACCGCACGCCACAGCTGGTGCAGGCTGAGCCCGGGCAGCCCGCCGCGGCCGCCCTGCCCGCGCCGCACCTCGAACTCCAGCCAGGCGGTGAAGACTTCCTCATAGAGCCCGGCCGGGCTCAGCGCGCGCCCGGCCCCGGTCACCGTCCGCAGCCGCTCATGGTCCAGGCCGGCGACAAAGCTCAGCAGCCGGGGATTGCGGCACAGGGTGAGCAGGTCAGGAACGGCCTCCAGCAGCCGCAGCCGCCGGTCGGCGGCCTCCTGGTCGCCATAGCGGGCCACCAGATAGGCGCGGATCTGCCGCGGGCTGAACTCCTGGAGTGCCAGCAGCCGGCGCTGCGGCAGCAGTCCGACGCGCTCGCCGAGCGCGGTGAGCACCTGTGCCTGGGACCTGAAGTGCTGGGTGCGGCTGGTCACCACGATCTTGGCGTTGTCCACCGCGGCGTCCAGCAGCACCTGGAGGTGGTCGGCGGCCCGGTCATAGCTGACATGACGGACCAGCTCGTCGAAGCCGTCGAAGAGCAGCACGATCCGGCCCTGCCGGAGCATGTAGCGAAAGGCCCGCAGATCGATGCTGTCCACGCCATGGGTGGCCAGGTGGGCGGCGACCAGCCCGTCCAGGGTGTGCGCCTTGTCCAGGGTGTTGAGCTCGATCAACAGCGGTGACAGATGCGGCAGTTCGGCGGGCAGCCGACGGGCCAGCTCCCGCAGCGCGAAGGTCTTGCCATGGCCGAACTCGCCGAGCAGCAGGATGAACCGTCCGTGCTCGGCGTCCAGCAGCCGCACCAGGTCGTCCACCACCGCGTCCCGCTCCACCGCCCCCGGCCGCTCGATCTCCCGGTAGCGCTGCGGCAGATAGAGGCCCGGCGGGTACTGGGGGTCATTGCCGAGCCGCTCGGTCTGTGCCGCGACATGGACCCGGAGGTCCAGCAGCCCCTGGAACTCGGTGAAGCTGCGGATGAGGACGCCCCGGCGGCGCGCCGCCTCCCGTGCCTCGGACGGTGGCGGCGGGCCCTCGTGGACCAGCACCGCGTCGGTGTCGATGCTGGACGCCCGGAGCCGGTCGAGGAGTTCGCGGGCCTCCTCGGTGCCCAGGGTGCCGGTGTGCACCACGATCCGCTGCTGGCGGACGAAGCCCGACTCGGTCCAGGTGGCCAGCAGTCCGGGCAGTTCCCCGGACACCCGGCGCAGCTGGACGCCCTCGTAGCGGACCCGGCAGACCTCGGCGACGCGTGCGATCAGGCCGTCCAGCGGGCCGGCCGCCGCGCGGGGCTCGGCCTCCGGCTCCAGCGCCCCGTCCGTCCCGTCCATCCGCTCCGCCCCCGGCAGGTCCTGTCCCGGACCGGCGGACGGGTCCGGCTCCCCGGCGGCGGATCCGGGCGACGGGCGCGGCGGCCCGAAGACATGTCCGGCCCCGCGCCAGGAGTTCTCCCACTGCCAGGGCGGCCGGCCGGGCCAGCGGGTGAGGCCCTCGACGGTGATGCGCAGCAGCTGGTAGCGGCCCGGGGCGGTGGTGCCGAGCACCGGCAACTCCCCGGCCGCCAGCGGGAGTCCGGCGGCGGTGGGCGCGTCCGGGGCGGGCCGGGAGGCGCCGAGCGGACCGTGGAGCAGCAGGTGCAGCCGGGGTCCGATCAGACGGGTGAGGGCGTCCGCGTCGCGCAGCACGGCGGCGTCCGGCCGACGCGCGGACTCGGCCGCCCGGCCGCCGTCGAGCCGCCGGCCGGTCTCCGGCGGGTGGCGCACCGCCCCCAGGCGCAGCCAGCCCCGCTGTTCATAAGGGCGCAGGGCCTGCGCGAACCAGGCCGCCTGTTCGGGGCCCAGCCAGCCGTACCGGTCGTCCGGCCGGTGGCTGTAGGCCATCGAGGAGTTGAGCCCGGCGACCACGGTGCGCAGGGCCGGCACCGGGAACAGGGTCCAGGGCTGGTCGGCGTCGAAGACGGCGCCGAGCCCCTGGTAGAGCTCCTGGAACAGCCGGGTGTAGTGGCGCCACTTGGGCCAGTAGGGCGGTCTGGGCTGGAGTTCGTCGGCCTCGCAGGTGCTGAAGTGGGCCCGGCAGGCGGCCAGGTTGACATCCTGGCCGCCGGGCACCACCACCAGGCGGTCGGCGCCCAGGTTGAGGCGGGCGCGCAGCCCGGTCAGGAAGGTCAGCGCCTGGTCGCACTCGCGGGGGCCGCCGGATGCGGTCAGGTCCCCGGTGACCACCAGCAGGTCGGGGGCGGGCGCCCCGGCGTCGGTGAGTTCCACGAGATGGCCCCACAGCGCCGCCTGGAGTCCGGCGGGATCGGCGCCCCGGCCGAAGCCGGGCCCGGCCAGATGCAGGACGGACACGGCCTGGCGGGCGTGCACGCCCTCGGCCGCCGACGGGTAGTCGGGCGGTGCGGCGGGCCGGCGCCGCCCGGACCAGCCCAGGCCGCCGGGCGCCGGACCGGACGGCGTGTGCGAGGTGGCGGGCGGCGGCGGGACGGCGGGGGAGCCGCCCGGGAAGCCGGGATGCCGGTCGGGACGGGCCCGTCCGGCGAGCGCCTGGCCCACCCGGGTCAGCAGCAGATCGCGGGCGGCCGTGCTCTCCTGGACACCCACCAGGTCCACATAGGTGAGGGTGGCCAGCAGGCCCTCCACCGGGATGTCCTCGACCCGGACGGTGATCAGCTTGCGGTCCGGGGTGTCGGGGTCGGCGCGCAGGGCCGCCTGCCATTCCATGCGGCCGTAGCGGGAGCGCTCGTAGTGGTGGGAGAGGACGGCGATGACGGCCGCGGACCGGCTGACGCCGCGGTCCATGAAGTCGACGAAGTTGGTGCCGGGGACGAAGTCCCAGGCCTGGATGACGGTGCGGTACCCGGCCTCCTCCAGGGTCCAGGCTATCCACGCCGCCCAGGGTTCGTCGGCCGGCGAGTAGCTGACGAAGAAGTCCAACGCCCCTTGATCATCGGGGAGTTCACCGCGATCGGCCATGACTCCATGGTACGGATCGGCATCGCACGGGTCACCGCATCCTCCGGGGGTCATGCGATCCTCTGGCCATGTCTTTTGTGAAACGGCTGCACCCGCTGGACTGGCTGGCGGGGGGAATCCTGATCTGCGGCCTGCTGTGCCTGGCCACCGGGGCGCTGCCGGCGGATCACGCACGGTCCGCGATGACCAGGATCGCGCCCCTGCTGGCCTTTCTGGGCACGGTCATCGTGCTGGCCGAACTGGCCACCCGGGCCGGGGTGTTCGATGTGGTGGCCTCGGCGGTGGCCCGCGCGGGCCGGGGCAGCTACGCCGCCCTGTTCGTGCTGTGTGTGGCCTTCGCCTCGCTCACCACCATGACCCTCAACCTGGACACCACGGCGGTGCTGCTGACCCCGGTGATGCTGGCGCTGGCCGCCCGGGTGGGGATCGCCGCGGTTCCGCTGGCCATGACCACGGTGTGGCTGGCCAACACGGCCAGCCTGCTGCTGCCGGTGTCCAACCTGACCAATCTGCTGGCCGCCGACCGGGTGGCGCTCTCGCCCGCGGGGCTGGCCGCGCGGATGTGGGCCCCCCAACTCGCCGCGATTCTGGTGACCATGGGGTGCCTGTGGCTGTTCTACTGGCGCTCCGGCCGGCGCGGCGCCCAGCGCTATGAGCCGCCCGGGCTGTACCGGCCCGCGGATCCGGTGCTGTTCTGGGTGTGCGGCCTGGCCTGTGCCGGCTTTGTCCTGGTGCTGCTGGCCGACGCCATCCCGCTGTGGGCCGCGTCCGCGGCGGCCGCGGTGGTCGTGGTGGCGGTGTACGCGGTGCGGGAACCGGCCACCCTGCGCGCCTCCCTGGTGCCCTGGCGGCTGCTGGTGCTGGTGCCGGGACTGTTCCTGGTGGTGGAGACGGTCGATGCGCATGGCCTGCACCACCTGCTGTCCTCGGCGGTGGGTTCCGACGGCGGGGCGCTGGGGGTGCTCCGCGCCGGGGCGGTCGGCGGGAGCATGTCCAACGCGCTCAACAACCTCCCGGTCTATCTGGCCGGTGAGTCCGCGGTACCGGTGGCCAACCACGACCAGCTGCTGGCCCTGCTGGTGGGCACCAACGCGGGCCCGGTGATAACCCCGTGGGCCTCGCTGGCCACCCTGCTGTGGTTCGAGCGCTGCCGGGCGCAGGGGGTACGGGTGCCGCTGGGACGGTTCATGGGTACCGGCGTGCTGCTCGCGGTGACCGCGGTGCTGGGGGCCTGCCTTGCCCTGGTCCTGGTCGGCTGACCTTCCGGGGACGGGCGCCTTCCGGGGACGGGCCGCCGGCGGCCGGCCGCGCCCGCACGGCCAAGCCGCAGGACCGCGGCCGGCCCACGCCGCTCAGCGGGCCCCGCCGTTGACCACCTCCAGCAGGCGCGGAAGATGCTCCGGCCGTCCGGCGACAAAGCTGCGGTCGGCCTCCGCGCCGGCGCCCCCGCCGGAGAAGGGCCCGCCGTCCAGAGCACGGATCTCCGCCCCCGCCTCCAGGGCAAGCAGCGCCCCGGCCGGCAGATCGATGGTCTCCGGACGGTAGCCGACAAAGCCGTCGATGTCCCCACGGGCGAGCATGGACCAGGTCAGCAGCGGCGCCCACAGCTGGAGCAGTCGCCGGGAGTGGCGCTCCAGCCCCGCCCGCAGGGCCCGCGCCCGGGGATCGTCCCTGGTCACCCGGTACCCCTGGGTCCAGCCGATCAGGGGACCGGCCGGGGACGGCGGGCGGGCGGTGACCCGCAACCTCCCCTGCGGGCCCCGGGCCCCGCAACCGCTCAGCGCGCTCCAGGTCCGGTCGGTGACCGGGTCATGCACCACACCGACCACCGGCACCTCCCCGGCGCACAGGGCGATGCCCACCACACAGGCGGTCAGCCCGATCGCCACATTGTTGCTGCCGTCCAGCGGATCCACCAGCCAGGTACGGCCGTTGGGCGTGCCACCGCCCCCGGACTCGCCCGCCTCCTCCGCCAGGATCCGGTCCTGCGGGAAGCTCTCACCGATCCGCCGCACGATAAGGCCCTCGGCGAGGGTGTCCAGTTCGGTGACCACATCTCCCAGGCCCCCCTTCTGCCGCACCGCGTACTCGCCCTGAAGACGGGCCCGCAGCAGCGCACCCGCCTCGCGCGCGGCGCTCACCGCGAGCCGGTACTCGGCGGAGAACCGCTCCGTGGGCGGCGGGGCGCCGTCCGGGTCATCGACGCTGAGGAGCATGGAGCCTCCTGAGAACGGCGCCCGCGGTACGGGCGGACTGCGCGAAGTCGCAGTGCTGTCGTACCACCCGGTGCCCCGTCCCATCCAGCGGTCCGAGCGAGAGGTCCCGGCCGCCCGGCCGGGTGCGGCCCAGCAGCAGGGTCGCGGCACCGTCATCGGGCAGCACGGTGGTGTGGAACTCGCCCGCGGGGTGGGTGTAGATCTCACCGGCCCCACTGGTGCGCGCGGCACCCGGCCGGCAGGTCACCAGGCGTCGCGTCGGCCGCAGTTCGTCCACCCCCGAGGGATGGCTGACCACCTCGAAGACGCGGTGCGTAGGCGCGTCCCGCCGGTCCGCCACGCTCATCTGGACGTTGACCACCCGCCCGTACAGTACACAGCTGACCAGATCCCAACTGTGCGCATGCACCGGCGAGGTGGTCAGCGGAGCCGCCGCCTCGCCGGACTGCGGTCCCCCGAAGACATGGACGCACACTCCCTGGTCCTCGTCCCGCTCCACCGGAAGGCACAGGAACCCCAGCGGATGCCGGACGGCACACAACTCCCGCCTGCCCGCGGCGATTTCCTCCAGCGCGGCCGTACCGGCCCGTACCAGCGCCTCGGTTCCGCACCGCCCGCCGGCCGCCTGCTCGAACAACCCGTAATCCACCCGTGGACAGCCCACTCCCCGCCCGTCCACTCCCCGTTCGCCCACTCCCCGCTCGTCCACGAAACCCCTCCCCATGCCGCCGCCGGTTCACCTCCGGTAGGGGTCCTCCGCATGCAGTGCCTTGTCCACGATCTCGCCGACATCCTGATCCGAAAAGGCCGTTGGCAGGGGCAGATTGACGCTCTCGAAAAGCCGGCGCGCCTCGTCCACGGTCGGTTCCTCGCTCAGCGTCTCGGCATGGCGCAGATCGACGGGCGTGGCCTGCTCCCGGCTCTGGTGGAGCTCGGTGACGTAGTAGTCGTACAGCGGCCGGTCCCGCTCCACCAGCAGATTCACCCGCCGTGCGTCGTCCTGGGTGATGATCAGGCAGGTGTCCGACAGATCGAACCGCAGGGTGGGCACGCCCGAGGACAAATACACATCGGCCTCCAGGGTGTCCAGCCGCTGCCGGTGCCAGCACACGGCCAGCACGGTGGCGAAGGCTTCCTTGCGTGCCCGTTCAACGCTCCATGGATCCGGCGGCAGCAGGCCCAACTGGTGGGCGAAGGTCTGCCGGAACCGGGCGTAGGCCGCGCAGGCCCGCTCGTCGGCCGGGTTGACGATATCGATCTTCATATCGAGGGGCCGCCGGTGGATCCTCGCCAGCCGCACACACACCGGCAGTGTCACGGCCCGCAGATAGGTCCCGGTGCCACCCTTGAACACCCAGCGCTGGGTGGTCTGCCGGGCCCGGTCCAGCTCCCGTTCGAGATCGTCCCCGGACAGCGACCGCACCATGACCAGATCCTCGATCGCCCGCCGGGCGCCGTCCGTCGCCTCGCGCATATCGGCCATCCGGCGCCGCCGTTCGGACAGGTTCCCGTAGACCAGCGCACCGAGCACCAGCAGGGTGGCACCCGAACCGAAGCCCGCCGGAAGGTGGTTGTCGAAAATCTCCAGCAGCCCGATGACCAGGGCCGCGCCCATCGCGATGACCGCGTCCAGATTCCTGATGGTCCAGGCGACAGCACTCTCGATCCGGCGCCCGGCCAACGCGGTTCTGTCTGAGACCGTCACAACCGACCCTCCCCCGCTATGGGTTCATGGTAGGAGCGGGGGAGGGGCGGGGGGTAGGCCGCGAGGGCGCCGTTCCGGGGTGCCGGGTCCGCCGCCATATGGGTGAATGGCGTTCGGATTTCTTTCGATGGATCTCCCGGAGGAGTATCCAGGGAATACCGCCGGCGAATCGAGGGGCTACCCACGCAAGAGCCCAAGCCGGCAATCCCCGAGGGGGTGCCCGGAATGGCCTTCCGGTCTTTCAGTATCACGGTGCAGAACTGGACGGGTGTGCCCTGGACCCGGCACACATTCAGCCTGGATCACGGGGAGTGGTCGGGGGACCAGGTTCCTCCGGAACACATTCCCAGGGTCTTCCTCGACCCCGTGACCGGCGATGCCCGGCCCGGCACCGCGTTCTTCAAGAGCGAATCCGATGGACTCAACACCGGCGTCGAGGGCAACTGCGACTACAACGCCGACAACGGTGACGGCAACTTCCATATGTTCTGGGACAACCCGGCCGAGGGCGGCAACAGCTTCAACGCCCAGGCGCCGCCCCGCTATCAGCTGTTCTGGGGTGACCCCGGCGGCGGAGACGCCCACATCACCATTGACATCCGCCGCAACTAGGCGGATTGAGCGGCTGAAGCGGCAGTGTCGCAGCGGGCGCTGCCCGGGCGGGAGGCCCGGGCAGCGCTCTGCGGTTCGCGGTGGTCAGCGCAGAACAGCCACGGCCGCGTTGTAGTCGGGCTCCTCGGTGATCTCCTGCACCAGCTGCGCGTGGATGACCTTGTCCTCGGCGTCGAGCACGACCACGGCGCGGGCGGCCAGGCCGCTCAGCGGGCCGGACTCCATCGCCACACCGTAGTCGGTGAGGAACTCACGGCCGCGCATCGCGGACAGGGTGACCACATTGGACAGTCCCTCGGCACCGCAGAAGCGCGACTGCGCGAAGGGCAGGTCGGCGGAGACGCACAGGACCACGGTGTTCTCCAGGTCGTTGGCGACCTGGTTGAACTGGCGCACGGAAGCGGCGCAGACGCCGGTGTCGACGCTCGGGAAGATATTCAGGACCTTGCGCTTGCCGGCGAAGTCACCCAGCGAGACATCCGCCAGGTCCTTGGCGACGAGGGTGAACGCCGGTGCCTTGCTGCCGGTCTGCGGGAAGGTGCCGCCGATGGTGACCGGGTTTCCCTTGAAGTTGACCTCAGACATAAAACGTCTCCTGCGGTAGAGCTGATACGTGGGTTGCGTCAGAACCCCGAAATCCTATCGAGCCGGGCCATCGCCGTCGCTGCCGCTCCAACGGCCTGGTCACTCGGCGGCCTCGGCCGGCCCGGTGGGCGCCGGCGCCAGCCGGGTGAGCACCGCGCCCAGTGTGGACAGCACGGCGGGCGAGTTCCGGCCATCCGCCGACTCAGCTTCGCCCAGGGGAGCCAAAGGAAACGTTCCAAGCACTGGCAGCCGCCCCTCGCTCGCTGGCCGAAAACCGCCCTGTGCCCAGCGGCGGTTCGGCCGGAACCCTTGGTTCATGAGTACGGCGTGCCTACCGTCGCTCAATCATGGCCAAAAGGTCACGAGGAGCGACTCTAGGAGCGCCCATGTACTGGCCAACACGCCGCGCGCTGACCGCCGCCCTGGTCGGCGCCGCCTGCGCGGTTCTCCCCGCCACCTCCGCGGTGGCCCAACCGGGCACAGCCGCGAAGACCGATGTCATCACCACGCCCATCCAGGTCGTCGACGCCGCGCATCCGCTGCCCGCCGTGGGCAGCAGATGGGATGCCAAGGCGCAGCACCAGTCCGCCCAGTGGCGGGAATCCATACCGCGACTCCCGGCCACTCTGCACGAGCACGGCGAGGTGACAGCACAACGGCTGGGCACCACCTACACCTCCACGGCCCGGGACACCTCGGCGCTCGCGGCCGGCGTGGACCTGGCCGCCTGCCGGCGCCTGCTGCCGACCTCCGGCGAACGGATCCTCAACCACTACGAATACTGCCGCGTCACCCCGTTCGGATACTCCGTGGTGAGCGGCGGCAAGGTGATCGGCACCGTCTCCTGGCGCAACACCACGGCCGGGGACGGCACCAAGGGCGCCCGGATCGTTCGCATGACGACCGGCATGGACCAGTTCCGGCGAGTGGGGGTGACCACCGACGGACTCCTCTCCATCGGCTGGTCCACCAGCGGCTACCGCGGCCCTGACGGCAGCAACAAGGCATGCGATGCCATTGGCTCCGGGCCCAAGCTGCTGAGCGAATGGCAGGCCGGCGGGACCGACATCCACACCCTCTCCTCGGCGAAGAACGACGGCTACGGCCGCGACCATGTGGCCCGCTGCGCCATCCGTTCGACCGTGACCAACACCGGTGGCACCGGCACGGTGCTGGACAACGGCGTTCGGTTCGACTCCGCCACCTATCTGGGCTCCAATGGCGCGGGGATATTCGACCGGGTCATGCCGGTGATGGGCCAGTACAGCGTCACCAGTACGCGCAACGGGGCGGTCGCCCGCCACATCAAGCTCGCGCAGACCAACCCCGCGGCCACCTATCCGCCCGCGCCCGCCGGACACACCAAGTCCATTCCCGGCAGCATCGCTTCCGGCAAGCCGCTGCACCGGCTGGTGTCCAACTGGGACGCGACGGCCGACGCCGCGTACAAGAAGAACCGCAGCAAGGTCGCGAGCACCTGTGCCCCTCTGCCGCACAAGGCGGGCGAGGAGTGCGACGAGTACCCCTTCGCCTCGTCCTGGGAGGGCGCGGGCAAGGGGGACGGCAACTTCTCGGTGAAGTATGTCGACGGCACCCAGAACGGCAACGCCGGAACCGACTTGAACAACTGGTATGTCGCCGACCGCATCCTGCACAAGGACGCCTTCTACGTCAGCATCCACTGACCCGGTGCCATAGCTGGATGACATAGCCCTCCAGACCGTTGAACAGCGGCGGGTCCGCGGCCTCTTGCCGTGCCCGCGCCTGCGGCCCTCCGCCATGCCGGTACAGGCGCACGGCGTATGGTCCGGGCCCGCCCAGTTCCAACGGCTCGCCCACCGGCCCATGCGGCACCGCCCAGGCCGTCACCGCCCCGGACGGCACCTCGAGCACACACTCACCCACCGGCGACCCGGCCGGCCGCTCCGGCGGCGGCCCGTCCCACAACTCCAGCCGCACCGCGGCGTCATGCATGGCGACGGTGCTGGCGACCATCAGCCCGCTGCCGTTGACCGCGACCTGCCGCCCTTCGAGCGCCGGGAGCCGCCATGGCTGCTCGCCGAACGGCGCCTCCGCGTCACACAGGGCGAACTGCCCTCGCTCGACTCCGACCACCAGCTCGGACATGCGCAGCACAGCAGTCAACGCGACCTCCCGGTATCACGGACACCACTGGTGCGTACACGGTAGCGTCGGCCACCGCTGGGCCGCGCCTGACGGCCCTTGGCGTACACCTCAACTACCGCTGGGTTCAGCGAATTACCGGTAATCGCCTACACGGGTATACGTAGTGGGTGGGCCGATCACCTTCAACGCACTGGATATGCCGGCCGGCATGGAAGCAGCGGGCCGGAATCCCTCCCCCGAGGGCGGCTGAAACGACGGTTTCCCGGCCCGAGTTGCGCTGCCGCGTAATGCCGTCGCCGACGGAGGCTCATCGCCCTGAACAGAGGGCCGGCAAGCGTTTACGCGCGGATGCCGCTACTCCATTGGAGTGAGAACGGCCCCCGTCCCTTCCGCCAGGACACCACCGCGGTGCAGCCTCGACTGAAGGGGAGCGATGCCTTCCCCCCTTCAGGAGAGGAGCCCTTTACGTCCTCCCGTCTCACAACCTTCCGCGCAGCACTCGCCGTTGGCGGTGCGATGGTGCTGCTGATCACCATTCCGGCCAGCAGCTCGGCCGCGAGCGGCCAGCTTCAGTACCTGCGGGCCGACAACAATGTCTAGGACACCCTGGACGATCCGCCCAGCGATTCATGCCGCCCCATTCCCGGCGGTGCCGTTAACGCGACCAATCGCACCGACTCCTTCGCCACCCTCTACAAGAACTCGGTCTGTGACAACGCCCATATGATCAAGAAGCTGGACCACAATGGCGGGCCGCCGTCGCAGTGGGACAGCGGCACCACCCTGGTGGTGGCGGACCGGGTGGTGTTCACCAGCAGCTGAGGCAGCGGACCGGCAGACCGGCCACCACTCAGACTGCGAAGGGCCCACCGTTCCCGAAGGCCAACTCGGCGAAATGCTCGGCGATTCGGCGATGGGCGGCCCCATCCGGATGGACGGCGTCCGGCAGCGGCAGCTCCGCGAAGTCCCGTTCCCCGTACAGGGAACGGCCGTCGAGGTAGTGCAGGTTGGGGTCTTCGGGGGCGCGTTGCTCCGCGATGCGGGACAGTTCGTCCCGGATGACCCTGAGGGTCAGGCGGGTGGGGTCCGTGGGGTCGCCCAGAGCTCGGAAGCATGCCTGGGGGCGGCAGTCGAGGTCCACGATGATGGGGCCCGGGGTGTCCTCCTGGATGGGGCAGAGGAGGGGGGAGAGCAGGAGTAGCGGCGTCTCCGGGTGGCCCTCCCGGATGGTGTCGAGCAAGCCATGTACCGCCGGGGCGAACGCCCGCAACCGCATCAGATCGGTGTTGACCAGGTTGATGCCGATCTTGACGCTAATCAGGTCCGCGGGAGTGTCCCGGATGACTCGGGCGAGGAAGGGGTCGAGCAGGGCGTTGCCGCTCAGCCCCAGGTTGATCAGCTCAACTCCGCCCAGCGTGGCGGCCAGTGCGGGCCAGGTGGTGCTCGGGCTGTCCGCGCTGGTGCCATGGCTGATCGAACTGCCATGGTGCAGCCACACTTTGCGCCCCCGGTCCGGTACGGCGTCCACCGGTGCGTCGGTGCGCAGCGCGAGCAGGTGGACGATCTCGTTCTGGGGGAGCCAGATCTCGATGTCCTTGGGACCGGCGGACAGCCCGGTGAAGCGGACGGTGCCGGGCGGGCCGGGGCGGAGGGTCTCGGACAGGGTGGTCATGTCGACGGTGCGGATGTCGCCTTCGGGCACGCTGGTCTGTGCGGCGAGGTGGCCGTCGATATGGAGGTCGTAGACGCCGTCGGCGGGGGTCGGAAGGTCGCGGTAGACGGTTCTGATGGGGTGCACATCCAGCTCGACGGCGGTGGCGCGGGTGCGGAAGGCCAGCCGGACGCCCGAGGGGGCGGCCTCGGCCCGGGCCAGGAACTGATCGGGGAACTGCTGCCGGGCCCAGGCGGGCAGCCGGTGCGGAAGCAGGCCGCGTGCGCTGCGTTCCAGATCCAGGGCGCCACGCAGGAGGTTGCGCTCGATGGGGGTGGTGATCCAGGCGGTCACGGGGGGCCGGATACCCGGAACCCGCCGCCTGGAACCCTGTTACCTGAAGCCAGGTAAAAGGGATTTCGGCCGAGAGCGCGCCATCGTCGGCGCCGTGATCCGGTACCCGCGCCAAACGACAACGTCGGCCTCCAAGGCCACAATCGGGACTTGAAGGCCGACGTCACGCGAGCCCCGGATCGACCGACAGCATCCGAAATCCGTTCGGGGCCCCTCACTTGGTTCCTCAGGCGGCGAGCAGCTCCAGGTCCGCCACCACCCGGGCCGGACTCGGCATCACCGCCATGTCGTCGTACAGCTCCCGCGCACCCTTCGGATACCGGTCGTCCCCGAGGACGTCGGCGATCGCCGCACGGACCTGCGCCGGGTCGTTCTGCGGAGCCGCCTCCGGGAGCACCCGGGCCGCCCAAGCCGCGGCAAGGAGCTCGGCCGACGCAAACTGGTCCGACAGCTGCGGCAGGACGACCTGCGGAAGCCCGAACGCGCAGGCTGTCATCGTGGTGTTGGCACCGCCGTGGTGCACCACCGCGTCACAGTCGCGCAGGAACATGTTGAGCGGCACCGGCTCCACCACCCTTACGTTGTCGGGCAGTTCACCGAAGCCCTCGTGGAACTCCGGGGCCGCGGTCACCACGGCCTCGACGCCCTCAAGTCCCGCGAAGGACTCGATGATCGTCCGGAACAGGCCGGTGCCGTTGAGCACCAGTGTCTGGTGGCCCAGACAGACCGCCACCCGGCGCAGCCCCTCCGGAGCCGGTACCCGCAGCCACTCGGGCACGGCGCCGACGCCGTTGAAGGGCACGTAGCGGATCGGCGCGCCCGGCGAGGCGCTCGGGTGGCGCAGCGCCGGTGGGCACGGGTCGAGCAGCAGATCGGGGTCGGGCAGCCCGTCGAGGCCGAGCCGGTGTGCCGCTGTGTACAGGAAGTCGCGGGCCGAGGCGCGGGACGGGCCGCTGAGCGGGTCGACGCCCCAGCGGTGCTGCACCGACGGCACTCCGAGCACCTTGCCGATGATCGAGCCGGTGAGCTCCATCTGCTCGGACACGATCAGGTCGGGGCGCCAGTCGCGGGCGAACTCCAGGTAGGCGTCGAGCAGATAGCGGGCGTGGATCTCCCACAGCTTGGTGGCGCCCGCCATCTTCTCCGGCGGGGTCGGCCCCAGCAGCTCCAAGGGCCTTACCCCGGGCCGGAGGGTGCGCTGCAGCAGGTCCAGGCCGTGGAAGCGGTCTCCGATGTCGACGGCGGATATCCCCGCCCCGCGGGCCGCGTCCGTGACGTCAGGCTGCGCGGCGACCGTCACCTCGTGTCCGGCCCCCTTCAACGCCCAGGCCAGCGGCACCATGGGGGTGAAGTGGGTGGGGAACGGGGTGCTCAGCATCAGTACGCGCATGGTCCTCTGTCTCCTCGGGGGGTGTCTGGGGCTGGGTCTCGTCGACGTTCACGTCGTTCATCAGGAGGGCGAACCGGGAGGTGGTGGTGACCACGCCCATGCGCCTGCTCTGTCATCTCTGTCGTACTCACGCCCGCACCGTCCGATGGGAGACCAGGTCCTCCAGGACGCCGACCGCTTCGGCCGCCCCGGGCATCTCCCCGATCTGCTGCCGCAGCGATGCCGCGCCCTGCCGGTAACCCGGGTCGGTGAGCAACGCGCGGACGGCGTCGGTGAGATGGGTGTCGTTGTTCTGGAGCCCGGCCGAGTCGAGGCTGATCCCGGCATCCGCGTCGGCGACCTTGTCGCCCGCGATGAACTGGTCGCCCACCTGCGGAAGGATCAGCTGCGGTATACCGAGCGCGGCCGCGCCGAGCGTGCTGCCCGCGCCGCCGTGGTGGACCACCAGGTCGGCGCCGGGGAACAGGACGCCGGGTGCCGTCTCGTCGGTGTACGACATCGTCTCCGGCAGTGCCCCGATCGCCTCGCGGAACCGGGGCGGGGCCGACACGACCGCCTCGACGCCGCCGGCGCGCTCCAGTACGCCGACGACGCGGCGCAGCAGCGGGGCGCCGCCCAGTTCGAGGGTGTGCCCGCCGAGCGCCACCGCGACCCGGCGGCCCGGGGATGCGGCGTAGGCCCAGGGGGTGCGGCCGCCCGTGTGCGGGACGGGGCGGATCGGGCGGCCCTCCGGGGCGTCGGTGCTGCGCAGCGCGGGCGGCGCGGGGTCGAGGATCAGACTGGGCCCCGGCACCGAGTCCAGGCCGAGGCGCCCGCAGAGGGGGCCGAGCCACATCAGGGTCATCCTGAGCATGGACGTGCTGGTCGGGTTCACGCCCCAGCGGTGCTCGACGCTCGGGATGCCGAGTACCTCGCCGACGATCGGCGCCGCGAAGTCCATGTGGTCGGAGACCACCAGCTCGGCTTGCCAGTCACGGGCGAGCTCCAGGTAGTCGGGCAGGTGGTACGGGGTGTGGTTGCGCCACATCTGGGCGGCGCCGTCGATCTCCTGCGCGGGCGGGCGGCCCACGGCCTCGATGGGGCGCGGGCCCCGCGGCCCCTTGCCACCGCACAGATCCTCGTAGTGGAAGGCGTCCCCGTAGGTCACGGTCGCCAGGCCCGCGGCCTCGGCGGGCCCCGTCACATCGGGCTGGCCGGTGACGAGGACCTCGTGGCCGGCCGCCTGAAGCGCCCGGACGAGCGGCAGCATGGGCAGGAAGTGGGTGGCGACGGGGGAGCTGATGAACAGGACGCGCATCACAGGTTCTCCAGGTCACGGACGACGGCGGCGGGGCTCGGCATGGCGGCCATGGTGTCGGCGAGCTCCGCTGCGCCCTTGGCGAAGCGCTCCTCGGTGAGCAGGGTGCGCACGGCCGCCGCGACGGCCGCCGGGTCGTTCTGCTCGTCGGCGGTGGCGAGGCTGAGCCCGGCGTCCGCGGCGGCGAGCAGCTCACCGCACTGGAACTGGTCCGCCAGCTGCGGCAGGATCAGCTGCGGCACTCCGCGACCGGCCACAGTGAGCAGGGTGTTGGCGCCGCCGTGCGTGACGACCGCGTCCATCCGGTCGACGAAGCCGTTGAGGGGCGTCGGCGGGATAAGGCGCACATTGGACGGGACGGTGCCGAGCCGGTCGAGGAACTCCTCCTGCACCGTCATCACCGCCTCGGCCTCCGGGATGTCCCCGAAGGCCTCGATGATGCCGCGGAACATCGGGATGCCGCCGAGCGCGATGGTCTGCCGCCCCATCGACACGCAGACCCGGGGCCGCTCGCCGCGCTGCCGCAGCCAGCCGGGCACCTCGCCGGTCCCGTTGAACGGGATGTGCCGGACCGGGGTGGCCGCCGGGGTTCCGGGGCACAGCAGCTGGGGCGGCGCGGGGTCGAGCACCACGTCCGGCCGCGGCAGTCCGCCCTCGATGCCGAGCCTTTCGCAGGCGCCCGCGAGCAGGTCCTCGGCGGTGCCGCGCATCAGAGGGCTCATCGGGTCGACGCCCCAGCGGTGCGACACCACCGGGATCTTCAGGGCGCCGCCGACGAGCAGCGCCGCCCAGTCGAGCATCTCCGAGATGACCAGGTCGGGCCGGTACTGGCGGGCCACCTCCAGGTAGCGCGGGGCCTGATAGCGGGAGTGCAGTACCCAGATCCGGGAGCCGATGAGGGTCATCTTCGGAGTGTGCGGGCCCACCACTTCGATGGGCCGCTTGTCCGGTGGCAGCGCCGGGGACAGCAGGTCCTTCCCGAAGAACGGACGGCCCACGGTGACCGTGGACAGGCCCGTGGCGCGGGCCATCGGAACGATGTCGGGCTGCCCGGCGACTAACACCTCGTGCCCGGCGCCGCGCAGTGCCCAGGCCAGCGGCGCCATGCAGGAGAAGTGGGTGGGCTCGGGGCTGCTCAGGATCAGTACGCGCATGGGGGGTCCTCGTCGGGCTCGTCGGAAGGGGAGTCGGCGGTCTCCGGCCGGTGCTCCGGGCTGCGGCGCACCGCCTCGGCGAACGCGGTCACAACGGTGTCGGCGAACGCGGCGGGCAGCCGGTCGGTGCGCACGGCCGCGGTGGCCAGGGCCTCGTCCGGGGTGATCCGGACGTCGAACTCCAGCCCGGTGCACATGGTGAGCTCCCCAATCCGCCCCAACTCGACTGTGCGGCCGTCGAGTTCGAGCACGGGGGTCGGGGTTCCCGCATCAGGAAGCTGGGCATGGGCCCCAGTGCGCCGCCGCCGGTCAGCACGACGGTGCGTGCGAGCCGCGCACCGCCTGGCTCCTGGGCGCCCAGCGCTTCGTCCACGTTTGTGACCGCCTGCCGCGGCGGGCCGCCGCCGTCCGCCTGGTGGGGTGGCCAGAGCCGCGGGTGCGGCAGGTCGACGCGGCAGCTCCCGTGCGTGCCGCTCGCACACGGCGAGGCCGGGGCCGGGCCAGGGGGATGAGGAGCCCCAGATGCTACGTGCCCGCTTGGCGGTGAACAGGATGCGCACGGCGGAGCTCCGGGGGATCAGCGGGGAGAGGGGGGACAGGGGGCGGGGGCCGCCAGTCGGCCGGGACCACAGCGTGGCCACCGGCCTTCGGACCTCGCTCGCGCCGCACTTGAGCTGCGCTCGACCGCGTGCGGTCTGCCCGTTCCCCCTTCGTCTCCGGATCGATCCCGACGAACAGCAGCGCCATCACTCATGGGGCGGACGGGCCCGCTTCGGCCCGTCCGCCCCATGGTTTGTGGGTCAGCCCTCTTCGGCCGGGGTCATGAACTCCAGGGTCCAGGTCTCCTGGAAGTCCATGGAGGGCGCGGCGAGTTCGATCTGCGCGCCACGGTGCCCGGCGCGCAGGGCGAGGCCCTTGTCGTTGAGGATCTTGACTCCGCCGATGACCCGCTCGAAGGTGAACCTCGCCCAGTCGTCGCGCGGGACGCTGTTGACCCAGAGCTTGTCCTCGGGGATCACCAGGCCCGCGGATTCGTGCTGGGCGAGGCGGATGACATATGGCGAACCCGGGACGGGTTCAATGGGCTCGATGAGCCACTCCTGCTCGATCGGGAGCGGATTCAGGCGGTCGGTGATCACGGGTGCGCCGTTTTTGACGGCGTACTCGGTGGCCGTCACCAGGGAGGCCGGGCCGATGATGTGCGCGTGGATCTTGTATATGCCGGGCCTTACCGGGATGGGAGGCATGCGTGACGTCCCCTCTCTCGCGGTCCGCTTCCGCTGACGGCGGGGTGCCCTCAGCGCACGCCCCACCCTGGTCGCGCTCCCGGCGGCTGCAAAGGGCCGGATGCGGCCATCGCGAATACGGCGGGGAACGCTCGATCGCGGGTGCGAAGCCGGTCAGCCGGTGCCGATCCGGTAGAGCGAGTGGGTCCAGTCGAAGCTGTTGTTGCTGGTGTACCAGTTGTAGCGGCCCCAGTTGTAGCGGTAGTTGGACGGCCAGGGGTCGCCCCAGTACACCCAGGTCCGCTGGGTGGCGTCATAGCCGTAGAGGACATGCATATGGCCGCCGCCGGACCGCCAGCCGATGCGGGTCTCGATGGGACGGGAGTTGTTGATCTCGGTTCTGATGGTGGAGTGCTGGAGCGGGTGGCCCACATAGGAGCCGGGGCCGATGCCCGCCCAGGAGAGGGCGTTCTGCACATTGCCCAGGTCCGCCTGCCAGTTGGGGCAGTCGGAGCCCTGGGAGCGGCCGAAGGCCGCGTTGCAGAACTGGTTCTGGGAGTAGGTGCGGCCGAAGTAGTGGGCGATGGTGTTGCCCGAGGCGGCCCAGCACCAGTTGTTCTTCTGCTGGGCCTGCATGGTGATGTTGAGCTGGACCTCCGCCGAACTGGGCGGGTCCTGCGGGGCGGCGGTGGGGACGGTGAGCAGGGCCGCGGCCGAGAGGGCCGCGAGCAGCGGGACATGGGTCATCGCGCTTCTCCCGTGGTGGGGGGTGAACGAGGAGAGCGCGTCCGGACGCTGGGGAGAGGATCGGACAGCGGCCGGCGGGGGTCAACTCGCCCCGGGGCCGGGTGTGAACGGGCCAGGGCTCGCCGGGAGAAGGAGCGGAGTTCAGGGGTGCTGGGGCTGTCAATGGGCGTGAAAATTCACAGGACGGTGCGGGGCTGGAAGGCGCCCGGGACGCCTTCCAGGTCGCGGGGTGCGGCAGGCGGCGGGCTCACATCCGCCGGGCGTCCGCGGCCAGTTGGCCGTCGGTGCCGAGCACGCCCTCGCCGTACAGGTCCTGCACCCAGTTGGTCTGGTAGACGGTGTCCAGATAGCGCTCGCCGAGGTCCGGTGAGATGGCCACCGCCGTGAGGTCCTGTGCGTCATGCCGGGCCAGCCACTGCGCCGCGCCGCTGACCACGGTGCCGGTGGAGCCGCCGAACAGGAAGCCGCGCCGGGCCAGTCGGTGGCAGGTGCGGATGGTGTCGGCCTCCTCGACCAGGATCACCTCATCGACATAGGACTCGTCCAGCAGCGCCGGACGGACACTGGTGCCCAGGCCGGGGATCATCCGGCGGGCCGGCGGGCCGCCGAAGGTGACCGAGCCCACGCTGTCCACGGCCACCACCCGTACCGGACGGTGCGACTCCCGGAAGTAGCGGGCGCAGCCCATCAGCGTCCCGGTGGTGCCGGCCCCCACGAACAGCACATCCAGCTGCGGGAACTGGCGGGCGATGGACGGCGCGGTGGTGCGGTAGTGCGCCTTCCAGTTGGCCGGGTTGCGGTACTGGTTGAGCCAGACGTACTGGTCGTCGGAGTCGATCAGCTTGTGGATATAGGCGATCCGCGCGCCCAGCAGCCCGCCGTGCGGGTCCGGTTCGGTGATGATGTGCACCTGGCTGCCCAGGGCCTCCATCAGCCGCCGGGTGGACAGATTGCAGCGGGCGTCGGTGACGCACAGAAAGCGGTAACCCCGGCTGGCCGCGATGATGCTCAGCGCCACCCCCAGATTGCCGGAGGAGGACTCCACCAGCGTCGCGTCCGGGGTCAGGGTGCCGCTGCGCTCCGCGGCCTCCACCATCGCCGCCGCGGCTTTGAGCTTGATCGAACCGGCGAAGTTGAAGCCTTCACATTTCAGGAAGAGCGGGAACCCGACGGTCGCCCGAAGGTCGACGTAGAGCTCGTCCTCGTTGAAGTCCATGGGGATGGAAATGACTCGCATGGCGCGCCCCTCCTCGGCTGTGGTGCTCCGGCCGTTCACCCGTACCTGCGCAGTTCATGGAAGAAGTCCTCGATGATGTGCAGCCGGCCGGAGCGGGCCACTTCGTCGTAGACGTATTTGCCGACGGCCAGGTCGAGCACCCCGAGGCCGAAGGGGGAGAACACGACCGTCCGGTCCGGGGGCACGGCGACCCGTCCGGCGATCACGTCGTCCAGGGTGCCGTTGAGGAACCGCCGCCCGCCGGTGAGCCGTTCGGCCAGGTGCGGCGAGGTCTCGGCCTTGAGGCAGTGCTCGATGTCATCAACGAAGTTGGCCGAGGCGAGCAGGATCTCGGGGGCGAGATCGCGCAGCGAGATATGCAGCACCAGCGGGTGGTGGTCGAACCAGGACGCCTCGGTGATATGCGGCTTGCCCGCGATGGTGGCGAAGACCACCAGATCGCTGCAACGAATGAGCTGTTCGGGACTGTCGTGCACGGTGATGCCGGCCTTGGCCTGGGACTGTTCTGACTGTTCCAGGTAGGTGCGGAAGCCCGCCGCGCTCTCGGCGGACAGGTCGTGCACCCCGATCTGCTCGAAGGACCAGCCGGTGCCGGCCAGGAAGGTGTGGATATAGCGGGCGATCAGACCGGTGCCGAAGAAGCCGATACGGGTGGGGCGTTCCCGGCCGCGGCTGAGACGGTCGGCGGCCAGGGCCGCGGAGGCGGCGGTCCGGCTGGCGCTGATGATGGAGCTCTCCAGGCAGGCGAAGGGGTAGCCGGTGTCATGGTCGTTGAGGATCAGCACCGCGGAGGCACGAGGGACGCCGGCCGCGACATTGGCGGGGAAGCTGGAGATCCACTTCAGGCCGTCCACCGCTGCCTCGCCGCCGATGGAGGCGGGCAGCGCGATGATCCGCGCCGAGGGGCGGTCGGGGAAGCGCAGGAAGTACGACGGGGGGTTGACCGAGGCGCCTTCGCCGTGCAGCCGATAGGTGGCCTCCACCAGGTCCGTCAGCTGCTGTTCCCGTCCCCGCAGGGCCTGTTGGACCTGGGCGCCGGAGATCACCGCGAACGGTGGCACGGCGAGGGGGCCGGCGGACTGGGCTTCGGTGGGGGAAACGGTGGTCATGGAGCGGTCACCTCGATGGTGGGGGAGCAGTCGGACAGGCGGACCTGGTCGGCCAGCGCGACCAGCACTTCACGGGGCCCCTCGAAGGGCTCTCTGCCATGTGCGGTACGGATGTTGTCGACCAGCAGCAGATCGCCCGGCTGCCAGGGCTCGCGCAGCGCATGGGCCTCGTACACCTCATTGAGCAGCCGCACCACGTCCTCGCCGATGGGCTCGCCATCGCCGAAGCAGGTGTTGAACGGCAGCCCGTCCGCGCCATAGATGTCCAGCAGGTACTCGCGCACCTCCTCGGCGATGGTCCACTCATTGAGGAAGGCGACCTGGTTGAACCAGCAGCGCCGGCCGCTGACCGGATGGCGTACCACCGCGCTGCGCCGCTGGCGGGTGCGCAGCCCGCCGTCGGGCTGCCAGGCGAACTCGATGGCGTTGGCCCGGCAGTAGTCCTCGACCACGGCGCGGTCATCGGTGCCGAATGCCTCGGCGACCGACGCCCCGATCTCCTCGTTGTAGTTGCGGGTGAGCAGCCAGCCCTCGGTCTCGAAGCGCTTGACCAGGTCGGCGGGGAGCGCGTCCAGGACGGCGGGGGAGTCGGCCACCACGGTCGCCCCGCCCTCGGCGGGGGCGGTCAGGCAGGCGAACAGCATCAGGCCCGGAAACCGCAGGGCGTAGCTCATCTCATGGTGCGGGCACATCTGCTGGTTCTGCGGCCATTTGGTGGCGGAGAGGACGCCGTCGGCGAGGGTCTGCCGCGGGGCGAAGGTCTCCAGCTCGGTCAGCAGGCCGTCGGCCAGCTCCCGGAAGACGGCACCGGTGCCGGCCGGGTCCGTCAGGCCCAGGCCACGGACCAGTAAGGAGCCGTGCTCGGCCACGGTGGCGCGCAGGGCGTCCCGGTGTCCGGCCGCCCAGTCGCGCGGGTCGCCGGGGGTCGGTATATGCAGGAGTGGCGGGCGACCGGGGGCCAACTCCGGTTCGAGTGAGTGGGGTTGGGGCCGGGATGGCATGGGGTGTGGGTCCTTTCACGGCTGGGGACGGGCCCTTTGGGCGCGTCGTCGGACATGGAACGGGTTCGGTGTGCCGGTTCGGCATCGGGGCGACGGGGACGACGGGGGCAACAGGCGCAACGCAGCCGATGCGCTCGCTCAGGACGGGTCGGACGCGTCCGGCAGCTCGGCGCGCGCCGCCCGGTGGGGCGTGGTGCGCGGGAAGTAGGTGGCCCCGTGGTCGAGTTGGCGCGGCCCGGGGCGGCGCCCGGGCCCGCCGTCGATCAGCCGGGCCAGATCGGCGAGGACCGGGTGGCGGGTGACGTCCTTGAGAGAGACCGCCCGGTCCAGGGCGATCGCCAGTTTCACCGCGGAGAGGGAGTCGCCGCCCCGGTCGAAGAAGTGGTCCAGCCGCCCCACGCGGTCCTCGGGGACGCCCAGCACCTTGGCCCAGGCGGTGGCCAGCCGGTGTTCGGTGGCGGTGCGCGGGGCGTCGTACTCGGCCTCGGCGGTGTCGAGTTGGCCGGCCAGCGCGGTGAGGGCCGTGCGGTCGATCTTGCTGTTGGGGGTCAGGGGCAGGGCCTCGCGCCAGTGGAAGGCGGCCGGCACCATATAGGCGGGCAGGGCGCGGGCCAGCCGGTCGCGCAGGCCGGCGGCGTCCAGGGCCCGGGGGCCGGAGTAGAAGGCCACCAGTTGCCTGCCGCCGCCGGCCCCGGTGGCGATCACCACGGCGCCGTCGCGGACCCCCTCCGCCCGCAGCAGGGCGTTCTCGATGTCGCCGATCTCTATCCGGAAGCCGCGCAGCTTGACCTGGCTGTCCCGGCGGCCGAGGAACTCCAGCTTGCCCTCGGGCAGCCAGCGCCCGAAGTCGCCACCGCGGTAGAGCCGGTTGCCGGGGCGGTGCGGATCCGGCAGGAAGGCCCGCCGGGTGCGTTCGGGGTCGTTGACATAGCCCCGGCCGACACAGACCCCGGAGAACACGATCTCGCCCGGGGCGCCCAGCGGCACCGGTGACAGGTGCTCATCGACGATATAGACGTGCACATTGGGCACACAGGGGCCCAGCGGCACCCGGTCCCCCTCCGGGGCCCGGTCCATGACCTCGTGGTTGGTGTCGTCCGAAGTCTCGGTCAGGCCATAGGCGTTGACCAGCGGGATGCCGGGCCGGGCGGCGAACCAGCGCTGGGCCAGCTCCTTCTTGAGTGCCTCCCCGGTGACCGACACACAGCGCAGGTCCGGCAGTTGACGGGGGCTGCGCTCCAGCTGGGAGAGCACGGCCTCCAGATAGGAGGGCACCACCTGGAGGACGGCGACCCGGCCGTCGGCGATCCGGTCCACGAACCGGGGGACGTCCAGGATCACCTCCTGCTCGACCAGCAGCGTCCGCCCGCCGGTCAGCAGTGCCGAGACCAGCTGCCACAGCGAGATGTCAAAGCACTGCGGAGCGGTCTGGGCGACCGTCAGCCCCTCCGCCACACCCAGATCGCCGATCTTGGCGTAGAGGTGGTTGAGAAAGCCGGCGTGCTCGCACATGGCGCCCTTGGGCTCACCGGTGGAGCCGGAGGTGAAGTAGATATAGGCGAGTTGGTCCGAGGCGACGGGGACGCCCGGGTCGTCCTCGGCGTGCTCCTCCAGCCAGGCCGCGTCCAGCAGCAGGGTCCGCACTCCGGGCAGCGAGCCCAGGGCCTCGTCCAGGGTGGCGGTGCTGCCGGGCTCGGCGAGCACCAGGGAGCATCGCGCCCGGGAGAGCATGGTGGCGATGCGGCCGGCCGGGAAATGCGGCTCCACGGGCAGATAGACCCCGCCGGCCTTGAAGACGGCCAGCACCGCGGCCGCCCAGCCCAGGGTGCGCTCGGTCACCACCGCCACCACGTCCTCGCGCTCCAGGCCGCTCGCCAGCAGGGCGTGGGCCAGCCGGTTGGCGCGGCGGTTGAGTTCGCGGTACGTCCACTCCCGGTCGCCCCGCACCATGGCGACGGCCTCCGGGTGGCGGCGCACCCGCTCCTCGAACAGCTCATGGAACCGGCGGTCGGGGAGCTGCCGCCGGGGCCCGGCGAGTCCCTCCAGCTGGAAGTGGCGCTCCTCCTCGGAGAGCAGACTCTGGTGCTGGTGCTCGTGCTGCGGACCGGCGTTGAGCAGGGTGAGCGCGGTGAGGTGGTAGCCGGCGATCCGGGCGGCGGCCCGGGCGTCCAGGACATCGGTGCGGTAGCGGAGGAGCAGGGTGGCGTCCTGGACGCCGACGGAGAGGACCGCGCCCTCGGGGAGCTCGCCGCCGTAGGGGTCCAGGAGGGTTTCGAACGGCGGGTGGTCCAGGCCCAGTTGGGCGCCGAGTTCGCCGACCGGGAAGTCCCGGTGGGTCAGCAGCTCGGCCTCGGCGCGCCGGGCGGTCTCCACCAGGGTCTGCCAGGGGCCGGGCGGCACGGTCAGCCGGCAGGGCAGCACCGGGCCGTCTGCGGTGACCGGGTAGCCGATGGTGACCTCGGACTCGCCGGTGAGCGCGGCGAGCACCTTGGCGTGTGCGGCCAGCAGTTGGGTGCCGCCGGGCGTCGGACCGGGGGGCAGGGGGCTGCGGTGCTCGGCCGTGCCCGGCACCGGGGTGCGGGTCCAGCGCGGGACGGTGGTGAAGCCGCCCTCCAGCAGGACCCTCCGCCAGAACTCCTCGCTGTTCATCGGCCGGTTCCTCCCATGGTCGGCACGGTGGACTGCTGCTGCTCCTGCGCCTGCTCCTGCTCCGGGCGCCGCCGGGCCGGCACCGGGGGTGCCGCGGCGACCGCGGCGGTGGCCGGATTGCCGCCCCACCGCGCGTGTGCGGGGACCTCCTCGCCCTTCATCAGGAAGGAGTCGGGGGCGAGCACCGCGCCCTCGCCCATGGTCACGCCGTAGTGGACCAGGGCGTTGACGCCGATGGTGCAGCCCGCTCCGAGGACGGTGCGGTCGGACTTGAAGGTGCCGTCCTCCTGCGAATGGCACTGGATCTTGCTGGAGAAGGCGAGGGTGCAGTCGTCCCCGATGGTGGCCAGGGTCCGTTCCGACAGATCGCAGCCGTCGTCGAAGACCCGCCGGCCGATCCGCACGCCCAGCATCCGCCAGAGCACGTTCTTGAACGGGGTGCCGTTGAACGCGTTGAAGTGGCCCTGGGGCACCTTCCACAGGCGCTCGTGGTGCCAGAAGTAGCGCTCGTAGATGGAGCACACGGTGGGCTCCAGCGGACGGAACCGGGTCAGGCAGCGCTCCACCAGGGCGTAGTAGACGGCGGTGAAGACCAGGAAGGCGGGCAGGAACGCGGCGTCCAGCAACTCGCCGGCCACCCCGCCGCGTTCGGCGGTCGCCAGGACCAGCGCGGTGACCACGGAGAAGTGCACCCACCGGATGAGCAGGACCAGGGCCAGGGTGCGCAGGTTGTAGCGGTTCTTGGCGGCCAGCCGGCGGCGCAGCTCGCCGCCGGAGCGCAGGTGGTCGAAGCGGGTGTCGCGTTCCACGGTGCGCGGGATCTCAAAGCTGGGGGAGCCCAGCAGGCCCACGCCCTCGCGGAGTTCGCCGTCCAGCGGGACCATCGCCTTGGTGGCGATCAGGCAGTTCTCGCCGGTGCGGCCCTGGGCCGGATAGGCGATGTGGTTGCCCAGGAAGTTATGGGCGCCGATCGAGGTCCGGGACACCGTGAAGGAGCTGCCGGAGTAGTCGGCGTTCATGATCGACAGCCCGTCGGCGACCATGGTGCCGCGGCCCACGGTGCTCAGAAAGGGGCTCTCGTGCTTGACGCCGATGCCGAAGTTCGAGCCGGTCTGCTCGGCCTGGGACAGGTCGTATCCCAGCAGGCTCAGATAGGGCACGATGTAGGAGCTGTCGCCGAACAGCCAGGTGAAGAACCGGGAGTTGGTCAGCCGGGAGACCGAGCGGTGCAGGGCGTAGCGGAAGCCGTACAGCGGATAGACCCGGCCCGGCCTGATGGGCAGGTGCATCAGCCGGGGGACGGTGGCCAGGAAGAGCAGGCCCCCCAGGACCAGGACGGCGAACAGCACCGAGGACACCAGCAGGGCGTCGGTCCAGAACGCCGGTGAGCTGACCGGTTCCAGTCCCGCGTCCGTCCGCCCGATGAGCCTGGGCACCTCGTTGAACAGCAGATAGGTGCCGGCGATCCACAGCGGCATGGTCAGCAGGAAGCTCCGCGCCAGGATGAACAGCGAGAATCCGGCCCGCCGCAGCGGGCCGCAGGCGGCCGGGGCCACCCGCAGATAGTCCAACTCCGTTGGCTGCGCGGGCGATCCATGCCAGTGCCGGCCGCCGGGCACCGCCTCGCCGCGCTGCAGGGCGGAGGCGTGGCCCAGTTGCGCCCCGTCGCCCATCGCGGTGTGGATGTCCAGCACGGTCTGCTCGCCGATGAACACATCGCGGCCGATGGTGACCGGGCCGGTCTGGATCCGTCCGGCCTCGGCCCGGTAGCAGAGGAAGTAGGAGTCCTTGCGGATCACGGTGCCGGCACCGATGGTCAGCAGATCGGAGCAGACCGGTACAAACCTGGAGAGGATGGTGACCTGCCCGCCGATCCTCGCGCCCAGCGCCCGCAGATAGACCGCATACAGCGGAGTGCCCACGAAGAAGATCGCGGGATTGGCGTGGATCAGTACCTTCACGGTCCAGAAGCGCAGGTAGGTCAGGCTCCAGACGGGGAATTCGGCGGCCCGCCAGCGGCCCACCAGAATCCATTTGGCCAGCACCGGGAATATGCACAGACCAAGGAAGTCGGCACCGCCGAAGACGACCGACCGCCAGTAGACGGCGAAGCCGTCCGGGCTGTCCGAGACCCATTGGTAGCCACCCGTGGCGGCCAGCACGGTGAGATAGGAATAAGCCAGGAAGGCCAGCAGTTGCAGGGTGCCGCAGACGGTGTAGCGCAGGGTGCTTCCGGGCGGTACCGGATCGGCCGGCGGTGCCGGCCGGGGCGCTTCGGCCGGGGCCTCGGCGAGAGCCGTGGCCAGGCTTTGCACCGTGGAATGCCGGTAGATGTCCTTCATCGACACCGAGGGCAGGTCCGGCCGTTTTCTCACCCGGGCACAGAAACGGGCCATCACCATGGAGTCGGCGCCGAGATCGTCGAAGAAGTGGCTGTCGGGAGGCACCTGTTCGGCGCTCACGAGATCGGCCAGGACCTCGGCGAACAACCGCTGGAGGTCGCTCGCGGCCATGGGTCGCGGAGGGCCTTCGGCCGGGATTTCGGCGGGTTCTCCCACCACATCGGCTCCTTTGGAGTGATTGAGATGGTGCCGTTGGGACTGCTGGTCTGAAATGTGTTCTCGTGGGCGGGTGGTGCGTCCGGGGAACATGTCAACTGTCCTGTGTCGTATGGCAGTTGAGGAAACGTTTCACCGCAGGGCGTGAACGGCGCTCTCACAGCACCCCCATGGGCCGCACGCGGAACAATGGCCTTTCGTCCGGCCGATGGCCGGTAATTCCAAAGGAACCATGCGGAAACAGGCGTTACGGCTGAGCCCCGGCATGAGACGGAACCTGTATACAGGTTCCCGCATCCCGCACCCCCTCCCCGCGGAGCCGACGAGAACGTTGAAGAACGTAGGGTTGAGCCGGAGGGCGAGCCAGCGGATAAATAAGCCATAGGGAAATGACGCATAAGTATCCGGCGTCCGGGCCCCGTTGGCCGATCCACGAATGCCGGCCGCCATGGCGGAGCCCGCCGCTCCATGCCGCCCGCCGCCTGTTGTTTTGCGTAACGCCCCTTACTTCTCCCGGTGTCCGCCTCCCTGCTCCCGCCCGCTCCGCAAAGGGGCGGCGGCCGGTCAATGCCTGGAAAACGGGCATAGCCGATGGAAGGGAGCGAATGTGTGCGGGATGCGGAGTGAAGTGGACGGAAAACGAGCGCCCCTGCCCGCCGCCGGTGGCGCAAAACAGGCAACGATGTATGGTCACCGGATAAAGATTTGGCCGGTATCCGGTAATGGCGAGCCAGCATCCGGGTAACGATCCCGCCAACTCGCCCGCGCGGCCCTTCGCCGGGCCGGCCGCCGCCGTAGCGCGGCGTTTACCAGGACGTCACATTCCCGCGCGGCCCGCGCCGCCCGGCCCCCGGCCGGGGCCGCCCGCCCGGAGGCGCACCCCTGTCGAGGACGGCCCGGACACGAGATATCTTGATGTCGAGCAATGTTACAGACGTGAAGACGTGAGGCGGAGCACCCGGTGACTGACTCGACGATCATCTATACGCACACTGACGAGGCCCCCGCACTGGCGACGTACTCGTTCCTGCCGGTGGTCCAGGCGTACGCCGGCACGGCCGGGGTCACCGTGGAGACCCGCGACATCTCCCTGGCGGGCCGCATCATCGCGAGCTTCCCCGAGCACCTGGAAGAGGGCCAGCGCATCGATGACGCCCTCGCCGAGCTGGGCGAGCTGGCCAAGACCCCCGGCGCCAACATCATCAAGCTGCCGAACATCTCGGCCTCGATCCCGCAGCTCAAGGCCGCCGTCGCCGAGCTGCAGCAGCAGGGCTACGCGCTGCCGGACTACCCGGACGACCCCAAGACCGACGAGGAGCGCGAGATCCGCGCCCGCTACGACAAGATCAAGGGCAGCGCCGTCAACCCGGTCCTGCGCGAGGGCAACTCCGACCGCCGCGCCCCCGCCTCGGTCAAGAACTACGCCAAGACCCACCCGCACCGCATGGGCGCCTGGTCCGCCGAGTCCAGGACCAATGTCGCCACCATGGGCGCGGACGACTTCCGTTCCACCGAGAAGTCCGCGGTGATCGCTGAGGACGGCGCCCTGCGCATTGAGCTGGTGGGCGACGACGGCACCACCACCGTGCTGCGCGAGTCGGTGCCGGTGCTCGCCGGTGAGGTCGTGGACGCCTCCGTGATGCGGGTGGCGGCCCTGCGCGAGTTCCTCAGCGCCCAGATCGCCCGGGCCAAGGCCGAGGGCGTGCTGTTCTCGGTGCACCTGAAGGCCACCATGATGAAGGTCTCCGACCCCATCGTCTTCGGCCATGTGGTGCGCGCCTTCTTCCCCAAGACCTTCGCTGCCTTCGGCGCCGACCTGGCCGCGGCCGGCCTGACCCCCAACGACGGCCTCGGCGGCATCTTCAAGGGCCTGGAGGCCCTGCCCAACGGTGCCGAGATCAAGGCGTCCTTCGACGCCGAGCTGGCCGAGGGCCCGGCCCTGGCCATGGTCGACTCGGACAAGGGCATCACCAACCTGCACGTCCCGTCCGACGTCATCGTCGACGCCTCCATGCCGGCCATGATCCGCACCTCCGGCCACATGTGGGGCCCGGACGGCCAGGAGGCCGACACCCTCGCGGTGCTGCCCGACAGCAGCTACTCCGGCGTCTACCAGGCCGTCATCGACGACTGCCGCGCCCACGGCGCCTACAACCCGGCCACCATGGGCTCCGTCCCCAATGTGGGCCTGATGGCGCAGAAGGCCGAGGAGTACGGCAGCCACGACAAGACCTTCGAGATCCCGGTCACCGGCACCGTCCGCCTGGTGGACCAGGCCGGCAACGCCGTCCTGGAGCAGACCGTCTCGGCCGGCGACATCTTCCGCGCCTGCCAGACCAAGGACGCCCCGATCCGCGACTGGGTCAAGCTGGCCGTCACCCGCGCCCGCGCCACCGGCGACCCGGCGGTCTTCTGGCTGGACGCCACCCGCGCCCACGACGCCAACCTGATCGCCAAGGTCGAGCAGTACCTGCCGGAGCACGACACCGAGGGCCTGGACATCCGCATCCTGGCCCCGGTCGAGGCCACCAAGCTCTCCGTGGAGCGCATCCGCCGCGGCGAGAACACCATCTCCGTCACCGGCAATGTCCTGCGTGACTACCTGACCGACCTGTTCCCGATCCTGGAGCTGGGCACCAGCGCCAAGATGCTGTCGGTCGTCCCGCTGATGGCGGGCGGCGGCCTGTTCGAGACCGGCGCCGGCGGCTCCGCGCCCAAGCACGTCCAGCAGCTGGTCAAGGAGAACTACCTGCGCTGGGACTCCCTCGGCGAGTTCTTCGCCCTGGTGCCCTCCCTGGAGCAGTACGCCAAGACCACCGGCAACGCCCGGGCCCAGATCCTGGCCGACACCCTGGACCGCGCCACGGCGACCTTCCTCAACGAGGACAAGTCCCCGACCCGCCGCATCGGCGGCATCGACAACCGCGGCAGCCACTTCTTCCTGTCCCTGTACTGGGCCCAGGAGCTGGCCAAGCAGACCGACGACGCCGAGCTGGCCAAGGCCTTCGCCCCGCTGGCCGAGACGCTCTCCGCCAATGAGCAGAAGATCGTCGACGAGCTGAACGCCGTCCAGGGCACGCCGGCCGAGATCGGCGGCTACTACCAGCCCGACCCGGCCAAGGCCGCCGCCGTGATGCGGCCCTCGCAGACCTTCAACCAGGCGCTGACGCACCTCGGCTGATCGCTGCCACCCACAGTCACCGCCCCGGTCCGGCCTTCGCCGGGCCGGGGCGGTGGCCTTTCCGGGTGCCCCGGGCCACCCGGCGGACAACCATGGAGGAATGGCAGCGCGCGGCAGACTCCGGATCTACCTGGGGGCCGCCCCAGGAGTCGGGAAGACCTACGCCATGCTGCACGAAGGCCGCAGGCTGCGGGACGAGGGCGCCGATGTGGTCATCGGCCTCGCCGAGCCGCACGGCCGCCGGCTCACCGCCGCCATGGCCGAGGGCCTGGAGACGGTGCCCCGCCGCGTCCTGACCCACCGCGATGCCCGGTTCGAGGAGATGGACGTGGACGCGGTGCTGGCCCGCCGCCCGCAGACCGCCCTGGTGGACGAGCTGGCGCACAGCAACGTCCCCGGCAGCCGCAACGCCAAGCGCTGGCAGGACGTCGAGGAACTGCTGGACGCCGGCATCGATGTGATCACCACCCTCAACATCCAGCACCTGGAATCCCTCAACGACGTGGTGCGGCAGATCACCGGAGTCCGGCAGCGCGAACGGCTGCCCGACGAGGTGGCCCGGCGCGCCGACCAGATCGAACTGGTCGACCTCACACCGGAGTTGCTGCGCCGCCGGATGACCCATGGCGACATCTATCCGCCCGGCCGTATCGAGGCGGCCCTGACCCACTACTTCCGGGTCGGCAATCTCACCGCGCTGCGCGAGCTGGCCCTGCTCTGGCTGGCCGACCGGGTGGAGGAGGGGCTGCGGCGCTACCGCGAGGAACACGGCATCGCCGCGCCCTGGGAGACCCGGGAACGCATCCTGGTCGGCCTGACCGGCGGCCGGGAGGGCGAGACCCTGATCCGCCGGGCCGCGCGGATCACCGACCGTACCCCCGGCAGCGAGCTGCTGGCCCTGTATGTGGCCCCCGGGGACGCGCTGGCCGTGGGCAACCCGGCGGCACTGGCCGAGCAGCGGGCCCTGGTGGAGTCGCTGGGCGGCAGCTACCACCAGATCACCGGTGACGATGTGGCGCAGACGCTGCTGGAGTTCGCCCGGGAGGAGAACGTCACCCAGATCGTGCTGGGCGCCAGCCGGCACAGCAGGCCGGCCACCCTGCTGCGGCCGGATGTGGGCCGGCGGACCATCGACGGGTCCGGGCCCATCGACGTCCATATCGTCACCCATGAGGCGGCCGCCGGGCCGGCCCTGCTGTTCCGGCTGCCCAGGCCCGGCGAGGCGACCGGGCCCCGGCGGTTCTGGGCGGCGATGGCCGGCGCGGTGGTCCTGCCGCCCCTGCTCACCCTGGCGCTGACCGCACTGCGCGACCGGCTGGGCCTGGGCACCGGCCTGGTGCTCTATCTGCTGGTCGTGGTGGTGCTGGCGCTGGTGGGCGGGGTGTGGCCGGCCTTGCTGGGGGCGGTGGTGGCGGCGCTGCTGGCCGACTACTACCTCACCGTGCCCACCCATTCGCTGGACATCGCGCACGGTGACGACATCGTGGCGCTGCTGGTCTTTGTGGCGGTGGCGGTGCTGGTGGGTTCGGCGGCGGGCCGGGCGGCGCGGCGAATGTACCAGGCGGTCCGGGTCACCTCCGAGGCCCAGGCGCTGAGCCGGCTGGCGACCGCCATGATGCACGGCGAGGACCTGCCCGCACTGATCGAGCAGATCCGGGAGAACTTCGGGCTGCGTGCGGTGAGCCTGCTCCAGCGTGATCCGCGCGGTGGCGCCCTGCCTCGCTGGTTCGTGGTCGCCAGCGCCGGTGACCGGCCTCCCGAACGTCCCTATGAGGCCGATGCGGAGAGCCCGGTCGATGATGAACTCACCCTGGCCGCCCGTGGCCCGGGGCTGACGGCCGACGACCGGCGGATCCTGGCCGCCTGCGCCGCACAGCTGGGCATCGCCCACGCCCAGGGCAGGCTCATCCGGCAGGTCGCCGAGACGGACGTCCTGGTCGCGGCCGAGCGCCGGCGGGCCGCCGTACTGGCCCTGGCGGTCCGCGATCTGCGCGGGGCGCTCCGGACGGCCGAGCAGGCCCTGGCCGGAGCGGGCGGGACGGCGCCGGAGACCGCCCGAGCAGCGGTGCTACGGGCCGGCCAACTGGTCGATGACCTGGGCGACTTGGGGCGGCTGCACGCGGGTGCGCTGGACCTCTACCTGCGGCCGGTGGATCTGGGCGAGGTGCTGACGGCGGCCCTGGACGACCTCGGCCCGGGCGGCCGCACCATCGAGCTGGCGCTGCCGGCCGGCCTGCCCGAGGTGATCGCCGACGCCGCCCAGCTCACCCGGGTGTTCACCACGCTCACCGCGGACGCCCTGCGGCACAGCCCGCCCGGCCGGTCACCCGTCCTGACCGCCGAGGTGCTGCCGGACCGGCTGGCCGTGAGGCTGGCGGGGTTCTTCGGGCGGGAGCGAGGAGACAGCCTGCCACTGCGGCTCTCCCGTGACCTGGTGGAGGCCATGGGGGGCACCTTGGAGCTCAGCGGCGAGGCCGTCCTCTCGGTGACGCTGACCCTGCCCACCGCTCGTCAGTGAAGGGCGGCCAGCGCGTGGTTGAGCTCGGTCACATTGACATGCGGTGATCCCAGGAATCCCAGGGAGCGGCCCTGTTCATGGGCGGCGACCAGCCGCCGCACCCGCCGCGGGGACAGACCACGGGCCCGGGCCACCCGGTTGGCCTGCTCCTCGGCATACGCGGGGGAGATGTCCGGGTCGAGCCCCGAACCACTGGCGGTCAGGGCGTCGGCGGGCACGGACTCCGGAGTCACCCCGTCGAAGGCGGCCACCGCGGCCCGCCGGGCGGCCACCTCCTTGACCAGGACCTGGTTGGTGGGTCCCAGGTTGGAGGCGCCGGAGGCCAGCGGATCGTAGGGGCCGGCGCCCTTGCCCGCGTCGGCGGCCGACGGCCGGGGCTGGAACCACCGTGGATCCGGCCGGAGTTGCTCACCCGCGTCGGCCGGATTCCGCTTGGGCAGGGCGAAGTTCTGGCCCAGCAGCGCGGAGGCCACCGGCCTGCCGTGCTCCTCGATCAGCGAGCCATTGGCCCGGTGTGCGAAGGCCAGCTGGGCGATGCCGGTGACGGCCAGCGGATAGGCGAGGCCGGTGATGACGGTGAAGACCAACAGCATCCGCAGCGAGGACAGATGGCGCCGCACCACATGCGGTAGGTGGATGAGCATAGGTGTGCCTGCTTTCTGCCGTCAGCGGAGGCCGGGGACGAACTGGACCACCAGGTCGATGAGTTTGATGCCGAGGAAGGGCAGCACCAGCCCGCCCAGCCCGTACAGCCAGATGTTCCGGCTGAGCAGGGCGGCCGCGGAGGAGGGCCGGTAGCGGACGCCGCGCAGGGCCAGCGGGATCAGCGCCACGATGATCAGTGCGTTGAAGATGATCGCCGAGGAGACCGCCGAGGTGGGGCTGTGCAGGCTCATGATGTTGAGCTTGTCCAGGCCCGGGTAGGCCACCGCGAACATCGCCGGGATGATGGCGAAGTACTTGGCCACATCGTTGGCGATGGAGAAGGTGGTCAACGCCCCGCGGGTGATGAGGAGTTGCTTGCCGATCTCGACGATCTCGATCAGCTTGGTGGGGTTGGAGTCCAGGTCCACCATGTTCCCGGCCTCCTTGGCGGCCGAGGTACCGGTGTTCATGGCCACGCCGACATCGGCCTGGGCCAGCGCCGGGGCGTCATTGGTGCCGTCACCGGTCATGGCGACCAGCTTGCCGCCGGCCTGCTCCCGCTTGATCAGCGCCATCTTGTCCTCGGGAGTGGCCTCCGCGAGGAAGTCGTCCACCCCCGCCTCCTCGGCGATGGCCCTGGCCGTCAATGGGTTGTCACCCGTGATCATCACGGTCCGGATGCCCATCCGGCGCAGCTCCTCGAAGCGGTCCCGGATGCCTTCCTTGATGACGTCCTTGAGATGGATCACGCCCAGCACCCGGGCCCCTCGCCGGTCCTGGACCGCCACCACCAGCGGAGTGCCGCCGCCGGCCGAGATCCGTTCGGTGATCTTCCCGACCTCCTCGCCGGGCCGCCCGCCCGCCTCGGTCACCCAGGCGATGACGGCGCCGGCGGCGCCCTTGCGGATCCGGCGGCCGTCGATGTCCACCCCGCTCATCCGGGTCTGCGCGGTGAACGGCACGAACGTCACATGCTCCAGCTCCCCTTCGCCGCGCGCCCGCAGCGCATGGCGCTGTTTGGCCAGTACCACCACCGAGCGGCCCTCGGGGGTCTCGTCGGCGAGCGAGGAGAGCTGGGCCGCGTCGGCCAGTTCGTCCGCGCCGACCCCGTCCACCGGAAGGAACTCCGCGGCCTGCCGGTTGCCCAGGGTGATGGTGCCGGTCTTGTCCAGCAGCAGGGTGTTGACATCGCCGGCGGCCTCCACGGCCCGTCCGGACATGGCCAGCACATTGCGCTGCACCAGGCGGTCCATGCCCGCGATGCCGATGGCGGAGAGCAGGGCGCCGATGGTGGTGGGGATCAGCGCCACCACCAGCGCCACCAGGATCACGATGCTCTGCTCGGCGCCGGCGAAGACGGCGAAGGGCTGGAGGGTGACCACCGCGATCAGGAAGACGATGGTCAGTGAGGCCAGCAGGATATTGAGCGCGATCTCATTGGGCGTCTTCTGCCGGGCCGCCCCCTCCACCAGGGCGATCATCCGGTCGATAAAGGTCTCGCCCGGCCTGGAGGTGATCTCGACGACGATGCGGTCGGACAGCACCGTGGTCCCGCCGGTGACCGCCGACCGGTCACCGCCCGACTCCCTGATCACCGGGGCCGACTCGCCGGTGATGGCCGACTCGTCCACGCTGGCCAGGCCCTCCACCACATCACCGTCGCCGGGGATGATCTGCCCCGCCTCGACGACCACATGGTCGCCCAGCCGCAGCTGGGCCGCCGCGACCTCCTCCTCGTCGCAGGGTCCGCCGCCGGGCCGCCAGCCGGTCAGCCGCCGGGCGGTGGTGTGGGTACGGGTCCGGCGCAGCGTCTCCGCCTGGGCCTTGCCCCGCCCCTCGGCCACCGCCTCGGAGAGGTTGGCGAACACACTGGTCAGCCAGAGCCAGACGGTGATCACCCAGGGGAAGACCCCGGGGTCCTTTATCGCCGAGAGCGTGGTGAGGACCGCGCCCACCTCGACCACGAACATCACCGGGTTGTGCACCATCAGCCGGGGGTCGAGCTTGCGCAGGGCGTCGGGGAAGGAGGTCACCAGTTGCCGGGGGTCCAGCAGGCCGCCCGAGACCCGGTGGGTGGTGGAGGGCATCAGTGCAGTCCTTCCGCGAGCGGGCCCAGTGCCAGGGCCGGGAAGTAGGTCAGGCCGACCACGATCAGGATCACGCCGGTCAGCAGGCCGACGAACTGCGGCCGGTGGGTGGGCAGCGTGCCGGCCGTCACCGGCACCGGGCGCTGCCGGGCCAGCGACCCGGCCAGGGCCAGGACGAAGACCATGGGCAGAAAACGGCCGAAGATCATCACCAGGCCGAGCGCGGTGTTGTACCAGACGGTGTTGGCCGTCAGCCCGGCGAAGGCCGAGCCATTGTTGTTGGCCGCGGAGGTGAAGGCGTAGAGCACCTCGGAGAAGCCATGCGGACCCGGGTTGGCCATGGCCGCCCGCTGGCCGGGCAGCGCCATGGCGATGCCGGAGCCGATCAGGACCAGCGCCGGGGTGGTGAGGATGTAGAGCGAGGCGAACTTCATCTCCCGGCTGCCCAGCTTCTTGCCCAGGTACTCGGGGGTGCGGCCGACCATCAGCCCGGCCACGAACACCGCCACCACGGCCAGGATGAGGATGCCGTAGAGCCCGGAGCCGGTGCCGCCGGGGGCGATCTCGCCCAGCATCATGTTGAAGATCAGCAGGCCGCCGCCGCCCGGGGAGAAGGAATCATGCGCGGAGTCGACCGCGCCGGTGGAGGTGAGCGTGGTGGAGACGGCGAACAGCACCGAACCCCAGATCCCGAACCGCTGTTCCTTGCCCTCCATCATCCCGCCCGCCGCATGCCCGGCCGGACTGCTCACGCTGTGCAGCTCATTGACGGTGACCACGGCCACCGAGGCGGCCCAGATCAGGCCCATCACGGCGAGCACGGCATGGCCCTGGCGCCGGTCGCCGGCCATGGTGCCGAAGGTGCGCGGCAGCGAGAAGGGGATCGCCAGCAGCAGATAGATCTCCACCAGGTTGGTGAAGCCGCTGGGGTTCTCCAAGGGGTGGGCGGAGTTGGCGTTGTAGAACCCGCCGCCATTGGTGCCCAGTTCCTTGATGGCCTCCTGGGAGGCCACCGGGCCGCCGGTGATGCTCTGGTGCTGCCCGGCGATGGTGGTCACCGACTGCGCGCCATGGAAGTTCTGGATCACCCCGGCCGCCACCAGCACAAGGGCGAAGACAAAGGCGAGGGGCAGCAGCACCCGCAGGGTGATCCGGGTGAGGTCCACCCAGAAGTTGCCCACCCGGTCGGTCCGTTGCCGGGTGAAGCCCCGGATCAGGGCGGCGGCGATGGCGATGCCCACGGCGGCCGAGACAAAGTTCTGCACCGCCAGACCGGCCATCTGCACCAGATGGCCCAGGGCCGATTCGCCCGAGTACGCCTGCCAGTTGGTGTTGGTGACGAAGGAGGCCGCCGTGTTGAACGCCAGGTCGGGGGCGAGCGGTTTCATCCCCAGGGACAGCAACAGGTGGTTCTGCAGCCGCAGGAAGGCGTACAGGAACACCACCGACACCAGGGAGAACGCCAGCATGGCGCGCAGATAGGCGGCCCAGGTCTGGTCGGTCTCGGCGTTGACGCCGCCGGCCCGGTAGACCAGCCGCTCCGGGCGCAGATGCCGGGAGGTGGTCAGACTGCGGGCGAGGTAGTCGCCCAGCGGACGGTGGGTCAGGGCGAGGGCACCGGCCAGGGCGAGGATCTGCAGCCAGCCCGCGAGGGTGTCGTTCATCAGAACCTCTCCGGGAAGAGCAGGCAGAAGACCAGGTAGAGCAGCAGGCCCGCGGCGGTGACCAGCCCGATGATGTTCTCCGCGCTCACAGTCGCTCAACCCCCTTGACCACCAGGTTGAGCAGGACGAAGGCCAGGATGGTGAGGCCGGTGAATGCCAGGTCCGCCATAGGCGATAACACCCCGTTGGTTGATGAGGAGCGGTGAAGGGACGGCGCCGGCGGCTCATTTGAGCCACGGGTAGCGAAGCGCCGGGCGCGAGCCATGGCGAGACCCCTTAACGGGCTCTTGGCGTCCGGGCCCGGCTCTTTGACGGGTCGTTTATTGAGTTCGATGCGGTGTTCTGATCACTGTGTGATGGAAAACGGTAATAGCGGACATCTGTGATGGTCTTGAGGAACACGAGGGTGGCCGAAGAGCGCTCGTGAACCATGAGCACGCCGGGGCGTGCGCGCGCTGGCTCGGGTGGGGCCGAAGTGCTGCCGGAGGGCCGGGCGGCTGGGGTGGATGACCCGGACCGCTGGGTAGGCAGTGATCAATCGAGGCTCAGCGCAAGGGAGTTGCATGGTGTTCGGCAAGCGGCGCATGGCCGGAGTGGTGTTGTGCTCGCTGGCGCTGATCGGCGGGTCCCCGGGCTGGGGCCCGGCCGCGGCGGCGCATCAGCGGGAGTCGGTCTTCTGTCATGGGCTGGAGCGCACCACCTACACGCCCGGTCTGACGCTCACCCCCACGGCGGTGGGCATCCATGCCGACACCGGCTATGAGTGCACGGTGGCCCCGGGCCGCACCCTTCCGGCGACCGCCCGGATCGAGGGCTTCTCACCCGCCTCCTCCTGTCTGTCGGTGAACTCGCCCACCGGACGGGAGGAGGTGCGCTACGCCGACCACCGGACGTCAAAGATCGTCTATGACGCGGGGCAGGCGGCCCGGGTCCTGGGCGCCAACGCCGTACGGCTGTATGGCACGGTCGTCGAAGGGCGCGGCAAGGGAGCCATGGTGACCCGGACCATCGAGCTGGCGCCAGGCCAGCTGCCCACCGACTGCCTCAGCTCCGAGGGCCTGCGCAAGGCCCTGGGCCAGGTCCAACTCGACATCCAGTCCTGAGCCGGGCGCCCGGCGCGGCTGTGCCGGTCCGGTGTGGCCGGTTCCGGCATGGCCGGTTCCGGCGTGGCCCGGTCTGGCGTGGCTGGGCAAACCCCGGCAGAGTGCGGTCATGGACTTCGCCGGTCACTTCCATGCCGAGGCCCGGGCCTTTGCGGCGGCCGTCCGCCGGGCGGGTGGGGCGGGCGGGGCGCCGCCGGTCCCGTCCTGCCCCGGCTGGTCGGTCACCGACCTGGTGGCACACCTGGGCGCGGTGCACCGCCTGGTGGCCCACCTGATCGAGGAACGGCTCACCACGCCGCCCGACCCGGCGGACCGCTCGTACCTGGCACTGCCCGAGCACCGCCCGGGCTGGCCCGCCTCGCTGGAGGACGGGCCGCACACCGGGCCGCTGCCGGCGGGCCTGGCCGACTGGTTCTCCGAGGGGGCCGCCCGGCTGGAGGCCCTGTTCCGCGAGCGGGATCCCGGGGAGCGGGTGTGGTCCTGGTCCCGGGAGCAGACCGTGGGGTTCTGGCTGCGGATACAGACCATTGAGGCGGCTGTCCATCGCTGGGACGCCGAACGGGCGCTCGGGGCGCCTGGTCCGCTGGACGGCGAGCTGGCGGCCTATGCCGTGGGGCATGCCCTGGAGGTGATGGTTCCGGCCCGGCGCGCCCGGACCCCGGCCCGCCCCGGATCCGGCGAGCGCTACCGGTTCCGGCGGACTGACGGGCCGGGTGTGTGGGCGGTCCGCTTCGACGGCGACGAGCAGCGGGTTGAGGACGGCCAGGGCCCCTGCGATGTGGAACTGGCCGGTAGGGCATCGGACTTGGCGCTGTTCCTCTGGCAGCGGGTTCCGGGCGCTGCGCTGGCGGAGGTGGAGGGTGAACGGGCCCTGGTCGAGCGGTTCTTCGAGCTGGTGCCGCCCGTCTGAGGGTGTTTTTGGGTGCGCGCCGTCTGTGACTGGTCGCGCCCACGCGGCGGAGCCGCATTGATGCGGCAGCCGCCCCGCGCCCCTTATGGGGCGCCGGCGTATGTGGCGGTGTGGAAGCCGCCCTGTGTCGGCCCCGCGCCCGGGCGGTTGTAGCGGGCGGACAGGGCGGGGATCAGGTGGGTTTCCACCTGCCAGCCGTGCCGGCCGAGCCAGTCGCCCAGGGCCGGTCCCAGGCCGCCCCGCCAGAGTGAGGTGATGTGGTCGACGCTGGGGTCACCGGCCGCGACGGAGGGGTTGCGTCCGCGCTCCAGTGTCAACCAGCTGCCGGACATGGAGAGTTGGCCGACCGTTCGCAGCAGGGTGGCGGCCTGCTCGGCGGAGAGGTACATCAGCAGCCCCTCCACCAGCCAGGCGGTGCGCTCGCCCGGGTCGAAGCCGGCCTCGATCAGCCGGTCCGGCCAGTCGGCGTCCAGCAGATCCACCGGCAGGGCGGTGCGTATACAGCGGGGCCGGGCGTCCAGCCCGTCCAGTACACGGCTCTTGAAGTCCAGCACCGGCGGCAGGTCGAGTTCGTAGAGACGTACTCCGGACGGCCAGTCCAGCCGGTAGGCGCGGGTGTCCAGACCGGCGGCCGGCAGCACCACCTGGCGGCAGCCGGCGGCCACGGCGGCCAGCAGGCTGTCGTCGTAGAAGCGGGTGCGCAGCACGGTGTGGTGGGCGAGTTTCAGGGCGAAGGGTCCGGGCTGTCCGCCGGTCGGGTAGCCCGAGGCGGCGACGAAGGCCGCGGCGTAGGGATCGTGGAACAGACCGTCGGGCCGCTCGCTCTCCAGTGCGCGGACCCGGGCGACGCTGATGGCGGTGCGGCTCACCGCGCTCAGGGGTTCGGAGGTCGTCATGGCGATGACGCTACCGGCTCACATCCGGTCGGCGACGATCAGCAGGTAGTGGAAGCCACCCTCCCGGTAGGCCGTCAGAAAGGCCGGCTCGATACCGGTGGCGATGGGGGGCGGGAGCGCAACTCCCAGTAGGGAATGGTCTGTTCGGTGAGATCGATGACCTCGATGGGGACCAGGCCGTGGTCCGCCAGGGCCCGGAAGTACGCACTGCGCGGGTGGATGTTGCAGGTGTAGTGCTCGTCGATACGGCTGACGGTCTTGCAGCGGCCGCCGGTGACGTCGTTGTAGCACCCGGTGACACATACATAGCGGCCACCGTGCGCCAGCAGGCGGGCGAACTCCGCGCAACTCCCCGTCCGCGACCTCGCGCAGCGGCGGGATCTCCCGCAGCTTCTGCGGGATCACATGGACCTTGGAGCCATCGAGGTCAGGGGACTGGCCATGGTGTGCCCGCTCCTTCGTATGCCAGGCGGACGGATCGTTGACAAGTCAAGATCCGTGGTGCGGCACCGGCAACCCGGAGGTGGCCAAGTGGCGGAGGCGCTGCCCTGCCCGGGCGTCCGGAGGAAGGGTATGCGGACCGCCGCATGGACGGCTCGCCGGTCGTGCGCGGCGCCTTGCTGAGGCAGAGTGGATGATGTGGACCTTAGGCAGCGCCTGGCGGACCGTGGACAGCCGTGGCAGTCGAGCCGTGCGCTGGTGGCGATGCCGGTTGCCCTGATCGTGGTGATCACCATGGTGGACCTGCACGCGGGTACCGAGGTCCACCTGGGCCCGCTGCTGGTGATCGCCCCGGCGCTGACCGCCTCCTTCGGCGGGCCCTGGATGGTCGCCGCGATAGGAGCGCTGGCCGAGGCCGCCCAGGTGCTCATAGCGGTCTGGCACGGCGGGCTGACCACCACCAATCACATCGCCCAGATGGTGGCCCTGGCCGTGCTCTCCGCGATGATCGTCTTCTACTGCGCGGTACGCGAGCGCCGCCGGCAGCAGCTGGCGCAGGTGCAGTCCGTGGCCGAGGCCGCCCAGCAGGCGCTGCTGCGGCCGCTGCCGCACCGGATAGGACCACTGCGGATCGCCTCGCTCTACCTGGCCGCCGAGGACGAGGCGCATATCGGCGGGGACCTCTACACCGCCACCCGGGTGTCCGCCGGCACCCGGGTGATAATCGGCGATGTCCGGGGCAAGGGGCTGGCCGCCATCGGCGAGTCCGCGCTGCTGCTGGGCGCCTTCCGGCAGGCCGCCGGCCAGCATCGCACCCTGCCCTCGCTGGCCACGGCCCTGGACCACAGCGTCTGCCAGTACCTGACCGACTTCGTGGATGTGGCGACCGACCCGGAGGAGCACTTCACCACCGCCCTGCTGCTGGACCTCCCCGACGACGAGCCGATGGTCCGGATGACCAACTGCGGCCATCCGCCGCCCCTGCTGCTCAGGGACGGCACCGCCACCGTGCTGGAGAGCCCGCATCCCGCGCCGCCGTTGGGCATCCATGGCATGGGGCCGGGCGAGGAGTCCGTCGACTCCTTCCGGTTCGACACCGGAGATGTCCTGCTGCTCTACACCGACGGTGTGACCGAGGCGCGCAACCGCAAGGGCGAGTTCTATCCGCTGACCGAACGGGTCGTCCCCTGGGCCGGCCAGAGCCCGGAGTCGCTCCTGCACCATCTGCACCGGGACCTGCTGGCCCACGCGGGCGGCCGGCTGGGCGACGACGCCGCCATCATCGCGGTCCAGCGGATGCCGGTCGCCCATCAGGGCCTGCGGAACCTGATGCACACCGGAGCGGGCGAGCGGTGAGACCCAGCCGTCGGCTGGGCAGGTTGGGTGCCATGGGCAGAACCAGGAGCGAGCAGCGTACGCCGGTCACCCCGGACGGCCGGCTGGGTCCGGCCGACCGCCACCCGGGCCGCAGCGACCCGCGTTATCTGCGGCGCCGCGCCGCCATTGTGGCGGCGGCCGAAGGGCACCGGATGGGCGAACCCGCACCGTCAGTGGTCTATACCGAGGTGGAACAGGCCACCTGGCGCACCGTGCACACCGCACTGGCCGCCGCCCACCGGGAGCACGCCTGCCGCGCGGTGCTGCGGGCCGGGGCGGAGACGGACATTCCGGCCGACCGCATACCCCAGCACCAGGAAGTCTCCGCCCGCCTCGCCGGGCGCACCGGCTTCCGGCTGACCCTGGCCGGGGGAGTGGTGCCCAGCCGCAGCTTCCTGGGTTCCCTGGCGGGCGGCTTCTTCCATGCCGTCCAGTTCGTCCGGCATCCCGCCGTTCCGCTCTACACCCCGGAACCCGATGTGATCCACGACCTGTTCGGGCATGGACTGCATCTTGGCTGCGATGGCTTCGCCGAGCTCTACCGGGCCATCGGCCGGGCGGCCGGGCGGGTGCGCACCGAGGAGGCACTGGACCTCCTCAACCGCGTCTACTGGTTCACCCTGGAGTTCGGGGTGCTGGCGGAGGCGGGCCGGACCAAGGCGTACGGGGCGGGCCTGCTGTCCTCCTACGGTGAGCTGGATGCGCTCGACCGGTGCCCGACCAGGGAGTTGGACCTGCGAGCCATGGCCGTCACCCGCTACCCGGTGACGGGCTACCAGCCCGTGCTGTTCGCCGCGCGGTCCCTGGAGCACCTGCGGGATGTACTGCTGCCCTTCCTGGCGGAGTTCGACGACGACACGGGGCGGCGCCTGGGGATCGCGGCGCCGCCCCGTGCCCGGGTCACCGGGTGATTCAGTGGGTGATGAGCGCCGGGTCGCTGACCCCGGGCTCGCCGTTCTCCACATGGCCGGCGAAGCGGCGCAGGAAGCCGCTGTCATGGTCGGAGGTGACCGAGAGGTCGTACCAGCGCTTGGTGTGCCGCAGGTCGACGGTGTGCACCAGGTGCGCGCCGGGGCGCAGCTTGAGGGTTTCCCGCTTGCCGCCGTAGCCGTTGACCACGGTCAGCCGGCAGGCGGTGGTGCCGGGGTTGGTCAGGGTCAGCTCGATGCCGTGCCGGGTGTGCCGGGCCGTCACCTCGGGGCCGTGGGCCTGGCCGGAGCCCTTGAAGGAGCGCAGGAATCCATTGGGGCCGTGCACCGTGAGGTCGTAATCGCCCTTGGAATAGGCGGTGTTCCAGGTGTCGGAGAGCTTCTTGCCGGCCGAGGCGGTGTAGCTCCAGGGGCCGTCGGTGCGGTTGGCGGAGGTGACGGTGAAGCACACTCCGGCGTCCTCGCCACCGGCGAAGGTCAGGGTGACGCGGCCGGTGCCGGCGGCCACGGCCGCGTCCACCAGCGGGGCGTAGGGCAGCGGACGGGTGGGCCGGAAGCCGCGCTCCTGCTTGGGCAGCGCGGGCGTGGCCGGCGGCTTGGGGACATAACTGGCGTGCCGGTCATGGTCCTTGGGGACATACCCGGCGGTGTCGGGCAGCCTCGGGTGCCCGGTGCGCCGCAGCCGGAAGTCGAAGGCCGAGGTCAGATCGCCGCAGATGGCGCGGCGCCAGGGCGAGATATTGGGCTCGTGGACGCCGAAGCGGCGCTCCATGAAGCGGATGACGGAGGTGTGGTCGAAGACCTCGGAACAGACGAACCCGCCGGTGCTCCAGGGCGAGACCACCAGCATGGGCACCCGCTGTCCCAGGCCGTAGGGGCCCTCGGCGTAGTGGCCGTTGCCCCGGAAGTAATCCAGCGAGGTGTCCACGGTGGAGGCACCGCGGCTCGCGTCGGCCGGCGGGAACGGCGGCAGTATGTGGTCGAAGTAGCCGTCGTTCTCGTCATAGGTGATGAACAGCGCGGTCTTGCTCCACACCGCCGGGTTGGCGGTGAGCGCGTCCAGCACCTGGGAGACGTACCAGGCACCGTAGTTGGCCGGCCAGTTGGGGTGCTCGGAGAATGCCTCGGGTGCGGCGATCCAGGAGATCTGCGGCAGCTTCCCGGCCTTCACATCCGCCTTGAGGATGTCGAAGAAGCCCTCGCCGTTCTTGGCGTTGGTGCCGGTGCGGGCCTTCTCGTACAGCGGGCTGCCCGGCTGGGCGTTGCGGTAGTTGTCGAAGTAGAGGAGGGAGTTGTCGCCGTAGTTGCCCCGGTAGGCGTCGTTGATCCAGCCCCAGGAGTTCTTGGCGTCCAGCCCGTCGCCGATGTCCTGGTAGATCTTCCAGGAGATGCCGGCCTTCTCCAGGCGCTCGGGGTAGGTGGTCCAGTCGTAGCCCGCCTCCTGGTTGCCCAGGACCGGGCCGCCGCCCTTGCCGTCATTGCCCACGTGCCCCGTCCACAGGTAATAGCGGTTGGGGTCGGTGGCGCCCATGAAGGAGCAGTGGTAGGAGTCGCAGATGGTGAAGGAGTCGGCCAGCGCATAGTGGAACGGGATGTCCTGGCGCGTGAGATGGGCCATGGTGCCGGGGCCCTTGGCGGGTATCCACTGGTCGTACTTGCCGTGGTTCCACGCCTGGTGGCCGCCGGCCCAGTCGTGGTCCAGGCCCTCGATGAACTGCATGCCGAGGTCCTTGGCGTCCGGGTGGTACGGCAGGACGTCCTTGGTGCCGTCCGACTGGTGCCAGACCGGCTTGCCGCTGGGCAGGGTCACCGGGCGGGGGTCGCCGAAGCCGCGGACGCCGCGAAGGGTGCCGAAGTAGTGGTCGAAGGACCGGTTCTCCTGCATCAGCACCACAATGTGCTCGACGTCCTTGAGAGTGCCGGTGCGGCGGCTGGCCGGGATGGCGGCGGCCCGCTCGATGCTGCCGGACAGCGCGGTGAAACCAGCGGTGGCACCGGCGATCTGCAGGAAGCGGCGTCTGTTGAGTTCTGACATGGGTGTGGGCCTCGGGGAGATGGGGACGAGGTGGGACGCGGACAGCGTGCGGCATGAGAGACGGCAGGGGAAGGCTTTACGGTGTCCGGAAGGTGAATTCCGGATTCGGTTTTGGGGTGTGGGGTGCGGTGCGGTGTCGTTCCGGCTGACGGCCGCCGGGTGAATTTGCGCGCTTGCGGCGCGGTTTGACCCCATCCGCGCATCGCCTCTTGCCCGGCACCGGGCCGGCGGGCTTTCCGGCGGTGGCCGGGCGCTGTGGGCGTCCGCGCACCGTAGGCGGGCCCTTGGGGCAGCGTCAGAGAGCCGGCCCGGAGCCGGCGGCCGTCAACTCCCGTCGGCGGTCGGCGTCCTGGGCGACCGGCGGTGAAGTCCTGGGCGGGTTCCGGATGCTGAGCGGGCATCGCCCGGGCCTTTGGTCAGGGATGGCCCGCCGCCGGCCCCCGCACCACAGGCCGGCCGGCGGATCAGCGTTCCTGGGCCGTGGGCCGGACCGTGATCTCGTTGACCGCCGCATGCGCGGGCTGGGTGACCGTGAAGACGACGGCCCGGGCGATGTCCTCCGCGCGCAGCCAGCTCTCCGGCGGCATGCCATGCGCCACCGCCACACCCGTCTGGCCGGCGGTCATCTCGGTGCTGGTCAGACCCGGCTCCACCAGGGCGACCCGGACGCCCCGGCCGGTCACCTCCTGGCGCAGCGCCTCGCTGAAGGCGCCCACCGCGTGCTTGGTGGCCGAGTAGACGGCGTTGTCACGGCGGGCCACCCGGCCCGCCACCGAGCTGATGTTCACCAGGTCGGCCACCCGGCGCCCGCCGTCTGCGGCCGCGCGCAGCAGATGCGGCAGGGCCGCCCGGGACAGGTGCAGCACGGCCGCCACATTGAGGTCGAGCATCCGCCGCCAGTCCTCCGGGTCGGCCTCCTCCACCGGGCCGGAGACCGAGTAGCCGGCGCTGTTCACCAGGATGTCCAGCCGGCCGAACCGGGCGGCGGCCTCCTCGACCGCCCGCTGTCCCTGGCGGGGGTCACCCAGGTCGGCGGTGAGCGTCAGACAACTGCCGCCCTGGCCGCGGATCCCGGCGGCCAGCTCCTCCAGCCGCTCCGCGCGCCGGGCGACCAGGGCGACGGCGGCGCCCAGCCGGGCCAGTCCCCGGGCGGTGGCGGCGCCGATGCCGCTGGACGCCCCGGTGACCAGGGCGGCACAGCCCGCCAGCGGGGTGCCGGAGGTGTCCTCGGTGCCGTTCATGGCGACTCCTTGCCGGTACGGGCGGCCGCGAGGTGCGGCCCCGGGGCCAACCGCCGGGTACCCGATTTTCCGGCCGCTGACCGCCCCGCCCGCGTCACCCCGCCCGTATCGCCCCGCCCGTATCGCCCCGCTCCCGGAGTCCGCCCGCCCCGCCAGGCCGGTGCCGTCAGGCCGCCCGGCCCGCCACCAGGTGCTGCTGCGGGCGACCCTCCGCCTTGGCCTCGGCCGCGTACCGGTCGACGTACTCCTGCTCGGACAGCTTGAGGATGGCGTACATGATCTCGTCGGTGGCGGCCCGCAGCACCTCGCGCTGGTCGGCCATCCCCGCGTACTTGGAGAAGTCCAGCGGCTCCCCGAAGCGGATGGTGATGGGCACCAGACGGGGCAGCCGGCGGCCGACCGGCTGGGCCTCGAAGGTGCCGATCATCGCGCAGGGGATCACCGGGGCCCCGGAGCGGATCGCCATGGCCGCCACTCCGACCTTGCCCTTGTAGAGCCGGCCGTCATGGGAGCGGGTGCCCTCGGGGTAGATGCCCAGCAGCTCGCCGCGGCCCAGCACCCGCAGCCCCTCGTCCACCGCCGCCTGCCCGGCCTCCCGGCCGGAACGGTCCACCGGTATCTGCCCGATGCCCCGGAAGAAGGCGGCGGTCAGCCGCCCCTTGAGGCCCCGCCCGGTGAAGTACTCCTGTTTGCACAGGAAGGTGACGCGCCGCCGGAGCATCACCGGCATCAGAAAGCTGTCACAGAAGGACAGATGGTTGCCCGCGATGATGCCCGCACCCGTCGGCGGAATGTGTGCCAGTCCCTCCACCCGAGGCCGGAACAGCCACCGCAGCAATGGCACCAGTACCACGGTCTTGATCATGAAGTAGAACAAGTCAGTGAGCTCCCTTGTACCGGGCGACCCCCGTGCGGAGGGACGGTAGTGGGGGCATGCGCCGGGTGGGGAGAGGGCGTATTCGGCCAACTACGGTGAGTTACCTAAGGGTTGTGCCTGATAGCGTCGGCCGCCTGAGGGTGTGTCACCCTCGGTGACGCCTACAGGGGAGAACGAACACACAATGATGGGCCACTCGCACGCCGTCAGCGGCGCCCTGCTCTTCGCGGGCACCGCCACCTGGCTGCCGCAACAGGTGATGGGCGCTCAACTCGCGCCGCCGGAGATCCTGATGGGGACGGTGCTGTGCGCGGGCGCGGCCCTGCTGCCGGACCTGGACCACCACGACGGCACCATAGCCAACTTCCTCGGCCCGGTCTCCAAGAGCCTGTGCCGCTTTGTCGCCTGGGCCTCCGGCGGGCACCGGCACGCCACCCACTCGCTGCTCTTTGTGGCCCTGATGAGCCTGGGCAGCTGGGCCGGAGTGACCTATCTGGGACGGCCGTTCACCCTGGGCATGACCTTCTTCCTGCTGGCGCTGGCCGTGCGGGCACTGAATATCTGCCCGCCCGGCCACGGTTTCCACGCCTGGGGCACCATTGTGGCGATGGCCGGCATCGGCACCGCCATGATCGCCAAATTCATCCCCTCCGCGCCCGGCTGGCTGCCCTATGCCACCGGACTGGGCTGTCTGGCCCATCTGTTGGGCGACTCCATCACCAAGCGGGGCGCCCCCTGGCTGTGGCCGCTGAAGACCCGCTACGAGATCGTGCTGATCAAGAGCAGCGGCAACAAGCTGGAGACCGAGATACTCACCCCCATCATGGGCGTCGCCACCGTGGGTCTGCTCTGGTTCACCGCGCTGTCCCCGCATTCGGGCCGCTGAGGCCCTCCAGACCGCCGGGCAACTCGCCGCCATGGAGCACCCCCAGTCGCTGGGTGGCCCGGGTGAGTGCCACATAGAGGTCGCTGGGCGCCAGCGCGGCGGGCTCGGCCACGATCACCGAGTCGAACTCAAGTCCCTTGGCCTGCCGGGGATCGAGCAGCACCACGGGGCGGGTGAGGTCCGGGGCCGGGCCGGCGGACGCCTCCGGAAGTGCCCCGGACAGCGCCGGCAGCAGCTCGCGCGGGGCGATCACCGCCAGCCGGCCCTGCGGCCGGAGCTCCTCGGCGACCGCCCGGGCCACGGCGCCGGGCAGGTCCCCGGTGCGCCGCGCCCAGGGCCGTACGCCCGTGGAACGCACCGAACGCGGCGGGACGAAGGAGGCGTCCACGCGGCGCACCACCTCCGCCGCCACCTCCATGATCTCCGCCGGGGTGCGGTAGTTGACGCCCAGCCGGATGTGCTCGAAGCGGTCGCCCACATACGGTTCCAGGATGGTCCGCCAGGAGCCGCAGCCACCGGGTTCGGCGGTCTGCGCGGGGTCACCGACCAGGGTCATGGACCGGGTGGGGCAGCGCCGCATCAGCAGCCGCCAGGCCATCGCCGACAACTCCTGTGCCTCGTCCACGATGAGGTGGCCGAAGGCCCAGGTGCGGTCGGCGGCGGCCCGCTCGGCCGCGCTGCGGTGATCGGCCTCCTCGTGCCGGTCCGCCAGCCGCTCGGCGTCCACCAGGTCATGCGCGGCCAGCACTTCGGAGTCCTCGTCCTCGCGGTCCTCGAACTCCTGGGTGCGGGAGCCATAGGACAGGTCGAGCACGCCCTGGGCGTAGGCGATCCGCTCCTGCCGCTGGGCCTCCGCCCGGGCGCGCTCGGCCGAGTCGTCCTCGCCCAGGAGTTCGGCGGCCTCGTCGAGCAGGGGGATGTCGGCGGGCGTCCAGGCGCCCGCCGGGCGGCGGATGGCACGCGCGTCGGCTGCCGGCAGATGGACCGGGTCGGCCAGGAAGTCGGCGACCAGCTGCTCCGGGGTCAGTACGGGCCACAACTCCTCGATGGCCGCGTGCACTTCGGCGCTGGCCGCGACGGCCTTGCCCAGCTGGGCGATGTCATCCGGGCCGAGGAAGTTGGGACCGCCATAGGGGTCCGCGCCCAGCCGGTCGGCCAGTTGGGCGGTGAGCGCGTCGATCACGGCGAAGGCGAAGTAGGGGCGGGCCAGGTTGTGCGGCAGCCCCGTCTCCCGGGCCCGGCGCCGGGCCGCCTCCGCGATCCGGGCGTCCAGCACCAGTTCACCGTCCTCGTGCCCGATCACCAGGGCGGGCTCGGGCAGCGCCTGATGGTCATGGACAAAGCGGGCCAGCGCCTCGGCCATCACCGCGCCGCCCTTGACCGCCGCCGCCTCGGGAGTGTCGGTGCCGGTGGCCCGTACGCCCGGGAACAGCTCGGCGGGCGTGGCCAGCAGCACACCGGTCTCGCCGAGGGCGGGCAGCACCTCGCCGATATAGCCCAGAAAGGCCGGGTTGGGGCCGACGATCAGCACCGCGCGGCGGGCCAGCTGTTCCCGGTGGGCGTAGAGCAGATAGGCGGCGCGGTGCAGCGCCACCACCGTCTTGCCGGTGCCCGGACCGCCCTCGACCACCAGCACGCCCTGGTGTGGGGCGCGGATGATGCGGTCCTGCTCCGCCTGGATGGTCTGCACGATGTCATGCATCCGGCCGGTGCGCGCCGTGTCCAGGGCGGCCAGCAGCACGGCATCGGCGTCCGGCCCCTCATGGCCGGTGCGCACGGTGTCGGCGAGGTCCAGGATCTCGTCGTGCAGGGCGGTGACCCGGCGGCCCTCGGTGGAGATATGCCGCCTGCGGCGCAGCCCCATCGGGGTGTGCCCGGTGGCGAGGTAGAAGGGACGGGCCACCTCGGCCCGCCAGTCGATCACCAGCGGGGTGCGGGCGGCGTCATCCCGCCGGATGCCGATGCGCCCGATGTGATGGTCGGCGCCGTTCCGGAAGGCCAGCCGCCCGAAACACAGCCCGTTCTCCCCGGCGTTGAAGGCGGCCAGCAGGCCCGACTGCCGGGCCACCAGCACATCGCGCTCCAGCCGGGCCTGGAAGGTTCCGCCGCCGTCCGCCGGCAGGGCGGCCCGCACGGCGGCCTCGGCGGCGTCGCGCAGCTCGGCCAGGCGGGTGTGGAGCAGGTCGATGAATTCCTGCTCGCACCGCAATTCCGCGTTGGACTCGTTTGACGACTCATTTGACAATTCGGCTCCAGCCACGGTAACCTGACTTCGTTGAGTTTCTCCGTGCGACGATTTGTGTGCACGACACGGAACCTCCCAATATACGTGGTGAAAAACCCCGGGTGTCAATGACCCCGGGGTTTTCGCATATCCCGGAAAATCTCCCAGGGCGGCCGGGACAGGTGTGGTTGGGGCCGGTGTGACGGCCGCCCCCGTTCGCCGCCGCCCGACATGCGTACCCGCGCCGGTGTGGGCAGGCTGGAGGGAGCAGAGCCGCCGCGCGAAAGGGGGCGTCCCATGGCACGTGCGGGGGTGTTCGGCGCACTGCCGAAGGACCGGCGTGAGCGGCTGATGTCGCTCGCCCGTGAGGTGGCCTTCCCGGACGGGGCCAGGATCTTCGCCGAGGGTGACGCGGCGGACCGCTTCTGGATCGTCCACACCGGCACGGTCGCCCTGGACCTCCATGTACCCGGCCGCCGGCCGGTGGTGATCGAGACCGTGGGCCCCGGTGAACTGCTGGGCTGGTCCTGGATCTGTCCACCGCGTGAGTGGCACCTGGGCGCCGAGACGACGAGCCCGGTGCGGGCCTGGGAGTTCGACGCGGAGCCGGTGCTGCGGCTGTGCACGGAGGATCCGGTGCTCGACCACGCACTGCTCACCTATGTGGTCTCCACCATCGGCCAGCGGCTGCGCGCCGCCCGCACCCGGCTCCTGGATGTCTATGGGCCACGGGGCGGGCCGCCCGTCTGAGGACCCGCCGGAATTCGGAATCAAGGATTCCGTCTTCCCGTCCGATGAGACGGTTCGGGCATTTCCCCGCGGGCGGTGCGCGGTCGTGACTCGGCCTGCCCCACCCCATTCCGCATCGAGAGAAAATCGGCCGGGCTCTGCCCACTTGGTCGGTCGCCCAGCGGCTGGTCCGGGGCTTCAACTCCGCCGACCGAAACCGGCGAGAAATCCCGGAAACAACCGTTTAACCCCTCTGGGCCACGACCTCGCCTCGCACTTCCCGGAGGCGCCCGCCAGGGGCGCGGGGAACGGCGCGACCGGCCACAGACACCCCGCACCCAAAACGCAACACCGCGCAGGCAGGTGCCCCCGCCGCACGGAGAACACGGGCGCGGCCCGCAAGGCCCACCGCGGGCCGGAGTGCCGCCGGGGCCGGAACGGCCGTCGCGGCGCGGCGCATCCGGTGTCACAGTGGTGAGGGACGCCGACCGGACGAGACGCCGACCGGAGGAGCGGAAGCATGCCGCACCTGACCGACACCGAACTCGCCGCCCTGGACGCGCACTGGCGTGCCGCGAACTATCTGGCGGTCGGGCAGATCTATCTGCTGGACAATCCCCTGCTGCGCGAGCCGCTGCGCCCGGAGCACATCAAACCGCGGCTGCTGGGCCACTGGGGCACCTCACCCGGGCTCAATCTGGTGCATACCCATCTCAACCGGGTGATCAAGTCCCGTGATCTGGAGGCGATCTGTCTCTGGGGCCCGGGTCATGGCGGTCCGGCGGTTCTGGCCAACTCCTGGCTGGAGGGCAGCTATTCCGAGGTGTATCCGGATGTCTCCCGGGACGCGGCCGGGATGGCCCGGTTGTTCCGGCAGTTCTCCTTCCCCGGTGGGGTGCCCAGTCATGTGGCGCCGGAGACGCCCGGTTCCATTCATGAGGGCGGCGAACTCGGCTACAGCCTCGCGCATGCCTATGGCGCGGCGTTCGACAATCCGGGCCTGCTGGTGGCCTGTGTGATCGGTGACGGCGAGGCGGAGACCGGGCCGTTGGCCGCGTCCTGGCATTCCAACAAATTCCTCGATCCGGTCCATGACGGGGCCGTGCTGCCGATTCTGCATCTCAATGGCTACAAGATCGCCAACCCGGCGGTGCTGGCCCGCATCCCGCAGGCCGAACTCGACGAACTACTGCGCGGATACGGCCACGAGCCGTTCCATGTCACCGGCGACGAGCCGCTCCAGGCGCACCTGGAAATGGCCCGGGCCATGGACAACGCTCTGGACCGGATCGCCGCCCTCCAGCATGCCGCCCGCACCGGGGGAGCGGCCGAACGGCCCCGCTGGCCGGTGATCGTGCTGCGCACCCCCAAGGGCTGGACCGGGCCGGACCGGGTGGACGGTGTGCCGGTGGCCGGCACCTGGCGCGCCCACCAGGTCCCGCTCTCCGGAATCCGCGAGAACCCCCAGCACCTGCGGCAGTTGGAGGAGTGGCTGCGCTCCTACCGGCCCGAGGTGCTGTTCGACGCCCAGGGCCGGCCCGTCCCCTCCGTGCTGGCCTGGGTGCCGGAGGGCGAACGCCGGCTGGGTGCCTCCCCGCACGCCAACGGGGGCCTGCTGGTGCGGAGTCTGCCGGTGCCCCCGCTGGAGCGGCACGCGGTACCGGTGGACAAGCCCGGCACCGTACTGCACCAACCCACCGCCGTGCTGGGCGAGTTGCTGGCCGAGGTGATGCGGGAGACCGAAGAGCGCCGGGATTTCCGGCTGGTGGGTCCGGATGAGACGGCCTCCAACCGGCTGCAGGCGGTGTACGGGGCCACCGACAAGGCATGGCAGGCGCTGACCGAACCGGTCGACGAACACCTGGGCCGGCACGGCCGGGTGATGGAGATCCTCTCCGAACACACCTGCCAGGGCTGGCTGGAAGGCTATCTGCTCACCGGCCGGCACGGCCTGTTCTCCTGCTACGAGGCGTTCGTCCACATCGTGGACTCCATGGTCAACCAGCACATCAAATGGCTGCGCACCTCCCGCACCCTGCCCTGGCGCCGCCCCATCGCCTCCCTCAACTACCTGCTCACCTCGCATGTCTGGCGCCAGGACCACAACGGCTTCTCCCACCAGGACCCGGGCTTTGTCGACCATGTCCTGAACAAAGGCCCCGAAGTCGTGCGCGTCTACCTGCCACCGGACGCCAACACCCTGCTGGTCACCGCCGAACATGTGCTGCACAGCCGCGACTACGTCAATGTGATCGTCGCCGGGAAACAGCCCTGCTACGACTGGCTGGACCTGGCCCAGGCCCGGGTCCACTGCGCCCGCGGCGCCGGCATCTGGCCATGGGCCGGCACCGAGGACGACCACCGGGAACCGGACGTGGTCCTCGCCTGCGCCGGAGACGTCCCCACCCAGGAAGTCCTGGCCGCCGCCGCACTGCTGCGCGGCCACCTGCCACACCTGGCCGTGCGCGTGGTCAATGTGGTGGACATCGCCCGGCTGCTGCCCGCCGGCGAACACCCGCACTCCATGCCCGACAGCGAATACGACGCACTGTTCACCCGCACCAAACCAGTGATCTTCGCCTACCACGGCTACCCCTGGCTCATCCACCGCCTCACCTACCGCCGCGCCGGCCACCGCCACCTCCATGTCCGCGGCTACAAGGAGATCGGCACCACCACCACACCCTTCGACATGGTCCTGCGCAACGACCTGGACCGCTACCGGCTGGTCATGGACGTCATCGACCGCGTCCCCGGCCTGGGCGTACGGGCCGCCGGAGTACGGCAGGAGATGGCCGACATCCGCACCCGCCACCACACCTGGATCCGGGAACACGGCGTCGACCTGCCGGAGGTGACCCAGTGGCGGTGGGAGGGGTGACCCGGCAAACACGGCCCGTTGACCCTGCGGTTGGGCCGCCCGGGTGAATATGGCCCGCGAGCGTTTGGCCTCCTGTGGGTTGTCGGGACCAGGGCGGGCAACCACAGCACGATACGTCTGGGATCGTTGGGATCAACAGGCGGACCAGGCGAGGAGCGTCGTGAGAAGACTCATGCAGGCGGGGACATTCGCCGGGGTATGCGGTCTGGTGCTGATCGGCACCGGAAGCGCGCAGGCTCAGACCAATCCGGGCGGCGGATCCCTGCTGTCCTCGGTGGCGGGCGCCGATCTCGGGACCGTCACCGGAATGGTGTCCGGCGTGATCTGCAACAACCGCCTGGCGGACTTCCACTACAAGTCGCCGGTGTCCGAGTCGCCACATCCTTGCATCAACGGTCCGGTCGACAGCGGAAACAGCGTAAACAGCAATAACTTCCTCAACCATGGAAACCCGGTGGACAGCGGCAACATCAAGACCGCCGCCGGCTCCACCAACAGCCTCAACGAGGTCAATGGCGCGAGGTCCAACAGCAGCAACGACACCTCCGTGTCCCGTTGGATCGTCCCCTAGGACCCGCCCGCCTGCCGGCCCTCGAAGCCCCTCGCCCCCGGGACGGGCTCGGGTGCGCCCTCCGGCGGCAGAAAGTGGTCGAGGCCCTGCGCGGTGCGTGCGGCCAGATCCGCCGCGCGCGGCAGCATGACTTCCTCGTACGCCCGGACCGCCGCGTCGAGGCGCGGGTGGGCGACGAGCGCCAGGGCGAGTTCGGCGCCGTCCAGGAGGGCGAGGTTGGCGCCGACGCCGAGCGGCGGCATCAGGTGGGCGGCGTCGCCCACCAGCGTCAGTCCGGGGACGTGGTCCCAGGCAGGGGGTACGGGCAGGGCGTACAGGGGGCGGTTGACGAATTCCCTGTCGCCGGCCCGCAGCAGGTACAGCAGGCTGTCGTGCCAGCCGTCGAACGTGGCCAGCAGGTGGGCGCGTACGGCGGCGGTGTCGGCGAAGTCGAGGCCGGCGGCGACGTACCAATCCTCCGGAGCACGGAACATGGCGACGGCGTCGAGGTAGCCACCACTGTTGCGCTGGGCCGTCAGCGCCTTGCTGCCGGAGCGGGCCGACATGGTGCCGTCGCCGACGAGTCGGGCGAACGCCGGATGGCGGGTGTCGGACTCGTCGAACCCGGTTCCGACGAAGGTGACGCCGGTGTAGCGGGGCACGGCGTCGGACAGCGCCGGCCGGACGCGCGACCAGGCACCGTCGGCGCCGACGACCAGGTCGAAGTCCTGCGACGTGCCGTCCTCGAACAGCAGCCGGTGGGTACCGTCGCCGAGCGGGACGACGCGGCTGACCGGACACCCCCAGCGGACGGTTCCGGGGGCGAGGGAGTCGAGCAGCAGCCCGCGCAGCTGCCCGCGGTCGATCTCCGGCCTGGCGGCCTGACCGTCGGCGGGCTTGTCGACCACCAGGACCTCGGCCGTGAAGGGGTCGAGCCGGCGCCACACCTCTCCCTCGGGCCGGGCCAGCTCATGGAATTTCTCCAGCACCCCGGCTTCGCGCAGCGCCTGTTGGCCGGTGGTGGAGTGGATGTCGAGCGTGCCGCCCTGTGTCCGCGCGGAAGCGGATGCCTCGCGCTCGAAGACGGTGACGGACCAGCCGTGCACCTGGAGGATGCGGGCGCATATCAGCCCGCCGGGGCCGGCCCCGACGACGGCGATGCGGGCGGAATGGGCGTTCACCAAAGGCTCCTTCGACAGTGGGGTGGTGTGGGGGGAATGCGCGCCGGATGCGGCACTCCCACAAAAGCACACCCACTATGAAAGTGCAACGACTAAACGTTTTGCCCCACTCAACCGCGGCGCCGTCCGCGGGGGTATGGTGGGCCGGTGAACGCACCGACCGGACGCCGCGAGCGCAAGAAGGCCCAGACCCGCAAGGCATTGGCCGACGCCGCACTGGAGCTCTTCCTCGACCGCGGCTACGACCAGGTCGGCGTGAAGGAGGTGGCGGACGCCGCCGACGTGTCGGTGACCACGCTGTTCAAGCACTTCCCCTGCAAGGAGGCCCTGGTCTTCGATCTCGACCAGGACATCGAGGCGGCCCTCGTCGCCGCCGTGCGCGAGCGTGCACCCGGCGTCTCCGTCCCGCAGGCCCTGCGCGAGCACCTGGTGACGACCGCGGGCCCGCACAGCCTGATCCCCCAGCCGCCGGGCGGGCATGCCGCAGGGCCGCAACTGGCGGAGTTCGCCCGCATGGTGGAGGAGACCCCGGCCCTGCGCGAGTACGCCCACCGGATGTGGATGCGCCACGAAACGGCCCTGGCCCGCGCCATCGCCGAGGAGACGGGCGCTCCCGAGGACGACGCCGCCTGCGCCGCCCTGGCCCGGTTCGCCCTGGACGCCCCCCTCGTCGCCCACCGCCACCCCGACCCGCAGCGCGCCGCGGACGAGATCTTCGCGCTGCTGGAACGGGGCTGGGGCGTGGACAGCGGCCACTGAAGGAAACGCCTCAGGCCCCGGTTCACCGGGGCCTGAGGCGTTCGCCGGCGCTCTGCCGTCGGCTCACAGGCGCAGGTGACCGTTTCCGCCGATGCGCTGCTGGTTGGAGCTGCCCGATGAGGCGCCGGTACCGGTGGAGCCGGAGTTGACGGACCCGCTGGTGTTGGTGGGGCTGCCGCCGCTGGTAGCTCCGGTCAGCCGGACATTCTGCGAGTTATTGGTGTTACCGCTGTTCACGGCGCCGTTGACACAGGTCCGGGCCTCGCCCTCGCATCTGAATCCGGCATGGAAACGGACGAACGTGTCGCCACTGGCCTCGAACGGCCCCTCGCCCCAGGCCATGGCGGGCGAGGCCCCGCCTCCGACCAGAAGCAGGCCGAACAGACCTGCGGCCGCCATCTTCACGCGACTGGTTCTCTTCACTGTGGTCCTGACCCTCACGGTTGGTGAATCCCGCAGCCTTGCTACCGGGAGCGCGCGGGCCGGCCCAAGCCCGGTCCTGGACGTTCACCCTCTCCGACCACCGTATTCACCATGACGGCCCTTTCGGCGGGGCGGTGCGCCATGGGCCGAACGGCCCCGGGCGCGCGCCCGGACGGCCGCCGGGAGCCAGGATGGCGCCATGAGGCTGGTACGGATCGCGACGCTGGCCGCCGCCCTTACCGTGCTGCTGGCCCCAAGCGCACTGCCGGGCCCGGCCGTTGCGGCGGAGCCCTGGCCGTACGGGACCGAGGTGCGGCGTTTCCCCACCGGCCGGCGCGAGGTGGCGCTCACCTTCAACGCCGCCTGGGACGAGGCGGGCATCGCCGAGGTGCTGCGCGAGCTCGCCCGCCGCCGCACCCCGGCCACCTTCTTCTTCACCGGCGACTTCGCCGACCGGCACCCCGGCGCGGTCCGGACCATCGCCCGGCGGCATGGCATCGGCAACCACTCCTACAGCCACCCCTCGTTCATCGGGCTCCCGGCGGACCGGGCGGTACGCGAGATGATGACCACCGACCGGGCGCTGCGCCGGGCCGCGCACACCGAGCCCACGCCGTTCTTCCGCTTCCCCTACGGGGACACCACCGCCGAGGGCATCGCCCAGGCCAACTCGCTGGGCTTCGCGGACATCGAGTGGACCACGGACACCAAGGGCTATCTGGGCACGGCGGGCGGGATGACGGTGGCGGAGGCGGTGCGGCGGGTGGCCGAGGTGCTGGCGCCCGGCGCCATTGTGCAGATGCATGTGGGGTCGGCGGACGGCTCCGGCGAGGTGCTGGACGCCCGGGCGCTGCCCTCGATCCTCGAACTGATCCACGCCCGAGGCTACCAAGTCATCGATCTGCGCGGCCTGTTGGGACCGGGCACGGCAAGGCCGAACGACCGGAAGGCACCCCCCGGGTGATTGAAGGGCGCCCCGCACACCCGGGACCATGGGGTCCGTGGCACTGCGCATTCACTTCAGCAGCGATGACTTCGCCCAGACCAGGCTGGCCCAGGCGCCCGACCCGCTGTGGGAGGTGCTGCTCAGCCTGCATATGCTGCAGACCGGTGATGGACCGCTGGTCTTCGGCCAGTGGCGCCACCGGCTCCGGGCGGGGCTGGACATCGACACCCGCCGGCTGCTGGCGCTCGCCCCGCCCCGCGGCTACTCGCCCGACTTCCTCACCCCGGCCGCCGGGGCCGGCGGCCTGGAGCTGGGGATCAACGCCCTGCAGTGCACGCCCCGCGTCCGGCTGCACCAGGACCTGGCCCATCTGGCGCGGTCCTCCGGCCGGCCGCTGTCACCGGCGGCCCGGGACCTCGCCGACGGCGACGCCACCGCCCTGCGGGAACTGGGGGACGCGGTCCGTGCCTACCACCGGCGGGCGCTGGCCCCGCACTGGCCGCGCATCCGGGCCGAGGTGGACGCCGACCTGGCGCTGCGGGCCCGGATCGTCAGCGGCGCGGGCGGTGATCCCTTCGGCCGGCTGATGCGCACGCTGCACCCGACCCTGGAATGGCAGGACCCGGTGCTGATCATGCACGGGCCGCATGTGCAGGGCGATCTCCAGCTGGGTGGCCGGGGGCTGCTGTTGCTGCCCTCCTTCTTCTGCTGGCGCAAACCCACCATCCTGCAGAGCGAGGACCTGCTGCCGGTGCTGGTCTATCCGATCGAGCACACCCCCCGGCAACTGGCCCCGGACCAGGGCCGGGCCGGGCACGGGCTGCACGCGCTGCTGGGGCGCACCCGGGCGGTGCTGCTGGAGGCGGTGGCCGAGGGCGGTACCACCACGGAGCTGGCCCGGTGCGCCGATGTCACGGCCGCCACCGCCAGCCACCATGTCTCGGTGCTCCGGGACGCCGGGCTGCTGGTCACCCGGCGGGTGGGCGGCGCGGCGCACCACACCCTCACCCCGCTGGGGGTGGACCTGCTCGGCGGGCGGGCCCCCGGCCTCACGGTTTAGACCAGGATCTAAGCAACTGGCCAGGCGGCTCACGGCGGTTCAGGCTGGAGAGGAAAGGCGGGCCGCCGCGGGAGACGGGGGACCTCGCGGGGTGCCGCGGCCGGAGCCGCGTGTCCGAACGGAGTTGAGGTGCCAACGGGGGTGACTGCCGGTATCGCCGTTTTCGACCGGCGGTCGGGCACCTTCAGCCACCGGCTCAACACGGACCTGCGGTTCCGGTCCGCCTCGGTGGTCAAGCTGCTGATCGCCCTGGACCGGCTGGCCGACTTCCGCACCCCGGAGGGGATTTCGCGGGACGAACGGCAGCGGCTGGGCCTGATGCTGCGCAGCAGCGACGATGGCGTGGCCAGCCGCTACTGGGAGTCGGAGGGCGGCCCGGCCGTACTGACCCGGACGGCCGGGCGGCTGGGCCTGCGCGGCCTGCGGCCGCCGCCGCCGGAGTTCCCCGGGCACTGGGGGTACACCGGGCTCACCGCCGCCGACACGGTGCGGATCTACCGCCATCTGCTGGAGGACGCCCCAGGGTGGGTGCGGGAGCTGGTCCTGGGGGAGCTGCGGGCCGCCACCCCGCTGGGCACGGACGGCTTCGACCAGCGCTTCGGCATCCCCTCCGCGTTCCGCCGGCCCTGGGCGGTCAAGCAGGGCTGGTCGGGCTTCGGCGGGCCCCGGGAGCCGGTGCTGCACACCACCGGGACGGTGGGGGAGGACGACCGATGTGTGGTGGCCGTCCTCACCCGGCACCCGGCCGGCACCGGCTACCGGACGGCCGGCGCCCGGGTCACCGCGCTGTGCGGCGGGCTGGCGGTGCCGGGGGCCGCTGCCACGGGCTGACCGCGGCGCGGGGTCAACGGTCCGGTTCTGACCGCCGGTTGGCCGGAATGCCGAAGGCGGACGATGCGCTTGGCCGGAACATTGCACGGGGTAACGGGTCCGGTGGCAGCATCCTCTGGTGATCGCGGTGGGGTGCCGCGGCGGACCGGACGGGGGCCCCGAGTGGCAGTGGAGCAGGCGTCCTTCATCGCGGAATGGGCGCTTCCCGCCGTGGTCTGTGCGCCGGTCACCTGGGTCGGCCTGGTCTTCCGGTTCCGGGAGGAGGGGCGGCTGCTGGGCTCGGCACGGTCCTTCGGCTTGACGGTGGCCGTGGTGCTGTGGACCTCGGCGATGGCCGCCGTGGCCGGCGGGCTGGTGCTGCCCCATGCCTCCAGCGTGCCACCGGTGGCGGTGGGGGTGGTGGCCGGATCCGGGGTGATACCGCGCGGCCGCGGCGAACAGACCGGTGCCCGGGCCGTGTTGGCGGTGCTGACCCTGGGCGACTCGCTGCTGCTCCAGCAGCTCGCGCTGAGGCTGCGGCTGGACCGGGCCGAGTGGTGCGACCGGATGGCGGAGGGCTTCCGGGACTGCTGGGACCTGGACGCCTTCGCGGGTGCGCTGAAGAACCACCTGCTGCACCGGGTGGAGGTGCATGGGCGCACCAGCCGCGCCCGTACCCAGCTGCGGCGGGAGATCGCCGACCGGCACTCGGACGTCCGGGCCGCGGCGCAGCGCTGGATCACCGTGGAGACCCGGATCGACAAGCTGTGCCAGCAGCAGGGGCGTTACCCCACCCGGGAGGAGCAGCGCCTGGTCCGGCGGGCGTTCGGGGAGGCCGAGCAGTATCTGCGGTATCTGCTGGAGCTGGAGCACGCGCATGGCAAGCGCAGTGACCACGGCCGGGTGCTGGAGCTGAGGGGGCGCTGTCTGGTGCAGGCCGAGGGGGAGCCGGGCGGGGCTCAGTGCGCCAGCGGCGCGTAGGCGGTGGTGGCTTCGGCCGGGGTGGGCGCGGGACGCTCCGCCTCGGGTGCCAGGACGTCATGGAAGGTGATCTGCACCCGGGCACCCAGGGATTCGGCCACCGAGGCCAGGGTGCGCAGCGTCAGATTCTCGTCCCCGGACAGGATCTGGCTCACCCGGCCGGGAGAGACGCCCAGGCGTTCGGCCAACTCCTTGCGGGACAGCTCCTGTTCGGCCAGCAGTCCGGCGAGGGAGGCGGTGGCCTGCCGGGCCAGCCGGGCTCCGGCCTCCTGCTCCGCATCGGTGGCGCGGCACCATGCCATGACCGATCCCCCTTGTTCCTCGGAAGCTGTGTGTCTGCAAGCAGCATGCCACCTTTAGGCTTAACTAAAAGCCTGTCCGGCGACGGTTTTCGGCCAGATTTGGATTGCCGAAGGTCGCGGTTCGGAGCTCTAGCCAACCCCCTGGGCGCTCCCTATCATTCCGAACGCTCCCCGTCCCCATGGGGCCACGCATTGTCATGGTCATGCAGCATGCCTGCTGTTCGCAGGCGCTGTTCGCTCGTGCTGCCCGCCCGTGCCCGATGGGCGGCAGGCCACCGTCCCACCCCTTCCGCTCAAGGGGGACCCGTGCAGAAACCCGTGCAGACCGGACCGGCCCACACGAGTGCCAGGGGAGCTTCCTTGTCCCTTCGGGCGGCGCTGCCCGCCCGAAGACAACCGATTGGAGAATCATGCCCGGTGGCCTTGTCACTGCTGGCGCGATCACGGCGTTACTCGCCTCGGCCTTCTCCGCGAACGGCGGATCGCCGGTCGTCACCGACCCGCCGCCCGACAAAATCGTGATCGACGTCGCCACCGTCAATGGCTCGGGATGTCCGGCCGGCACCGCCGCGGTCGCCGTCTCCCCCGACAACACCGCCTTCACCGTCACCTACAGCGCCTACCTCGCCCAGGTCGGCGTCGGCGCGTCCCCGACGGACTTCCGCAAGAACTGCCAGCTCAACCTGATCGTGCACGTCCCGCAGGGCTTCACCTACGCGATCGCCTCGGCCGACTATCGCGGCTACGCCCACCTGGAGCCCGGCGCCAAGGGCCTGGAGAAGGCCTCGTACTACTTCCAGGGCGAACCCCAGACGGTGCCCAGCAGCCACTCCTTCCGCGGCCAGATGGACGACAACTGGCAGCAGACCGACTCGGTGCCGGTGGGCGCGCTGGTCTGGGCGCCCTGTGGTGAGCTGCGCAACTTCAACATCAACACCGAGCTGCGGGTGGATGCGGGTACCTCCGACCCGACGAAGACCACCAGCTTTATGACCATGGACTCCACGGACGGCAGCATCAAGACCACCTACCACTTCGCCTGGAAGGAATGCCCGTCCAAGTAGGGCCGACAGCGCCACCCGTCCTGGCGGGACGGCCGCCCGCCAGGGCACCCGGTCACTGTTGACCCAGTCTTTATTGTCCGTTCAACTCTTCGTTCCACCGCCTTTCACCTGGGCCTTTCACTCTTCGCGGCCAGCCAGTGACGCAGAGGGTATAGACCTTTGGCGGAAATCGAGCGACTGTTGGGAAAACCACAGCGGAGCCCGGTGACGATTCCTCGTCCGATGTGCTCCGCGTCCCGGAACGCACAGAGCCCGATGCCTGCATTCAGTCGCACCACCCTGAGTCCTTCGCATACGGCCGACGCCTTGCACGGCGCCGGGGACTTCCACGGCGCCGGGGATCCGGTCGCCGGCCGGCCGGCGGCACCCCGGCGGCTGCTCAGCCAGTGGAACCAGGGGGCACCGGTGTGCATGCACAGCCCGCCCACCCGGTGGAGCGCCGCGAACCGCCCCGCCCGCGGACCGTCCAGGGCCATCTCGCTGCCCGCCTCCCCGCGCTCGGTGGCCGCCGCCCGCCGGTTCTGCGACCGCCTGCTGGCCGAATGGGGGCTGGACGATCTGGCCGGGGACGCCCTGCTGCTGCTCTCCGAACTGGTCACCAACGCCATCGTGCATGTCCCGGAGGGCGCCGGGGACGTCGAGCTGGCCTTCTCCCGCACCCCCGCCCGGCTGATCGCCCAGGTCACCGACGCCGGCGGCAGCCTGCCGCGCTGCGGCCAGGCCGGCATGGACAGCGAGAACGGCCGGGGCATGTGGCTGGTCGAGCAGATCGCCGAGGAGTGGGGACACCACCTCTCACCCGCCGGGAAGACGGTCTGGTTCACCCTCCCGCTGCCCTCCGGCCGCCCCCGCTGACCGGCCCGGGGCTGCGCGCCGCCCGGATTCGGAGAGACGATGGAAGGCGCCGCGGCCTGAAGCGCGGAAAGGGGACCCAGGCCGCCGTGGCGCGATGAGCCGGTGCGAGGAGGACCTGGCATGGGTACCACCGACGCCGCCCGGCCGGGCCCGGACCCGGCCGAGGGCGGGTCCTACGCCCCCGGCGGGCTGCTGGACGTCCTCAGCGTGGCCGCCGTGCTGCTCGACCAGGACGGCCGCATCGTGCTCTGGAGCCCCCAGGCGGAGACCCTCTTCGGCTGGACCGCGGAGGAGGCCCTGGGCCAGTACGCCGCCCGGCTGCTGGTGGCCGAGAGCGACCTGGAGCTGGTCCTCGACCTGTTCGCCACCGTGATGGGCGAAGGCGAGAGCTGGGCCGGTGTCTTCCCCGTCCAGCACAAGGACGGCCACCCCCGCCCGGTGGAACTGCGCAACGTCCGGCTGCAGGACCGCGAGGGCAGGTACTTCGCGCTGGGCATCGCCACCGACCGCGAGGTGCTGCGCGACATCGAACGGGACCTGGCGCTCTCCCTGCGGCTGGTGGCCCAGGCCCCGATCGGCGTCGCGGTGTTCGACCTCGACCTGCGCTATGTGATGGTCAACCCGGCCCTGGAGCGCATCCATGGGCTGCCCGCCCAGCAGCACCTCGGCCGGAAGGTGCGCGAGGTGCTGCCCCTGGTGGACGCCGACGCGGTGGAGGCCGCCATGCGCGGCGTACTGGAGACCGGCACTCCGCTGCTGGACCAGTTCGTGGTCGGCCGCCTGGCCGGCGAGGAGGACGAGCGGGCCCGGCTGGTCTCGTACTACCGGCTGGAGGACGCGGCCGGGCACATCCTGGGCCTGGCCGCCTCCGTGGTGGACGTCACCGACCGGCACCGGGCCGGGCTGGCCGCCGCCGAAGCCCGCCGCAGGCTCAAACTGATCGCCGACGCCTCGGTGGCCGTGGGCACCACCCTCGACCTGGACCAGACCGCCCGGGAACTGGCCGAGGTGGTGGTGCCCGAACTCGCCGACGTCGCCGCCGTCGACATCCTGGACACCGTGCTGGACGGCGCCCGCTCACCCTCCCCGCCCGCCGGGCACCCGGCCGTCTTCCGCGCCCTGGCGGTGGCCTCCGCCGATGACATCGGCGCCCGCGAGGCCGCCCGGGCCGCCGACCCGCCCGGACAGATCGCCAAATACGACGCCGACCGCCTGGTCACCCAGTGCGTCAGCACCGCCCGCCCCGTGCTGCTGCCCCGCGTCGGCACCCGCGATCTGCTGTGCATCGCCCGCGATGAACTCTCCGCCGCCATGCTGGCCAAGGCCGGGCTGCACTCCTACGCCGCCGTGCCGCTGATCGCCCGGGGCGAGGTGCTGGGCGTGCTCGACCTCAAGCGCACCGACCACCACCGCCCTTTCACCGAGGACGATGTGGTGCTGGCCGGGGAACTCGCCGCCCGGGCCGCCGTCTGCATCGACAACGCCCGCTGGTACCAGCGCGAACGGGCCACCGCGCTGACCCTCCAGCGCAGCCTGCTGCCCGAACGCCCCGACAAACGGGCGGGGCTGGAGGTCGCCTACCGCTACCAGCCCGCCGGAGCGGCCGGCCAGGTCGGCGGCGACTGGTTCGATGTCATCCCGCTGGACGAGGCACGCAGCGCCCTGGTCGTCGGCGATGTCATGGGCAGCGGCATCACCGCCGCCGCGGCCATGGGCCAGCTGCGCACCGCCGGCCGCACTCTCTCCGGCCTGGACCTCGACCCGGAGCAGGTGCTGCGCCACCTGGACCGCGCCGCCATCGGCCTGGGCCAGATGATCGCCACCTGCTTCTATGCCGTCTACGACCCCCGCGACTGCAGCTGCCGCGCCGCCAACGCCGGCCATCTGCCCCCCGTGCTGCTCCGCCCCGGCCGGCGCGCCCGCCTGCTGGAACTGCCCAGCGGAGCGCCGCTGGGCGTGGGCGGCGTCCCCTTCGAGAGCGTGGCGCTGGAGCTGGCGCCCGGTGACCGGCTGGTCCTCTACACCGACGGCCTGGTGGAGACCAGGGACGCCGGTATCGACGAACGGCTGCAGGCCCTCACCGAAGTGCTGGACACCGGGCGGCTGCCGCTGGAGGACACCTGCGATCTGCTGCTGTCCTCGCTACGGGAGGGCAATGCCGAGGACGATGTGGCGGTCCTGATCGCCGAGGTGACCTGACGGCCGCCAACTCGGCTTTCAGCGCCCTCGGTTGCCCCCTCCAATGCTTCCGCAACCCCTGTGCGGCAAGTTGCCATGTGCTCGCGCGAATGACTAACGTCCCCGGTGGCGCGGCGGGGGGGGGGGGCCCCCCGGGGGGGGGGGGCCCCCCCCCCCCCCCCCCCGGGGGGGCCCCCCCCCCGGGGGGGGCCCCCCCCGCCCGGCGGGGGCCGGCCCCCCCCCCCGCCCGGAGCCCGGGCCGGGCGG
>NZ_JBIUAW010000009.1:273115-323783 GCF_044593195.1 Streptomyces sp. NPDC052396
TGCCCCCCCCCCAGGGCCCCCAACCCGCTTTGCGGCCCGGGGGGTGGCCCCCCCCCCCGGGACCCACCCCCCGGGGGGCCCGGGGGGGTTCCGGGCCACGGGGGTGCCGTGAACCCCGCCGGCTCACCGAAGTGGAGCGCCGTCCCGGGGCGGAGGCCACCCCGGGACGGCGTGCGGCGGCCTCAGCCGCGGACGTTGACCGTGGTCGGCGCGGAGATGCCGTCCCGCACCGGGTGCTGGTCGTGCCAGCTCTTGAGCTTGTAGAGCGCGCTACGGAACTGGACCGCGCCGCGCTTGGTCACCTTGACCTTGGTGGCCGCCTTGACGTTGCGCGTCCCTTCCACGCACTTGACGGACTTCCAGTCGCTCCAGTGGCCCGCCTTGACGGCGGTGCGCTCCTGCAGGCAGAGGAGCTCCAGACGGGCGCTGTCATCGCCGCCCTGGCCACGGACCTGCACGGTGGCGCCGACGTGCGCGGTGTGCGCCGAGGCGCTCACCGAGATGCTGCTCTTGGCGGCCGCGGGACCCGCCGCCAGGGCGACCGCCGCCACCCCCAAGGCACCGATGACCGCGACCCGGCGGCCCTTGCGCACACCGCTGTTCAGACCCTGCTTCATTGCGTTTCCCCCGATGTGGAAAGTGATCATCGGCGGCGAAGACGACGTACTCCCCGAAGCCGTTGCGGGACCGGGGTGTTACCTGCGTCACCCCCGTCAGACCAGCGGAGCGAAGAAATACGTCTCGCGCCGGGCGAAGCGCTGGTCCTCGTCGAGCAGGAAGAAGTCGGCGAACTCCAGCGACACTTCGCTGCCGTCCTTGAGGACTCCCTCGAACCTTCCGTTCACGGCCACCCGGTTGGCTTCCGCGACGGTGGTGACAATGGTGTGCCTGCCCCGGACGATGACGCGTTCACCGGAGTAGAAGGCGTTCAAGGCGGCGCGCCCCCGCATGGGCCGGTAACCGGGGCGGTGGTAACTGGCATCGTCGGCGAAGAGGCTGACCAGCCCCGGTATGTCATGGGAATCGACCAATCGGTAGTACTCGCGCACCTTGGCCAGCGCGACTGGGGACACAGGGTTCACGCTCCGTCTCAGGTCGTCGCCGTGCTCGCGTGGTGCTCCAGGCCGGCCGGATCCGGCTCGAAGCGGACCGGCAGACGGCTGAAGCCGGTCAGGAAGTTGGAGTGGATCCGCTGCGGTTTCCCGGCCGTTTCGAAGTCCTGGGCGAAGTCCCGGAGGGCGGAGAGGAGTTCGGAGATCTCGACCCGGGCGAGATGGGCTCCCAGGCAGAAGTGCGGGCCATAGCCGAACGCCAGGTGTTTATTGGGCGATCGGTCCAGGGCGAAGGTATCGGGCTGGTCGAAGGCCCTCTCGTCGCGGTTTCCGGAGCTGTGCCAGAGCGTGATGAGGTCCCCGGCCCGGATCCGCACACCCGCGATCTCCGTGTCGGCGAGGCAGGTCCGGCCGAAGTGCATGGTGGGGGAGGCCCACCGGAGCACCTCCTCGACCGCGCTGCTCAGTTCGACCGTTCCCTCGCGGAGCCTGCGCCATTGCTCCGGCTCGCGGGAGAGCGCATGGACAGCGTCGATCATCGAAAGCCTGCTGGTCTCGTCGCCTCCGATGATGAGGCTGTAGCAGTTGAGGACGATTTCGTCCTCGGTCAGCGGTTGCCCGTCGATCTCGCCCTCGGCGAGCATGCTGATCACATCGCCGCCGGGCCGCTTTCTGCGCTCCTCCAGCAACTCACCGAAATACAGCAGGATTTCATTGCGTGCCATGAGCGCGTCGCGCTCATCGGCGTTCCGGGTGTCGGAACTCAGTGCCGACTTCGTCAGGGTGAGCAGCTGGCCGCGGTCGGTCTCGGGGACGCCCAGCAGGTCGGCGATGGTGTTCATGGGGATGCGGGAGGCGATGTCCGTGGCGAAATCGCACTCACCGCGCCGCACGGCCGCCGCCATCAGCCGACGGGTGTGGTCCCGCACTCGCCCGGAGATATGGTCCAGGGTGCGCGGGGAGAACGCCCTCAGGATGATCTTCCGTAGTTCGCGGTGACGGTGGCCATCGGTGACCGGGAGCATAAATCCGGCCGCCGAGTCCCCGCCGGAGACCAGGGTGGTCAGCACATTTCCGCCCGCCGAGCCAAAGGAGGCGCTGTCCCGGTAGACGGACAGGATGTCGGCATGGCGGGACACCACCCAGAATCCCGGCCGTTCGGCGGTCTCCGGGTGCCGGCAGACGGGGCTGCCGTCCCTGAGCCGTCGCCAGAACGCGGTCAGGTCCCGGCCGTCGAAGGTCCGGGGATCGGTCAGGTCCACCGTCTGCGGGAGTTGGCCGGTGGCTTCGTTCCTCACTGCCGCTCCTCGGAAGTCCTGAGCTCGGCGAGGAGCTCCTCTTCGGACAGCTCCGCCACCTCGGCCGCCACCTGTTCCTCGACCAGCCGGGCCAGCGCCGCGACCGTGCGCCTCTCGAAGAGCGCGCGCAGGGAGACGTCCACGCCGAAGAGGTCGGTGATACGAGAGGTGATACGGGTGGCGATCAGTGAGTGGCCCCCGATCTCGAAGAAGTCGTCTTCGACGCCCACCCGTGGCAGCCCCAGGACGTCCGCCCACAACTGGGCCAGGGCGGCCTCGCACTCGTCCCGGGGCGCCACATACTCCGCGCCGGTCCCATCGGGAACCGGCAAGGACTTGCGGTCGATCTTTCCGGACGTGGTGATGGGCATCCCCGGCAGTGGAACAAAGACATCGGGGAGCATGTATTCGGGCAAGGTGCCGCTGAGGCGGGTACGGAGCTCTCCCCTGGCCGGGTCCTGGCCGTCTTCGGGGACGTACCAGGCGATAAGCCGCGGTACGCCCGAGATCCGGGCCGTTCCCACCGCCGCGTCCCGGATCTCCGGCAGCGCGCGCAGGGCGATCTCGACCTCCCCGGTTTCCACCCGGTAGCCGCGTATCTTGACCTGCCGGTCCGCCCGGCCGAGGAATTCCAGGGTGCCCCGGGAGGTCCAGCGGCCCAGGTCCCCGGTCCGGTAGAGGCGGCCGCCGGGCGCCGGGGCGAAGGGGTCGGGCAGAAAGCGCTCGGCGGTCATCGCGGGGGCACCCACGTAGCCTCTGGCGAGTCCGGCCCCGGCGATACAGATCTCGCCCGGCAGGCCGACGCCCACCGGTCTGAGCCGGTCATCCAGCACATATACGCGGACGTTGTCGATCGGCCGTCCGATGCCCGTGTCCCGCTGGGGCAGTTCGAGCCGGGACGCGGTCGCCAGGACCGTGGTCTCGGTGGGGCCGTAGACATTCAGCACGGGCACGCCGGGAGCGTGTGACGGCTGGGGGCGGAAGAGGTCCCCGCCGGTCAGTACGGTGCGCAGCCCGGTGAGCTCGCGGAGGGGATGGCTCACCAGCTCTTCCGCCATGGCGGTGGTGGCGAAGGCGACCGTGGTGCCGGTCTCCCTGAAGTACTCGATCAGGCGCTCGGCCGAGGGGACGGTGTCATCCGGCGGGAAGTGCACAGTGGCGCCGGCGAGCAGCGCGGACCAGATCTCCCAGCCGGCGGCGTCGAAGGAGACGTTGGCCACCTGGGTGGTGATGTCGCCGGGGCCGAGACCGGTTTCGCGGAGGTGCCAGTCCAACAGGTTGGCGAAGGACCGGCGCTCGATCGCCACCCCCTTGGGCCGGCCGGTGGAGCCCGAGGTGTAGATGAGGTGCATCAGGGCGCCGGGCGGGGAGCCGGCCGCCGGCCGGGGAGCGGACGGCTTCCCCCGCTGGTGCTCGGCCACCAGCAGCGTGGGCACCCCGCCGGGTACCGAACCGGCGGAACCGGCGTCGGTGAGGATCAGCCGGGCGCCGGAATCACGGAGCATAAAGGCCATGCGCTCCCGCGGCAGCCGGGGATCGAGCGGGAGACAGGCCGCTCCCGACCTGAGCACCGCCAGCCAGGACACCACCAGGTCCACGCCGCGCGGCAGCAGCACCCCGGCGACCCGCTCGGTGCCCAGGCCCTGGCGCCGGAGCTCGGCGGCGAGGCACTGTGCCCGGGCGTCCAGCACGGCATAGGTCAGCCGGTCCGGTCCCGACACCACGGCGGTGGCTTCCGGGTTGCGGCGGACCACCTCCTCGAAACGCTCCAGGACGTCCTGGACCGGGGGGAGTTGCCGATCGGTGGCGTTGATCCCGGCCAGCAGCCGCTCCTCGTCCGCTCCCAGCATGCGTATGTCGTGGACCTGGGCGTCCGGATCGGCGCAGACGGCCGCCAGAAACGCACGGTAGTGGCGGACGAACCGGTCCATGGTGGCGGCGTCGAAGAGGTCGGTGGCATAGACCAGATAGCCGGTGAGCCCGGCTTGTCCCCGGTCGAGCAGGTGCATCTCGATGTCGAAGCGCGTGGCCTTGGTCGCATCGGCGAAGGGAGTGGCCTCGATCCCGGGGAGGGAAAAGGGGCCGCCCTGTCCGTCCGGATCGGTGTGCAGCAGCTGGAAGGTGTTCTGGATGAGGGAACCGCCGTCGAGCCGGCCCGGCAGGCCCAGCTCCTCCACCAGCTGCTCGAAGGGGAGCTCCTGCCAGGAGAACGCCTCCAGCAGGGCCGTCCGCACCTGGGCGATCAGCTCGCTGAAGGTGGGGGAGCCGGTCAGGTCGGCCCGCAGGGGCAGGACATTGACGAAGTAGCCGACCAGGTCCTCGAGTTCCGGCTCGGTACGGCCGGCGGACGGGCAGCCCACGATGACCTGGCGGGTGCCCGCCCAGCGGGACAGCACGGCCTGGTAGGCGGCCAGCAGCACCATGAACGGTGTGGCGTGGTGGCGCCGGGCCAACGCCCCCACTTCCGTGGTGAGTTCCTCGTCCAGGGTGAATTCCACGACATCCCCCCGGTGGCTGGGCACCTGGGGGCGCTGCCGGTCACCGGCCGGCTCCGGTGGCTGGGGCTCGGTACCCAGATGGCCGCGCCAGAAGTCCACATACTCCGCGCGGATCTCACCGGACAGCCGGTCGCGCTGCTCCGCGGCGAACTCCGCGTAGCTGAGCCGCAGTTCCGGCAGCTCCGGACGGCGGCCGTCGGCGAGGGCCCGGTAGGCGGCGGAGAGGTCCCGCGCCAGGACGTCCAGGGACCAGGCGTCGAAGACGCTGTGATGGGCGGTGAGCAGCAGTATGTGGTCATCGGTGCCGAGCCGCGCCAGGCCGGCCCGGAACAGCGGCCCCTGTGACAGGTCGAAGACTCTGGCCGCCTCCGCACCGGCCCGTTCCCCGGCCGCCCGGAGCGGGTCGGGATGATGGGACAGGTCCTCGAACTCCAGCCGGAAGGAGTCCTCGGCGCCCACCAGCACATGGGGGGTGCCCTGTTCCTCTCCGAACCGGGACCGCAGCACCTCGTGCCGGCCGACCACATGACGGAAGGCCAGGCCGAGCGCCGCCACATCGAGCGGACCACGCAACCGGAAGTCATGGGTGATGGTGTAGGCGGGCAGCCCGGGGTGCAGCTTCTCCGTGACCCACAGCCGCTGCTGGCCGTAGGACGGCGTCCGTCTGGCGTCGGTGTTCATCGATTCTCCTGGCAGACTCACCGCGGCTCCCCGGGCAGCCGCTCGCCGAGCCTGCGCAGCAGGTCGGCGGTGAATGCCCCGGGGTCGGTGTTGAAGTGGAAATGACCGCCCGGCAGGATCACCGTCTCCACCGGTCCGGTCGTGGTCTCACGCCAGCCGGCCAGCGCGGCCGGGGTGGTTCCCGGGTCGTCCGCCGACCCGTAGACGAGGACCGGACAGTCGAGCACGGGCCGGGGCGTATGCCGATAGGTCTCCGCGATCGCCACATCGGCCTGGAGCGTGGGCAGGACCAGGTCCAGCAGTTCGGGCTGGTCGAACAGGCCGGGGTCGACGCCACCGAACCGCGCCAGGACGCGAAGCATCTCCCGGGGAGGCAGCCGGTGCAGTCCTTCGGGGTCGCGGTGCTGGGGGGAGGACTGCCCGGAGACCACCAGGCAGGCGGGGGAGATCCGATGGGAGCGAAGGAGCTCGCGGGCCAGCTCATAGGCGAGCAGGGCCCCCATGCTGTGGCCGAACAGGACGAAGGAGGACCCCAGATGAGGCCGTATCTCCTCGGCGAGGTCCGGTACCACCTCGGCCGCCGAGCGGGGCATCGGCTCCCCGAAGCGCGCGCCGCGTCCGGGCAGCAGCGCCACCTGGACGTCGTACCGGGCGCGGAACTCCGGCAGCCAGGCGTCGAAGGACTGCGGGGTGCCGCCCGCGAACGGCAGGCAGAACAGCTGAGTTCGGCCCGGCGCCGGCCGGGTCAGGCCCCGGAAGGCCACCGGGGTCCGCGCCCCGGTGGCCGTGGCACCCGCCTCGCGAGCGGCGGTGGCGAAGTCCGCCAGGACCGGCCGGTCGAACATGGTACGCAGGGGCAGGTCCACGCCGAAGTGCTGCCGGACCTCGTGGACGACCTGGGGAACGGCCAGTGAATGGCCGCCGAGTTCAAAGAAGTTGTCGTGGGCGCCGATGTGTTCGGTCTTCAGCGCCCGGCGCCAGATCTCGGCGATGGCACGCTCCGCCTCATCACGGGGTGCCACACCGCTCCGGCTCGCCTGGTCCGGCACCGGCAGCCGGGCGCGGTCGAGTTTGCCGGAGAGGGTCAGCGGCAGCTCATCCAGGACGATCACGGAGGCCGGGACCATATAGCCGGGCAGCCGCTGCCGGAGACCCTTCATCAGCTCGGCGGGGGCCGGCGAGGCGCCGGGCATCCTGGTCGCATAGGCGGACAGTTGGAGACCGCCCGCCCCGGCTTCGGTGACGGTCACCACCGCCTGCCGCACACCGGGCAGTTCCGCCAGCGACGCCTCGACCTCCCCCGGCTCGATCCGGTATCCGCGGATCTTCACCTGGAAGTCGATGCGCCCCAGGTACTCCAGGGTGCCGTCGGTCCGCAGCCGGGCCCGGTCCCCGGTGCGGTACATGCGTGCCCCGGGCTCATCGCTGAAGGGGTCGGGCAGGAACGCCCGGGCGGTCAGGCCCGGTTGCCGGAAATAGCCACGGGAGAGGCAGACACCGGACAGATAGACCTCGCCCGGCAGCCCCGGCGGAACCGGCACCAGCTGGTGGTCGAGCAGCCGCACCCGGACATTGGCGATCGGGGTGCCGATCGACGGGTTCGCCGGCCAGCCGGCCGGTGCTCCGGTGATCCGGTGCGCGGTCACCACATGGGCCTCGGTCGGCCCATAGTGGTTGTCGATGGCCGGTGTCTCCAGGCGCTCCGCCAGCTCACGGATGACGGCACCCAGTCTGAGCGCTTCCCCGGCCGGCACGATCTCGCGCAGGGGAGGCAGTGGTCCTCCGGTGCGCGCCGCCGCGGCGGCGAGCTGCTCCAGCACCGGGGGCGGGCAATGCAGCCGGCGCACCCCGTGCCGTGCCATGAGGGACAACAGCTGCTCGGGGTCGCGGCGTTGGTCCTCGGACGGCAGCACCACCCGCTCGCCCGCCGCCCAGGTGGTGAACATCTCCTGGAAGGACACATCGAAGTTGATGGCCGAGAACTGCAGCGTCGGGCCGGCCGCCGAGGTGCGGCGAAGCTGCCAGGCGATCAGGTTGAGCAGCGGACGGTGGGTCATCATCACGCCCTTGGGGCGGCCGGTGGAGCCCGAGGTGTAGATGACATAGAGCAGATTGCCGGGACCGGCCGTGCGTGGTGGGTTGACGGCGGGTCGTTGGCCGATCGTGGTGTGTTCGGTGTCCAGACAGATCACCGGCTCCTCGGCCAGGACGGTCTTGGCCAGCTCCGACTGGGTCACCGTCAGCAGGGCGCCGGCCTCGGCCAGGATATGGCGCAGCCGCTCGGGCGGGGTCCCGGGGTCCAGCGGCAGATAGGCGCCACCCGCCTTGACCACGGCCAGCAGGCCGATCAGCATATGGGGGCCCCGCCGGAGGCAGAGTCCCACCACGGTTTCCGGACCCACACCGCGTTCGCGCAGCAGCCAGGCCAGCCGGTTGGCCCGTTCGTTCAGTTCCGCATAGGTCATCGCGGTCTCGCCGCTGATCAGCGCGGTGGCGTGGGGAGTGGCGGCCGCCTGCCGTTCGAAGAGCTCCCCGACGGTGAGTTCCGCTTCGAAGGGCTGCTCGGGCCCGATCCCGGCCGCCAGGGCGGCGTCACACTCCCCGGCATCCGCGAGCGGCGCCCGGGACAGCCGCAGCGAGGGTTCCTCGACCGCCGCGTCCAGCAGGTGCAGGTAGTGCCGGACGAACCGGTGCGCGCTGCCGGCGTCGAACAGGTCCCGCGCGGCGATGAGTTTGCCGGAGAGACGGTCCTCACCCGGGTCATAGAGGTGGAGTTCGAGGTCGAAGCGGGTGGTGGTCTCGTCCAGCGGGACCTCGGTCACCTCCGTTCCGGCCAGTCGCAGCCGGTCCAGTTCGCCCGTGGAACCCTGGTTGAGCAGGCCGAACCAGACCTGGAATATCGGGTTCCGGCTCAGGTCGCGGGATGCGGAGACCTCGTCCACCACCTGCTCGAAGGGCAGATCCTGATGGGCGTGGGCGTCCAGCACGGTATCCCGCAGCCGGTTGACCAGCGTGCTGAACGGAGGGTCGTCCGCGAGCCGGGTCCGCAGGGCCAGCGTATTGACGAAGAACCCGATCATTGGCTCGAGTTCGGACCGGGTGCGTCCGCTGACCGGGGTGCCGACCACGATGTCATCGGCGCCGGAGTGCCGGGCCAGCAGTCCCTGGAAGGCGGCGAGGGTCACCACAAAGGGAGTGGTGCCGCTCGCCGCGGCCAGCTCCCGCAGCCGCTTGACCGTCGGGCCGGGCACCTCGAAGTCCACATGGAGACCGCGGTAGGTGGCGGCCGGCGGCCGGGCCCGGTCGGCCGGCAACTCCAGTGCCGGTACCGCCTCGAGCTGCCGGCGCCAGTACGCGGCCTGGCGCTCCATGGCCGGGGTGCGCAGCCTTTCCTGCTGCTCCGCCGCGAAGTCGGTATAGCGCAATGGAAGTTGGGGAAGGCGAGGCTCGGCGCCGCGCAGATGTGCGGCGTAGGCCTCGGACAGTTCGCGGACGAACACCCCGGCGGACCAGCCGTCGAAGACGCTGTGATGCACCGTCACCAGGAAGAGGTGATCGTCATCGGCCACCGTGACCAGCCGGGCGCGCAGCAGCGGCCCGGCCGTCAGATCGAAGGGGGCGACCGCTTCCTCGGCACACAGTGCTTCGACGGTCGTCCGGCCCTCCGTGGTGGTCAACCTCTCCTGGCGCAGCACCCGTTCGGGAACCGGGTCGACGATCTGGTAGGGGCGGCCGTGCGCCTCGGCGAAGCGGGTGCGCAGCTGCTCATGCCGGGACACCACGGTGCGCAGCGCCCGGTCGAGCGCTGCCGCGTCGAGCGGGCCTCGCACGCGGTAGGCGGCGGGGACGTGGTAGGCGGAACCGCTGGGCAGCAGCCGGTCGAGGAACCAGATCCGTTGCTGGGCCGAGGACAGCACCGGCCGCTCCTGGGTATGGGCCCTGGCGGGTGCCGCCGGGACGGTGCCGGCGGCCCGCTCGCGCAGCCGCCTGCGGACCAGTTCCCGGCGGGCGGCGTCCAGTTCGCCCTGGATGCGGTCAGTCATCGGCTCCGCCGTGCTCGGCGTGGATGAATCCGGCCGCGGCCAGGTCGGCGACGGTTCCCAGCACCGCGTCGGTGATCAGTGTCAGATCGTCGTCGGTATGCGCCGTGGAGAGGTAGCAGTTGCGCCCTTCCCAGACGTAGATGCCGCGGTTGAGCAGATGGTGGAAGAACAGGTCGGGATAGCCGAAGCCGCGCCCGAAGACAAACCGGAAGAGTGAGCCCGCCCGCTCCACCCGCAGTGGGGTCCGGTCCTGTTCGAAGGCCGCGTTGAGCGTCGTCCGCAGCCGTTCGGCGCGTGCGTTCAGCTCGTCCTGGAGCCGCGGGCTCTCCTCCTTGACGCGGGTCAGCACGGCGTGTGCGGCGGCCATGGCGAGCGGGTGCTTGGAGAAGGTTCCGGCGAACACCGTGGTCTCGGCGCTGGGCCAGGAGTCGTCGCCGTACTGCCAGAGGCCGCCGTCGATGGGTGCCATGAATCGCTCGCTGCCGGAGACGGCGCCGATGGGCATGCCGCCGCCGATCACCTTGCCGTACACCGCGAGATCCGCCCGCACTCCGCTGAGCGCCTGCATTCCTCCGGCGTGCAGCCGGAATCCGGTGATCACCTCGTCGAAGATCAGCGCGATCCCCAGCCGGCTGGTCACTTCCCGGAGTTCGCGGAGCCAGGCGAAGGGCTGGACCTGCGGCACTCTGCTCTGCACGGGCTCGACCACGACGGCCGCCAGACTGTCCGCATGGGCGGCGATGACGTCAAAGGCGGAGGAGTCGGCGAATTCGCCGATGATGACGTCCTGGGACATCGATGGCGGCGTGCCGCGGGTCAACGGGACGGCCGTGCCGGGTGGTTGGGCCGGATCGCTGGACCTGCGGGAGAGGACACCGTCGAAGGTGCCGTGGTAGGAACCGGAGAAGATCAGGATCTTCCGGCGGCGGGTGACCGTACGCGCGGCCCGGATGGCCACCATGACCGCCTCGGTACCGGAATTCTGGAAGGCGGTCCGGGGCAGGCCGGTGAGCTCCGCCATGAGCTGGGAAACCGCTCCCGCTTCGGTGTTGTAGGGAGCGAGCGGAATCCCCCGGGCGAGCCGGTCCGCTATGGCGTCGCGGATGAACGGCGGGTTGTGGCCGAAGAGGTTGACGCCGAAGTCCATCGAGATGTCCAGGTATTCATTGCCGTCGACATCGACGATGCGGGATCCGTCGGCCCGGTCCGCCACCAGGGGATAGGTGATCTCCTTCCACAGGCCATGGAATCCGGCGGACAGCCTGCTGTCCGCATGAGTCGGCCGGTGCAGTGCGGCGAGCCGTTTGGAGCCGGCGGTGCGTTCCTCGATGGAGGTGATCAGAGATTTCACATGCTGGAGCTGGTCGGATGTGAGCTCTCGTCCGTGCTGCCTCCGGTGCGGCTGATAAGGGCCCAAGGCCACCGGTGGTTCCTCGGCCGGGGGGAGCACCGCCTGGCGCGGTGTGATCCGGGCCGGTGGCGCGGTGCGGGCCGAACACCCTTGGAGAACTTCGAGTTGCTCCCTCATCACCTCCAATTGGAGGGCGATGATGTCGCGTTCGAGCCGGGTGTCCTCCTCCTGGCCGCTGTCGGCAAGAGGCGGAAGGGCCGGGACGGCCGGCTCGGCGGAGATGTTGTCCGGTGTGGCGATGCCATCCGGACCGGGGATTTCCCGGCCGGCGAGGTCATCCGGTACCGGCGAAGGTGTGACAGTTCTGACTCCGCCGCCCTGTGCGGCCACGTATCCGGCCAGCGAAGCGATGTCGGAGTGCTGGCCGAGCAGGTCCCGGAACGGCACATCGATGCCCAGCCGGTCCTCGATCACCTCGGTGGCTTCCACCAGGAGGAGGGAGTCCGCGCCCAGCTCGATAAAGGACACGTCCTGGGGGACCTCTGCGGCGGGGAGGCCGAGAAGCTCGCCGAATAACTTGCGCAGGGTCTCTGTGATTTCCGCCGGGATGGTCACCATGTCGCTTTTGGGTGATACCTGTGATTCGCTGTCCAGGTTCGACAATTTCTCGGAGCCTCGCCTTCAATTCGTGGGGGCAGGGCGGCGATTATGGTTGTGACGCAAGACGTCTCATGCTTGCCCAGGAAGGGTGCCGGTGTAAAGAAAGAGCGATCCCTGTCACACGCAATGACTCATGAAGAGCATGGATTCGGTGTGAAGGGTGCGCAGTCGCCGCGCCGTGCCAAAAGGGATGAAGGGGCTGCCTGCGGCCCAACTTGCCCGTGACGCCTGTGGTTTGGATCACATCGGGCTTGGTATTCCCTTGACTGAGCCGAGACCCGCCGCATATGTATTGAACATGTCCAGGAATGTAGGACCCCTCTTAGCGTTACTGGCTGCCGAGATGGTTTCGGTCTCCGGGTCCCTGGTGACCCGGGTTGCCCTGCCGTGGTTTGTTCTGGCGACCACAGGTTCGGTAGGGCGGATGAGCCTTGTGCTGGCCGTTCAAATGCTGTCCATGGCGCTGTGGGGGATACCTGGAGGGGCCTTCGCCGCCCGGCTGGGCACGCGAAGCTTTATGCGGCTGGCGGATGGCACACGAGCCGTGCTGGTCGCCTCGGTGCCGCTGCTCCACTGGCTGAACTGGCTTACGCTGCCGGTGCTGTTGGTGCTGGTGTTCCTGATGGGCGGCTTCTTTACGCCCTATTACGCGTCCCAGCGGGTTCTGTTGCCGGAGATTGTCGGCGAGGACGAACGTCTGCTGGCCCGGGCCAACACCCTGTTGGTCACGGCGAATCGAGTGACTCTTCTGGTGGGTGCCCCGCTCGGCGGTGTCCTGGTCGCCGCCTTCGGCGCGCAGAAGGCACTGTGGATCGACGCGGCCAGTTTCCTGGTGTCATTCCTCCTGATCTCCTTGTTTGTAAAGGCAGGTAAGGTCCCGCCGGCCACCATCGGCCGGGGTGAATTCTTCGCGGGAATTCGGTTCCTGTGGCAGGATCGCGTGCTGCGGCTGTGGACCGTGGCCAATATCGGGTTCGAGATGGCCTGGCAGTGTGTCTTCGCCGCCGTTCCCATCCTGGCCTTCTCTCGTTACGATGACGATCCGCGTGTCGTGGGTATATTGCTGGCGGTATTCGGTGTGGGGGCGGTCGCGGGAAATGCTGCGGTCCTTCCCCTGATGAAGGTCCTCAAGCCCATAAGGCTCATGATCGTGGGTGCGGTCGCGGAGTCCTTGGTGCTGTGGGTCGCCGTGATCGATCTGCATGCGGTGACCTTTGGATGTGTGCTCTGCCTCGGTGGGTTGTTCATGGGATTCATCGAAGGGCCCACCACGGCACTGCAGACCGGGCGCACTCCGCCGGGCCTGCGTCCGCAGTCCATGTCAGCGTTTATGACCCTGACTCTGGTGGCGGGCGCGTCCGCGCTCACCATGACCGGCCCCGCGTTCTCGGCTTTTGACCCCAGAATTCCCTTCGCCGTCGTGGCTTCGCTCTATTCCGTGGGCACCCTGCTGTTGATCGTTTCCACCGCATGGCTGTCCAACGGGCCGGAGGCCGAAGCCGTTTCGGTCTCCGTCGGAAAGACAGAGGATCCCGTGTGAGTGACGTTGAACAGTCCCTGCCGCACCATGGCCAGGCGGCACCGCGCGCCGCCGTGACGCTGCCGGCCGGCCTCGTGGCGAGGCTGAGCGCCGTCGGCGGCCGCGCGGGCCTCTTCCCGGTGCTGCTCACCGCCTTCGCGGTACTGCTGGCCCGGCACCACGGACAGCGCCGGATTCTGATAGGCACTCCGCACCAGGCACCGGACACGCCGCCGGCCACCCTCGGTGTCACCGTCGACCTTTCCGGCGCTCCTCGCTTCACCGAGGCTCTGCGCACCACCGACGCCCGGCTGCGGGACATGGCGGTCCAAGGCGTGTCCCTGGGACAACTGGTGCGCGAAGTCGCGGAGCAGGACTCCGACTCACCGCTGGTGCACGCCCAATGCATCTTCACCGAAGCCGCCCAGGACGGGCCGGGCCCCCTTGAACCGGCCTCCTCCGACCTCGGTCTGTGGTTCCGGCCGGAGGGCCGTGATCTCACCGCCACCCTGGTCCACCGGCCCGGTGCGGTGGCCGAGGAGACGGCGGAGCGGATGATCGCCCGCCTGCTGACGCTGCTCGAAGGCGTGGCCGAGGATCCCGGCCGACCGGTCTTCCGGCTTCCCCTGCTGCCGGCCGGGGAACGCCAGGCGCTCCTGCACTCCTGGAACGCCACCGCCGGTGAGCCACCGGCCGGCGACCGGCTCCTCCACGATCCGGTGGCCCGGCATGCCGCACTGACCTCCGGCCGGCCGGCCGTCTCCGGCCCTGCCGGAACGCTGACCTACGGCGAACTCGAGGCGGAGGCAAACCGGTTGGCACGCCATCTGCTGGCGGAGGGGATGTCCCCCGAGACTCCGGTCGCGGTCTGTCTGCCCCGAGGACGCGTCGAATCGGCCGTCGCCATGCTCGCGGTACTCAAGGCGGGCGCCGCCTATCTTCCGCTGGACCCCGCCTACCCATACGACCGGCTGCGCTACATGCTGAGCGACTCCGGGGCCGGTGCGCTGATCACCGCTGATGACGCCTTGCCGGCCGGACTCGCCGCGGGGCTGCCGGTGGTGGACCTCGGCCGGCACCGCCAGGCGATCGCAGGGCGTTCGGCCGGCCCCTTGCCGCGCACCGGCCACCCGGACAGCCTGGCCTATGTCATCTACACCTCCGGTTCCACCGGCCGCCCCAAGGGAACCGCGATCAGCCATCGCAGCGCGGTCAACCTGGCCGTCGCGCAGGGAAGTTGTCTGGACGTCCGGCCCGAAGACCGGGTCCTGCAATTCGCCTCGCCATGCTTCGACGCATCGGTGTGGGAAATCGTCATGGCGCTGTCGGCGGGTGCCGAACTCGTCCTGGCGGGACCGGAAGAGGCCGGCGGGGGACCCGCGCTGGCCGAGCTGCTGCACGCGCGGAGCATCAGCCATGTCACCCTGCCCCCGTCGGTCCTCAGCCAGCTGGACCCGGCGGGCCTGCCCGGCCTTCGGGTCGTGGTTTCCGCGGGCGAGGCATGCCCGGCCGATCTGCCCGGCCGCTGGGCGGCGGTGCCACGGTTCATCAACGCCTATGGGCCCACCGAGTCCACGGTCTGCGCCAGCCTCGGTGAGGTCGTCCGCGGGACCGACGGGGCCCCGGACGGCAACCTCTCGCCCGCCATCGGGCGGCCGGTGGCCAACACCCGGGTGTATGTGCTGGACGCCGAACTTCAGCCGGTGCCGGTGGGCGTCCGGGGGGAGTTGTATGTGGCCGGGTGCGGGCTGGCCCGGGGCTATCTGGGCCGGTCCGCGCTGACCGCGGAGAGGTTCTTACCCGATCCCTTCGGTCCGCCGGGCGGTCGTCTCTACCGCACGGGTGATCTCGCCCGCTGGGACGCCCAGGGCAATCTGCACTACCTGGGACGTGCCGATCAGCAGCTGAAGATCCGCGGTCATCGCATCGAACCCGGCGAGATAGAGGCCGTTCTGCGCCGCCACCCCACCGTGCGGGACGCCGTGGTGACCGTACGGCAGGGCGCCCAGGGGCACCCCCGGCTGGTGGGCTACGCCGTCCCCGCCGAGCCGCCGGCGGATCCCGGGGCGCTGATGGACGAGCTTCGGGAACGGCTGCGCGCGCGTCTGCCCGGATATATGGTCCCGGCCGATCTGATGCTCCTCGACCGGCTGCCGCTCACCCCCAATGGAAAGGTGGACCGGGCGGCGTTGCCGGAGCCCGAGCGCAGCCATGGCGCGGCCGGGCAGGCACCACGCACCGAGCTGGAGCGGGAGCTGCACCGCCTGTGGACCGAGCTGCTCGATACCGGTCAGGCCGGTGTCACCGACGACTTCTTCGCGCTGGGCGGTGATTCGCTGCTCGCGGCGCGGCTGACCGCCCGGATCCAGGAGTGGCTGGGCATCCGGGTGCCGGTCCGGGCCGTGTTCACCGATCCGACGATCGAGGGCCTCGCCGCCCGCCTCGGTCCGCTCGCCCGGCGGCCGGACCCCGCCGCCCCGTCCGGAGTCATCCCGCGCGACCCCCGACGCCCCTCGCCTGCCTCCTTCCTCCAGGAGCGACTGTGCTTCCTGGAACAACTACGGCCCGGCACACCCCTGTTCAACCTGCCCACGGCCCTGCGCCTGCGCGGCGACCTCGATGTGCCGGCCCTGCGCAAGGCCATCGCTCACCTGGTGTCCCGGCACAAGATCCTGCGGACCGTCTTCACCGAGGAAGACGGCCGGCTGGTGCAGCGGGAGACCGGTGGGCCGCGAGCGGGCCTGGTGATCGAGGACTGCCGGCAGGCGGCCGCCCCGGCCGTGACCCGGCGCATCGAGGAGCTCAGCCGACAGCTCTTCGATCCGGCCCAGGGCCCCTTGCTCACCACCACACTGCTCAGGACCGGTGAGCGGGAGCACATCCTGCTGCTGGTGCTGCACCACGCGCTGGCCGACGCCTGGTCGATGCCGGTCGTCTTCGACGAGCTGACCGTGGCTTACCGGGCCTTCCGCTTGGGCCAGGAGCCCCGGCTCCCCGAACTGCCCGTGCAGTACGCCGACTTCGCCGTCTGGCAGCGCGACCGGATGCACGACCAGGAGCACCACCGGCAGCTCGCCCACTGGCGCGAGAGGCTCACCGGACTGCCGCCCGTCCTGGAGCTGCCCACCGACCGGCCACGACCGGCGGAGATGTCCTTCCGAGGGGGCAGGGTGCGCTTCTGCCTGCCCCCCGCGCTCGCCGCCCGCGCCGCCGCCTTCGGGCGGGCCGGCGGCGCCACCCCCTTTATGGTGCTGTTCGCGGCCTTCGCGGCGCTCCTCGGCCGGTACAGCGGCGAACGGGACCTGGCCATCGGCACCTCCCCGGCGCTCAGACCACCCCGCACCGAGCAACTGATCGGCCCCTTCGTCAACACGGTGCCCTTGCGGGTGGATCTCGGCGACCGCCCCGGCCTGCGGCGACTGGTCGGGCAGGTCCGCGAGACCACGCTCGGCGCGTTGGCCAACGCGGACGTCCCCTTTGAGCGGATCGTCGAGGAGATGCGGCTCAGCCGGACGCTCGACCGCCCGGCCCTGGTCCAGGTGACCTTCAATCTGCACACCATGGGCCGGACGCTCCCGCGTCTGCCCGAGGTTGACGCGCAACTGATGCACACCGACACCGGAACCAGCCAGTTCGACCTCGCGCTGGCCCTCTGGGAAGAAGAGGACGGCGGCCTCAGCGGTGAACTGGACTACAACGCCGACCTCTTCGAAGCGCCTACCGCCGAGCGCATGGCCCGGCACTACGGGCGGCTGCTGGAGGAGCTGCTGGACCAACCGGACCGCGATGTCCTCCAAGCCCCGCTCCTGGACGCCATGGAGCGGGACCGGCTGCTGACGCGGTGGGGGGACGGCGGCCCCGGGCTCGCCGGCCCGGCCCTGCCACGGCTCTTCGCCGAGCAGGCCCGGCGCACCCCCGACGCGGTGGCCGTGACCGCCGGGAACGGCCGGCTGAGCTATGCACAACTCGAGCGCGACGCCGAACGGCTGGCCCACCGGCTGCGCGCACAGGGGGCGGGACCCGAGACGGTCATCGGCGTCTGTCTGCCCCGCGCCACGGACCTCCTGGTGGCGCTCCTTGGCGTGCTCAAGTCGGGCGCCGCCTATCTGCCCCTCGACCCCGGGCATCCGCCCGCGCGCACCGGCGCGCTGCTTGCCGACGCGGGCGCGCACGCGGTCATCGTCACCGACACCACCCGGAGCCGGTTGCCCAAGGAGCTCGCCGTGCCTCGCGTCGAGGTGCGCGCGGAGGCCGATGACCCGCCCGCCCGGCGGCCCCTGCCGGATCCGCATCCGGACTCCCTCGCCTATGTGATCTACACCTCTGGCTCGACCGGGCGTCCCAAGGGAGTCGCGGTCACCCATCGCGGCCTGGCCAACTATCTGCGGTGGGCGCGCACCGCCTACCGCGGCGGCGCCGACGGCACCGCTCCGGTCGCCACCTCGGCCGCCTATGACATGGCCGTCACCCCGCTGTTTGTCCCGCTCATCAGCGGCGGCACCACCGAACTGCTGCCGGGCTTCGCCGAAGACCCGGAGGCGGGCATGGCGCTGCTGGACCGGGAACAGCCGCCGGGCCTGCTCAAGGTCACCCCCTCCCACCTGAGGACGCTGCTGGACCGGCAGCGGACAGGTGCGGAGATCCGCTGGCCCAAGGCCCTGATCGTGGGCGGGGAACAGCTCACCGCCGATGTGCTGCGCCGCTGGCGGGAGTCGGGCGCACCATGCGAGGTCCACAACGAGTACGGCCCCACCGAGACGGTGGTCGGCTGCTGTGTGCACGCCTGCACGCCCGCCGACCTCGCGGACGACGGCCGGGCGCTGCCCATCGGCCGCCCGGTCGCCGGCACCCGGCTCCTGGTACTGGACGACCGGATGGAACCGGTGCCCCCGGGCGTGCCCGGCGAGCTCTATATCGGCGGCCATGGTGTGGCCCGGGGCTATCTGCACCGCCCCGGAGCGACCGCCGGAACCTTTCTCCCGGACCCCTGGAGCGGGGTCCCCGGCGCGGTGCTCTACCGGACGGGGGACCTGGTCCGTCACCGGCAGGACGGCGTCCTGGAATTCCTCGGCCGTAAGGACGGCCAGGTCAAGCTGCGGGGTTTCCGGCTGGAGCCCGGGGAGACCGAGGCCGCCCTGCGCCGGCACCCGGCGGTCCGTCAGGCCGTGGTGCTGGTGGACACCGAGGCGGCGGCGGAGCCGAGGCTGACCGCCTATGCCGTCGCCGCCCCGGGCGTCACCCCTCCGGACAACGCTGCGCTCCGCGACTTCCTGCGCGGGTTCCTTCCCGGGCATGCCATTCCGGTCGCGTACGCCTGGCTGGAGAGCATCCCGCTCACCCGCAACGGCAAGGTCGACCAGGCCGCCCTGCGCCGGGCCCGCCCCAGCGGCCCCGAGGCACCGGCCACGCCGCCGAGGAGCGGCCCCGAGGAGGCGGTGGCCGCCGTCTGGTCGCGGGTGCTGGGACGGGAGGGCATCGGAGCCGATGAGAACTTCTTCGACGCGGGCGGAAGTTCACTGCTGGCCGTGCGGCTGCACAGCGAACTCCGCGCGCTGTCACCCGAGTTCCCGCTGGTGGCGGTCTTCCGTCATCCCACCATCCGGGCGCTCGCCCGCTACCTGGAGGACCGGCCCGCCACCGAGGCGGCCGTCCAGGCGGGTACCGACCGGGCCGCGGCCCGAAGAGCCGCCCGAGGGCGGCGCACCAGACGTGCAGGATCACCGGACGGGGAAGTGACGCGATGACGACACAGGAGCAGACGGCCGAACCGGATGGCCGGATCGCCGTCATCGGACTGGCCTGCCGCTACCCCGGTGCGCGGAACGCGGAAGGCTTCTGGGCCAATCTGCGCTCCGGGGTGGAATCGATCTCACGGTTTCCCGGGAGCGGTGCCCCGGACTCCCGGACCGTCAACGCGGCCGGGGTGGTAGCGGACATCGACCGGTTCGACGCCGCCCTGTTCGGCTGCACCGCACGGGACGCCGCCGTTCTCGACCCCCAGCAGCGGCTCTTCCTGGAGTGCTCCTGGGAGGCGCTGGAATCGGCCGGCTATGACACCCTGCGCTACCCCGGGTCGGTCGGGGTCTTCGCCGGACAGGCGTCCAGCGCCTACCTGAGACGGATCCAGGCCACTCCCGGGCTCCGCGACCGGATTCCCCACCGGCGCCTTGAACTCGGCAACGACAAGGATTTCCTGGCCACTTCGGTCGCCTACCGGATGAACCTCCGGGGCCCGGCCATGAGTGTGCAGAGCGCCTGCTCCACCTCGCTGGTCGCGGTCCACCTGGCCGCCCAGAGCCTGCTCAACGGCGAGTGCGACCTGGCCCTGGCGGGCGGTGTCTCGCTGCGCGTCCCGCAGGAGACGGGCTATGTTCCCGAACAGGGCATCAGCTCGCTCGACGGACACTGCCGAGCCTTCGACAAGGACGCCAGCGGCTCGGTGCCCAGCGGCGGGGTGGGGGTGGTCGTCCTCAAGCCGCTGGCCGCGGCGCTGGCCGACGGGGACACCGTTCGCGCCGTCATCCTGGGATCCGCCGTCAACAACGACGGTGCGGCCAGGGTGGGTTATACGGCGCCCGGCGTGGAGGGGCAGACCGCGGTCATCCGGGAGGCGATGGAGATCGCCGACGTGGATCCGGAGAGCATTTCCTATGTCGAGGCCCATGGCACCGCCACCCCGCTGGGCGACATGATCGAGGCGGCCGCCCTCACCGCCGCGTATCACACCCACACCGACCGGCGCGGCTGGTGCCGGCTCGGCTCGGTGAAGACCAACATCGGCCACGCGGACGCCGCGGCCGGGGTGGCCGGGCTGATCAAGACCGTGCTCGCCCTGGAGAACCAGCTCATTCCGCCCAGCCTGAACCACCAAGAGCCCAACCCCCGGATCGGCTTCGAGAACACCCCGTTCTCCGTCGTCACCACCGCCACGCCCTGGCTCCGCACCGCCGCCCCCCGCCGGGCCGGCGTGAGCTCCTTCGGCATGGGCGGCACCAACGCCCACCTGGTGCTGGAGGAGGCACCGGCCACCACCCCCGCCGACGGCGGCGGAGCGGACGAACTGCTTCTGCTGTCGGCACTCACCCCTGCCGCCCTGGACCGGCTGCTGGACCGGACGGCGGCCTTCCTCCAGGACAATCCGGGTGTGCGCCTGGCCGACGCGGCCCATACGCTCCGGGTCGGACGACGGGTCCTTCCCCACCGTGCCATGGTGGTCTGCGGCGATGCGACCGAGGCGGTCCGGGTGCTGTCGGCGAAGGAGGCGTACCGGGGCCACGCCCGGGACGAGGCTCCCCCCGTCGACTTCTTCTTCTCCGACGGCCCTTCGGACCCTGCCGGACCGGACCCGGAGCTGGCCGTCCAACTCTCCCGGCTGTCACCGTCCTTCGCCGCCGATTTCGCCGAACTGGCCACCGTGGTACGCACCGAGACCGGCCAGGACGTCCAGCAGGACGGCCGCCTGCTGCTCTTCGCCGTGCAGACGGCCCTGGCCAGGCAGTTCACCGCCTGGGGAGTGCGGCCGCGGGCGGTGAGCGGTGATGGCGTGGGCCGCCATGCCGCCGCATGCCACTCCGGGGCACTGCGCCCGGCGGAAGCGGTACACGCTCTGCTGAACAACCGGAACGACCGGACCGGTGCCCTGGCGGAGGCCATCGAGCCCGGCCCGCTGACCGTGGTGATCGGCGGGGCCGGGGAACCCGGCGGAGGCGGGTGTGCCATACCGCTGCACGGCCGGACCGCGGCCCAGGCATGGGCCGGTCTGCAGACCGCGCTGGGCAGGCTGTGGACCGAGGGCGCCGCCGGCGCTCCGTCGACGATGCCCGGGGACGAGCACCGCCGCCGCATTCCGTTGCCCACCTATCCATTCGAACGTGAGCGGCACTGGCTGGCGGCCGAGCCGGAGATCTCCGAGGCGAGCGATCCCAGGACCGTTCTCCGCGACCAGCTCCAGCTCATGCGTACCCAGCTCGCGTTTCTCTCCTCCCGCCAGGATCACAACAGAGAGCAGCTCTCGCTATGAAGACCATCCGGGCGACCGACCAGCAGCGTGAGGTCTGGCTCGCCAGCGGCTTCGGCGATGCCGCAGGCCGCGCGTATGTCTGCCCGATATCCCTTGAGTTGACCGGCCCGCTGGACGTCACAGCGCTCGTCGAGGCGGTCGACGCCCTGGTCGAGCGGCATGAGTCCTTGCGTTCTTCCTTCCACGACGGCACCGAAGTCCGCGTACACCACGGGCTGGTGGTGAACGTCCCGCTGGTGGACCTGGCCCACTATGCCCCCGACCGGCAGCACGCCATGGTGCGGGAGTGGTATGCCGCCGAGCGGCAGCGCGTCTTCGACCTGGAACGGGCACCGCTGCTGCGCTGCACCCTGCTGCGGCTGGGTGAACAGCGGCATCACCTCGTCATCACCCACCACCACATCGTCGCCGACGGGTGGGGCGGGGATGTGCTGCTGCGCGATCTCGGCTCCCTCTACCGGGCCCGCCACCATGGCAAGGACGACGACCTGCCCCCGGCCCCGGGCCTTGCCGCGCACAGTCAACGCCAGGCGGCCCGGGCCGAGTCGGCCGCGTTCGCCGCCGAACGGGCCTACTGGGAAGGGAAGTTCTCCGATGGCTTCCCGGAGTTCCGGATTCCGCCGGACGAGCCGCGCCCCACGGCTGACGCCGGTGAAGCGGGCCATATGCGCATACCCTTGCCGGAGGGCCTGGTTCAGGACCTGCGCCGGCTGAGCGCCCGTCACTCGGCGACGCTGTATATGACCATGCTGGCGGCGTTCCGGGTGTTCGCCTCCCGGGTCAGCGGCGTGGACGACCTGGTCATCGGCAGCTCGTACCTCAACCGTGGCTCCGCCGAAGAGCGCGAGCTGGTCGCCCACTGCGCCAATGTCCTGTGCCTGCGCACCCCGGTCTACGATCCGCGGCAGCGTTTTGACGCGCTGCTCGAGGCGGTGCGCACGGAGGTGCTCGGCGCCAATGAGCACGCCGGCTATCCGCTGCAGCGGCTGACCGAGGGGCTCAGGGCCCAGGAGCCCCGGCGTTCCAAGCTGGTCACCACGGTCTTCAACATGGAACGCGAGGGCATACCGGCCGACTTCGGGCCCGGGATCCAGGCGCGGCCGGTGTCCATGGACGCCCTGCCCGGCACCCCGTTCGACTTCACCCTGACCGCGGTGCAGACCGGCCGGGAGGTGTCCCTCGACCTGATTTACGACGGTGGTGTGTACTCCTCCGCCACCGCACGGCGTTGGCTGGAGCAGTACCGGACGCTGCTGGCCGCCGTGGCCGAGGATCCCGCCGGCCGACTGGGCCGGCTGCCGATGATGTCGCAGGACGAACGGCGCACCGTCACCCTGGACTGGAACCGCACCGAACGGGACATCCCCCAGGACCGGTGCCTGCACCACCTGGTGAGTGAGCACGCGGCCCGCACCCCCGATGCGCCCGCCGTGGTCTCCGCCGCCGGGACGCTGAGTTATGCGCAGCTCGACACGGCCGCCAATCGGCTGGCCGGCCGGCTGCTGGCGCAGGGCGTGACCCCGGACCGGACGGTGGCCGTCTGCCTGCCGCGCCGGCCCGAACTGATCGTCGCTCTGCTGGCGGTGCTCAAGGCCGGGGCCGGCTACCTCCCCCTGGACGCGGCCTACCCCGCCGCGCGGCTGACGCATATGCTCCAGGACTCGGGCACCTCTGTGGTGATCACCCGTCGGGGCATCCTGCCGGATGCCGTCACGGCCGGACGCACCATCGTCGAACCCGGACAGCAGGGGGAAGAGGGCGACCGGCTCCCGTCCCAGGCACCTGAAGTGGACGTGCGTCCCGAGAACCTTGCCTATGTGCTCTACACCTCGGGGTCCACCGGAACCCCCAAGGGCACGATGACCAGCCATCGCAGCGTCATCCGGCTGGTGTTCGGCCTGGACGGGCCACAACTGGGCCCGGACCGGCGGATCCTGGCCGCGGCGCCCGTGACCTTCGACGCTTCGACTTTTGAGATCTGGGGTGCGCTGGCCCACGGTGCCGCCTGCGTGCTCCACGGCGACACCGTGCCCGACTATCACAGCCTGTTCGCGACCATCCGCGACCACCAAGTGGACACCGCCTGGCTGACCTCGGCCCTCTTCAACGGGATTGTCGACTCCGGGCCGGAGGAATGGCGGCCATTGCGCCGGCTGCTGGTGGGGGGCGAGGCTCTGTCGCCCGGCCATGTGCGCCGGGCGCTCGCCCGGCTGCCGGAGACGACCTTGATCAACGGCTATGGGCCCACCGAGAGCACCACCTTCGCCTGCTGCTATGAAATCCCCCGCGACCTCCCGGCGGAAGCGACCGCGGTGCCCATCGGCAGGCCGATCGGCCACACCCGGGCGTATGTGCTGGACGCGGATCTGCGGCCGGTGCCGGTGGGTGTCCGGGGGGAGTTGTATGTGGCCGGGTACGGGCTGGCCCGGGGTTATCTGGGCCGGTCCGCGCTGACCGCGGAGAGGTTTCTGCCCGATCCCTTCGGTCCGCCGGGCGGTCGTCTCTACCGCACGGGTGATCTCGCCCGCTGGGACGCCCAGGGCAATCTGCACTACCTGGGACGTGCCGATCAGCAGCTGAAGATCCGCGGTCATCGCATCGAACCCGGCGAGATAGAGGCCGTTCTGCGCCGCCACCCCACCGTGCGGGACGCCGTCGTCATCGCCTGTGAAACCGGCCCCGGGGACAGGGAGCTGGCCGCCTATGTGGTTCCCCGGGAGGGCCGTTCCCCCTCCGAGGAGGAGCTCGGGGAGTTCCTCCGTGCCACCTTGCCGGACTATCTGTGCCCCTCGCGGATCATTTCGCTGGACGCGTTCCCGCTGACCGCCAACGGCAAGCTGGACCGCGCCGCACTGCCCGGTCCCTCCCGCCAGGAGGTTCCCGCGGAGCCGGCCCCGGACCAACGCACCGCCACCGAAGAGCGGTTGGCGGCGCTGTGGGCCGAGGTGATGAAGCGGGACGACATCGGCCTGGACACCGACTTCTTCGAGATCGGCGGCCACTCGCTGCGCGCCACGCAGATCGTCTCCCGCATCCGGCGCACCTTCGCGGTGAAATTCCCCATCCCGGCGTTCTTCGACGCTCCGTCGATCCGCGCCCAGGCAAAGATCATTGACACACTTCTCCAGGAGGCTTCCGTTGATCGATGACGAGCAGCAGCAGTTCATGGTGGTCCTCAACCATGAAGAGCAGTACTCCATCTGGTTCGCGGACCGGGAACTGCCCGCCGGGTGGACCGCGGAGGGCACGACGGGCACCAAGAGCGAGTGCCTGGCACATATCGACACGGTCTGGACCGATATGCGGCCGCTCAGCCTGCGCCAGGCGATGGAACATGATGCCGGATAGCGGCAAAACTCCTGTTCCCTATGGCAGTTGGCCCTCGCCCATCTCGGCCGAGTCGGTGAGCGAGGGCCTGCCCATGATGAGCGGGCTGCAACTCGACGGCCCCGATGTGCTCTGGCTCCAGAGCTGTCCGGACACCGGCCGCACCATGGCCCTCCGCCGCACCGCCGAGGGTGCGACCACACCCGTCACCGGCAGTGGCACCGATATCCGGTCACTGGTCCATGAGTACGGCGGCGGCGCCCTGCACGCCCAAGGGGGAGCCCTCTACTACGTCAGTGGCGCGGATCAAAGAGTCCACCGCAAGGACGGCCATGGTGATGTTCCGCTGACACCCGGCGGGGGACCGCCGGGCGCCCAACGGTTCGCCGATCTACGCCTGTTGCCCGGCACCGGGCGGCTGGTCTGCGTCCGGGAACGCCATATCGGCGGGGAAGTCCGCCATGACATCGTCCGCCTGGACGGTTCCCCCCAACAACCGCCGTCGGTCCTGGTGTCGGGGCATGACTTCTATGCCGCACCGCGACCGAGTCCCGACGGCACCACCCTGGCATGGCTGGCCTGGAACCAGCCGGAGATGCCATGGACGGGCAGCGAACTCTGGCTCGGCCAGCTCGCGGAGGATGGCTCGGTGGCCCGCGCACGCCGGGTCGCCGGCGGTCCCGGTGAGTCGGTCTTCCAGCCGGAATGGAGCCCCGAAGGGATACTGCACTTTGTGACGGACCGCACCGGCTGGTGGAACCCGCACCGGCTGACCGAGGACGGCATCGAGCCCGTCGCCCGCCTGCGGGCCGAATTCGCCTGGCCGCAATGGACTTTGGACCCCTCGGCCTACTGCTTCCTTTCCCGGGGGCGCATCGCCTGCCTCTACATCCGCGGCGGTACCCAGCGGCTGGGCATCATCGATCCCGCCACGGGGCGGGTACGCGACAGTGGGCTTCCCTACACCGCCTACCAGGCCATCGCCGGTGCCGGAGACGACCTCTACGCCCTGGCGGCGGCGCCGGACCGGCCCCAGCGGCTCATCCGGGTCGACCCACAGGATTTCCGGCATGAGGTCCTCCATGTCCCCGGCCGCTCCCTGGGGCCCGAATGGATCCGTCCGCCCGAGCTGCTCGACCTGACGGCGCCGGCGGGCCACGCCATCCATGGCATCTTCCACCCCCCGGCGCACCCCGAACTGACCGGGCCCGCCGGGAAACCACCTCCGCTGATCCTCATCTGCCACGGCGGCCCCACCGCACAGGCGCTGCCCGACTACCGGCCCGGCATACGGTTCTGGACCAGCCGGGGGTTCGCCGTGCTGGAACTCAACGGCCGGGGCAGCTCCGGATGGGGCCGGGACTACCGAGCCGCGCTCGACGGGCAATGGGGCCTGGCGGATGTCTCGGACTGCGTCGAGGCCGCACGGCTGCTGGCCGCCATGGGAAAGGCCGACCCGGCCCGCATGGTGGTACGCGGCGGCAGCGCCGGTGGCTTCACGGTGCTCGCGGCACTCGCCGCCTCGGATGTGTTCGCGGCGGGGATCAGCTATTTCGGCCTCGGCGATCTGCGCTTGCTGCGCCTTAACACCCATAAATTCGAGGAAGGCTCGCTGGATCTGCTGATCGGGCCCTGGCCCGAGGCCGAAGCGGAGTACCGGCGGCGGTCGCCCGTCGAGCGGTGCGAGGCCATCTCCGCGCCGGTGCTGTTCCTGCACGGCCGGCGGGACACGGTGGTACCGGTCGAGCAGTCGGCCCTGATGGCCGAGCGCCTGCGGGCCCGGGGCGTGCCCTGCCGGACGGTGTTCTTCGACGATGAGGGGCATGGCTTCGGGAAGCGGGCGAACATCGTGAGTGCCCTGGAGAGCGAACTCGAATTTGTGCGCGAGGTGTTGGCGCTGTCACAAGCAGGGGGAAGCCGCCCGGACACGCGACTCGTTGTAGAGTGCGGAGACAGCCCTTGACCTGCGGGGTCGGTGAGGAAGGGAAGGGCCAGTCGGCACACCACCAGATCGATGCGGCCTCGTGGCAGGGTGGGCGGGTCGCCCTGGTTGAGGTCGTGGTGGTGGTAGCGGACGCCGGGCAGGGGAGCGTGGCGCGCGGCGTCCAGGGCGGTGTCGGCGAAGTCGATGCCGGTGACTTTGTAGCCGAAGCGGTGGAGTTGACGGCTGAAGGCGCCGTTCCCGCAGCCGGCGTCCACGGCGACGTGGCCGCCTTGTATCGAGGTCGTCACGCCGCCGCTCCCGTCGCTACCCGTTCGGTTTCGGCCCGGTCGGCCACGCCGGTCTCCGGCTTCGACAGCGGTGGTAACGGCCCAGCTCGTGCCCTGCCCGCCGACAACGCCAGGGCCGCATCATCGAGGGGCGCGGTGAGTGGTGGCGCAGGCACGGTGGCCGACCCGTGATGGGTCGGCCACCGCGACCGTTCCTCACTCGCCTCCGCGAGCGCTCACCTGACTGGTTCCTCGGCCTGGTCGGCTCCCTCCGAACTCAGGGTGCTGCTTTGAAGTAGGTGATGTCCCAGTGGTTGCCTTCGTTGCAGTAGAGGTTGCCCGACGGAGCCTTCCACTGCGGGTAGCCATCACTCCGCTGCCCGATGTAGTGGAACTTCCCCTTGATGTAGGCAGAGAGGCAACTGCTGGGCGAGATATCCAGCTTGTAGCCGTTGTAGTGGCTGTACTTCGAGGTGGCGTGACCGGTCTCGGTGCCACCGGTGATGGTGATGGCGCACTTGCTTGCCTTCTTGAAGGCGATGATGCCCTGCACGGTGCTCTTGTTGATCTGCTCGAACGAGGTGCACTGGAAGCTGCTGCGCTTGCTGCAGTGACCCGGCGACCACCACTTGATGCCGGCCGCCCGGAGTTGGGCCTCGGCCTGGGACTGGGTGAGCTTGACGACCTTCGCCGGGGCGGGGCGCGGGGTAGCGCTCGCCGTGGCAGCGGTGGCAATCCCGGCCGCGCCGACGAGGAGGGTGGCACCGGTCGCGAGGGCTGCCAGCCGGCGCCGGCTGCTGCTGTGTGTGAACATGTTGTGCTCCTCTTTCCAGTGGAGTTGATGGGGTGTCCGTCGGAGACGGGCGCACCAGTGGGCGCTGACCCAGTCCGAGAAGGTGGTCAGCTGGGTGAAGCTGCCCGGCTATGCCTTTTCACCGTGCACCGCGGTACGGCTGGTGCCGATGCGGCAGATCGGTGGCCGGCCCGTACCGGGCGGCTGCGGCACCGGTGACGGCGGCCCAGTAACGGTCTCCGTATGACCAGTGCCACCATTCGGTGACGTAATTGACGAAGCCTGCTTCGGTCATCACGCGGACGAGCAGGTTCCGGTGGGACCGTGCCTCCTTCGACAGGTTGGGTGCGTCGGTGAAGCAGGCCCCGTCGCACTGGTCGGGGCTGACGTTCACCTGGGTGCCCATGGGAAGTTCTTCGCCGGATGCTGTGCACAGGGTCAAGTCGACGGCCGCACCGCAGGTGTGCGGGGCGATCTCCGGCGGCGCCAGCGACCGGCTGGCCTCTGCATGCAGATACTCGACGGTCCATTGAGGGTTGGCGGCGCGAAGTTCCGCACAGTACTCGCTGTAATAGCGAACCTGCAGTTCCGGCGGCCGGTATGCCTCGACGATGAGCAACTGAATTCCGTCCGGCAGCAGGTGCTGCGCCCGCAGCAGCCGGCTGACCAGCCCCTCACGTACGAAGGAGAATGCACCAGCGGGGTCCGCAAGCCGCCGGTCGAGGCGTAGCCGGTCGTGGTCGGCGAGCGTGACCAGCCGTTCCGCGCTCTCCATCACCGGGATAGCGGCCACTCGCGGATCGGACATCAGCACGGCCGCCGCCTTACTCGCCGGCCCGGAAAGGGGCGGGTGCGGTGCGGTGCAAGGGGCAGAGCCCGCCATGTACTGCCGGTCGCGCCGGCTGCCGGCGTCGTTCCCGAACCTGCCAGCGGTTCACGGCTTTTGGTGTGCCGCGGTAACGGGTGTGCTCCGTGGAGGTACATCTCTCTCCTGTAGCGCTGGTCGAGGGCGCGGCAGAGCCGGTGCCCTGGCATGGGCCGTCCGGAGAACCTCGCCGGGCGGCGGCGACAGGAACCCTTCTGTCAGGCCCTTACCGACCCCTGTCCGGCAAGCGCACTGCCATGGACCCGCCGGAACAGGGGCGCCCGGTCTCCCGCTCGTTACGCCCCTACGGGACGCACAAACCCCTTGTAGACGTGGTCGACTCCGCCGTTGCGGCCCTTGCGCCAGTCGAAGGCAGGACTCTCCACCACGCGACTGGCACGGTGGTCCATGCTGCCCTCGTTTCCACCGACCGTCCGGATGAGCCTCTTGTCGGCGGAGACCCACACGACGATGTTGACGTGGTGCCGCCCGTACGTAGAGTTCTGCCAGACCACCAGATCACCGACGTGCGGAGTCTGGGACAGAGTGTGGTAGCGGGCCGCGTACTTGGTAACGGCCGAGTACGCATAACCGTCGAGAACGTCGGCGTGCGGCACACCCGCCTTCTGCCACACCCACCTCGCGAAGTAGGCGCACCAGTCGGCGCTGCACATCTGGTCGGTGAAGCAGCGGCTGCCTGTCTTGCTCTTCGCGATCTTCGCTATCTTGTCGCCCAGCTTCTGCCGGGCGAGGTCCCCGAGCACACGGTCTCCGGCGGTGGACGAGCCAGAGACCGTGGTCGACGTGCGCGGAACAGCGGCCGCCGCGTCGGTGGATCCAGCACCGATGGCGGTGGCGCAGGCCGTCACCGCGAGTGCGGCAAGGAGCGTCCGGGCCCGCTTCGGCCTCGTAGGGGCGGCCGCGTTCTTGGCAGAAGCCATGGTTTTTCCCTCCGTTGTGTCCTGGTAACGGCTGGTTGAAGGCCGTCATCCAACGGAATCCAGGTTCCTGCGGTGCCCTATAGGTCTCCTGTGAGTCGGCAACAAGTCCCTGCACGGGACTTGAAGGCCAGGTCAGCGATGTAGGGCGGCTTGACCGCCCGCCCAGGGGATGGGCAACTCGGCGGCGCGAAAGCCTTGATGACCGCGGGGCAGACCTATGTGTCCACCAGTCAGCGCCCGTAGGCGAAGAGTTCGCCGTACTCCCGTGCACCGCACTCCGCGAAGATCCGTAACGCCCGGGGCCGCAAGGCCGCCGCGGTCTCGACGTCACCGTCTGCTTCGCAGGCGTTGGCGAGGTCCCGCAATACCCGGGCATCCCACAACCGCACGCCGAGGAGTTCGGCGAGCTGGTGGGCTTCCGTGAGGACCCGCCGGGCCTGTGCCGGGCGATGCAGTGACAGGTGGAGTTCGCCGAGGGTCCGCAGCATGAGCACGCAACCGAACCGGTCGTTGTGCTCGCGGCACACTCGTAAGGCCCTGGTCAGCTCAGGTAACAGCATCGCGCTCTCGCCCTGGCGGATCCTGGTCTTCGCCAGTGCCTGCACCGCGTACCCGGCCATAAGCTCATCGTCCATGCCACGCAGTTCGGCCAGGGCTCGCTCGAACAGCGGGCGAGCCCGGTCATGGTCACCGCGTGCCCGGTGAACCAGCCCTATCGCGCGAAGCGTCAACGCCTCGCCCCGCCTGCTGCCCAGCCGCCGGTAGGCCCTCAGTGACTCGTGCAGCAGCCCCAACGCAGACCGGTAGTCGCCCCTCTCCACCTCGACCGAGCCGGACAGACGTCCCACGTGCCCGATGCCGACGTCGTCATCAAGGCTGCGGAAAGCCGCACCGGCCCGGGTCAAGTCGTGCAACGCCTCCTTCAGCCGGCCCTGCAGCCGGCAGACGATGCCTTTCCCGGCAAGCGCGAGCGCTGTGCCACGCGCATCGCCCGCCTCCGAGAACAGGGCCAGCGCCTGACGGAAGTACCGGTGTGCCTCCTCGTAGCGGTCCCGCTCGATGCCCAGCAACTGTCCCAGCCCGAGCAACAGCCTTGCTTCACCAACCCGGTTGCCCGCGCGTCGCGCCGCCTGAAGGCCTGCGCGGTGAATGCGCTCCCACTGTTCCAGGCGCTCGCCCGCCACATACACAGACGACCACAGCGCATTGGCAAGATTGCAGGTGATCTCGTGCAGGCCCATCGCCGCCGCGCGCTCAATACCCACCACCAAGGCGTCTTGTTCCTCAGCGAACCAGGCCAGCGGAGCCGCCGCCACACGCTCGACCAGGGACTCACTGAGCGGCTGGGCACCGGGGTACTCCAGGCGCAGCGGAACCCAGTTCGGCGGGGTGTCGACAACCACACGCGTAATCATCCGCAACCATCCGCCCAGTACCCGGGTGACGGCGGCGTCGCGTTCCGCGGCCGGCTCCTCGGCCTCGGCCCGTTCCGCCGCGTACACCCGCAGCAAGTCATGCACTCGGTACCGCGGCTGGCCGGTGCTCTTCGCCCCGGCGTAATCCACCAACTGGGCGTCGATCAGCTTCTCCAGGACATCCGCAGCCTCCGCTTCGGACACATCGAGCAGCGGAGCGATAATCCATGGGGCGAAATCCGGTACACCCAGCAGACCCAGTCGCCGGAATGCCACCCGTGCCGGGCCCTCAAGCACGCGGTAGCTCAACTCCGCGCTGGCCCGCACCTCCAAGTCGCCGACTGCCAGTTCATCCAGCCGGCGCCGCTCATCGGAGAGTCGCTCCGCCAGGACTTCCAGCGTCCAATGGCGCCGGGTCGCCAGCCGTGCTCCGGCTGTGCGGATGGCCAGCGGCAGGCAGCCGCACAGCTCCGTTATCCGTCGGCCGGCCGCCAACTCGGCCGCAACCCTTTCCCGTCCGGCGATGCTGCCCAGCAGTTGCAGAGCCGCTTCGGGAGCAAGCTCTTCCAGATCGAGCAGCTGCGCACCGGCCAGACCGGGCAACCGGCTGCGGGATGTGATCAGCACGCCGCACCGCGGCTCACCGGGCAGCAACGGCCGCACTTGCTGCTCGCTGCCGGCGTCGTCCAGCATCAACAGGAAGCGTCTGCCCGCGAGCACGCTGCGGAACAGATCGGCTCGTTCGGCCGACGCCTTCGGAAGGGCGTCCGGTGGCACCCCCAGCGCATGCAAGAAGCGGCCCAGGGTGTCCTCGGGTGTGGCAGGGCTACCGGTGATGCCGCGAAGGTCCGCATACAACTGCCCGTCCGGGTACTCACCACTGATCTCATGCGCGACGCGTACAGCCAGCGCCGACTTGCCGACGCCTCCTTTCCCTGAGATCACTTGGACGGGTAAGGCGTTGTTGGGACCCGACAATGCCGCAACCAACTTCGCGATATGTCCCTCGCGACTGGTGAAATCGGGGATGGTCGGTGGCAACAGTGCGGGTGCCGACTGCCTGATCGGCACGGCCCCGGCATGCGCCCCGGGCTTCATTCGCAGGGGGGCGCCGGCCGGTGGTTGCAGGAGCGTGGGGTCGGCACGCAGGATCGATTCGTGCAACTGCCGTAGTTCGGGCCCCGGATCGATGCCGAGTTCCTCGGCGAGTATGTCCCGGCCCTCCTGGTAGACGGCGAGCGCGTCCGACTGCCGGCCGAGGCGGTAGAGGCTGGTCATCAGGTGCAGTCGCAGCCGCTCGCGAGTCGGAAAGGTGCTGACCAGGCCGGTCAGTTCGCCCACCAGCGCGCTCTCCCGGCCTGCCGCCAAGTCGGCGGAGATCCGCTCCTCCAGGAGCATCAGCCTCGCCTCGTCCAGCCTTGCGGCCTCTGACCGCAGGGCATCACCGATGCCCCCCAGCGCGGGGCCCCGCCACAGGGCCAGCGCGGCTCCCAGCGATTCCGCAGCGGCTTCATACCGTCTCTCGGCCATGGCAGTTCGGCCGTGGGCGGCAAGCCGCTCGAACTCGGCCAGATCGCTGGCGCGTTGCTCCACCAGGTAACCCGGCGGCCTGGTCACAATAACGTCGCCGACGCCAACGGCAGTTAGCCCACGACGGAGCACGGACGCATACGTCCATACCAGCTCCCGGGCGCTGCTCGGTGGTGATTCCCCCCAAATCGCATCCACCAACCGGTCGGTGGGCACCACTCGCCCGGCTTCCAACAGCAGGCAGGCGAGCAGAGCACGAGGCTTTGGACCACCCATGCACAGTTTCCGGCCGTCGTGCCAGGCCTCGACAGGACCGAGTAAGTGAAACTCCACGCGTACCCCCTGAGATGCCCTGCTGCCCGTTGTCCACGGCGGATGAGCAACACAGGAGCGTAACCAATGCATTACGCCTGCGTAATCAGTTCGCCGAGCCGAGGACGGCGGTGACCGGCGCTCAGGAGGAGCGGCTGAGACTGTTGCCCGCCCGCGTCCTGGTCCACTTCACCCTCGCGCTCGCACTCTTCCCCGCCACGACGGCGACGACGTCCGGTGCGGAGGGCGGCGGTGCCGGACCGGCCGCACTCATGAACGGCGCCCGGAGCCACGGCACTTGGCCAACCACCCGCGCACCGCTAGGGTCGTTGGGTGAAGGAGCGTGCCGTCCCGGCTCCGGCGGCGCTCACCCTACGCCGCCGTGCCGGTGGCGGTGAAGCTTCCGAGGAAGTTCAGTGCCTCCTCGGCGGGGCTTCCGGGCGGGGGGTGCCCGGACCGTTCTGGCCGACGGTCTGCTTCTGCTGCCGATGACCGCGCCGGTGCTCCTGTTGCCGCTCGTCTCCGGGCAGTTGGCCGGGCGAGCTCTGTACGGGCGGTGCTGACCGGCGCCTCCGCGCTGATCGTGGCCGGAGCCCTGCTCCTGACGACGCTGCACAGCGACGGTTCATGGGGGGAACTGGCGCTGCCGCTCCTGCCGTTCGGCGCCGGTGTGGGGCTGGCGTTAGGGGTCATGGACAACGCCGCCGTCAGCACCGTCCCGGTCGAGAACGCCGGGGCCGCCGCGGGCATTTTCAACACGATGCGGATCGCGGGGAGTCCGTGGCTGTGGTCCGGTGCCGCGGCCCTGTCCGCCCTCGGCGCGGTCCTCACCTATGTCGCGCTGAACACCACTGTGCGACGGCGTGCTCCTGTCGTCGCCGTCAGGAGACCCGGGCGACGCTGAGGATCATGCTGGGGATGAGCGGACCGTCCGTGGGGCGGGTGGCAGATAGGTGCCGTCGTGCTGCACCGTGACCGAATCCTTGGTGACGTCGACGCCGTTGCGGCCGTCGACCTGTTCGAGCTGCACCGTCTGCACCGTGCCGTTCTGTTCCTGGTCGACGGCGGACGACAAATGGGCGAAATTGTTCCGGTGCGGTACGGGTGGCGGGGCGAGTGCGACGAGGGTACGGGGTGCGTATACAGGAGCCTCCTGGCAACTACCCAAGGTGGAATGTCGGGTATAGCGCATTGGCAGCTGTGTGGCTGGTACGACCCGGAACGTTAGTACGCTTACTGCTACTTTCGGCTGAGAACGGGTGTCCCCTGGTACTGCTGCGCTTCCGCCGCGCGGTGGAGCGCCACCGGCCCGTGGTGGGATGTGCCGCCCCCGCGGCGGACGGCACTGTGGTCCCGTCATTTCGACAACACCCTTCCCAGGAGGAAGCAATGGCCCGCATGCGCCACCCCTTCGCCGTCTCCGCCGCGGTCCTAACCGTCGCTCTGGCCGGCACGCTGGCCCTCGGCACGACGGGATCGGCGTCGGCGACCGAGACCGTCCGGAAGACCGCCGACGAACCCTCGCTCACCGGATCGGGCAAGCTCAAGCGCAAGCCCGGCGACAACGTCCACTTCGCCTTCAACGCCCACGGGTTCGCCGACAAGGCACACGGCACCTTCTACGTCAGCCACCACATGGGCAAGCAGTGGGGCGGCTACTTCAAGGGACGCATCGACTGCCTGCTGACCGGCGGCCCGGTCGCCGTGGCCACCGGCATCGTCACCGAGTCGCACTTCAAGAGCGCCCCGGGCCTCCCGGCGATCGGGAACCTCAGAGGCAAGCGGTTCGGCTTCACCGTGCTCGACGACGGCAAGACGAACCGGCTCGGCTACAGCTGGGCCATGGACGGCCTGCCGAAGAACAGCGTCGGCAAGTGCCTGGGCAGCGCCCCGTTCGAGACCCTGGAGAAGGGACACTTCAAGGTCCACCACTGGATGCCGAAGCACTGACGCTTGTCCCGGGGATGCCGGTTGCGGTGATCGCGTAATCCGCTGGACCCTCGCCGTCGTGCCCACATGGCCCCTGCTTGGTCCAGCCGGGGCTGGACCAAGCAGGGGCCATCCCACACCGGTGTGTTGGATGCCTCGGAGGCTCGCGTGTCCCGATCTGGCGGTCGCCGCGGCCGTGCTGGGTGAGGACGGGCGTACGGACCGCGCGTACGAACTGACCAGCCCCGAGCCGATCAGCCCACGCCGGCAGGCCGCAGTGCCCAACGCGGAGGCTGTCCTGCACCGCCCGGTCGGCCCCATCAGCGAGTGGGTCACCCGCAACCTGACGGCGTGACTCTGTTGGCGATCTTTCGAGGGGTGCTGACGGCGGGGCCGGCTGGTGCTTCGCTGGAGAAGTGCGGGGTGGCCTCGGGTTCCGGGGGGTGGGTGCGGTGTCGCTGCGGCCGAGGAGTTTCCAGCGGATCGCGGCCAGGACGGTGCGAACAGCGTGGGCGGCGTGTCCGAGGGGGACGCCGGCGATGCTCGTGCGGGACCAGCTGGACGTGTTCTTCGAGGACGAGGATCTTGCGGATCTCTATCCGCCCAATGGCCGGCCGGGGTTCTCGCCGGGGCAGTTGGCGCTGGTGTCGGTGCCGCAGTTGGCGGAGAACCTGTCGGACCGTGCGGCGGCGGACGCGGTGCGTACGAGGATCGAGTTCAAATACACGCTCGGGCTGAAGCTGGAGGATCCGGGCTTCGACTGCTCGGTGCTCAGCGAGTTCCGGGCCCGGCTGGCCGAGGGAGATGCCGCCGACCGGCTGCTGCGGGTGATGCTGGCACGTTTGGTGGAGGCCGGGCTGCTGAAGGCCGGAGGCCGCCAGCGCACGGATGCCACGCACGTGCTGCAGCGGTCCGCACGCTCAACCGCCTGGAGCTGGCCGTTCGTGGTCCAGGAGAACGCGTACGACTTCCTGTGGGGTCGTCTCGCCCAATGACTTCACCGACCTTACCCAGGCCGGGGACCGGCTCCGAGCCTTCGAAGACCGCTACAACGCCACGGCACAACCGTTCCAGTGGAAGTTCACCACCTCCGACCTGGATGATCTGCCGGCCAGGCTTGACCAGCACACCGTCGATCACCACGAAGAATCGTCCGTCGGACGGGCAGCGTGATCAACCCCCGAAGGGCTTCCAGGCAAGACATTCCTTGAATGATGGCCGGAGGCTGATCGCGACCGGATCGTGCTGTTCTGGAGTCCCAGGTGTGGGCTATCGCCCGCCGCTGCCGGCCCGCCGAGGCTGTTGCGTAGGCTGGCGTCGTCGTCGCGGAGGGGAGCGGGAGGGTCGGCGGATCCCCTCCCCAACGGCCTGACGAGGTGTCAGAAAAGTCGGCAATCGGTCAGCATGAGTCCTGAAAAACCTGGCGAATGCTGCCCGGACATGCGACTCGTTGTAGAGTGGTGAAACCGCCCTTGACCTGCAAAAACGCAGGCAGGGAGCCTACCCCCGGGAGCATCTCGATGTACCGCACCATGATGAAGTCCAAGATCCACCGCGCCACGGTGACCCAGGCGGACCTGCACTACGTCGGTTCGCTGACCATCGACGCGGACCTGATGGCGGCCGCCGATCTGCTGCCCGGGGAGAAGGTGGACATTGTCGACATCAACAACGGTGCCCGGCTGTCGACCTATGTGATCGAGGGCCCGAGCGGCTCCGGAGTGATTGGCATCAATGGTGCGGCGGCCCGGCTGATCAGCCCCGGTGATCTGGTGATCGTGATCGCCTACGGGACCATGGACGACGCCGAGGCCAAGACCTTTGAGCCGCGCGTGGTCTTCGTTGACGAGCGCAACGCGGTGGTCGACCTCGGCAGTGACCCGGCCGCCGTGCCGGAGGGGTCCGGGCTCCGCCGCGGGGACCGCGTCGAGAGCTGACCGGACCGTACGGTCACCGCACCGGCGCCCCGGCCGCCTCGGCGAGGGTCCGGGCCACGGCGAGGCCGGCGGCCCGGACCTTCTCGTCCGCGCTGGGCCGGCACCGGCCCAGCGCGGGGTCGTACTCCGACATGAGCACACTGGCGTGGTCGGCCGCGATCTCCTCCAGCCGGACCGGCCAGCCCTGCCCGGCCAGGGCGTTCGCCACCGCATGCGAGTGTTCCGGGCCGATCTCGGTATCGCCGGTGCCATGCACCAGGCGGACCGGTACCGGCTCGGGCAGCCGTCCCGCCGCCAGGTCCTCCAGCGGGGGTGTTCCGGTGGTGCGGGCGGGGCGGTCGTAGCGTGAGGCGAGGCCGACCACCGCGGCGGGGCGCCAGCTGTCGGTGATCTCCGGGTGGAGGGCGACGCCCAGCGCGGCCGGGGCCCCGGCCGACCAGCCGGCCAGGGTGATCCGGTGGGCGTCGCCGCCCAGGTCCTCGGCCCGTTCCCGGCAGAAGGACAGGGAGTCCAGCAGGTGTGCCCGGCCGCCGTCGGGCGCGTCGGAGCGCCAGTCGGGCGTCAGCACCAGGACGCCCGCCGCGGCGACCGCTCTCGCGAGCGGGCGCAGCACCTCCCGCTCGTCCGGGCCTATGCCGTGCCACAGCAGCACCGTGGGCAGCGGATCCGGGACGGCGGCGGGGCGGTGGACGTCAATGGACTTGCCGTTGGGGGCGGTAAGGAGTTGCTGGTGCACACCGGGCTGGTTCATACCTGGACGCTATCAGCCGAAGTCGCCGGAATTTCCGCCGACTTGGCGGGGCTCTGCACCCGGCGGAAGGTGAACACGGCGGCCAGCAGCACCAGTCCGGCGGTAACCCAGTACACCGAGGACAGCGCGGCCGCGGTCGCCCGGCGGTCCTGGAATCCGGCGGAGTGCAGGCCATGGGTGAAGACCAGGCCGAGTACGGCCACCCCCAGGGCCTGCCCGAGCTGGCGGAAGGTCGCCAGCGCCCCGGAGGCCATCCCGGCGCGGGCGGCGGGCACCGCGGCGAGCACCGCGGCGGTGCCGGCGGGCATACCCAGACCCACGCCCGCACCCATCAGCACCAGACCGGGGACGAGTGCCGTCCAGTGCGAACTCCCGGGCAGCAGCAGGGCGTTGACGATACAGCCGGCGCCGGTGAGGGCGCAGGCCACGGTGAGTGCCGACCGGGGAGCGACGCGGTGCAGCCGCTTGCCGGAGAGGGTGGAGACGGCGAAGACGGTGACCGCCAGCGGGACCATCGCCAGACCGGCCCGGACCGGGCCCAGCCGGAGGGCGGACTGCAGCCAGAGCGAGGTGAAGACCAGGCATGCGAAGGCCCAGGCGGAGGCGAGAGTGCCGAACATCACGGCGAGGAAGGAAGAGTCGCCGAAGAGGGTGAGGTCCAGCATGGGCCGGGTCCGGCGGCGCTCCACCGTGATGAACACCGGCAGCGCCAGCGCGGCCAGGGCGGACGGAGCCTGGGCGGACGGTGCCGTCCAGCCGTCCTCGCCCGCCTTGATCAGCGCGAAGGTCAGGGAGCCGGAGCAGACGCCGAAGGACAGGATGCCGGGCAGGTCCACCGAGGGGTGCCCGGGCCGCTCGGAGTCCTCGATGAACAGCGCGGTCAGGACGGCGGTCAGCACCGTCAGCGGCACATTGACGAAGAAGATGGCCTGCCAGCCCAGGGCCTGGGTGAGCAGCCCGCCGAGCACCGGACCGGCCGCCGCGGCGGCGCCCACCACCGCGGACCACACGCCGATCGCCGTGGCCCGGTCCCGTTCCCGGTACATCCCGCCCAGCACGGCCATGCCGGTGACGAACACCGCCGAGCCGCCGACGCCCTGCAGGCCCCGGGCGGCGATCAGCAGCCCCGGGTCGGGCGCCAGGGCGCACAGCAGGGAGGCGACGCCGAACAGCGAGAGGGCGAGCAGAAGGATCCGGCGGCGGCCGAAAAGATCGCCCAGGGAGCCCGCGCCCAGGGTGAGCGCCGCCAGCGCCAGGGTGTAGATGTTCATCACCCACTGCAGGCCGGACAGTGAGGCGCCCAGATCCCGGGCCATGTCCGGCAGGGCCACGGTCACCACCGTGGTGTCCGTGATCAGCATGAACGACCCCAGGCATACCGCCACCAGTGGCCACCACTTGCGCATCGGAAGTCCTTTCCTCGGGAGATCGGGAGACCGGATGAACCGGAAGACTTCCCACAGGCTCGAACAACGGTGGCGGAGCCGGGCAGTCAGCGAGGGATGGGCGGCGGATTCCCGCAACAGACGTGGATATGCGGCGGATTCAGGCTCCGAAGGGGAGCACGGTCGCGGTCCGTTTGACCGTGCGGTCCACGGTGGCCGTCTCCAGGGTGTGCACATCGTCCAGCACGGCGACGCTCTCGGTCAGATAGCGGTAGAGGTCCCCGGTGTCCCGGCAGATCACCGAGGCCATCACATTGGTGGGGCCGGTGGTGACCGCCGCGAAGGACACCTCCGGGTGCCCGGCCAGCGTCCGGGCCACCGACACCAGCGCGGAGGGCTTCACCGACAGCCACAGCCGGGCCTCGGCGTGGTAGCCCAGCGCCGCCATCGGCAGATCGACCTGGTAGGACAGCACCCCGAGCCGCCGCAGCCGGTCCAGCCGCCGGCGGACCGTGGACTCCGACAGGCCGGTGTCCGCGGCCAGTTCGGCATGGCCGGTCCGGCCGTCCCGGGACAGCAGTTCCAGCAGCGCCCGGTCGCCCTCGTCCAGGACGGCCTCTTCGCCGCCGGGCGCCGGCGGCCGGGGGCGCAGCTGTCGCTGCTGCTCCTCGTCGAGCGAGGCGAACCCGCGCCACCTGCCGGGATCGGTGAAGCTCTGCAGCAGGGAGTGGGCGGTCACCGAATGGACCCGGCTGGTGCGGGAGAGCTTCTGCAACAGCAGGCCCTCGCCGCCCTCGCCACCCCGGAGGGTCTGGGTGCTGCAGGAGATCTCGGTGCCACCGGAGAGCAGATGCACCCAGAAGGTGTCGGCCCGGCGGGCCAGCGCGGTGGCCAGGGCGCCGGAGACATCCGGGGTGCAGCGCAGCCGGATGGTCCAGGGCACATAGCCCAGCGGCCCCAGATTGACCGAGGCGGCCACCCGCAGCACTCCGGCCGTGCGCAGCCGCCGGTAGCGGCGGGCCACCGTGCTCTCGGAGACCCCGAGCACGGCCGCGATCCGGTTGAAGGGCGCCCGGCCGTCGAGGTGCAGCGCGTGCACCAGGGCGCGGTCCAGTTCGTCCAGGGTGACGGTTTCCATCGCCCGAGCGTAGGCCGGGACGGAAACCGTCACCAGGCGGGTCAGTGCGGCAGCTCCTCCGGAGTGGGATAGGAGGGCTGGGCACCCGCCCTGGTCACCGAGGCGGCCGAGACCCGTACCGCGTAGCGGACCGCCTCGGCCAGCCGCTCGCCCCGTGCCAGCCGGGCGGCCAGCGCGCCGGTGAAGGCGTCCCCGGCGCCGGTGGTGTCCACCGCCCGTACCGCGATGCCCGGTACCCGCACCGGCTCGTCCGCCGTGGTGTCCAGCGCCAGGGCGCCGTCCGCGCCCAGGGTCACCACCACCGACCGCGCGCCCGCGGCACGCAGCGACCGCGCCCAGCTGCCGGGATCGCCGTCACCTGCGCCCGAGAGCTGCCGGGCCTCATGCTCATTGACCACCAACGGGTCGGCGGCGGCCAGGAGTTGGGGATCGAGCGCGGCGGGCGCGGGGGAGGGGTTGAGCACCACCCGGGCGCCGGCCTCCCCGGCCCGGGCGGCCGCCGCCCGTACCGTCTCCAGCGGGATCTCCAACTGGAGCGACACCACCGGTGCGTTGGCGAAGAGCTCGCCCGCCGCCGCCACATCGGCGGGGGTGAGACGGGCGTTGGCGCCCGGGGAGACCACGATGCTGTTGTCCCCGTCCGGCCCCACCACGATCATCGCGGTGCCGGTGCGCGCCCCCGCCTCCACCAGCACATGCCGCACCTCGGCGCCGGCCTCGCGCTGCGCCGCCAGCAGCAGCTCGCCGAAGGCGTCGTCGCCGACCCGGGCCAGCAGGGCGGTACGGGCCCCCAGCCGGGCGGCCGCCGCGGCCTGGTTGGCGCCCTTGCCGCCGGCCGACTCCATCAGATCGTCACCGAAGACCGTCTCGCCCGGCCCGGGCCGCCGGTCCACCCGGACCGTCAGGTCGGCATTGGCCGAGCCGACCACCAGCACGTCATACCTGGTCACCGCATACCTGGTCACCGTCCCACCCTCTCAGGACGCCGGTCGCCGGCCGCACACCCCCGGCGCTGTCGCCCAGGGTGACCGGGCAACTGCTCCAAGTCGCGCCCCGCAGTGCCCCGGGGCATGCTGAAACGACCACGGCCGGTGCGCCGGCCGCCCTGCCACTGCCGCATCGACCTGCGGTGATGGGCACCGCCGCAGGGCGGGGCCGTCCCCCTGGTGCGCGAGCGAGGGGAGAACGTGAGATGGCCGAGACAGCGCTCCGCCGACGCAAACGTGAACCGTCCGGTACCGAAGCCCTCTTCGTCCGGCTCGTCCAGCTCCCCGAGGGCGCCGAGCGTACCCGGCTGCGTCAGGAGCTGATCGCCGCCTGGCTGCCGATGGCCGAGCGGATCAGCCTGCGCTACCGCTCCAGCGGCGAGAGCCCGGCGGACCTGCGCCAGGTGGCCGCGCTGGCCCTGGTGCGCGCGGTGGACCGGTTCGACCCCGCGCTGGGCTTTGCCTTCGAGTCCTTCGCCGTCCCCACCATCAACGGGGAGCTCAAACGGCATGTCCGGGACCATGTCTGGTCGCTGCACATCCCGCGCCGGGACCAGGAGCTGCGGGCCGCGGTGCGCTCCGCGCGGACCCGGCTGGAGCAGCAGAGCGGCGGCGCCCGGGTCACCACGGCGGCGCTGGCCGAGGAGACCGGTCTGACCGAGGCGGAGGTGCGGCGCGGCATCGACGCGGATGGCGTGCACCACACCCTGTCCCTGGACCACCCGGTGGACGCGGCCGGGGAGCTGGCGCTGGCCGACACCCTGGGCCGGGCCGACCGGGCGCTGGACCTGGTGGTCGACCGCCAGTCGCTCAGACCGCTGCTGCACGCCCTGCCCGACCGGGAGAAGTCCGTCCTGTACTGGCACTTCTTCGGCAATCTCACCCAGCAGCAGATCGGGGCCCGGCTGGGTGTCTCCCAGATGCAGATCTCCCGCATCCTCAGCCGCACCTGCGCCCAGCTGCGCCGCCAGCTGCTGGCGCCGGTCTGAGGCGGTGCGGAGCGGGACCGACAGGATGAGGACGGTCGCCATGACGGCACAGCACTCCGGGCTGACCCCGGACCTGCCGCCCATCGTCGAAGTGCCCGACCTGCCCGGCGCCGAGGACCCCGGGCCCGCGGCGGGCCGGGGCGAGGAAATGCCCTCGTCCCTGGCCGGCTCCGGACATGGAAGTGGCGCCCACCAGGAAGGCGATGGGCGCCACGGCTGCGCGGCCGACGGTTCTGGCGGCTGACTGTTGAACCGCCTCGCGCAGGTCAGGTGTTGATGCAGGTGTTGCCGAATGTCGGGTTCAGCAGGCCGACGATGTCGATCGTGTTCCCGCAGAGGTTGATCGGGATCTGGATCGGGATCTGAATGACGTCACCTGACAGCACACCGGGGGAACCGACGGCCACACCGTTGGCTTCCGAGTCGGCGAATGCCACGCCGGCCACGCCGGTGACGGCCACCCCGGTGGCGGCGGTCAGGAGGGCTGCCTTGGCGATACGCGTCATGTTCAAACCTTTCTAGGGGGCGGTGAGCGTCAATGTGACCATGGGTTTCATCGGCGAATGCACCAAATTGGGCCCCGTAGGCAGGAATTAACCCGTTAAGGGCAATAAGTCAGATGTGATACAAGGGATTTGAGGCTTGTGTGCGGGTGCTGGGGCCTCCGCCCGCCCCTCCGGCCCCTCCCGGCCGCATCCCGGCGGGTTTGGCGTGGCCGCCCTCGCCTACGTACCCTTCCCAGGACACTTTGATCGAACATATGGACTGGGAAACGACAGCGGCGATGACGGTCACTGAAGAGAGCCGCGGCGGGGCAGCGGATGAGACGGGCCTGCGGCAGGGCATCGACCCGGAGCGCATGGCGGTCTGCCTGAGCGTCCTCCAGGAGCTGGACGAGCTGCCGGTGGACCACCCCGACGCGATCACCGTGCGGCGGGCCACCTCCGGCATTTACCGCACGGTCAAGCAGCGCCGGCGCCAGGAGCGCCGGGCCGCCAAGACCGCCCACGACAAGGCGGTGACCGAGGCCACCGCCACCGGCGCGGCCGACCGGATCGACGACGAGACCCGCGGCATCCCGCTGGCGGCGACCGCCTCCACCCGGATCGTCGGCATCCTGGAACGCCCCCGGTCCTGCTACACCTGCAAGACCCGCTACACCGAGGTGGACGCCTTCTACCACCAGCTCTGCCAGCCCTGCGCGGCGGAGAACCGGGCCCGCCGGGACGCCCGTGCCGACCTGAGCGGACGGCGGGCGCTGCTCACCGGCGGCCGGGCGAAGATCGGCATGTATATAGCGCTGCGGCTGCTGCGGGACGGGGCGCACACCACCATCACCACCCGCTTCCCCAATGACGCCATCCGCCGCTTCAAGGCGATGGAGGACAGTGCGGACTGGCTGCACCGGCTGAAGGTCGTCGGCATAGACCTGCGGGATCCCGCGCAGGTGGTGGCGCTGGCCGACTCGGTGGCCGCCGAGGGGCCGCTGGACATCCTGATCAACAACGCGGCGCAGACGGTGCGCCGCAGCAATGCCGCCTACCGGGAGCTGGTCACCGCCGAGGCGGCGCCGCTGCCCGCCGGTGAGCTGCCGTCCCGCGAGGTGTTCGGCGCCTTCGGCAGCGGGGCGCAGCCCGAGCTGCCCGCGCCGGCGGGCAGCCGCCATGACGAGCTGACCCCGCAGGCTCTCACCGAGCTGGCGCTGACCAGCGGCTCGGCCTCACTGGCCCGGGTCGAGGCGGGCACCGCCATCGACGCGGGCGGGCTGGTGCCCGACCTGGACGCGTCCAACACCTGGATCCAGGCGGTGGGCGAGGTCGACCCGGTCGAGCTGCTGGAGGTCCAGCTGTGCAATGTGACCGCGCCCTTCGTCCTGGTCAACCGGCTGCGGCCGGCCATGGCGGCGGCCGCGGCGCGGCGCAAGTACGTGGTCAATGTCTCGGCGATGGAGGGGGTCTTCAGCCGGGGCTACAAGGGCGCCGGACACCCGCACACCAATATGGCCAAGGCCGCGCTGAACATGCTCACCCGCACCAGCGCCCAGGAGATGTTCGAGGCCGACGGCATCCTGATGACCAGCGTGGACACCGGCTGGATCACGGACGAGCGGCCGCACCCGGACAAGGTCCGGCTGGCCGAGGCCGGCTTCCACGCGCCGCTGGACCTGGTGGACGGGGCGGCCCGGGTGTACGACCCGATTGTGCGCGGCGAGGCGGGGGAGGACCTGTACGGGTGCTTCCTGAAGGACTACCGCAGGGCCGACTGGTAGGGGCGGCCTCCGGCGCCGGGGGCTCATGGCCGCGGGGGCTGTCCATGGACGGTAAACGCCCACGCGGCGGAGTCGCGTGAAGGAGCTGCCGCGCGCCCCTGCGGGGCGCACCCGGCCATGAAGCCTCAGGCGTTCACCGGGTGCAACGCCGCGTACTCCAGCGGTGCCGAGGGGTCGACCGACACACCCAGCGGCGCCGGTGCGGCCCCCGCCCGCACCAGGAGATCCCCCACCGCCGCGATCATCGCGCCATTGTCCGTGCACAACCGCAGCGGCGGAACGCGCAGCCGGACCCCCGCCGCCGCGCACCGTTCCCCGGCCAGAGCCCGGACCCGGGAGTTGGCGGCCACCCCGCCGACCATCACCAGGGTCCGCACGCCGTACTCCGCGCACGCCGCGACCGCCTTGCGGGTGAGCACATCCGCGATGGCCTCCTGGAGCGAGGCCGCTCCGTCCGGGACCGGCAGCGGCCGTCCCGCGGCCCGGTGTCGCTCCGCCCAGCGCGCGGCGGCCGTCTTCAGCCCCGAGAAGGAGAAGGCGTAGGGATCGTCCCGCGGCCCCATCAGGGGACGCGGGAACGCCACCGCACGGGCGTCCCCCTCGCGCGCCGCCCGGTCCACCGCCGGCCCGCCCGGATAGGGCAGGCCGAAGACCCGGGCGACCTTGTCGAAGCACTCGCCGGCCGCGTCGTCCAGGGTGTCGCCGAGGTGCGTGATCGGGTCCCGTGCCAGGTCCCGGACCAGCAGCAGCGAGGTATGGCCGCCGGAGACGATCAGCACCACACAGGGGTCGGGCAGCGGTCCGTGCTCCAGGGTGTCGGCCGCCACATGCCCGGCCAGGTGGTGCACCCCGTACAGCGGCACGCCCAGCGAGTAGGCCAGCCCCTTCGCCGCCGCCAGCCCCACCTGCAGGGCGCCGGACAGGCCCGGGCCGGTGGTCACCGCCACCGCGCCGATGTCGGCCATGGCCAGGCCCGCGTCGTCCAGGGCCGCCCGGACCACCGGCGTCACCGAGTGCACATGGGCGCGGGCCGCGATCTCCGGGACCACCCCGCCGTACCGGGCGTGCTCATCCATGCTGGAGGCCACCGCGTGCCCCAGCAGCCTGCCTTCCCGCACCAGACCGGCGCCGGTCTCGTCACAGGACGACTCGATTCCCAGTACCACTGGCGAACGCCCCATGGCACACCTCCTGCCCATCACTTGTAAATGCACATTGTATGCAACAAGCCATGTGGCAAGCTCCCGGGTGTCGGGCCGTCCTCGCAGGTCAGTAGAGTTCCGACGTCCCGTCACCGCCCCTTTCCGAGGTACGCCCGTGAGCCAAGCGCCCGTGACCGTCGTAGGCATCGGCGCCGACGGCTGGCCCGGCCTCGCCCCCGCCGCGCAGCAGGCGCTGCGCCGGGCCGAGGTGATCATCGGCGGCCCGCGCCAGCTGGACCTGCTGCCGGCCGGCTGCACCGCCGAGCGGGTCGCCTGGCCCTCGCCGCTGCGGCCGGCCGTACCCGGCCTGATCGCCCGGTACCAGGGGTGGCGGACAGCCGTGCTGGCCAGCGGCGACCCCATGTTCTTCGGCATCGGCCGCACCCTGGCCGAACTGCTGGGCGCCGACCGGCTGCGGGTGCTGCCGCACCCCTCGTCCGTCTCCTACGCCTGTGCCCGGCTGGGCTGGCCGCTGGAGGACACCGAGGTGATCAGCCTGGTCGGGCGGCCGCTGGACGCGCTGGCCGCCGCCCTGCACCCGGGCCGCCGGCTGCTGCTGCTCAGCGCCGGGGCCGCCACCCCCGCCGAGGCCGCCGCACTGCTGGCCGAACGTGGCTTCGGACCCAGCCGGTTGACCGTCCTGGCCCAGCTGGGCGGCGAGCGCGAACAGCGCACCGAGGGCACCGCCGAGGACTGGCCGCACCCGCCCGGCGACCCGCTCAATGTGATCGCCGTGGACTGCCGCCGCGCCGACGGCGCCCCCCGGCTGTCCCTCACCCCCGGCCTGCCGGACGAACTCTTCGAGCATGACGGCCAGTTGACCAAGCGTCATATCAGGGCCGCGACGCTGGCCGCGCTCGCCCCGGCACCCGGAGAGCTGCTCTGGGACGTCGGCGGAGGCTCCGGCTCCATCGGCATCGAGTGGATGCGCGCCCACCGCTCCTGTCGCGCCATCAGCATCGAACGCGACCCGGTACGGGCCGAGCGCATCGCGCACAACGCACGTGCCCTGGGCGTCCCGGCGCTGCGCGTGGTCACCGGTGCTGCGCCCGCCGCACTGGAGCAACTGCCCACCCCCGACGTGGTGTTCATCGGCGGCGGGCTCACCGCCACCGGCGCGCTGGACGCCTGCTGGCAGGCCCTGCCACCCGGCGGACGGCTGGTCGCCAACACCGTCACCCTGGAGTCGGAGGCCCTGCTCACCGACTCGTACCGGCGCCATGGCGGCGAACTCACCCGCCTCGCCGTGGCCCACGCCACCCCGGTGGGCGGCTTCACCGGCTGGCGGCAGGCCATGCCGGTCACCCAGTGGTCCGTGACCAAGACGAGCTAGGAGACAACCAGCAGCCATGACGGTGTACTTCATCGGTGCCGGACCCGGCGCCGCCGACCTGATCACCCTGCGCGGCGCCCGCCTGCTGGCCCGGTGCGGGGTCTGCCTCTACGCGGGCAGCCTGGTCCCCGCCGAACTGCTCGCCGAATGCCCGCCCGGCGCACGGCTGGTGGACACCGCGCGGCTCAACCTGGACGAGATCACCGCCGAGTTCGCCCGCGCCCATGAGGCCGGGCAGGATGTGGCCCGGCTGCACTCCGGGGACCCCTCGGTGTTCAGCGCGGTCGCCGAGCAGATGCGCCGCCTGGACGCGGCCGGCATCCCCTATGAGATCGTCCCCGGCGTCCCCGCCTTCGCCGCCGCCGCCGCGGCGCTCGGGCGCGAACTGACCGTACCCACCGTCGGCCAGACCGTCATCCTCACCCGCATCGCCCAGCAGGCCACCCCCATGCCGCCCGGCGAGGACCTGGCCACCCTGGGCCGCAGCGGCGCCCTGCTGGTGCTGCACCTGGCCGCCCGCTACACGGACCGGGTGGTGGCCGAACTGCTGCCGCACTACGGCGCCGACTGCCCGGCCGCCGTGGTGGCCCTGGCCAGCCGCCCGGACGAGCTGGTGCTGCGCGGCACGCTGGCCGGCATCGCCCGGCAGGTGAAGGCGGCCGGAGTGGTACGCACCGCGGTGATCATCGTGGGACGGACGCTGGGCGCCGCCCAGTTCCCCGACAGCTACCTCTACTCGCCCGCCCGCGACCGCGACCAGTGCGCGGCCCGGGACTGAGGAGCACTCAGGCGGCGGTCGGGTGCAGCTCCCTGACCTCCTTGCCGCTCTTGGCCGCCAGCTGCTCCGCCAGGTCCGCCAGCGCGCGGGCCCCGGCGAGCTCCTCGCCGATCATCGCCACATTGGGGTCTCTGGGGTTCCGGGTCGACTGACCCTTGGCCCGCAACTCCGTGCCGTCGCGCAGCCGAAGCAGCGCGGCCGCCCGGACATGGTGTTCGTCCTCGTCGAACTCGATCTCCACATGCCATCCGGCGACCTGCACGGGAATCACCTCCGCCGCAACCGCAGGAACCGGGCGCCGGCCGGGCATGCCGCGCGGGCACGGCACCCGGGGCGTCTTCCTTCAGGCTACGTCCGGCTCCCACCGGCCGCATGCCCGTCGCGGGTGCTTGCCCCTGACCCGCGGGTCAGGGGTTGGCGCCCCCGCCCACGGTGCGGCCGCGGAGTGCCGCGCCGGATGAGACAAGGAGCACCGATGTCCCCCATCTCCCGGGAAATACGCCTTGCCACCCGGCCCGCGGGCCTGCCCGGACCGGAACACTTCCACCTGGCCGAGACGCCGCCGCCTGCCGGCCGCTGCGGCAGGCCCTGCCCGACCCCGCCGCCCATCTCTCCCAGGGCTGGATCGCCTGTGCCGCGCTCGCTCATGACGCCCAACTGCGGTCCGGAGACGCGGTGTTCGTCTCCGGCGCCGCCGGATCCATCGGCTCGGCGGCCGGCCAGGGGCCGCCGGCGCGTTCCGGGTGCGGGCCGCCGGTGACCGGCCGCGCCCACGACACCGCCGCCCAAGCGCCCGTTACCAGGCGCCCGGCCCCCTGGCCTCCGCTCGGCCCACGATGGTGCCGGCCCGGTCGATGCAGATGACATCCACCGCCACCGGCGCGCCCCGCAGCACCCCGAGAGCCTGGTCGCGGGCGGCGGCGGCCACCAGGTCGCCCAGCGGCACGGCCCGGGCCGAGCAGCGCTGCAGCGCGTCCAGCCCGGTGTTGGCGGCGGCCACCTCGGCCGCCAGCCGCTCGTCCGCGCCACCGGCCCGGGCGAGCCCGGCCAGGAAGTCCTTGTTCACCTGGGACCGGGCCGAGTGCAGGTCCAGATGCCCGGCGGCCAGCTTGGACAGCTTGGCGAAGCCGCCCGCGATGGTGAGCCGGTCCACCGGGTGGCGGCGCAGGTACTTCAGTACGGCGCCGGCGAAGTCGCCCATGTCCAGCAGGGCGTCCTCCGGCAGTCCGTGCACCGCCACCGCGACCTTCTCCGAGGTCGATCCGGTGCACCCGGCGACATGGCGGCGGCCCGCCGCCCGGGCCACATCCACGCCCCGCCGGATGCTGTCGATCCAGGCCGAGCAAGAGTAGGGGACCACGATGCCGGTGGTGCCCAGGATGGAGATGCCGCCCAGGATGCCCAGCCGGGGGTTCCAGGTGGAGCGGGCGATCTCCTCGCCGTGGTCGACGGAGATGGTGATCTCCACATCACCGGTGCCGCCGTGGCGGGCGGCGACCTCGGCGATGTGGTCGCGCATCAGCTGCCGGGGCACCGGGTTGATCGCCGGTTCGCCGACCGGCAGCGGCAGCCCGGGGCGGGTGACCGTGCCCACGCCCGGTCCGGCCCGGAAGACCACTCCGGAGCCGGGCGGCAGAATCCGTACCGTGGCGCGGATCAGCGCGCCATGGGTGACGTCCGGGTCGTCACCGGCGTCCTTGACTATCGCCGCCATCGCCCGGCCGTCCGCCGACTCCTCGGCGGCCAGCGCGAAGGCGGGCGTCTGCCCCTTGGGCAGGGTGATGGTCACCGGGTCCGGGAACTCCCCGGTGAGCAGCGCGGTGTACGCGGCCGTGGCGGCCGCCGTGGCGCAGGCGCCGGTGGTCCAGCCGTGCCGCAGCCCGGTGTGCGCGAGTTGCGCGGCCCGGCCGCCCGGTGCTTGGGTCTCAGCCACGGAGATCACCGACGGAAGGGCAGTGCAGCGTGACCGCCGAGCGGCACATCCTCATCCTGGGCGGCACCACCGAGGCCCGCCGGCTGGCCGCCGAACTGGCCGCCGAGCCGGCACTGCGGGTCACCAGCTCACTGGCCGGACGGGTCGCCGAACCGCGGCTGCCCGCCGGGCAGGTAAGGATCGGCGGCTTCGGCGGGTCCGAGGGCCTGGCCCGCTGGCTGCGCGAACAGCAGGTGGACGCGCTCATCGACGCCACGCATCCTTTCGCGGAGAGGATCAGTTTCAACGCGGCCCGGGCGGCCGCCGAGGTCCATGTTCCCCTGCTGGCCCTGCGCCGCCCCGGCTGGGTCCCCGGTGAGGGCGACCACTGGCATCCGGTGGCCTCCCTGGCCGAGGCGGCGGATGTGCTGCCCGCGCTGGGCGAGCGGGTCTTCCTCACCACCGGCCGGATGGGACTGGCCGCCTTCGCCCACCTGTCCGGGCAGTGGTTCCTCGTACGGTCGGTGGACGCCCCCGAGCCGCCCGCCCCGCCGCGCATGGAAGTGCTGCTGGACCGGGGCCCGTTCACGGTGGCGGGCGAGCGCGAACTGCTGCGCCGCCATGCGATCGACGTCCTGGTCACCAAGGACAGCGGTGCGGCCGCCACGGCCGCGAAACTGACCGCTGCGCGGGAGGCGGGAATTCCGGTGGTGGTGGTCCGGCGCCCGCCGGTGCCGGAGGGGGTGCGGGTCGCCTCCGGCGTGGGGGAGGCGGTGGGGTGGGTGTGGTCCACGCTGGGTTGACGGTTGCGCCCGGGGCGTCCTGGTGAGCGGGTACGGTTCGCAGTGTGCCGTACGGGTACGCGGAGCAGGCGGAGTACGAGGAGGACCACAGTGACCGCACAGCACGCTGAGGAACCCGCCGAGCTGATTCCGCGCCCCGAACCGACCTTTCCCGCCCTGAGGACAGCCCTGGCCAAGATCGCTTCCTCGCGGCTGGCGGAATTCCAGGCGGATCGCGATATGGCGTTTACGGCGGCGACGCAGCATGCATCGTTCACACCGATCCGTGCGTTCCAGTTGAAGTGGGCCACGGAGATCGAAATTCTCCGGCGCCCTGGCCTGGCCGCGCGTTACCAGGCGGCTCTGGACGCTGCCAATAGCCTGGACCGGGACGATCCCAGATGGCGCGAGGCGATGGACACTTGCATGGCGGTCCACAACGAGGCCCGCGCCGCGGTATCCGATGGCTGATGCCTGGTCCTGGGAATACGACCCGGATGCGAACCATGTGATCGGCGGCATCGACAACCTGGCCTTCATCGCCCAGGTCGAGGAACGGGCCGATGAACTCGTCCGCGCGGCCGCGGCCCGGTACTTGGACGGGACGAAGTACACGGGCCTCTCCCCGCGCGTGCAGGAGGAGACCCTTGATGCGTCAGGGATGTTCGTTTACCGGGACTCTTGCAGAAAGCCACGGCGTTCACGCCGGGGATGAATGCATCTCAAGGCTGCTCTGACGTGCACGTTAGAGCGGACGTTTT
>NZ_JBIUAW010000010.1:0-319178 GCF_044593195.1 Streptomyces sp. NPDC052396
TCGCCGCCTGGAACACCGACCCCAGGCCCTACATCTGGACCAAGACCGCCGACGAGATCCTCGAACGCCTCGCCTCATATCTGAACAGGATTCCTGACTCGGCAGACTAGCGGACCGTTTCGCGGACGGCGGCGGAGACGCCTCGGACGGTGCCGGAGATGATGTCGGTGACCTCCTGGCTGTGCTCGTCGAGGTAGAAGTGGCCGCCCTGGAAGACGTGCAGGGAGAACTCGCCGGTGGTGTGCTCCCGCCAGGCTTCGGCCTCGGCGGTCGTGGTGTGCGGGTCGTCGGTGCCGACCAGCATGGTGATCGGGCAGTCGAGCCGGACACCGGTCACCCGGGGGTGGGTCTCGATGGCCGTGTAGTCGCCACGAACGGCGGAGAGGATGGCGGCCCGCAGGTGTTTGTTCTCCAGGTAGACGGGGTCGGTGCCGCCGACGGAACGCAGTTCCTCGATGAGGCCGGCGTCGTCACGGCGGTGAACCGTTCCGCCGCGCAGCAGGGAGGGCGGGGGGTAGCCGGAGGCGAACAGCCAGGCGGGCGGGGTGCCGGTGTCGTCCTGGTAGCGGCGGGCCACCTCGAAGGCGAGGATCGAGCCCATGCTGTGGCCGAAGAAGACGGCGGGCCGGCTGTCATCGGAGCGCCGCAGTGCCGCGTAGGTGAGGTCGGCGAGTTCGGTGAAGTTCTCGACGCAGCCCTCGGCACGCCGGTCCTGCCGTCCCGGGTACTGGACGGCGAGCATGTCCAGTTCCGGTGAGAGGGCTTCCGACAGTGCGTAGAAGTAGCTCGCCGAACCCCCGGCGTGCGGGAAACAGATGATTCGGAATTCACTGTCGTCGGTGGGATGGAAGCGGTGTGTCCACTCCCCGTCGAATTTCCCTGACCCTGTCATGCCCAGCCTTTCTGTGCGGTTACCGATTGCTCTGGCGGATTCAGGAGGCCCGGTGGTCCAGAAGGGACGCCACCAGGCTCGTCTCGACGTTGCCGCCCGAGACCAGCACCCCAATGTCCCGGGCGCGGCCCTCGGCGGCGAGACGCAGCGCGCCGGCCACAGCGGTGGCCGCGGCAGGCTCGACCAGCAGCCGGGCGTGGACGAGAACCAGACGCAGCGCCTCGGCGATGGCGCTCTCCTCGATGGTGAAGACCCCGGTGACCGCGGAGCGGGCCAGGTCGTAGGGCAGGTGGCCGATGCGGTCGGGGCGCAGCCCGTCGGCGATCGTGGGCTTCGCGTCCACGGTGACCGGCCCGCCGGCACGCAGTGCCGCGGTCAGGGCCGGTACGGCGCTGGGCTCGGCACCGTAGACATCGATGCCCTGGCCCGCGGTGGCCAGGCAGGCGCCGGCCACCGCACTGCCGCCCCCGACGGGCAGCACCACCGCATCCAGGCGGCCGCCGGCCGCGTCCACCTGGTGCAGCAGGTCCGCGGTGGCGGTTCCCTGGCCGGCCACCACGTCCGGGTTCTGGTACGGGTCGATCTCGTCGTAGCCGCGGGTGTTCCTGAGCTCCTCGACCACCGCGATCCGCTCGGCCAGCGTGGTTCCGGCCTGGAGCACCTCGGCGCCGGTTTCACGGATGCGCCGCACCTTGGTCGGAGCGGCGTCGGTGGGCAGCACCAGCACGGCCGGAAGCCGGTACTGGGCGGCGGCCAGGGCCACGGCTATGGCGTGGTTGCCGGTGGACTGCGCCACCACACCAGGGCTGCCGGCCGCCATCAGCCGCTCCACGGCAAGGAGCGCGCCACGCATCTTGAAAGAGCCTCCACGCTGGAGGTTCTCCGCCTTCAGCCACAGCCGCGCGCCGGCCACACACTCCAGTTCCTCGCTGCGTACAACGGGCGTCTGCACCACACGGCCGGCGATACGGTGCCGGGCATCGTGCACCCCTTCATAACTCAGCAGCGGCGGCTGCCCGGTGACGGCCACGGTGTTCGCGCCGATCGACATGAGCGTCTCCGTTTCTCTGTGCCTTCGAGGTGTCCTCGCCGGCGATCCGGACGGGCGAGTGGCCCTGGCCGAGCCGGCCAGGGCCACGGTTTGTCCCCGGGGCCCTGCCCCACGGGCGACCGCTAGCGACCGCGGACGGATTGCGCCTCGATCACGTCCAGCACCTCCCGGCCGCTGTCGACCAGGTACATGTGATCGCCCGGGAACTCCGCATAGGTAAATGCACTTGTGGTCGCGTCCCGCCACTGCTGTGCTTCTTCCGCGGTGACCAGGCCGTCGGAGTCACCACGCAGCGAGCAGATCGGCACCGACACCGGTTCGTCGGTGCTCGGGACGTAGCTCTCGTGCATTTCGCAGTCGGCCTGCAGTGTGGGGAGAATCAGTTCACGCATCTCCGGGTGATCGAGGGCCTCGTGCCGGAACCCGGCGAACTCCTCGACCCTGGCCAGGAATTCCTCGTCCGGGAGCCCCGCCGCCCGCCTCTCGCGCTGTGTCCACGGCCCCGGCGAACCACTGACGATCAGCCGCTCGACATGCACACCGCGCGTGCTCAGCAGGTGCACCAGCTCATATGCGAGCACCGCGCCCAGGCTGTGCCCGAACAGCACGGTCCGCGCCCCTTCGCCGAGGTCCGCGACAATGCCGTCGATCTCGTTCTTGGCCGCTTCGACAACATTCCGGTACGGCGTCTCCAGGAACCGCCGCTCCCTGCCGGGCAGTTCGACCGAGAGCACTCGCCACCGGCCGGCGGACAGCTCCCGCCACGGGTGGAAGAACGAAGGACCCGCTCCCGCGAACGGCACGCACAACAGCGTGGTCCGGCCCCCGTGTTCCGCGGATATGCCGGGCTCTGTCACCCCGACCAACCCCAATCATCCATTCGTTGGTTCGTTGAACTGGTTTCGGGAAAGCGATGTCCGGTCACTCCGCCAGCTTGCGGTTGATGACCTCCATGATTTCGGCCACGGCCGCGGGCATGTTCATCTCGTGGTGCGTGGCGCGCACTTCCTGCACCTCGATGGAACCGAGAACGTACGGCCGCCACAGATGCGCGTACGAATTTTCCTGGAGCGTCGCGCTGAAGAACAGCACATCGCCGCGGTAGACCGGCGATTCGAAATCCATCATGAGGGTCGTGTTGTTGGTCAGGACCTTCGCCATGGTGTCCAGGAAGTCTTGCCGGTTGTCGGTGCCCATGTACTGGCCGAAGTATTCCTCGAGTTCCACCCGGTAGTCCGACAGCGTCTTGCCGGCATGAATCTCCGTGAACCCGTGCCCGCCCGGCTGGGAGTCCAGGATGGCCACGAGGGCGATCTCGTGCCCACGCCGGTCGAGCGCCTCCGCGACGGCCTGGACGACCGTGCCACCGTAGGACCAGCCGACCAGATGGAAGGGCCCTTCCGGCTGGATCTTCAGCATCTCGGTGACGTAGTCCTCGACCATCTCCTCCACCGACCCCACCAGCGTGTCCACGCCGTCGGAGCCGCGGGTCTGCAGGGCGTAGGCCGGCCGGTCCCGCACATGCAGCACAAAGCTGAAGTACGCCCACCCCAGTCCGCCGCCCCCGTGGAAGAACCACAGCGGCGGCTTCCCCGTACCGGGATCGCTGTTCAACGGCAGCACAACAGCGAATGGATCGGCGGACTCCACGGGAGCGTTGACGAGCAGCAGCGAGGCCAGCTCGACCACCGTGGGGTACTTGATGATGGTCCTGAGCGGCATATCGACATCGAACTCGCTGCGGATACGGGCGCTGAGCCGGGTGGCCAGGAGCGAGTGCCCGCCGAGCGCGAAGAAGTCGTCGTCGATACCGACCCGCTCGACGCCGAGCAACTCGGCGAAGATGGCACACAATTTCTCTTCGCGGGAGTCGCGCGGCTCCCGGCTGACCGCGGCGTTGGTGTCCTCGGACGGCAGTGCTCCGCGGTCGAGCTTCCCGTTCGGGGTCAGCGGGATCTCCGAGAGCGGGATCACCGTGGAGGGCACCATATAGTCCGGGAGGCGCCCCCGCAGGTACTCGGGCAGCTCGGCGAGCAGCGCCTGAACCCCGCCATCGGCCTCCGCGGTATCGGGCTCGGGCATCACATAGCCCACGATGCGCTTGTCACCGTCCTGGTTCTCCCGCACCACGGCCGCCGCCTGCGCCACGGCGGGATGCCCGGTCAGCACATGCTCGATCTCCCCCAGCTCGATCCGGAAACCCCGGATCTTCACCTGGAAGTCGGTGCGCTCGATGTACTCCAGCTGACCGTTCCGGTCCCAGCGCACCAGGTCCCCGGTGCGGTACATCCGCGCACCGGCCGGGCCGAAGGGACAGGCCACAAACCGCTCCGAGGTCAGCTCGGGCCGGCCTTGGTACCCACGGGCCATCCCGGCACCGGCGATGTACAGCTCGCCCGGCACTCCGCGCGGAACCGGGCGCAGCCGCGAGTCGAGCACATACACCTGGGTGTTCCCGACCGGCCTCCCGATCGGCGCGCCCTCCCCCGCCTTCACACGCGCCTCGGTGCACCAGGTCACCGTCTCGGTCGGGCCGTACATGTTGAACACTTCGGCGGCCTGCCTCGCCAGGGTCTCGGCCAGGCGTACCGGCACGGCCTCCGCGCCGATGATGATCCGCAGGCCCTTGGCGGCGTTGGGATCGTGCATCAACAGCATCTGCCAGAAGGCGGGCGTGGCCTGCACCGCGGTGACCCCATGGCGGCGTATCAACTCCAGCACGGCCGAGGGGTCGGTGACGGTGTCCTTGCCCGCCATCACCATGGTCGCGCCGGCGGTGAACGGGAGGTACAGCTCGGTGTTCGCCATGTCGAAGGCCACCGTCGTGCTGAACAGCATCCGGTCCGCGGACGACAGCGGGAACCGCCGCTGCGTGGTGGCCAGGTAGTTCGCCACCGCGCCGCGCGGGATCGCCACACCCTTGGGGTTGCCCGTCGACCCCGATGTGTAGATCACATACTGGGCGTTCTCCGGCCGGACGACCACCTCCGGTGCCGCATCCGGATACTCCGGCCAGTCCACGCCGGCCAGCGCCTCGGCGTCGAGCACCAGCAGCGGATCCGCGTGCTCGAGGATGTAGTCGATCCGGGAACGCGGGTGGTCCGGATCGATCGGAACGTAGGCCCCGCCAGCCTTGATCACCGCAAGCAGCGCCACCACCAGGTTCACGGTCCGGGGCAGGCACACGGCGACCCGCGACTCCGCCCGCACACCGCGGTCGGCCAGCCAGTGCGCCAGCCTGTTCGACCGCGCTTCCAGCTCCCGGTAGGTGAGCGACTCCTCCTCGCCGATGATGGCCAGTGCCTCCGGTGTCGCCTGTACCTGCCGGCGCACCGCCTCCACCAGCTCCAGGGTCGGCTCGGCGGTGTCGTTCATCTCCACCACCAGCCGCTGCCGCTCCCCCGCGCTCAGCACGTCGACATCCCCGACGCACATGCCCGGATCGGCAACCAGTTGCTCCAGGACACGCGTGAACCGAACGGCGATGGCCTCGACCGTCTCCCGGTCGAACAGATCGGTCGCGTAGGAGATGTCGCCCCGCAGCGCCCCCGAACTGTCCGCGACCACGTTGAAGAACAGGTCGACCTTGGAGACCGACGGGGTGGCCTGCTCGACCTCCAGCGTGAGCCCGGCGAGTTCGAAGTCCGGCCTCGTGTAGTTCTGCAGGCCAAGCATCACCTGGAACAGCGGCTGGTAGGCCGCGGAGCGTTCGGGGTTGATCGCCTCGACCAGCGTGTCGAACGGCATGTCCTGGTGCTCGTAGGCCGCCAGCGACTTGTCCCGTACCTGCGCGAGCAGGTCGGTGAACGACGGGTCACCGGAGAGGTCCACCCGCAGCACCTGGGTGTTGACGAAGAACCCGACCAGATCGGCCAGGGCCTCGTCGGTCCGCCCGGCGATCGAGCTGCCGATCGTCACATCGTCCCCGCCGCCGAGCTTGCGCAGCAGCACCGCCAGCGCGGCGTGCAGGACCATCGACATGGTCGCCCCGCGCTCGTCGGACAGCTTCTGCAGCCCGGTCGCCACCTCCGGCTCCACCTTGAGGCCGACCGTGGCGCCGCGCCCGCTCGCCTGGGCGGGCCGCGGGCGGTCCAGAGGCAGGTTCAGCGGCTGCGGCACCCCGGCCAGTTCCTTGCGCCAGTACGCGACCTGCGCAGCGGCGAGACTGTCCGGATCCGCCACATCGCCGAGCAGCTCGCGCTGCCACATCGTGTAGTCCTTGTACTGCACGGGCAGCGGCTCCCACGCCGGTGCCCGGCCCTCCCGGCGGGCGGTGTAGGCCGCGGCCAGGTCCCGTACCAGCGGCGCACCCGAGCTGCCGTCCGTGGCGATGTGATGGATGACCAGCACCAGGACGTGTTCCCGGGGTGAGCAGCGGAACAGCCGTACCTGCAGCGGGAGTTCGGCCGCCAGGTCGAACCGGTACGCGATGGCCTCCGCGACCGCGCCGGACACATCCTCGGGCGCCACCTCGATGACCGGCACCTCCGGCGCGGCCTCCGCCGCCGGGAGGATCCGCTGGTGCAGCTCACCGTCGTCGTTCGTCACATAGACGGTGCGCAGGATCTCGTGCCGCCCGACCACGTCATGGATCGCCCCGGCGAGGGCGGCCTGGTCCAGGGATCCGGTCAACCGGAAGGCCGCCGGCATGTTCCAGTTCTCCGACCCGCCCTCCATCTGGTGCAGAATCCACATACGGCGTTGCGCGAATGACAGCGGAATCATTGCTTCTTACTCCTCTACGAACATCTTGCGCAGGCCGGGGCGACGGGGAGCGGCCGATTCCTCCGCCCACGCGGCGAGCGCGGCCACCGTCGGCAGGTCGAAGATCTTGCGGATGGGTATCTCTATCCCCATCTCGGCGCGGGCGCGGCTGATCAGCCGGGTGGCGAGCAGGGAGTGCCCGCCGAGCTCGAAGAAGCCGTCGTCGATGCCGACCCGGTCCGCGCCGAGCACCTCGGCGAACAGCCCGGCCAGGGTCTCCTCACGGGCGGTGCGGGGTGCCCGGTAGGCGGCGCCGGTGTACTCCGGCTCGGGCAGCGCGACCCGGTCCAGCTTGCCGTTCGGAGCGAGCGGCAACCGGTCGAGGAGCACGAAGGCGGACGGCACCATGAAGTCCGGCAGCCGTTCCGCGACAAAGGCGTGCAGCTCCTTCGTCTCCGGGCCACAAGGGTCGTCGGTTGTCGTGCCGTCGCCGGTGACGGCGGGCACGGCATACGCGACCAGTTGCTTGCCGGTGCTGCTGCCGCGCCCGTCGCGGGCGATGACGGCGGCCTGCGCGACGCCGGGGTGCGCGGTGAGCGCGGCCTCGACCTCGGCGGGCTCGATACGGAAGCCGCGTACCTTGACCTGTGCGTCCCCGCGGCCCACGTATTCCAGCCGGCCCTCGCCGTTGAGGCGGGCCAGGTCACCGGTGCGGTACATGCGGGAGCCGGTCGGGCCGAACGGGTCGGCGACGAAGCGCTCGGCGGTCAGTGCGGCGCGGCCGTGGTAGCCGCGGCCCACATTCCCGCCGACGTACAGCTCGCCAACCGCGCCCGGCGGCACCGGAGTCATGCCGGGGCCGAGGACGTAGGTCCGCATGTTGCCGAGCGGGGTGCCGACGGGCGTGCTGCCCGCCGAGACCTGCGTGTCGCTGTCGACGGTGAAGGCGGTGGCGTAGAACGACTCGCTCTGCCCGTAGGCGTTGACGATCCGCACGCCTGGGAAGGCGTCCCGTGTCTTCTCGACGAGCGACCAGGGCAGGGCCTCGCCGGCGAAGACGACCGTCTCCACGCTGGTGCGGTCGGCGATGTCCTCGACGAGTTCGGCGAAGGCGGACGGCACGGTGGAGATGACGCTGCCGCTCCAGCCCTTCCGGTCGCCCAGGACCAGGACGTCCTGGACCACTTCGACGACTCCGCCGGTGGCGAGGGTCGTGAAGATCTCGAACGCCGAGACGTCGAAGTTGACCGACGTGCCCGCCAGGAGCCGCTTGCCCGGCTCCATGCCGACACGGGAGGCCAGCCGCAGCACGCCGTTGACCACGCATCCATGGGTGATGGCGACGCCCTTGGGCTTGCCCGTGGAGCCGGAGGTGTACATCACATACGCCAACTGCTGCTCATGGAGCGGGATTTCGAGGCCGGTTGCGTCTCCGGACAGGTCCAGCGTGTCCAGGAGGACATCCGGGGCATCGTGCTCCGGCAGCACCGCGACCGTCGCCTTGTCCGTCAGGACGAGGCGCGGCCGCGCCTCCTCGAAGATGGCCGCAAGGCGGTGGCTGGGGTACCTGGGGTCGACCGGCAGATACGCGCCGCCCGCCTTCAGGACCGCGAGCAGGGCGACCACCAAGTCCGCCGACCGCGGCAGCGACACCGCGACCACCGACTCCGGGCCCACGCCACGGCCGGCCAGTTCGCGCGCCAGGCGGTCGGCCCGGGCGTTCACCTCGCGGTACGTGAGCGACTCGCCCTCGGCGACCACGGCCACCTCGTCCGGGGTCCGCGCCGCCTGCGTCTCGACAAGCCCGGTGATCGTGACGTCCGGGGTCGGGACGGCCGTGTCGTTGAACTCGACGAGGAGTCGGTCGCGTTCGGCCGGCTCCAGGACGTCGAGCTGCGCGACCTTCTGCTCGGGGGTGGCCGCCAGCTGTTCCAGGATGCGCACGAACCGGGCCGCGTACGCCTCCACTGTGTCCCGGTCGAAGACACCGCGCGCGTACTGGAGGAGGAACTGGAGGTTCTGTTCGGCCGCCGCCATCAGGGCCAGCGGGTAGTGGGTGCCGTTGGACGGGCGCAATCCGGTGATGGTGATCCCGTCCGCGGCCTCGGTGGCGGCGCCGATGCCCTCCTCGTCGACCGGGTACGACTCGAAGACGACCAGCGTGTCGAAGAGGGTCGGCAGGCCGGTAGCCTGCTGGATCTGCGTGAGGCTGTGGTGGTGGTGCTCCAGCAGTCCGGTCTGCCGGTCCTGAAGCCGGCTCACAACCTCGGCGAGGGTGTCGCCGGGCGCGTACTTCACGCGGACGGGCAGGGTGTTGATGAACATCCCGACCATCGACTCGACGCCCGTCACCGCGGCCGGTCGGCCGGAGACGGTGGCGCCGAACACCAGGTCCTGCCGGCCCGTGAGCTGCCCGAGCAGCAGCGCCCAGGCGCCCTGGACCAGGGTATTGATGGTGACGCCCAACTCGGAGGCGCGCCGGTTGAGTTCACCGGACACGCCGGCCGGGAGGGAGACCTCGATCTGGTCGAGGCCGTCGTCGCCCACGGATCCCGGAGCGAAGAGGGTCGGCTCGTCGACCCCGTCGAGCTCGGCCGCCCACGCCCGTGCCGCCGCGTCCTGGTCCTGCCTGGTGTACCAAGCAAGGAACTCGCCGTAGCTCCGCGTTGCGGGCAGACCGGTCCCGTCGCCGTGGGACGCGTAGAGCAGCAGCAGGTCCTGCAGCAGCAGGGGCGCGGACCAGCCGTCGGCCAGCGCGTGGTGGACGGTCATCACGAGTTCGGCCCGGCCGGGTTCGAGGGAGACGAGTGCCAGCCGGATCAGCGGTGGGGTGTCCACGTCGAAGTGGGCGGCCTGGTCCTGGGTGAGGAACCGTTCGAACGTCTCGGTTCGCTCCGCCTCGCCGCAACCGGTCAGGTCGAGGTGCTGCCACGGCAGGGTCACCCCTTCCGCCGGCACGACCTGCACGAAATCGCCGTCGGCCCGGTTGACGAACGCCGCACGGAGGCTTGTGTGGCGCTCCAGCACCGCCTGCCCGGCCAAGCGCATCCGCTCAGGGTCGACCTCACCGGACAGGTGGAACACCAGCTGCACGTGGTAGGCGTCGAACGACGATCCGGCCAGCATCGAATGGAAGAGAATCCCGGACTGCGCCGGGGTCACCGGCCACACCTCGGCGAGGTGACCGAACCGGGCCTCCCAGGTGTCGATCTCCTCCTGACTCACGCTGACCAGGGGCGCGTCCGTCGGGGTCATTCCGCCGGCCTCGGGTGTCGCGACATGCCGGGCCAGGGCGGTCAGCGCCTCGACCCACAGCCCGGCCAGCTCGGTCACGTCCTCGTGGGAGAGCACACCGGTCGGGAAGCCGAAGTAGGCGGTCAGCAGCTCCTCACCGTCGGGGGTCCTGTTGGCCACCGCGTTGATCTCCAGGGCCGACAGCACCGGCATGTCCGCGTCCGGCGCGGCAATCAGGTCCCGCTGTGTGGTGTCGGGTGCCCAGCCCAGGCCCCGCAGCTCCTCGGGGATGTCCGCGGTGGACGTCCGGCCGAGGTAGTTGAACCCGATCTGCGGTTGCCGGTCGCCGGCCAGCGCGGCGGCGGTCTCCGGGTTGAGGTGCCGCAGCAGGCCGAAGCCGATACCGCCGCCCGGAACCGCGCGCAGCTGCTCCTTGACCGCCTTGAGCGCCCGGCCGGCGGCCGGACCACCGGCGAACGCGTCCGCCACGTCGACCCCGGCCAGGTCAAGGCGCACCGGGTACATCGCGGTGAACCAGCCGATCGTGCGCGACAGGTCCGCGCCGGGCACCGCCTGCTCCTCCCGGCCGTGCCCTTCCAACCGGATCAGAGCCGAGGAGGCGGGCACGCCCCGCGTCCGACGCCAGCGGGCCAGCGCCAGCCCCAGAGCGGCCAGCAGCCCGTCGTCGACACCGCCACGGAAGACCGCGGGCACCGTGTTCAGCACGGTCTCGGTGACGTCTGCCGGCACCTGGATGCGCACCGTGTCCACGGTGGCGGCGACATCCCGCGCCGGGTCCAGCTCCCGTGCTCCGAGGACCGGCTCGTCCTCGCGCAGGATCTGCTGCCACACGGGCAGTTCCGCCACCCGCTCCGCACTCGCCGCCTCCTCGGCCAGGGCGTGCGCCCACCGGCGCAACGAGGTACCCGACCCTGCCGGTTCCGAGGTGCCGCCGTACCGGACCTGCTGCCAGGCCGAGACCAGGTCCGGTACGAGGATCCGCCACGACACCCCGTCGACGACCAGGTGGTGCAGCACGACCAGCAACCGGCCCGCGTCCGTGCCGGAGGTGAACCACACGAACTGCGCCATGACACCCGCGTCCGGGTCCAGCCGGTCCGTGGCCGCATCCAGCTCGGCCTTCACATCGGCGTCGCCGTAGGGGACTTCCCGCAGCAGGGCGCCGGCGTCCACGCTGCCGGACGGCTCGATCCACAGGCCCGGCTGCGTCCGGTCGAGCCGGGAACGCAACACATCGTGCCGGTCGAGGACGGCCTGCAGTGTCGCCACCAGCCCCGCGCGGTCGATGCCCTCGGGCAGGGTCAGCATCCCGGACATGGAGAGCCGGCCAAGGCCGCCACCGAGCGCGAGCACATGCTTCGCCGTCGGCATCAGCGGAGCCCATCCCACGCCGCCGCCCGGCAGCTCCGCCAGGGTGAGGCGTTCCTCCGCGCGTCCCTCGACCAGTTCCGCGAGCCGGGCAACGGTGCGGTGCTCAAAGATCTCCCGCGTGCTGACCTCCAGGCCACGCGCCCTGGCCCGCGCGACGATCTGGATGGAGCGGATGCTGTCCCCGCCGCTGGCGAAGAAGTCGTTGTCGATGCCGACCTTCTCCACGCCGAGCACTTCGGCGAAGAGCGCGCTGAAGGTCTCCTCGTGCTGATTACGCGGTGCCCGACCGGTCGATGCCTGACCGTAGTCCGGCGAGGGCAGCGCCCGGTGGTTCAGTTTCCCGCTTGGCGTCAACGGCAGTTCCGAAAGCGGCACGAACACGGGAGGGACCATGTAGTCGGGCAGACACCCGCCCAGATACTCGGGCAGCTCAGCGAGCAACGCACCGAGCGACCTGGCCAGGGCGGGGCTGTTCGCCCGGATCCGCCTGCCTGTACCGCTGGGAACGAACGAGCCCGAGACGCTCCGCCGCCCGCTCTGCTGCTCGGGCAGCAGCACCGCGTCGAAGCATCGCGCGTCCTCGCCGGACCAGGTGAGAACGGCGTCCCGACCGTGCTCACGTGCCCACCGGAGCACTTCCTGCGGATCGAGCGGTATGCCGAGCAGGGAGGCCGAGTCGGGGAGACCTGCCGCAACCGTCAGGGCGGCCTCCTCCACCAGGCGCGCATTGGGTATCCCTGCCACTCGCACCGGGCCGCCCGCCCGCTCCAGGTCGGCCAGGTCGTACACCTCTCGGCCCCACGGCACCGACTCCACGCCGGCCAGGTCGAGCATGTCGGACGGTTGCTTGTGCAGGACGACCTCGTAGCGGTGGCGGGTCAGCTCGTTCTGCGCCTGCCCGGGCTTCAGCCGGATATCGACCGCGATGGAGCCGTCTCCCGCCCACTCGGTGAACCACTCCGGGGCGATCACCAACTCCTGCTCGGCGAGCAGCGCCTTCTCCACCAGTGTCCGCAGCTCGTCGTGCGAGGCGTGGGGGTGCGCCGCACGCTGCACCGCGGTCTGGAAGAGGCGGCATGTCGTGGCGTTGCGGACGTCACCGACGATGACGCGGCCGCCCGGCTCGAGGAGGTCCATCAGCTCGCGCAGCACCTGGTCGAGGTACTCGATGCTCGGGAAGTACTGCACCACCGAGTTGAGAAACACGGTGTCGAACCGGCCACGGGGCAGCCCGGACACATCGTCGGCCGGTTGGGCGCTCAGATGGACCCGGTCACCGTATCCGGCCTGCTCGGCCTGGGCCCGGACGCGGTCCACCACCGTGGCCGAGATGTCGGTGCCCCAGTACTCCTCGACGTCACCGACGATCTTCCCCAGGAGCAGACCGGAACCGATACCGATCTCCAGCACCCGCCGCGGCGCGTACCGCAGCACCTGTGCCACCGCCGCGTCCTGCCACTCCAGCATTTGCTCACGCGGGATCGGCTCACCGGTGTAGCTGGAGTTCCAGCCTCGGAAGTCGTCGCCCAACCCATCGTCGAACTCGGAATAGTTGTCGTCGTAGATTTCGCGCCACTCATCCACCTGTGCGTCGGCATCAGCCGCTGCGGCATACGGCTTGGGCACCAAGTACCCCACAAGGTGCTTGTCACCCTGCTGGTTCTCACGCACCACGACTGCTGCCTGCGCCACACCGGGATGCGTGGTCAGCGCGTGCTCGATCTCACCCAGCTCGATCCGGAATCCCCGGATCTTGACCTGGAAATCGGTTCGCCCGAGGTACTCGACCTGGCCGTCCTGGTTCCACCGCACCAGGTCTCCGGTGCGGTACATCCGGGTTCCCGGCGCGCCGTAGGGGCAGGCCACGAAGCGGTTCGCGGTCAGGTCCGGCTGTCCGAGGTAGCCCCTGGCGAGCCCGGTACCGGCCAGGTACAGCTCGCCCGCCACCCCGGGCGCGACCGGACGCAGCGCCGCGTCCAGCACGTACACCTGGGTGTTCCACACCGGTGCGCCGATCGGCAGCCGGTCCGCACCCGGCACATGCTGCCGCGCCGTGACCTCGACCGCCGCCTCGGTGGGGCCGTAGAGGTTGTGCACACCACATCCCGGCAGCAGGTCGACGACCTTGTTGGCCAACTCGGCCGGGAACGCCTCACCGCCTGCCTCCACCCAGCGCAGACTGGAGCACTCCGCCGCCGAAGGCTCGGCGAGGAACACCTCCAGCAGCGAGGGAACGAAGAAGGCACCGGTCACCCGCTCCCGCCGGATCAGCTCGGCCAGGTACGCCGGATCCCGCTGCCCGTCCGGGCGCGCGATCACCAGGGCCGCGCCGGCCTGCAGCGGCGTGAAAGTCTCCGGCACCGACGCGTCGAAGCCCGCCGACGAGCTCACCAGTACCCGGTCCTCGGCACCGATCCCGAAATACGCCTGACGCCACGCCAGCATGTTCATGACCGACCGGTGCGACACCTGCACGCCCTTGGGGGCACCGGTGGACCCGGAGGTGTAAATGACGTACGCGGCGTTGTCCGGCGACAGCGCCCGCTCCGGGTTCTCCTCCGAGTACCCGGACACGTCCGGAAGCGTTCCGTCGAGCACCAGCAGCGGCTTCGAACTGTCCAGCAGATACCGCACCCGGTCCTCGGGCAGCTCGGTGTCCACGGGCAGATAGGACGCACCCGCCTTGAGCACCGCGTAGATCGCCACCATCAGGTCGACGGAGCGGGGGATGCGCACCATCACCAACTGCTCCGGGCCCGCGCCCTGTTCGACCAGCCAGTGCGCCAGCCGGTTGGCACGCCGGTTGAGCTCCCCGTAGGTCAGCGTCTCCTGCTCACCGATCAGCGCGACATGGTCGGCGTCACGCTCCACCTGGGCCTCGAACGCGCCCGGCAGAGTGTCCGCGGCCACCAGGTGTGCCGTGTCATTGACCCCCCGCACCAACCAGTCCCGCTCCTGCGCCGACAGCACCTCGATGTCACCGACCGGCACCGTCGGGTCCTCGACCGCCTGCTCCAGGATGCGCACGAACCGGTCGACGATACGGACGGCCGTGGTGTGGTCGAACAGGTCCGTCGCGTACTCCAGCACCCCGTGCGCGCCCCCGGACGCCTTCGGGACGACGTTGAAGAACAGGTCGAACTTCGCGGTGCTGGTGACCGCCGGGAGGGGACTGACCCGCAGATCCGGCATCTCGATCTCCGGCCACACGAACTGCCAGCCCAGCACCGTCTGGAACAACGGCTGATACGCGGTGGAGCGATCCGGGTTGAGCAGCTCCACCAGCCGCTCAAACGGAATGTCCTGGTTGTCGTACGCGGTGAGGGCTTTGTCCCGCACCTGCTCCAGCAGATCGCCGAACGACGGGTTCCGCGACAGATCGGTGCGCAGCACCCAGGTATTGACGAAGAACCCGATCAGGTCGTCGAGTTGCTCATCGGCGCGCCCCTCGATCGGGCTGCCGATCGTCACGTCCTCCCCCGCGCCCAGCTTGTTCAGCAGCACCGCCAGCGCGGCCTGGGCCACCATCGGTGCCGTGGCGCCGCGGTCCACGGCCAGCTTCTGCAACCCGGACAGCAGCTCGGGTGCCAGCTCGAACGGGACGTCGCCGCCGCGGTAGCTGGCCGTCGTCGGCCGCGGCCTGTCCAGCGGCAGCTGCAGCGGCTGCGGCACTTCGGCCAACTCCTCCTTCCAGTAGGAGAGTTGCGCCGCGGCGACGCTCTCCGGGTCGGCCTCGTCACCCAGGACCTGCCGCTGCCACAGCGTGTAGTCCTTGTACTGCACGGCAAGGGGCGTCCACTCTGGCGGCCTCCCCTCGTGGCGAGCCTCATACGCCGTCATGAGGTCCCGCAGGAACGGCGCCATCGACGCCCCGTCTGCGGCTATGTGGTGGAACACGAACACCAGGACGTGCTCCTGCGGAGCGACCCGGAGCACGGTCGTCCGCAGGGGAAGCTCCGTGACCAGGTCGAACACCTCGCACGCGGCGTCGTGCACCGCGGCATCCACCGCGTCCGCCGCCACGTCGACCACCCGGAAGGGGTGGGCCGCCTCCTCCGGAGGCAGGATCCGCTGCTCCGCCGTGCCGTCCTCGTGCTCGGCGACCAGGGTGCGCAGGCTCTCGTGCCGGGTTACGACATCCGTCACCGCCGCGACCAGGGCCGCCATGTCCAGCGTCCCCTCCAGGCGTAGCACGAACGGAACGTTGTAGGTCGAGGACGGGCCTTCCAGGCGGTGGAGGAACCACATCCGACTCTGGGCAAAGGACAACGGGATCATCGACGCTTCTCCTGAACGATCATCGGTCGCAGCTGGGGACGTTTCGACTTGGCCGACTTCTCGATCTGCTCCGCCAGCTGCGCGACGGTCGGATTGCGGAACACCGTCGTGACCTTCACGTCGGCGTTGAGCTCGCTGCGTATGCGGCCGATCAGCCGGGTGGCCAGCAGCGAATGCCCACCGAGGTCGAAGAAGTCGACGTCGATGCCGACTTCCTCCACACCGAGCAGCTCGGCGAACAGCCGGCAGAGGACTTCCTCGTTGTGGTTGCGCGGACCTCGTCCGGTCGCGGCTTCCGTGTGGTCCGGTGCGGGGAGCGCGTTACGGTCGAGCTTCCCGCTCGGTGTCGTGGGGAACTCGGCGAGCGGCACGATCGCCGAGGGGACCATGTACTCCGGCAAGTGCTTGCGGACCAGGTCCATCAGGGCCGGGATGTCCAGCTCGGCCGCATCCGCCTTGCCGTTGCCCGGCACCACGTAGGCGACCAGCCGCTGGTCGTCGGCGCGGTCCTCCCGCACCACGACCACCGCGCTGTCGACGTCCGGATGCGCGGTCAGCGCCGACTGCACCTCGGCCAGCTCGATGCGGAAGCCGCGGACCTTGACCTGGAAGTCGGATCGCCCGATGTATTCGACCTGGCCGTCCTGGTTCCACCGCACGACGTCGCCGGTGCGGTACATCCGGGTCCCCGGCGCACTATAGGGGCAGGCAACAAACCGGTTCGCGGTCAGCGCGGTCTGCCCGAGGTAACCCCTGGCCAGACCGGCACCAGCCAGATACAGCTCACCGGCGACCCCGGGCGCGACCGGACGCAGCGCCGCGTCCAGCACATACACCTGGGTGTTCCACACCGGCGCGCCGATCGGCACCCGGTCCGCACCCGGCACATGCTGCCACGCCGTGACCTCCACCGATGCCTCGGTGGGACCGTACAGGTTGTGCACACCACAGTCGGGCAGCACATCGGTGACCTTGTTGGCCAACGCCGCCGGGAACGCCTCGCCCGCGACCTCGATCCAGCGCAGGCTTGTGCACTCCTTCGCCGAGGGCTCGACGACGAACGCCTCCAGGAGGGAGGGCACGAAGTCCGCACCGGTCACCCCCTCCCGCCGGATCAGCTCGGCCAGATACGCCGGATCCCGGCGCCCGTCCGGACGCGCGATCACCACAGCCGCGCCGGCCTGCAAGGGGGCGAACAGCTCCGGCACCGACACATCGAAGCTCGCCGACGTGCTGAACAGCACCCGGTCCTCGACACCGACGTCGAAGTGCGCCAGACCCCACTTCAACCGGTTCATGATCGACCGGTGCGACACCTGCACGCCCTTGGGACCACCGGTGGACCCGGAGGTGTAGATGACGTACGCGGCATGGTCCGGCGACAGCGCCCGCTCCGGCTTCGTCACCGGGTACCCGGACACATCCGGCAGCGCCTCGTCGAGCACCAGCAGCGGCTTCGCATGGTTCAGCACATGCCGCACCCGGTCCTCGGGCAGGTCGGTGTCCACCGGCAGATAAGCGGCACCCGCCTTGACCACCGCGTAGATCGCCACCATCAGATCCACGGAACGAGGGATACGCACCGCGACCAGCTGCTCGGGGCCCGCACCCTGTTCGACCAGCCAATGCGCCAGCCGATTGGCACGCCGGTCGAACTCCCGGTAGGTCAGCGTCTCCTGATCGCCGATCAGTGCCACCCGATCGGGGTCGCGCTCCACCTGGGCCTCGAACGCGCCCGGCAGAGTGTCCGCGGCCACCAGGTGTGCCGTGTCATTGACCCCCCGCACCAGCCGGTCCCGCTCCTCCGCCGACAGCACCTCGACGGCTCCGACCGGCACCGTCGGATCCTCGAGCAGCTGCTCGAGAACCCGGACGAGCCGGGCGGCGATCTCCTCGGCCGCGTCGCGGTCGTAGAGGTTGTTCTGGTAGTCGAGGGAGAGCCGCAGGTAGGGGTCAGATGCGTTGAGGGTGAGCGGGTAGTGCGAGCCCGCGAACGGCCGGATGGCGTCGATCGTGAAGCCTGCCGCGATGTTCGCGTCGACCATGCCCTCGCGGTCGACCGGGTAGTTCTCGAACACGACGATCGTGTCGAACAGGGCGGGAAGGCCGACGCCGCGCTGGATGTCGGCAAGGCCGTAGTAGTGGTGGTCGAGCAGCGCGGTCTGCCGGTCCTGCAACGCGGTGATGACGTCGGCCACGCTGTGGTCCGGCCGGCAGAACACCCTGGTCGGCAGGGTGCTGATGAACAGGCCGACCATTTCGTCCGAACCGATCAGGTCCGCCGGGCGGCCATTGACGGCGGCGCCGAACACCACGTCCTGCTGCCCGATCAGCTTCGAGATCAGGATCCCCCACGCGCCCTGCAGGAGCGTGTTCAGCGTGACCCCGAGTTCCGCGGCGCGCCGGGCGAGTTCACGCCCCTTGTCGATCGACAGCGGTACCTCGACCCGCCCGAGGGCGGACGCCGCTTCCTGGACGGGAGCGTTCGGGGCCACCAGGGTCGGCTGGTCGAATCCGGCGAGCTCGGCCTTCCACCGGGCAGCCGACGCCTCCCGGTCCTGCTCGGACAGCCAGGCCAGGTAGCCGCCGTAGCTTCGGACCGGAGCAAGCTCGTGGGTCCCGGAGTACAGCCGGATCAGGTCCGTGATCACCAACGGCGACGACCAGCCGTCGAACAAGGTGTGATGCGCCGTGATGACGAGTTTCGCCTGCTGCGGCCCGCAGGTGAGCAGGGCCAGACGGAACAGCGGCGGCCGGGCGGGATCGAGCTGGTCGGCCCGGTCCGCGGCGAGGAACTCGTCGAGCGCGGTGTTCTGCTCCGCCTCGCTCCGACCGGTCAGATCCATGTGCCGCCAGGGCATGACGACGTGTTCCGCCACCACCTGTACCGGATCGCCGTTCTCCCCGGTGAGGAACGCGGAGCGCAGGTTCGGATACCGGTCGAGCAGCGTCTGTCCGGCCGCCCGCATCCGCGCCGGGTCCACGTGCCCGGACAGGTGCAGCACAAACTGCATGTGGTAGACGTCGAAGGAACCGTCGGCAAGCGCGGCCTGGAACTGGATCCCGGACTGCCCGGGGGCCTGCGGCCACACCTCGACCAGGCGGCCGTAGCGCGTCTCCCAGGCCTCGATCTCGTCCTGCCGCACCGAGACCAGCAGGGCGTCCGAGGGAGTGAGCCCGCCGATCCCCGGCTGTGCTGCGTACGCGGCCATGCCGTGCAGCACCTCGACCCACAGCTCGGCCAGTTCGGAGGCCCGCTCGCGGGACAGCACCCCGGTGGGGAACATAAAGGCCGTCTGCAACCGGGTGCCGTCGGCGGTGTCCGTGGCGACCGAGTTGACCTCCAGCGCGGACAGCGCGGGCAGGTCCGGGTCGGGCGCCGGGATCAGCTCGGCGGACCAGGATGCCGGTCCCCACCCGTCCGCGCGCAGGTGCTCGGGCACGTCGGAGTCGGAGATCCGTCCGAGGTAGTTGAACCCGATCTGCGGCACCGGGAGGCCGGCGAGCTGCTCGGCGGTCTCCGGGTTCAGCCAGCGCAGCAGTCCGTACCCCACGCCCTTGTCCGGGATCCCGCGCAGCTGCTCCTTGACCAGCTTGATCGCCTTCCCGGCCGCGGGGCCGCCGGCCAGCACGTCGGCGAGGTCCACCCCGCGCACATCGACCCGGGCCGGATACATGCTGGTGAACCATCCGACGGTCCGGGAGAGGTCGGCTCCGGGAACGACGTCCTCCTCGCGGCCGTGCCCCTCCAGCCGGACCAGGGCCGAGCGGTCCGCGCCGCCCCACCGGTTCACCGCCAGGGCGAGCGCGGCGAGCAGCACATCGGTCCCGGTGCCCTTGAACGCCGCGGGAAGCCTGGTCAGCACCGCCTCGGTGACCTCGGCGGGCAGCTCCACCCGCACGGTGTCGACCGTGGACCACACATCCACCGCCGGGTCGAACGCCCGCGTGCCCAGCGGGGGGTTGGGCGCCTCAAGCATGTCCCGCCAGTACGCCAGTTCCGCTTCCCGCTCCTCGGAGAGCGCCTCGTCCTCCAGCGCCGACGCCCAGCGGCGGGCCGAGGTGCCGACCGCGGGCAGGTCGGGAGCCTTGCCGGACCGGACCTGCTGCCAGGCCTCGGCGAAGTCCGACATCAGGATGCGCCAGGAGACACCGTCCACCACCAGGTGGTGCAGCACCACCAGCAGCCGGCCCGCACCCGGCTCCGCGGCGAACCAGACGAAGTCCGCCATGGTCCCGGCTTCCGGGTCGAGTCGCCCGACCGCGGCGTCCAGCTCCGCCTTCGCCGCCTCCAGCGAGCCCGGCTCATCCCACCGGCCGTCGCAGGGCACCCGGCGGATCAGGTCCGCCGCCCGCACGGTGCCCGCCGGACGCACCACGAGGGAGAGCTCGTCGCCGCGCACCAGTTGGGCGCGCAGAAGGTCGTGCCGGTCGAGCACGGCGTCCAGCGTCGCGGCAAGGCCGCCGGCGTCGATGCCCTCGGGCAGCTCCAGCACCATCGACATGGCGAAACGGTCCATCCCGCCACCGTGCTCGAACACCTGCCGTGCCACGGGCTGCAGCGCCATGGGGCCGACGCCGCCGCCCTCGTCCTCCGCGAGCGCGGGCACCCGCTCGTGGCGGGCGGAGGCCACCTCGGCCAGCCGGGCCGCCGTGCGGCACTCGAAGATCTCCCGCGTGGTGAGCTCCAGGCCCCGGGCCCGGGTCCGGGCCACCACCTGGATCGACCGCAGGCTGTCCCCGCCCACCGCGAAGAAGTCGTCGTCGATACCGACCCGGTCCACACCGAGCACATCCGCGTACGCCGCGGTGATGACCTTCTCGGCCTCGGTGCGCGGCTCCCGGTAGGCCTCGCCCAGGAACTCCGGTTCGGGCAGCGCCGAGCGGTCCAGCTTGCCGGTCGGCCCGAGCGGCATCCGGCCGAGAGCCACGAAGGCCGACGGCACCATGTAGTCGGGCAGTCGTGCCGCGACGAACTTGCGCAGTTCGGCGGAGGAAGCACCGGCCAGCACATCCACATCGCCGATACCACCCGCGCCGTCGTCACCGACGGCCCCCTCGCCGGTGTGCACCACATACGCGACGAGCCGCCGCCCGCCCGAGGGCACCTCCCGGCTGATCACCACCGCCTGGCTGATTCCGGGGTGCTGCAGGCACACCGCTTCGACCTCGGCGGTCTCGATACGGAAGCCGCGCACCTTCACCTGGCCATCGGCCCTGCCGACGCACTCCAGCCGGCCCCGCGCGTTCCAGCGGGCCAGGTCGCCCGTGCGGTACATCCGCTCGCCCGCGGGGCCGAACGGGTTCGCCACATAACGCTCGGCGGTCAGGCCCGGACGGCCGTGGTAGCCGCGGCCCAGGCAGGTCCCGACCACATACAGCTCACCGATCACGCCCTGCGGCACCGGGGCGAGGCCCGGGCCGAGGACATAGGCGCGCATGTTCCCCAGCGGGGTACCGATGGAGGCGACGTCGCTCTCCGCCCACTCCTCGGACGCCGCGAGGGAGAAGGTGGTGGCGTAGAAACTCTCGCTCTGCCCGTAGGAGTTCACTACCTGCACGCCGGGCAGGGCCTCGCGCACCCGCCGTACCAGCTGGGCCGGGAGCACATCGCCCGCGAACACCACCGTGCGCACGTCCGTCGCCTTCTCCAGGTGGCCGACCAGCTCCCCGAGCACCGAGGGGACCGCGCTGATCACATGGCCGTCCCAGCTGTCCCGCTCACCGAGCACCAGGGCGTTCGGCACCACCTCGGCCGTGCCGCCGGTGGACAGGGTGGTCAGCAGCTCGAAGACCGAGACGTCGAAGTTCACCGAGGTGCCGGCCAGCATCCGCCAACCGGGCGGCGCGTCCAGCACGCGCACCAGTTCCCGCACCCCGTTGACGACGTTGCGGTGGGTGATCGCCGCGCCCTTCGGCTTGCCCGTGGAGCCGGAGGTGTACATCACATACGCCAGGTTGTCCGGGCCCAGCGGCGAGATCCGGCCCGCGTTGTCCGGCGCCCCCTGGGGCGATTCCCATTCCGCGCGGTGGTCGAGGTTGATGCCCGACATGTCGTTCTGCGGCAGGTCCTGCCAGGTCGCGGTGTCGGTGACCGCGAAACGCGGCCGTGCTTCGGACAGCACGCCCTCCGCCCGTCCGCCGAGGTACTGCGGGTCCATCGGCAGGTATCCGGCACCGGACTTGAGGATCCCGAGCAGGCCGGCCACCAGGTCCTCGGTGCGCGGCAACGCCAGCACCACCAGGTCTTCCGGCCCGGCACCACGCCGGATGAGCTCCCATGCGACGCTGTTCGCCCGGTCGTCGAGCTCCCGGTAGGTCAGTGTCCGGTCGTCGCACACGATCGCCGGGGCGTCCGGCGTCCTGGCCACCTGGCTTTCGAACAGCTCCGGGACCGTCAGCTCGGGCGCCACTGTGGTGGTGTCGTTGTACCGGATGAGCAGCCGGTCCCGCTCGGCCGTGTCGAGCACGTCGATGCCGCCGATCCTGCGCTCGGAGTCGGCCACCAGCCGGCCCAGCACCCGGACGAACCGGTTGGCGATGCCCTCGGCCGTGTCCCGGTCGAACAGGTCGGTGACGTATTCCAGACGGCAGTCCGCCCCGCCCGAGCCGTTCGGGAGCATGTCGAAGAACAGGTCGAACTTGGCCGTTCCGGTCTCCAGCCGCTCGGCCCGGACATCGAGGCCGGGGAGTTCCAGATCCGGCACGGGCGGCTGCCAGGAGAGCATCACCTGGAAGAACGGGTTGTAGGCGCTGGACCGGTCCGGGTTCAGCAGCTCCACCAGCCGCTCGAACGGCATGTCCTGGTTGTCGTATGCGGCGAGGGCCCGCTCCCGCACCCGCTGGAGCAGCTGTCCGAAGGTCGGGTTCCCGGAGAGGTCGACGCGCAGCACCCAGGTGTTGACGAAGAACCCGATGAGGTCCCGCAGTTCCTCATCGGTGCGACCCGCGATCGGCGCGCCGATGGGCACATCGTCACCGCAGCCGAGGTGGTGCAGAAGGACCGCCAGCGCGGAATGCATGACCATCGAGACCGTGGTGTCCGCTTGTGCGGCCAGTTTCTCCACGGACCGGAGCAGCTCGGGGTCGACCGAGAACGGGACCCGGTCGCCGCGGTGGCTCATCGCCTTCGCGCGCGGGCGGTCGGTGGGTATGGCCAGCGGCTGTGCCATATCCGCCAACGCCTGCCGCCAGTACTCCAGTTGCCGCGCCGCCAGGCTGTCCGGGTCGGCCTCGTCGCCCAGCAGGTCCCGCTGCCACAGCGTGTAGTCCGCGTACTGCACCGGCAGCGGCTCCCACGCCGGGTCCCGGCCCTCCCTGCGGGCCGCGTAGGCCATGGTGAGATCGCGGAACAGCGGCCCGAAGGACTCCCCGTCCACGGCGATGTGATGCGCCACCAGCACCAGGGTGTGCTCGCGCGGTCCGGTCCGCAGCAGCCGGGCACGGATCGGCACATCGCCGGCCAGGTCGAAGGTCCCGGTGGCCACCTCGTCGACCGCCGCCGCCCGCTGCTCCTCCGCGACCTCGACGACCGGCAGGCCGAAGGGCTTCTGACCGGGTGACAGCACCTGCTGGTGCGGGACACCGTCGTCGTCCTCGACGATCACCGTGCGGAGGACCTCATGCCTGTCAATGACATCGCGGAGCGCCGACTCCAGCGCATCCACGCTCAGCTCCCCGGTCAGCCGCAGGGCGAAAGCGCCGTTGTAGGTCGGCGAGGGGCCTTCGAACCGGTCCACGAACCACAGCCGACGCTGCGCGAACGACAACGGGATCATTGTGTCTCCAAATCGGCAAACCAGGGAGCGGGTCGTCACTCAGCTCTGGTCGAGCAAGGTCAAGAGTTCGTCGTTGTAGAAGTCGTCGATGGAGCACGCTCCCGACAGCGTCGAGAAGTACAGGTCGATCAGGTCCTGGCGTCCGACCAGTTTCTGCAGCATCTCGACCCGCCCCTCGGGCTTGAGCTCGGCCACGTTGAGCGCGGCCTGGTAGAAGCTGGTGTGGTTCTCATCCAGGTCTTCCTCATAACGCCGCAGTGCCGCCTCGAGCGCCGCATCGTCGTGCAACTGGTCCCCGATGTGCCTGGTGAGCGTCTGGGCCTGGATAAAGGCGTCGGTGATACCGCGGGCGGTGATGGAGTCCTTGTGGTTCACCGCGTCACCGACCAGCGCCCAGCCGGGCCCGTAGGCCTTACGGAAGTAGTTCTCCTGGTGCCCCGTGCCGTACAGCTGCTCCTCGCGCTTGCCCGCCGACATCCGGTCGTACAGCTCGGGCGCCGTTGTGCGGAAGGCGTCGAGGTAGGCGGGTTCCACCGCCTTGCGGACATCGGAGAACTCGTCCTGCGGGAAGTAGGTCATGAGCAGCGTGAGGTCGTCGTTGGTGGGGATGACACCGATCCAGCGCCCCGGCCGCTCATACAGCTCGAAGTGCGCGGGAACCCCGGACCAGTAGCTGTAGTAGGTGCAGGTGACCCGCGGGTGCTCGATGACGTTCTGTGCGCCGGCTTTGCGGGCCACCAGCGATCGCATACCGTCCGCACCGACGACCAGGCGCGCCCGGTCCGTCGCCTCGGCGCCGCCCGGCGTGGTGTACCGCACCCCGACGACCCGGTCGTCCTCAAACACCAGGTCGGTGACCGCGCAGGACTCCCGGAACTCCACACCGGCCGCCACGGCACCGTCCGCGAGGATCGGGTCGAGCACATACCGCCTCGGCGCGTATGTGGTCCGCTGGCCGTCGACCGGCAGGGAGAAGCCGTCCAGCCGGACACCGGGCGCCTCATAGCTCTGGTGGTTGATCGGCCGGCAGCCCGCGTCGCGGAGCTTGCCGAGCAGCCCCCACTGGTTGAGCAGCGCCACGCCCGGCTGGTGGATGTAGTGCGAGGACAGCGTGTCCTGCGGGAACCGCGCTTTCTCCAGGAGCAGGACTCGGTATCCCTGCTGAGCGAACAACATGGCCGCCGGCGAACCCGCACAACGGGCACCTATGACAATGACGTCGTACATGGCGCCTCTCCTACCAAGTGGTGACGTTAATGGGTTATCGCATCCAGGGATTCGATGTACGCAGAAATAGACGCCACCGTCGGATTGAGGAACATCTGGTCCACCGGGACCTCGATGCCCAGCTCCTCAAGGAAAGCCCCCTGGATTTTGGCCATAATCACGGACTGGCCGCCCAGGGCGAAGAAGTCGTCGTCGACTGATATGTCATCGCGCTGGAGTTCCCGGCACCAGATGGCGCGCACCCGGTCAGCAGTCATCACAGTCCTTTCGTTTTGCTGAACTCATCGGCCAGCGCCGCGCGATCCACTTTCCCGTGCGGACTCAACGGAATCCGCGGGATATTGATGAACCTGGCCGGAACCATGTTCCGCGGCAGTGTCCCGAGGAGGCGGGTGCGCACATCGTTCTCGGCGAGGTCGTCCCCCGCCGGGACCATGAACGCGATCAACTCGGCCTCGCCGGCGTCGGTATACGTGATCACCACGGCGGCCTCCCGGACCCCGGCCAGCCTGCCGAGCGCGCGCTCGATGTCGGTGGGGTCGATACGCATGCCCCGCACCTTCACCTGCGCGTCGATCCGGCCGAGGACGACGAGGTCGCCGCCTTCGGTCACATAGCCGCGGTCGCCCGTGCGGTACAGCCTGCGCGGCGCACCGTCGACCAGGATCGTGGTGAACTTCTCGTTCTCGGGGCCCATGCCGCCCAGGTAGCCCGCGCCGACACCGGTCCCGGAGATGCAGATCTCGCCGTGCTCCCCCGGCCCGACACCGCGCAGTTGCTCATCGAGGAGATGGATGTCGATGTTGTAGGCCGGCTTGCCGACCGGTGCGATGTCCTGGTCGCCGGGCCGGTGCCCGGCGAGGTCGTACGACGTGGCGACATCGGTGCACTCGGCAACGCCGTACTGGTGCAGCAGGGTGCACCCATTGCCTTCGCGCCGCGCCCAGTCCGCGATCCGTTCGACCTTCAGCGGCTCCCCGCCGAACAGCACATAGTCGAGCCGGGTGAGCGCGTCACCGCCGCGTGCGGTCTCCCAGTCCACCAGCAGGTACAGCGTGCTGGATGCGCAGTGCACCGTGCGTATCCAGTGCTGGGTCAGCAAGCGGTACGCCATCATGACGTCGAAGTTCCGGCTCGCCATCAGGTACTGGGTGGCTCCGCAGAACAACGGTGTCATCAGGGCCCGTTGGGAGAGGTCGAACCCGAACGCGCTGACGACCAGGTTGTCCGACCCGCTGTGCAGGCCGTATTCGAGCTTCAGCCAGTTCATCAGGTTGAACCAGCCCTCGTGCCGCACCGCGGTCAGCTTCGGCGTACCGGTGGACCCGGATGTGAAGACCGCGTAGCACACATCGTCCCCGGTGACCGGGACATCAGGAGCGGTGGCCGGGAGACTCGCCAGGTGATCGGAGAGCTGCCCGAGATCGATGACCTCGACGGCCGCCGACCCGACCTGCCCGGCCGTCGCCGGGGAGGCCACGATCAGGGCGAGACCGGGGACTTGGCCCAGCAGCAGTTCGAGCCGCGCCGCCGGGTAGGCCGGGTCGAACGGCACATAGGCCGCGCCCGCCTTCAGCGTGCCGAGGATGGCGACCAGCATGTCGGCCGAGTAGTCGAGGCAGACGCCGACCTTGGCACCCCGGCCGTGTCCGCAGGTGACGAGAAAGTGCGCGAACCGGTTGGCCTTCGCGTTCAACTCCGCGTAGGTCATGTGCTGCCCGGCACAGACCACGGCGATGGCATCGGGGGTGGCTTCCGCGTGCGCCTCGAACTGCTTGTGGACGACGGGCGCCGAGGGCAGGGCAACCCGCTTTCCCTGAAGGATCATCAACTGACTCCGATATGACGGGTGTCCGGTCGGGCGGGCCGCCGGCGCACCACGGGGAACGGGCTTGTCCGGCGCCTCTAGGCGGTACGCCGATCGGCGGCCCCGAGCACCTGGGTCACCCACCGTTCGACGGGCAGACCGTGTGCGGCAGCCAAGGTGGAGTAGTACTCCAGCTGTTCGGCGGACAGTTCGATGGTGAGCGTGGTGACCTTCCGCCGGCGTTTGTCGGCGCCCGCCGACTCGGCCAGCTGGGCCACCTCCTGCTTCTCGTTGCCGCTGCTCGCGGGGGCGTCGGCCGCATGGCTCTGCTCGGCCAGGCTGGCGCGGACCGCCTTGCGCAGTTCATTGCGCGACCACTTCTGCTGTTCGGCTTTACGCAGCCAGTAGTCCTGCTCCGGCGGCGACAGGCGGGTCACCTCGGCATGGTGGGCGAAGCTGAGGGTGTCCCGCCTGCGGTGGTGCTCGAACCGCCTTGCCACCCATGCGTAGTTGCGCAGGGTCTGGTAGTCGAGCCCCGTTCGCTCGATCGCCTCCCGGTACCGCCGCCACCCATAGGCGGCCTCCCCGAAGATCAGCCAGTCGGCGAGCCACCATGCCGAGGAATTGGTGAGTTCACGCAGGCTGGCCCCGATTTGCTCCCAGGCCCGTTCCGACAGGTTCCGCGGGAAGGTCATCCCCGACTTCTGCACCGTCGCCTGTTTCCCCACGAAGGACAGCACCACATCGCGCTGCGCGGGCTCACCGCCGATGCCCACCGGCCCCGCCTTGTAACCGCTCGCGGTTCCCACAGGTTGTTCCCCCAAACTTCTTTTCAATCCAGAGTGTTTGCCTGGGTGTGCGGGCCCGCGAGGCCGAGCAGCGGGGGCATCGCGGGCCGCGGCTCTCCCCGGAGAATCCGGCCGGCGTTCAGTCCGCCGCCATGGCCTCCTTCAGGCTCCTCGGGCGCATGTCGGTCCAGTTCTGCTCGACGTACTCCAGGCACTCGGCCCTGGCCGCCTCTCCGAAGACCACCTGCCAGCCCGCGGGCACCTCGGCGAACACCGGCCACAGGGAGTGCTGGTCCTCGTCGTTGACCACGACATAGAAGCGGCCGTTCTCGTCATCGAAGGGGTTCGTGCTCACTGCCACCGTCCTTAACCGTCACGAGGTGACTCGGATTGGGAAATCGCCAGGGCCAGGCGACCCTATATCCGTCACAGGTGAGTTGGAATGGGAATTTGTCAGGGCCAGGCGACCCTATAACCGTCACCGAGTGACTTGGAATGGGAAATCGCCGGGCCGGGCGCGGGCTCGCCGTTCGGCGTCGTCCTGTCGACAGGACACCCGGCATCCACAGCCGCCCTGGAATGCTGACGCCACCGTAAGGACTCGACCGCCAACGCCACAAGGGCGGCCGGATCGCTGCTCTCCCGGCCGTCCGCCCGAACCTGTACCCCACTGAGCTTCTGTGCCACCATGACCGGTCAGTGGCCCCTGGACGGGCCCGCTCGAATTCGGGTTCAGCCACTTTCCTCCCGCCTGGGCGATAGAGAACGCGTGGAGAAAAGAGCCTCATCCCAGCCGGACACCGTCGCGCATGGGGCTTCGAGACCGACTCCGGCCGCCCGGCCCACCAGGCGGTGGTGCGAATCAGCCGGCTGGTGCCCGAGCCCACAAAGCTCATCGACGAACCTGCGACTGGTGATCAATGGTCTTGAAGTCAGCATCCGAGTACGAAACAGATCCGGACGACGACACACGACGGCTGCTGCTGCGCCACCTGCTGGTGGCGAGAGGCATCGACGAGGAGGCCTGTCAGCTCCAGAAACAGGGCGCGCTCGACCTCTTCCCGTCCTGCCAGGGGCAGGAGGCCGCGCAGGTGGGCTCCGCGCTCGCGGTGGGCCCGGCCCCGACCGTCGTCCCCAGTTACCGCGAGCACGCGGTCGCCCTTCTGCGTGGCGTGACACCGGAGGAACTGCTCGCGCAGTGGGCCGGCCGCACCTTCTGCGGATGGGATCCGCGCCGGGTGCGGTTCTTCCCCTACACGCTGGTCCTGGCCGCACAGACGCTGCACGCTGTCGGCTACTCGATCGGGCAGCGGTTGCAGGGGCGGGAGGACTTTGTCGTCGTGTACATAGGCGACGGCGCCACCAGTGAGGGCGATATGTCGGAGGCGATGAATCTCGCCGCCGTCGAGTCGGCGTCCGTGCTGTTCGTCTGCCAGAACAACGGCTGGGCCATCTCGAAACCGGCCGAGGAGCAGATGCGCACCTCGCTGGCCGAACGCGCCCGGGGTTTCGGGATCGAGGCCGTCCGGATCCCGGGCCAGGACCCGGAGACCGTCTTCTCGGCCTGCTCCCGGGCCGCCGCCCATATCCGCGGGGAGCGGGCGCCCTATCTCGTCGAGATCCAAGTGGAGCGCATCCACGGTCATTCGACCTCCGATGCCCAGGAGGTGTACCGCAGCCGCGAGGACATCGCGCGGGCCAGGGCCGCGGATCCGGTGACCGCCTATGCGGCCCGGCTGAGCGGCCTGGGCCTGGTGGACACCGCGTGGTTCGACGCCGTCGAAGCCGAAGTGCGGGAGCTGCGCGAGCGGTTGATGAAGGAGTACGCGTGATGAGCACCGTGCGGTCCGCCTGCCTGGCGGAGTCGATCAACGCGACCCTCGCCGACCTCCTCGAACAGGATCCGCGATTGCTGCTGCTCGGCGAGGACATCGGACGCCTGGGGGGCGTGTTCCGGGTGACCCGGGGTCTTGCCGAACGCTTCGGCGCGGACCGGGTGCGCGACTCGCTGCTGGCCGAGTCCACCATCATCGGCCAGGCCGTCGGCATGACGGTCAGCGGGCTGGTGCCCGTCTGCGAGATCCAGTTCGATGGATTCACCTATCCCGCGGTGAACCAGCTGGTGACCCAGGCGGCCCGGATCGGCGAGCGGTGGAACGGACAGGTCAGCCCGAGCCTGGTGGTGCGGATCCCGACCGGCGGCGGGGGCCGGGGCGTGGAGCACCACAGCGAGTCCAACGAGGCGCTCTTCGCCCGTTTCCCGGGAATCTCGGTGGCCTGCCCCTCCACCGGTGAGGACGCCGACCAGATGCTGCGGTACGCGGTGACGCTCGGTTCGCCCGTGGTGATGTACGAGCCGATCCGTCTGTACTGGCGGCGGACCTCGCCCGTCCGGGACCCCGAACCGGCGAGGTCGCCGACCGCGGCCCGGGTGGTGCGGCGCGGCACGGACCTGACGATCGCCACCTTCGGCGCGATCACCCACGAGGTGCTGGAAGTGGCCCACGCGCTCAGCCCCGAGGTCGATGTCGAGGTGGTGGACCTGCGCTGGGTGGCCCCGCTCGACATGGACACGGTTCTGGAGTCCGTCGCCCGCACCGGGCGGCTGCTGATCGTGCACGAGGGGTCGAAGGACCTCGGCATCGGTGCCGAAATCGCCGCGTCGGTGGCCGAGCGCGGCTTTGACATGCTCCGGGGCCCGGTCCGCCGGCTGGCGCCCGGCCGCCGTGCCTATCCCCCGGCGGACTTCGAGAAGGACTACCTGATCGGTGTGCAGGAGATCAAGGACGAGGTGCTGGTGATGACGAAGTGAGCGACTCCCCTGTGGACATACATGTTCCCGGCTTCGGGCAGAGCCTCGGCGAGGCCCTGCTGATCGAGTGGGTCGCCGGTGTCGGCGACCGGATAGAGCGCGGGGATGTGGTCGCGGTCGTCGAGACCGACAAGGCCAGCGTGGACGTCGTGGCGGAGCGCGGTGGACGGGTTACGGCCCACTCCGCGGCGGTCGGCACGATCGTCAAGTCCGGTGAGGTGCTGTACCAGTTGGCGGCCGACTAGCGGGTGCCGGGCGACAGGGCCGGAGCCGTCGGACAGACCTTGGCCGCGCCCTGAGATCCAAGATCCAGTCACTTGAACGGAGAAGGAACATGAGCGACGTCGAAAGCCGTATCGCGGACACCATGCTGGCCAAACTGCGCGAGCGCGACCCGTCGTTGGGCCCCGACGACCTCAACCGGCCGATCGCCGACTTCGACCTCGACTCCCTCGACATGGTCGAGCTGCACCAGCAACTGGAGATCGAGCTCCAGGTCAAGGGTGATCTCACGGAGACCGCGGGCTTCGCCTTCCTGAACGACTTCAGCGCATACTTCGTGAAGCTGGCGAGCCAGGGATGAGCGCGGGCATTGTCGATATCGCCACCGCGAAGCCGGGCCGGACGATCGGCAACGACCACTTCGCGTCGATCGGTCTCACGGACGAGTGGATCCGGCGCCGCAGCGGCATCGCGTCCCGCTCCTGGCTGTCGGACGAGACCCCGCTGGCGGAGGTGGCGGCGGAGGCCTGCGCGCCCATCGTGACCAGGATGGACGACCCCTCCTCGATCGGCGCCCTGGTCGTCGTCAGCACCTCGGTGCGGCAGCGCATCCCGGGTATCGCGCAGAAGGTGGCACAACTCACCGGCCTGGGGCCCTCGGTGCTGGCCTTCGATATGAACGCGGCCTGCTGCGGCTTTGTCTACGGGCTGATCACCGGGCTCTCGCTCTGCGAAGCCGGACAGGCGCGGTCGGTCCTGGTGTGCTCGGTGGAGGCCATGTCCCGGCTGGTGGACCGCACGGACCGGCAGACGGCGTGCATCTTCGCCGACGGCTCCGCGGCCGTCCTGCTGGAGGACCGCGCGGAGTTCACGGACTTCCGCCGGATCGCCGGCTGCGACGGCTCCCAGGAGGCGCTGATGCGGGAGACCGGCGCGGGCGGCATCCATCTCGACGGGCTGCAGGTGTACGACCGCGCCGTGCGCCGGATGGCGGAGTCGGCGCAGTACCTCTTCGACCACGGCCCCGCGCCGACCGTGCTGGTCGGCCACCAGGCGAACGGCCGCATCCTGGAACAGGTCCGCGCCTTCACCACCCATCTCGGCGTGCCCTTTGTGAACCGGATCGAGAACTCCGGGAACACCTCGTCCGCCTCGATCCCGCTGGCGTTCGCCGAGGAACTGGACTCCGGTTCCCTCCCTGCCACGGGCCGGCTCGGAGCCGTGGCCTATGGCGCCGGTGAGGCATGGGGCGGTGTCTCGGTGGACTACCGGGTGCCGGCCGTCACGGCATCCTGACGCGCCGTTGAACCCGGGAACGTACTCGATCACAGGAGGTTGTCATCTACTCGCCAGAAGCCTGGGTCCTGCGCTCCGGCGCGGTGGCCGGCCCCTACAACGGCGAACCCGGCGGCGCGCTGCTACGCGACCGGTTCACCTTCGGCCCTTTGGAGGAGGGTGAGGCGCTGGTGGAGCCGATCCTCGGCTCCTGGGAGGCCAACATCGACCATGCGCTGGCCCGTTCACCGATCGATGTGTGCAGCAGCCGCGGCGAGGAGACCGTGGTCCTCGGCAACCTGGGCGTGGTGCGCGTGCTCAAGGTGAACGCCGGGAGCCGGGACGTCCAGGTCCGCGAAGGGGACCTGTGTCTGCTCATGCCCTTCGGCAAGCTCGACCGCTTCGACTACGCCGAACTCGCCTACGCCTACGACTGCCCCGGCACCATCGGCCTGCTGGCCAAGCGGTCGAAGCTGGACGCCCGGCTGTTGCTCCCGATCCCGGAGGGCACGGCGTACTCGCTGCCCCAATGGGCCGCCTATGGACGCTACTTCACCGCCTGGGACAACTGGCACAAGGCGTATGGCTGCTGGCGGACCCAGGTCGCCGACGACGATCCGGCGAACCACCTGGTGTTCGGGTGGGGCGGCGGCGTGGCCTTCGCCGAACTGCTGCTGGCCAAGCGGGCCGGGTTCCGGGTGGCGATGACGGCGGGCTCGGACGAGCGCGTCGCCTTCCTGCGGGAGAACGGCATCATTCCGGTGGACCGCCGCCGGTTCCCCGCCCTCTCCCTGCCCACCCGGGAGGAACGGGCGGACCGGGAGCGGCACCAGCGGCGCCGGATCTCGATGGAGGACTTCCTGGGTGTCGTCCAAGAGCTCAGTGACGGCCATGGGGTCGCGGTCTTCGTGGACAACATCGGCGAGCCCCTGTACGACGTCACCCTGAGGGCCCTGGCCCGCGAGGGAGTCGTCACCACATGCGGCTGGAAGGCGGGGATGCGCCTGTCGCATCTTCGGGGAGCCGAGTCCATCAGCCGGCACATCCATGTGAACACGCATGTGTGGCGGCTGCCGGACTCCCCGGGCATCCGGGACTTCCAGGAGGCCGAGGGCTGGATACCGCCGGAGGGTTCGGAGGTCATCTACGACTTCGACCGGGTGCCCGAGCTGGCCGACGACTACGCGCACGCCAGGATCGGGTCGTACTTCCCGCTGTACCGCGTGAACCCGCTCTGACCGGCCCGAGCGGAAGAAACGAACCGGCCCCGGTGTCCGCACGGACACCGGGGCCGTTCAAACCCCGTGTCCTCGCGCGGAGTTGCTCTTCACCCCCCCTGCGGAACTGTCCCGCCGGCGGGACAGGACAAGGACACCGGCGGCCCGCCCGTCCCCGCACCGGCATTGTCTTGACCGGCTGATCCACTTCCATGAGTGTGGGGGTGAGGTGACGACGCCAGAGGCGCGGTGGACTGAGGGGGAAGTGACGTGGGAGACACCGGCATGGACGCGGACGTGGTGATCGCGGGCGCCGGGCCGACGGGCTTGATGCTCGCCTGTGAGCTACGGCTGGCGGGCGTCGACGTGATGGTGGTCGAACGGCTCGCGGAACGCACCGGCGAGTCACGGGCCGGCGGGATGCACTCCCGCACCCTGGAGGTCCTGGACCAGCGCGGAGTCCTGGACCGCTTCCTGGCGATCGGCGAACTGCAGTCGGTGGGCCACTTCTCCGGGCTCTGGCTGGACTTCGACGAGTCCGAGTCCAGGCACTCCCGCCCGCTGATGATCCTGCAGTCCGCCATCGAACGGCTGCTGGAGGAGTGGGCCACCGAGCTCGGTGTGCGGGTGCGCCGGTCGTCCGAGCTGACCGGGATCCACCAGGACGAGGCCGGTGTGACGGTCGAGCTGGGTACGGCGGAGGCGGCACCCGCGACGCTGCGCGCCCGCTACCTGGTGGGCTGCGACGGCGGGCGCAGCACGGTGCGCAAGCTGTCGGGCATCGGCTTCCCCGGCACTCCGGCCACGATGACCGCGCTGATCGGCGACGTCGAACTCCCCGATCTGACCGAGGAATACATCTGGGCACGGCGCGTTCCGGGCGGCGACTTCTCGGTGATCGCCTTCGAGCCGGGCTGGTACCGGGTGATCACATCCGATTACAGCCATGTCGCGGACCGCGACGAGCCCCCGACGTTCGAGCAGCTCCGGGAGTCGCTGATCAAACTCGCGGGCACGGACTACGGCATGCGCAACCCCAAGTGGGTCTCCCGGTTCGGCGACGCCGCACGGCAGGCCGCCCAGTACCGGGACGGCCGGGTGCTGCTCGCCGGCGACGCGGCGCATATCCACTTCCCGGCCGGCGGGCAGGGATTGAACATGGGCGTGCAGGACGCGGTCAACCTCGGCTGGAAGCTCGCCTCGGTGGTGCGCGGCCAGGCACCGGAGAGCCTGCTGGACAGCTACCACGCCGAGCGGCATCCCGTCGCGGAGCGCGTCCTGCACAACACCCGGGCGCAGGCAGCCCTGGCCCGCCCCGGCGTCGACACGGACGCGCTGCGCGATGTGTTCGGCTCGCTCATCGTGTTCGACGACGTCAACCGGCATCTGCGCGGCATGCTCACCGCACTGGACATCCGGTACCCGCTCGACGGCGACCACCCACTGACGGGCCGCCGGGTCCCTGACGCCGACCTCAAGACGCCCGACGGCGCCACCCGCGTCTACGAGCTGCTGAACGCCGCCCGCCCCGTACTGCTCGACCTGCGCGGCAGTGCCGAGTTGGCGGCGGCCGCCGCGGGCTGGGCCGATCGCGTCGACCTCGTCGAGGCACGGAGCGAGGACGACCGCTGGCCCGTCCCGGCCGTCGGCGAGATCCCCGCACCCGCCGCGCTCCTCATCCGCCCCGACGGCCATGTCGCCTGGGCGGCCGCCGCCGGCGGCACGCCCGACATCTCCGCACTCCGGACCGCCCTCACCACCTGGTTCGGCCCGGTCCGGCAGGGGTGAGGCGCTGCCTCGGCCAGTACAGCGCTATCCCCTACGGCCACGCTTGCCCGTTGCCGGCCGGCTCGTCGTCGCCGAGCCGGCACAGGGCGAGGACGGCGGTGTGCTGTTCATCGCTGAGGCCGAGCGGTGTCTCGCCGCGTTCTTCGCAGCTGGTGTACAGGTGGCGCTGGCCGTCCGCCCAGGTGTGCAGCAGCCGGCGGGCCTCGTCGGGGGTGAGGCCGAGGGCGGCGGCGGTCTCGTGCCAGGTGGCGCCGAGGTGCAGGGCGTCGCGGATATGGGCACCGCGGCCGTACTCCATCTCACGGTGGATGGACTCGCGCAGCGCGAGCACGGCGAGGGCGTCGGCGACGGTGCCCCGTTCGGCCTTGTGCGGGAAGTCGCCGGGGAGCAGGCGGTTGGTCAGCCGGTCGGCGTGCTCCTGGTGCTTCTCGGCCAGCCACATCAGCGGCGTGGCGAGCGGAACATCGCCGGGGCTGGAGACCTGGAGGTCCCGCCAGTGCTTGTATGCGTCGGTCATCGAGTCGTCCGTCCCTCTGTAGCCGGCGGTCGGGCAGACGGGGCGTCATGTCCGGGTAATCGCCTCGGAATGGAGAGATTACCCATGTAAGGGACATCTCCGGGGATAGGGGCAATGGCCTCCGCGCCCTCGCCGCCGGCATCGGCCGTTATCACCTGACCGCCCCAAACCACCCCGAAGGGGAGGTCATCGAAGGCGACTATCGCTTGGCGATGGTGACGTCGCCCTGGAGGGACAGCGCGTCGCCGAAGCGGCCGAGGGTCAGGTCCGTCGGGGTCACATCGAGATGGATGGGGTCTACGTCGACGGGGATGGCGGGGAGGGTGCCCAGGGTGAACTCGAGGCCGCGGAGCGCGTCCCCGACGAGTCCGCCCAGGGTGGACGAGAGGGCGTTGGCCACCCAGGAGGCGATGACGCTGACGATGTCGCCATGTGGATAGATCTTGAGGTCAAAGGAACTCACGCTGTCCGTCGTGGCCTTGAGCGTGGTCCCGTCCATCGACAGGGTGAGCGTGACGGTGGGGTCGGGCTCCAGCGCCAGGTCGTAGAAGACGTCCGTGGACCCTCCCACCACCCAGTCGATGCCGGCGCTTCCGCTGCCGGTGACCGCGGCGCGGACCCGCACCGTCGGGATCTCGGTGTCCTCGATCTCGCACCGCACCTGGTGAATGGCGATCGTCGCCTGGTAGTAGCCGGTGCCGACCCAGAAGTTCTCCGAGTCGCCGGCGGGAAAGGTCTTTCCTTCGAGGTACGCGGTGGCCGCCTCGGCGATCCGCCGGACCGTGTCCGCACCGAACAGGGCGAAGAAGGGGCTCGCCGGCCAGGTGTCCGGGAACGGCGGCTGGGGGATGCCGTGCTCCACCAGGTTCATGACGGCCGCGGCCTGCTGCGGCTGGATGACGGGAACCGGCACCGACAGGTCCAGCAACGGGATGGCGGGCTTGGGCAGTTGGATGCCCGACAGCACCTGGCGGGACTGGTCCAGGACGGCGGGCAGCACAACATTGTCCAGGATCACCTTCTGGACCTGGCCGGTGTCACTGGCCGCTGCCCTGAGCGGGTTCAGGGTGAGCAGGCCGGACGCGGACGTACTGGCCTGGATGTCCACCGTCACGGTGACATCCCCGTCCACCAGGTCTCCCCCGCCCGCGTCGACGGAGACATGCACCTGGCGCAGGACGGCCTGGAAGGTGCTGCCGTCCAGCGAGGTGCGCAGGGCGGCCGCGTACTCCGCCACCTCGTCCTCGGCGAACCGGCCTGCCCCGCCCTCGGCGAAGCGCGCGCGCAGCTCCGCCTCGGAGTATGCGGACGGGGTGAGGTCGAAGACGGGGGCGGTCCGGACGTCCCAGGTCACCGTAACCGGGGTGCCTCCGGCGTCATATGGCTGGGAACCGGTGAAGTACCGCGGATACAGCTGACCGTAGACCTCCTCGGCCACCCTGTTCACTATGCCGGCATCGGCCCCGACTGCTAGGTCGTAACTCATGTTCCGGTTTCCTCTGTCCGAGGTGCTGGAAAGGAAGTTCTCGTCACGGCGATACGGTCCCGACGGACCGCAGGGCCGGCGGCGGCCTCACATCATCGACCCGGTGACACCGATCCGGCAACAAGGCCCGGCGCACGCGGGAGTGAGCGCCCCCGGAGGCCGACCGGTCCGATAACTACCCCTGAAACGCAGCGAGTTGGCCAGATGCGCTCAGCGGCAGCCTGCCCGGGGCGCGAGGGCGGACGGCGCCGTCGGCGCTGGTCACAGCATATGCCAGCGGTACACACTCCCCGCCCTTGAGACCAACTCGCCTGCACCGAGGGCGACTTGATTGGAACTGTCCAAGAGCTGGTTTGGGACAGCACGCGAAGAAGCCATGGCCCGGCCCCGGCAGGTGCCGTTGTATGACAGTGTGAACGACTCGAATTACGATCTCGCGGTCGGGGTGGGCGCCGACTCCCTCAACTCCGGCCTCAAGAAGGCCTATCAACAACACCGCGACGCGTTCCGGGGCAGCGTCACCAAACCCATCGAGGACATCACCTATACCTTCGGGTGGGACTTCCTTGCCGCCCCTGCCCTTACCCTCGCCCCTCCGGACGAGGAGCTCTGGGGAAAGATGATCAAGGCCGAGGGCATCACGGCGCTCCCGGACTCCGGGGTGCTCCAGTTTGTCGCCGAGCAGTTGAAGGCGGACTGCAAGGTGGGCGACACGCCTCTCCCCGAAGTCACCGGCAAGATATCGGTGGCCCTGCAACTGAAGCTGGACGGCGGCGGTATCACGGCCGTCCCGCTGGGCGCCTGGCTGGAGAACCTGCCGGACTCCCCGATGAGCGTCATCGTCAAGAACGTCGTGATCCCCGCACTTCTCGACCAGGGCGCCACCCTGCTCAAGGGCCTGAAGATCCCCGCCCAGAACCTCTTCGGACAGACGGTCACCCTGAGCCTGGTACGCGTGGATGTCCTCCCCACCCATCTGGTCCTCGCGTCGACCGCCCGGACGGGGCAGGCGCCGGCCGTGCGCCCCGACGCCGTGAACTGGCCCACGGACAAACAGGTGTTCACGCTGATCAGCAAGAATCTGCTGACCACGCTCCTGACGGCCGTGGTGAAGCAGCATGAGAACACCGCATTGGGCCATGGCGACAAGACCATCCAGTTCGTCGCCTCGGCCAAGTGGGACGCGACCTTCCGGCGAGCCACCAACCTGGCGGTCGGCAGCGACCCGACCACCGCCTCGGCCGGCGTCGACATCGACTGGCACGCCGAACTCGACCTCGTCCCCATGACCCCGGACGGCAGCGGCGGCTGCGCCCTGACCAAGGCGGGCCACGAGTCCTGACCTGACGCCCATCGGCGCACTCCGCGCATCGATCACTCAGGAGAGGCACCACCATGGCAGGCCCAGCCCCCATCGAGTTCGATGTCAGCTACACCCCGGACCCGCCCGTCATCACGGTCAAGGCCACCGGCCTCACGGACACCGCCCTCACCGTGGAGGTGACGGACCTCAACCTCCAACAGGTCCGCTTCAAACCCAAAACGACCCTCGCCGACATCCTGTCGGGCCTGGTCAACGACCTCGCCAAGAACGCCCCGCCCATCGTCAAGAACAAGGTCAAGGGCCTGTCCCCCCACATCCCCATCACCACGCCGATCGGTTGCGACATCCCGATCGGGGGTTCGACGGTCCATGTACGCCTGACATCACCGGTGTTGGGCGCCCATGACGGCATGCTCCTGATCAGCGGGACCGCCGACGTCTCCTGACCCGCCACTCCTCCACCGGCCCGACTCACCGCAGGAGACGTAAGTGAGCACCCCGCACTCCCAGCCCCAGCCCCAGCCCCTCCACCTCGCCGACACCCCCGGCTATCCACTCGCCCGTACCGTGGAGATGCCCGAAGCCATCGGCTACCCCACCGGCTCCCTCAGCATCCGCCTGGGCGCGCTCCAACTCCGCGCCGAGGGAAGGCCGGAGGCCGTCGCCGGGCAGGCCGGCACCTACCGCATACCGGCGCTCGTCCTCACCGGCCGGTACGCGCTCGACGCCCGCCCCGACGGCATCCGCGACCTCGACACCGCGGGCAATCTGCGCCCGCTCTCCGCGGAGGCCCGGCGGCCCACTCTCCCCGCCGCGAGCCGCACCCCCGCCCCGCATGACCCGCCGGAACCGGACACGCTCCAGAAGTGGCGCGACCGAGCCGACGCGCACCGCGACAAGTTGATGCGGAGCGAAAACGGGCAGCAGCTGCTCATCAAGTACGGGCAGCACAACGAGAGTTACTACGACGCCTTCGACGACCCGGACGACACCTACGGCCTGCGGCAGAAGTGGCGGGAAAAGGGCACCACCCGGCGGATGTCGGAGCAGACCTACGCCACCACCGACCCACAAGCGGCGCACACCTCTCAACCGGCGGTCAACGACTGGCAGGACGCCCAGACAGGTGTCGCCTACAACGCCCACGCGTTCACTCAGCAGAACACCCTGGCCACCGTCCTCAGCCTTATGGCAGAGGACGCGACAGACCCGGAGAAGCAGCAGAAATACACAGCCGCCGCACTGGAGACCATCAACTTCGCCAAGACCATCGGCACCACCGGCAACACCGACAAGGACACCACGCCGATGTCCCAGTCCGCCGTCTACACCGCCATCAACGAGCACACGGACGAGCTGCCCACCACCACCGAAGAGGAACTGGCACGCCATACGGCGCTGGCCTACGGAACATACGCCCTGACCGAAGAGGACGAGCCCGAGGACTGGCTGCCGCTCTCACCGGAACAGCGCACCCACATCAGGAGCGTGGGCAGGAACGCCTACCGGCTCAAGGCGCAGCGCCGGCCGGCCGCAACCGACACACTCCACCTGGGCAGTTGCTCCGCCCGGCTCGAGGACATCCGCATCACCATGGACCCCGCCCGGGAGGACGCCGTCGTCACCCTGCCCTCTCTGGCGCTGAACATCGAGGACGAGAGCTGGCGGGGACCGGTCGGAGAGGTGGCCAGGGAGCGGCTGCGCACTATGCGCTTCGTCCAGGAACTGCTCCGCGACGCCATCGCCGAAACCGTCCGGCACGCGGCCCTCACCCGCATCCCGGGCTACGCCCCTCCCCAGGACGGGCGGTCCTGATCCGTGCTCCTCCATGACACATCCACCGCTCCGGCCGAGGATGTCACCGCCGGCATCTGGGCGGCGCTCCTCGCCGACGACCAGCCACCCTTCGACGCGTTTCTCGCCGAGGCCCTCGCGCCGCAACAGGACTACCTCAGCGACACCGAGCGCGCGCTCTACCGGCATGGGAAACGGCTGCGCCCCGCCGTCCTGCTGCTCGCCGCCAGAATGATCCACGGCCCCACCGCACTGCCGCGCAAGGCGGTCCAGGGAGCCGTCTCCCTGGAAATGCTCCATGTGGCGACCCTGATCCACGATGACATCATCGACGACTCGGCCCTGCGCCGCGGACTTCCCTCCGTCAACGCCGCACGGGGCACGGAGACCGCCGTCCTCGTCGGTGACCTCCAGTTCGTCCAGGCCATCCGCGGCTTCGTCCGGGCCATCGACCGGGACCGTGATATGGCGCTGGTCGAGCTGGTCCTGGACACCGCCTTTCAGATCGGCTGCGGCGAACTGGACGAACTGCGCACCGATCTGAGTCTCGACCCCGCGCGGCTGGTCCAGCGCTACTGGCACACGGCCGACCGCAAGACCGCCGTCCTCTTCGGCCTGGCCGCCGAAGCCGGTGTCACCCTGGCGGGCGGGCGCGGCGGCGACGCCCGCCGGGCCGGCTTCTTCGGCCGCCGGCTCGGCCGGGCCCTCCAGGTCATGGACGACCTCTTCGACCTGGCCCAGGACGAGGCCGACTCCGGCAAACCACGCGGCATGGATCTGCTACGGCGCCGGGCCTCGCTGCCCCTGGTGTACGCGATGGCGGAACTGGGCCCGGACCACCGGGTGAGCCGGGTGCTGCGCGGTGAGCCGGTGGATGCCACGGGGCTGGCGCGATGCGTCGCCGAGGTACGGGCGACCACCGGCTTCTCCCGCGCCTACGCCGATGCGCGTACCCAGGCGCTGGAGGCCATCGAGCTGCTGCGCCCCTTCCCGGCGAGCCGCTACCGGTATGCCCTGGAGGACCTGGCCCTGCACATCGTCGACCGGAGAACGTGACCAACTCCCCCACCTCGCACGTCAATTCGCACCCAGGACAAGGAGCGCCACCATGACCGCGGCCCTGGTCGACTTCGTCTACGCCACCCTGCGCAAGCGGATCAACAACCCGGACAGCCCGTACTGGCTGCCGAAGATCCTGGAGAACATCCGCACCCCGGACGGACACACGCTGTCGCCACTGGCGGTGGACGAGTGGCAACTGGGGGCGCTCTCCGAGGAGCAGGGCGTGACCATCGCCGACACCATCGCCGACGCCACCTGGCCCTTTGTGAAGCGGGCCTTCAAGAAGGCCAAGGACGCCGGGGTCCCCGGCCTGCCCAAGAACCTCAACGCCTTCACCAGCCAGCGCAGCGACACGGACCAGTACCCCACGCTGACGCTGAGCGAGGCCACCGTGGCCGGTCTGCCGAACGCCACGGTGGGAGATCTGACCGGCCTGACCCCCACCGCGAACGGTTACCGCGGCACCGTCAGGGTCACCGCCGCGGCGTACGACTCGCACGGCTACCAGCCACAGATCACCATCGATGGCAGGTACCGGCTCGACCAGCAAGTCATCGTCATCGACGAGCCCGCCACTCCCGACCTCAAGCCGCCGACCAAGGTCATGCTCAAGGGCCTCGACGCCTACGGGGTGGAGTGGCCGTCCCAACGGATCGAGGGACGAGGGCAGTTCCTGTTCACCGTGACCGACCTCGCGTTCGATGTGCGGCTGAGCATCGAGGTGACCGGGGCCGGCACCGACCGCAGGGCGGAGGTCACCGTGGAGTCGGTCGCCATAGTGAGCACTCCGGTCTTCACCCTCGACAAGGACCGCCTCACCATCGAAGGCGACACGGTTACCGACCTCACCAAGCAGGCCTGGATCCAGTCCGCCGTTACGGCCTTCAACAGCCCCGACGCCGCCACAGCCCTCACCGCCAAGCTCTCGGACGCCCTCAACGCCCAGGACTTCCGCACCCAGTTCTCCGGCGCCGTCACCGAGCGGCTGGGCACGGCGCTCGACAATGTCTTCGGCACGGCAGCGCTTCCGGCGCACAGCGGCCCGCCTCCGGTGGGCGACGGCCCCCTGGAGGTCTACCTCTTCGACCGGGCGCGGGCCTCGCTCAATGACACCGGCTCCGGCTTCTACCCGCCGACCGTTGTCCGGTCGTCCAGCGATCCAAAGCTCGACCCGCTGTCGATCAACTCCATCGACCTCGGCGACCACCAGATCATGGGCGCCTCCGTCAACTTCACCTTGAGCGACGTCGAGATCAGCGGCATCGCCGATGTGCTCATCCCGGTCGAGGACGCCTCGCTGGTGGCCGAGGGCGTCAACGCGACCGTGCGGTTCGGCAGGGTATCCGGAACGTCGATCACCCTCACCGCCAAGGTCGTGGCAACCTTCGTCAAGAGCGGGGACCATATCGACGGCACCATGAACACCACGGTGCAACAGCCGTCCGCGACGGTCGGTCTCTCCGCCGCCGGCCCCGACGCCGACAGCCTCACCATCGGCGTGCGTTCGCTCACCGTCGATATCGACCGGACCGAACTGGACATCAGCGTCCATGTCGATGGCCTGCCCGACAAGGCGGTGCATGACATCCTCAACACCCCGCAGATCAAGGACGACTTCGTCAAGGGAGTCCAGGACGGCGCCGGTCAGCGCAAGGACGACATCGCCAAGGCCCTGACGGACAACGCCCGGAAAGTGATCGCCGAGAAGCTGGCGGACTGACCGCAGCGCGAGGGCGGCGGCGGGCACCGGGCGTGCCCGTCCGCCCGCTCCCGCACGCCCCCGCCCCATCCGCCCGCCTGTCCGTCCGTCCGCCGGGAAGGCCCCGTATGCAGTTCACCGAGCTCCAAACACTGCTCGACCGGCACACCACCGGCCACACCCTCACCCTCGCGGCCGCCGACCTCGGCAGTGGGCCGGCCGCCGCACTGGTCGCCGCCTGGCTCGATGCCAAGACCCTCACCATCGGAGCCCTCCACCGCGCGGACCACCCGGAAACAAACACCGTTGCCATCAACGGCGAACTCAGCGCCCTCGGCATCACCACCGCCCAGGTCACCGGCATCGAGTTCGGCCTCGACCCCGTCGGCCAGGACCCGACCCTCTTCATCCCCCTCCCCACGCCCGGGGATTGGAGCTTCGCGACCTCCTTCCCGGACACCCAAGGCAGCGACCTGGCCGGCCTCGCCTTCGGCGACCGTCGGCCCGAGCTTCTGCTCAGCTCGGTGCCCCGCCCCGCGCGCGACGGCCGCCCCGCCCTCGGCCAAGGGCTCACCTGCCACGCCCCCGAGGTCCGGGACCCGGCATCCCTCGGCAGTCTTGCCGCACTGGTTCACCCCCCGGGGATCCCTCTCTCGCTCACCGGGCCCGTCGAGCGCCGCCCCGTCGGCGACCAGGTCGTCACACAGATCGCGCTGCGCTCCACACCAGAGCCCTCAGGGGAATGGGGCGGAGACTTCTACCTGTGGGCGGGGTCGCGCGGTGACGACCCGCCACCGGCGTACGGTCTCCGCCTGGCCGCCGACCTCGTACTGGCGGCGGGCGTCGGCGCCATGATCAGCGCGTCGGTCCCGGTTGCGGGCAACGAGATCGTGCTGACGGTGGACGCGCTGCCAGGTGACGTGGGCACGAGCGTACTCGCGGGGTGGTACGGCACCGGCGCCGCCGTACAGCAGCTGACCGCCCAGGGGTTCACCCTGGGGGATGCCGTCCGGCTCACCGACCTCAGCGCCACCATCGATGTCACCAAGATCAGCGCGGGTCTGGCCAAGGCGCTGACCGCGATCACCGTCGGTGCCGCGGCGAAGCCCGAGGTCTCCTGGCCGATCGCCGGAGACGACCTCGCCGTCACGGGTGTCGGCGCCCGACTCACCGTCACCACGCCACTCCGGACGAGCCGCTCCGCCACCGTGACCGGCTATGGACACTTCACCGTGGCGGGCGCGGTCGCCCTCAACGCCTCCGCGGCGATCCCGCCCGGCCGCTTCGACCTCACCCTGGACGAGGAGACTCCGGCACAACTCAAGGATGTCCTCCGCCATTTCCTCCCGGACACCGACCTCAGCGGCGTGCCCGACCTGACGCTGAAGAAGTTCCATGGCACGGCCGTTCCCACGCAGGGCGAATACGGGCTGTCAGCCGCGGTGGCCACCGAGTGGCACCTCGACATCGGCGCATCCGTCCTCCAACTCAACGAGGTCACAGTGGAGTTGGAACGCAAGAAGAGGGAGGAGGGGGACGCGGACCGGAAGGGCGGCAGGCACCGGGGCGCCCGGAAGCCCTGGCGTAAACCCCCGTCCGAGGCGGCGGAAACCCGAGCCGCGGTGGTCACCACTGGCGCCACCACCGCCAGGACCACCGGCATCCTCGCCGCGAAGGCGACACTCGGCCCGGCCTCTCGCGACGGCGGTATCCATTTCGACGCGGCCTGGCACCTTCCCGGCTCCTTCGAACTCGGCGGCACCTTCCCCGAGATCGATCTGACCGCCCTTCTCGAAGCGCTTGCCTGCCGGGCCGATATACCCCTGCCCAACGGCCTGCCCACGGTGGAGCTGCGCGACCCGACCGTCAAGCTGCGTCTCGGCGGGTCCCAGGCGGGCGAGGCCGCAAAGGGCCAGGGCTATGAGCTCGCGGTCGGCAGCACGGTCGAGTTCGCCGGGGCCAAGGGCCTGTCCCTGGTCGGCAAGGCGGCCAAGGGCGACTCCGGCACTCTCTTCGCCGCCGCCTTCTGGCAGGACGGCTGGAGCTGGGCACCCAACCAGGTCCAGGGCTGGTCCGATGTCCTGGGCATCCTCGGCGGCATCACCTTCACCAAGTCCGGCCTCGCCCTCTGCTCGGCGGACGGTACGGTCCTCGACGCGGGCTCCCCGCCGGACACCCTGCCGGCCTCCCTGGACAAGGGCCTCACCTTCTTCACCGAGATCGGCTTCACCGGACCGCTGGAGCCGCTCCAGGCCCTGTTCCAGGGTCAGGGTGCCCCCACCGGCGTCCGCCTGCAGGCAGTCCTGGCTTCACCGGTGCAGAACTCGGTGTTCAGGGCGTCCATAGTCGAGCAGACGCAGCCCGGATTCGGCGGACTGGAGGTGGAGATCCAGCCGGCCCAGCTCAGGATCACCCTCAAGACCTCGTGGAACTTCACCGTTCCGGCGATGGGTTCGGCGCCGGAGACACTGCTGCAGTTTGTGGCCGGGGGCACCGTGTCCGAGCAGGGCTTCTCGCTCTTCCTCACGCTCAGGCCCGCCGACCCCGCCCTCGGCACCATCGCCGGGCAACTCGCCCCGGCGCAGTACGCCTTGGCGCTGGAGCAGCCGGGCCGTACGGCCCTGCCGGCCGTCCCCCTGGCCGGCACCGGCAGGCCGGCCGTACACGACGCGGCCCGTCGCCTGGCCGAGGCCACCGCTCCACCGGCCGGGCCCGCGTGGCAGAACGCCTTTGGCATCGAGGGATTCGACATCGAGGCGTTCTGGGCCCAGATCGGCGGCGGGACCAGCGGGCTCACCCTGGGCATGGGCGGCTCCATCCGGGTCGGCGAGGCCGGCCTGGAGCTGGATGTCGTCGGCGGCCTGGAACCGGAGCCCTTCATCACGGTGTTCCGCTTCTCCCTCACCTCCGCCGACAAGGACAAGGGCATCACCCTCTGGGACATCCTGGCGATCGTCGTCGCACCGCCGGAAACACTCGGCTTCCTGAAGAAGATCGTGCTGCATGAGCTGATGATCTGCGCCGTCACGGTCCCCGGCGGCTGGACGAGTCCACTGGGCGAGCACTGGGCGCAAGGCTTTTACGGGAAGGGGGACATTGACTTCCTCGGCAACAACTGGCGCTTCGAGGTCGGCGTCGGCAACGACGGCATCTACGCCAACAGCTCGATCGCCCACCCCCTCACCATCGGCGAGGTGTTCACCTACTCCGATCACAGCGGCACCAAAGGGCCCCAGTACCTCCTCGACACCCGGGGCATCAAGGAACTCCACCTGCCGGAGAAGATCCTCTACCTCTCGGGCAAGCTCTCCCTCCTCGGGCTCTCCGTCTCGGTCGAGGCCGAACTCGGCTCCGCCGGCTTCGCGTTCACCCTCGAATCCCACCTCCTGAACATCCTGACGTCAGAGGTCCACTGCACCCTTGACACCGGCAGCGGCCTGCACGCCACCGCCGACGTCGGCCTGGACTTCAGCGTCGACATCCCCAGGGGCGTCCTCCTCGGGGGCATCCCCATCCCCGGCGGCACCCTGGTCGGTATCAAGGCGAACGGCGGCTTTGATCTGAGCATCGACAGCGGCGGCGTCAGTCTGCATCTGACGGCCGGCTGCGACGCATACCTCCTCGACACCCACCTGGTCGGGTTCAGCCTCGATCTGACCTTCGCCATCCGGACCTGGGACGACATCGTCGGCTACCTCCAGGCCAACCCGGAGCAGCTCTTCGAGAGCCTGGGCCAGGGCATCTGGGACTCCATGAAGGACTGCGCCACCACCAAGGCGGCAGAACTCACCTGAGCGGCATGCGGGCCGAGGCGCACATCTGCGGTGACGGGCGCGCTGTCGTTGATGTGCCCTGCTCCTGTGCGCTGTGAGCTGGTGGATGCGGCGGTGAACCCGATTTCCGGCCCTGCAGGGGTACTTCCCGTGCTGCCTGCTGGGCATGGTGACGGCCATGAGACGAACTTCGTGGTGGCGCCGTCGTCTCCTGGCGGCGCTGGTGTGCCCGGTTTCCCTGGCGTCTGTCGCCGTCGCGTCACCCGCGCACGCCGGCAGCACTGTGGCCCGTACCGGGCACGAGGTGAGATATGTCGCCCTCGGCGACTCGGTCGCGTCCGGACTCGGCGCCGGCGACTACGAGGTGACCAGCGGCAGATGCACCCGCAGCACCAACGCCTACCCCGCGTTGTGGGCCGCGGAGCATCATCTGGCCGGGCCCGGTTTCGTCTTCGTGGCGTGCTCGGGGGCGACGACATCGGACATTGTCTCCACACAGCTGAGCCGTCTCGATGGCAGTGTGACCATGGTCAGCGTGACCGTGGGAGCCAACGATGTCGGGTTTGCCGACGTCTTGACGGAGTGCGGTCTGGACGGTGAACGGGCATGCCTGGAGCATGTCAGGCAGGCCAGGGACGACATCGACCACAAGCTCCCCGGGCGGCTGGACGGCCTGGACCGGGCCATCCGGGAGAAGGCCCCGCAGGCCCGTGTGGTGGTCCTCGGATATCCTCATCTGTTCGCCGAGGAGACATGCGACGGGCAACTGGTCAGCAGGCGTGGGCAGGCCGCGCTCAACGATGCCGCCGACCGCCTCAACGCCGTCACCCGCCACAGCGCACAGGCCCATGGGTTTGTCTTCGCCGATGTCACCCATGCGTTCACCGGTCACGAGCTCTGCTCAAGCGACCCCTGGATCATCGCCCCTTCCCTGTTCACCCCGGTCAGCGCATACCACCCCGATGCCACCGGCCAGCGCGAGGGATATCTGCCCGCGCTGGAGGCGGCGGCCGGGGGCGGTTCCTGATTTCTCGCAAGCCGGCTCTGTGCGGCGGGTATCGGTCCGGTGTGCCGCTTGCGACTCGCAGGCTCAGACGATGGTGAGCGTGGTCACACCCGTAGCGCCGGTGAACCCGGTACCGAGGCACTGCAACGCACCCGGCTGCGGAAGAGGAATGAGCTCGACCACGCGGTGGCCCCGGTAGCGGCCCTTCTCGATGGTGCCGGTGACCACGGTGACCACCTGGCCGGCCACCGTATGGCTGCTGCCGCTGACCTCGGCGACACTTGCCTCGCCGGTGTTCCAGGTGAAGGTCCGGCGGGCCCGGAATCCCTCGTTGAGGGTGTTGCAGCTCGCGACGACGGTGAACCGTTCCCCGTACGACCCGCTCGTCACCCCGCCCTTGCCGCCCGCCTCGGCACAGGAGCCGAACCGCCCGTCGGTCGCCATGGCGATGGGTCGCGGCTGGAAGGTAACGCCGGGGTGATAGGTGACCGTCTCGGTGCCCTGGCACTGCACCAAGGCGGACGAGCGGGGATCGGCGGAGGTGACAGCGGTCGGGAGAACTGTGGCGAGGGCGGCGACGGCCGCCAGGGCCATGGCGCGCTTCCATGATCTGGTGATGGGCATGTCCGGAACTCCTCTGCCTGGATTCGCGGTTGCGGTGCGAGGTGTCCGATGCCCCGGTGATCCCTTACCCACACAGGCGTGTTGATCCACGGCGTGGGCGCATGACATCCGTGCGAGCGCCGTGCCCGCCACCGCCGTTGCCCCGTAGTCTCGTCGGGTGGAGAACCGCAGACTCGCGGTCCCGGGTGCCGAGCTGTATGTCGAAGTGCACGGCACCGGCCCGCTGTTGTTGCTCATCCCCGGCGGTGCGTCCGATGCCGAGGTCTTCCAGCCGCTGGCCGCCGCCCTCGCGGCGGACTACCGGGTGGTCTCCTACGATCCGCGCGGCATATCGCGCAGTGGGCTGCACGGGCCGCCGCCGGAGCCCTGGCTCGCTGTGCACACCGACGACGCGTACCGGCTGCTCGACCATGTCGCCGAGGCGGGTGAGTCCGCCGCGGTGTTCGGCAGTTGCTCGGGCGGACTGATCGCGCTCGAGCTCGCCATCCGCCACCCGGACCGAGTCCGTCCGGCGGTCGTGCACGAACCTCCCGCCCTGGGTCTGCTGCCCGACGCCGAGCAGCAGTTGGCCTTTGTTGACGAGGTCCATGAGGTGTTCCGTCGCGACGGGGTGCCGGCGGCCCTCCGAATGCTCTCCGCCCTCTTCGGGGGCAGGCCGGCTCCCGTACTGCCGGAGGCTCACGACAACAGCGCCTTCTTCCTCGCCCATGTGCTGCGGCCGTCCGCGCGGTGTGTGCCCGGCCTTTCCGGGCTCGTAGGGGCCGCCGACCAGGTCGTGGTGGCAGGGGGACACGACTCGCGCAGGGATCTCATCCATCGGCCGGCGGTCGTCCTCGCCAAACGTCTGGGCCGGGCACCGGTCCTGTTTCCCGGCGGCCACGCCGGATACGCCAAGTATCCGGTCGCCTTCGGGCGTCAACTCGCCAAGGTGCTCCGCACCCTGCCGGTCACCGGTCAGGAGGCAGCCTCGTGCGCCTGGTGATGGGCGCCCAGAACTGCGGCTTCGGCCCGGCTTCCGTCCTGGTTGCCGTCTCTCGGCTGCTCCCTGGTCATCAACGGGTGTTTGTGGGTGACGGCGTGGCGGCGGCCTTCGCGCACCGCAACGCCGACGCCTTCGGCGAGCTCCACGACCCCACCGGGACCGACGACCTCCTCAAGGGCGCCGACCAGGTGGTCTCGGCCATGAACGCCGACCTGGCCGTACGGGCCGTGGTGGCCGGGCGGCCCCTGGTCATGGTGGACAGCCTGTTCTCCTTCTGGCGGCTCCACCATCCGCTCACACACATCCGCGACCTGTGCGCGACCATGCCGCGAGGCTCCTTCGCCGCCGCGGAACGGCACTTGAGCGGTCTCTCACCGCATGAGCGCGTGATCGCCGCCCATTTCCTCGCCACGCACAGCGTGGTGCAGAACTTTCCGGGAGTCCCGCGCCGTATCGCGGAGTTCACCGGTGCCGGCGGCCGCTCCGCGATGCACCTGACCGGCCCGGTCATCGACACCGCGGGGCTGCGCGAGGTGGCGCTGCGCGCCTCGGCCGCACCGGACCCGGCGTACGACCTGCTGGTCAACATCGGCGGATTCACCAACTTCCTCCTCAGCCCTGACGTCAACAACGCCTATCTGCGGCTACTGCACCGGTGGCTCCCCGATCTGCTGCGCGACTGGCGCCGGTTCGGACGCGTCCTGGTGTGCGGCGGACCCTTCGGCGGGAACCGTGCGGTGACCGTCTCGGCCGGCGGCCGGCAGGCCGACTGCAAGCTGCTCCCCCAGCGGCACCTGCTGCGGCAGGTGGCATGCACCCCGCACTATCTGCTGGCCCCTGGGCTCTCGGCCCTCCACGAGGCGCTGGCCCTGGGGCAGTTGCCGCTGGCCGCTCCCGAACAGCACTACGCGCATGTGTTCACGGTCAGGGAGCTCGGCGGCACCCTCTTCGGCAGGACGGCCTGCAGGTTGGCGGACGTCCTGCCAAGGCATCCGGTGCCCGAGGACGACACCGCCGGAACCGCGGCCTTGGTGGCGATCGCCGATCGGATCGCCGCGGACGACAAGCTCTACGCACGATTCCGGCAGACGCTCAACGAGCGGATCGAGCAGCATCTCTCACTCACGGCGGCTCAGCGTTCGCGGGGAGTGCGGGAGCTGCGCGAAGCGTTCGACGGAGCTCAACCCGCCTCGTTGATCGCCGGGCTGGTCGACGGGCGCGGCAGAGTCAGGAGCCCTTGACCTTCGGCTTGTTCTTGCCGGAGTCCCAGGTCCATTGGGCGCTGGTGAACGGGGTGCGCTGGAAGTAGGTGCGGGCGATGGTGCCCAGTCCGGCGTACGCCTCCTCGGCGTAGCCGGTCTTCTTGCGGTCCTTGGCGTACTGGTCGATCTTGCCGTTGACCGTTTGGAGCGTCGTGTACTGGGCGCCGCTGGCGCCGATGATGAAGCGGACGGCGGCGTCGAACTGGTCACCGGGGTCGTCGGCGCGGTTCTTGGGTCCCGTGAAGAGGTTGCCGGGCAGCCAGATGTAGACCTGGGCGAAGCTGTCCCAGCCGTCGGGCCGGGCGGCACCGGCCTGGTGGGTGATGGTCTTGTTCTTGATGCCGGTGGCGAGGTCCTTGACGTGCTGACGGTCTGCGGGCACCAGCGTGGTCCCGTACTTGTCCACGTTCTGGATGATCGCGTTGAGCACCGGGTCCGCGGCGGTCAGGACCTTGTCCTCCAGGACCGCGTTCCACAGCCAGATCAGCCCGACTCTGGGGCTCTTGGGCACGATGTGGTGGTACATGAGCTCGACTTGGTGGCCGGAGACCATCCCGTTCCCCGGTGCCGGGTAGGGGTGGGAGAGCTCCTGCATGACAAGGTTGTAGGCAGGCATGGCCGTTGGCGCTCCTCGGCTTGTTGAGCGGTGCGGGACCGAAGAGTCGATGCTGCCAAGGAGTCCGTCATGGCGGACAGAGGGCGGCAGGGTTTCCGGCCACCGGGATGCTCATGCTGGTGGCCGGTCCGACTCGGACCGGCCACCTCGGCGGGGGCAACGGCCCCGGCAGCGAAGACCCAGGGCAGCGGCTCGGGGAACGTCACCTCATTTCATGACCGTCCAAGTGGTAGATCTCGAGCGTCACCCGTGCGGCCTGGGGATCCAGGAATTGCTCCACCAATGCCTCGTTGAGCTTGTTACGGGACCAGGCGTCCCGGGCCTTCTGGCACAGCTCCTTCAAACCCAGGCCGGCCCCGGTGGGCCTGCGCAGCCGGTTCTGGTCCACCCAGGAGGCCCGGGTGGTACGGAGGAATTCCGCCGTCCGGTCCCTGTTGGGGTTTCCCGCCTGGTCGAACGAGAGATAGCGGTGGGGCGGGAGCCCGTTCCGGTTCGGGATGGCCTGGTTGTTGAGCGCCTGGCTCAACAACCTGCGGGACGCATCGGTCCATCCGATGGTGGCGTGCTGGAGGGGGCTCCAGGTGCCGCCGTGTGCCATGGCGTCGTTCAGTTCGACCGTGGAAATGTTGCTGAGTATGAAGTGCCCTGACATGGCTGTCCTTTCGATGGTCGTGCGCCCTGAGCCGACTCGCGCGCCCATCCATTGGCGTTGGGGATTGCGTTACTCACCGGTGAGGCTGGGGAGTTCGTCCTCGCATCGCAGGCCGGGCGCCGTCCGGCCCGCTCACGGCAGAGGGAAAGCACCGACAGGCGCTGGACTCGGCGCGTGGAGTTGACCACGGAGGAGCTGGCCCCTGCGGTGCGCATCCGTCTCCCGGAGGCCCACCGCAACGCGGGAGGAGACTCAACGCCCCCACACATCATGGCGCGTTGGCCGGCCACGGCTGGCGGTGCGTCACATTGCTACGGGAGCAAAGGTTCGCTGATGCGGCACCGTAGGGGTGAGGCCGCCGGAAGGGGCGAGTTCGCCGGAACGGCCCCAGGCGGCCTCCATAGGCCGTGGCTCCGCGCGGCAGCCACGGCCTCACCCACGGTCAACGACCCGTGCGGAACAACTCCCCGGTCCCGTCAGTGAGCTTGTGACGAATCTCCGGGGCCCGCTCGGCGGGCCAGACCAGGATCAGGTACCGCTCGGAGAGGTTATCGCCCTCCGGGGCGGTGTCCCGCCCCCGGGCGTGGATCCGCAGGCGCCACCACCGGGGTTCGCCCTCCGGGCCGGGCAGGTCGATGCCGTACTCCGCGTCCTCGGGCTCGAGTCCGCCACCGTCTCCGTCGCCCTCCGGCGAGGTGATGCCCGCACCGGGAGGCGCGAAGACGGCGCTGATGTCGACCACTTCGTCCCATGAGCCGGTCGCCTGCGGCGGCTCACTCTCCAGCACGTCGTAGTCGACGCGCACATGCCCGTTCTCGACGCCGGTGCACACGGTGACGAAGTCGCCGTCGGCGTTGACCCGGACCAGCCCGTTCCCGGCGGTCGGATCACCGTCGTCGAGGTCGTCCTCGGCGTCGGTCTCGAACAGGTTGAACTGGTGGTAGGAGGCGTAGACGCGGAGTGCTGTGGTCATGGATCAGACCTGTACCCAGAACCCATCGCGGTCAAGGATCCGCTGCTGCAGCTGGAACTTGTTGATGATGCCGCCCTGCCGGTTGTTCTCCCTGATCGGCACCCAGGTGATGCCCCGGCTGGCCGGAGGCAGTGCGGTGCCGCCCTCGTAGGTGGCGGCGAAGGGATACTCGTCGCAGGACGGCCCGGCCGCACCGGCCGGCGGCTTCAGCCCCTGGCACACGGCCCTGCGGTTGGCGGCCTGCTTCGTCTCGTCCACCAGGAAGTGCAGTGGGTGCCCGGAGCCGGGCTTGCCGTAGTGCCCGCCGCGCGACTGGATCGCACGGATGCCGGGGCCTATGTTCGGCAACGCCGCCATGCCCGTCAGCGTGGGGGTGACCTGCGGGAAGACGCAGCCCGGCGACTGGCGGGCCTTCTTCTTGCCCGGCTTCTTGGCGAACATGTCGTCGCACCGGTAGCTCGCGGAGGAGTACGCGTTCGAACCCTGGATGTAGCCGGGCTTGAAGAAGGTGTACTCGTACTTCGTGGCGGTGCCATGGCTCTTGAACGCACCGATGTTGTCGGTGTAGTCGACCTTCCCGGAGAAGGGCGCGCCCAGAGTACGGCCCTGCGGTATGTGGTTGGCGGCGGAACAGGGACCGCCGCAGGAGACCCTGATTCCCACGCTGATCCCGCCGGCGTTCCCAATGATGGTGGCCTTGCCGACGCTGACGTTCTCCGACCACTTGCGGGACTTGATCTGCAAGGTCATCTCATGCGTGACAATGAACCGGACCTCGCCCACGGGCCTGCCGTTCACCAGCACAACGGCCCCGGTGCTGATCATCTGACACTCATGGGTCCGGGTGAGGCCGGGCGTACAGGAACCATTCGGCACGGCGTCGGCGCGGGTGACGGGAGTCTGGGTGACGCGCAGCGTCAGCTGGTCCGAGGAGGCCGCGTGCGCGGTGCCGGCGAGGGTTGTACCCGCCAGTGCCAGTCCTGTCGCGGCCACGGCCATGCTTCTCAACTTCACGTGGATTCCTCCCCGTTGAGGAAATCGGCGAACTTGTCCACCGGTCGGCGGACCCGGCAAGCCTGGCACCGGGCTCCCCACGCACCGTTCGGCTTCTCACGGGAGTGGCTGATTCACGCCCCTGGCGTGTCCGATTCCGGCCCATGCACGCGAACTGCCCCGCCATGGCGTGGAGTTGGGTTCCGGCGCGGGCAGTACGTACGCGGTCAGCGGCAGCCCACCGGCTCCGCGCGGCGCGGGCTGGTCAGCGGGGGTGCCTGGCGGGCTCTGCCGCCGTGGTTCGGGGCGCCGAAGTCAACGGTGCACCGGAGGTTTCCGATCTGGTCCCGGGCCGGCCGGCGTCCGGGGCCGGCTCCGCGGATGACACAGTCACCTACTTCCAGGGCTGCTACTCCGTGGGCGACGACCGCCTGTGGGGCGTGAACCGACGTCATTCTGGACAACCTCTCCGCCCACACCGGCGCGGACATCCGCCGCTGAGCGAAGAAGAACAAGGCCGAGCTGTGCTTCACCCCGACCTGCGCTTCCCGGGCCAATCCGATCGAGGCCCACTTCGGCCGTGGCTGCGGCAGTTCACCCGGGCCAACTCCCACCACCGCAGCCACCCCGCGCAAACCCAGGCACTGCACCGCTACTTGCGCTGGCGCGATACCAACGCCCGCTACCCCGACGTACTCACCGCCCAACGCAAGGAACGCGCCCGCGTCCGCAGCGAGAAGGATGACTCAGGAGGCGGACGGTTCGATCTCCCCCGCAAAGACGATGACCTGGTCGATGAGGCTCCGCCGCAGATGGACGACGTCCGTTCCCGCCAGGCGGGGACCTCCGTCCGGCGTGATAAAGACCCACTGGTACCGGGCCCACTCGTCAGGCATGTCCACCGCCGAGCAGCGCGCCATCGTGCCGGTCCCCGCCGGGTGGCGCCGGATGTCCAGCACAAACCGCTCGACCGCCGCGATTCCTTCACTGCGACCCAACGGCCCCCAGAAGACCACGTCTGAGGTCAGAGCCTGGGAGAGCAGGGCAGTCACATAGCTGTCGTCCGAGGCGTTGAACGCGGAGATGAACGTGTCAATCGCGGAGCGTGCAATCTCTTCCTGCATGCCCCAGTAATACCAGCCGTTTCGCGTGCGCTCGTCCCGCGGGCCGCCTTCCGATCACGGTGAACCATCCCGGTCACAGCACTGGGCCGACGGCGTGTACCACGCGGCGCCACCGGCAGCGGCCGGTTCACACGGACCTGAACGCCCTCGGCCTGCCCGGACTCCATGGGGGCCGAATAGGCCAGGAGTCCGGCGGTACCCATGGCAACGGCTGGTCCGCCCTCTCCCAGCCTTCGGCCGGGGGACCCCCATCATGTGGCGCGGAGCCAACGGCATCCCCGACAACGGCGAGGTCTACCTGTACACGCCGGCCGGCTCCGGCCCGACCGGCTACGGCGTGGACAAGGGCCTCGGCGACTGGCAGTTCCTCGCCCGCCGTGCCCGCCCGGGACCGGAAGGCCGGCCGATATCAGCCACCTGAGGTGAAGGGGCCGTCCTCGACGAACCGCCGCAGCTGGCGGGCGAAGGACTGCACCTCGGCCGGCGCCCAGGAGGCGAGCGAATGCTGGATCTGCGCCGCGAGCCGGTCCCGGGTCACTCCCACGACGCGCTGCCCCTCGTCGGTGAGGGCGAGGAGCGTGGCGCGACGGTCGGCGGGGTTCGGTTCGCGCCGCAGGAGCCCGGCCCGTTCCAGGTGGTCGGCGCGCCGGGTGACATTGGAACGGTCGAGCCCGACCTCGCGAGCGAGGTCGGCGGCGCTGCACGGGCCGGTCCGGGCGAGGCCGCTGAGGACGGGGTAAGTGAGTTCGTCCAGCGCCTCGTCGAGGCCCTCGGTGAGCTGCCCATAGAGGCGGGCCCTGGTGGTACGGCGCACCAGCAGGCCCAGCACCTCGGCGATTTCGTGTCCGGCGTCATTCGTCACACCCACAGAATAGCGTGCATCACGCACGCTCATCGAACCAAAGCGTGCGTAGCGCACGCATCTGCTGTCTTGATCCCGACCCGCTCCCGAACGGAGAAAGCCCATGCCCCAAACGGACATCGCCACCACGCTCACCGACCTGCTCTTCACTCCCGACCTCGATCTGGACGAGGCCGCGGACGGGCACTTCGCCTCCGACTACCGCCAGCGCACCGACGACCGCTGGGACGACCGGCAGGACTTCCTGGCCCACATCGCCCACCTGCGCACCATCGTGACCAGCGGCTCGATCCAGGTACACGACGAACTCGTGGACGGGCATCGCTACGCCGACCGGCACACGGTGAACATCACCAAGACCAACGGGTCCACCGTCCGGATTGAGGTCTACCTCTTCGGCGAGTTCGCGCCCGGCGGGCGGTTCCGCCGGATCGAGGAGACCACCCTCATGCTCGACGGCACCGAGGATGGCCGGAACCTCGGCAGCGCCCGATGAGTAGGGCCACTGCCCCGCCAACGGGACAACACGCGCCGTGGCCCTCCGAGTTGGACTCTCGTCCACTCAGAGGGCCACGGCGTATGGTCCCCAAGGGCCTGTCCGGCGAATATTGGTGCCGAGCACCTTGCGGGTGAGCGGGGTCTGGTGCGGGCAGCCGAAAGTGATCCGCCGTCGCTTCGACGGTGTCCCGGTCGGGAGTCACTGGTATCAGCCGTCTCCGCCACACAGAGCGGCAGCCATTTGCTCCCCCGTGACGGGCAGGTTTGGTCTGGTCCCCACCCACGTTGGCGTCGAGCCACCCTTGCGGCGTCTGGCGCGGATTTCCTGAAGACAGGGAAAGTGCCGGCGCAGAATGCCGCGCAGGCTGTCAGCACCAACCCGGCCCCAGTCCCCCTGTAGTTCTGCGACCATCGAGATCGCAGTGACCGGTTGCGCCGCACCTGGATCATGCGCTGCAACGCCCGGTCAGGCGCGTCGCGACTGACCTTGCGGCCCGTTGCTTCGACGGCGGAGCGAAGACTGCGCGTCGTGGGTCAGTCCTCGGTCCGCTGTGTCACGCGTGCGCTCGTGCTGTCGCCGAGGAACTCGTACCAACGGCGCTGCAGGCAGAGGTAGTGCGTGTCCGCCTCGACCAGAGCGAGGAAGGAGTCCACGGTCTCGGCCAGCCGCTCCTGGAGCCCGGGCTCGAGCAGATCGTCGTCGTCCGCAAACGCCTGATGGGCCTTGGCCAGGCTGAACATATCGGGGTAGACACGGGCTCCCAAGTGCTCGAGCGGGACGCGCAACGCCCACAGCCCCCGATTGCCGCCCACCATGGAGGGAGAAGCCGAGACAAGCATCGTCTGCTTGTCCTTGAAGGGCTGAGGCCGGAACCGGGACACCCAGTCGATGGCGTTCTTCACCACACCGGGCACCGACGCGTTGTACTCGGGGGAAGCGATGACGAGAGCCTGGGCCGACTGAATGCGCTCACGCAGCGCCACGGCCCCCTCGGGCGGCCCCTGGGTCTCCTCAATGTCTCCGTCGTAGGACGGGGCGTCGAAGTCGCGCAGTCGGGCCAGGTCCGCCGTGGCACCGGCCCGCCCCACAAGTCGCGCGACCAGCGTGGCCAGACGTGAATTGACGGAACCGCTCCTGGACGATCCGGCCAGAACGAGCACACGCAGCGCCTCTCGGCTCCCAGAGGTGCTCGCGGCGTCGGGACCATGGGCCGAGTGTGGGGAATCCGTCATCATCGTGCCTCTCGCGTCGCCGTCTCGAACTCCGGTCAGTGCACCCTCCGCCGCGAGAAGATCCTCACCCCAACGGTCCGACAGCGCATCCGAGAATCCGCGTGGCCGGATCGGACAGGGAACCCAGCCGACCCGCGAACAGCCGCACCACGGTCCGGTGAAGCAGTGCGGCCGGACGCACCCCTTCGAGGGGGTCACCTTGACCGGGGGTGAGGAGTCCGATGCGCTGCACGCCGCCGACGGGCGGATGGCTGAGCATCCGTCCACCATCGTCGTGCACACCCTCGACCGGCTCGGCCGCAATCTGCGCGAAGTACTCAACCTCGTCCACGAGCTGAACGAACGGCTCATCGGGGTGCGCTCACTCGCCGACCCGCTGCCGGTCAACACCGCTGACGGGGGCATGGGCCGCATCGCCTTCCTGCTGCCGGCCCTGTTCGCCGAGATGGGACGTACCTTCACCGCCGAACGCGCCGCCCATGCCCGCGCCGTCGCGGAAGCCGCCGGCCGCCGCATCGGCCGTCCCGTCGCCCACCCTGCCGACAAGATCGAGTATGCACGCCTGCTCAAGGGACAGGCCGCCAGTTACCGCGAGATCAGCGCCAGAACCGGTGATCCGCAGTCAGCATGTGCTGCCGACTTCGGGGAGAGACAACGGATTTCAGGCCGGTGGAGCGCCCGGTGGAATGCCGGGCCGAATCGGACGGAGTCCGTCGAGGATGACGTTGAGATTGCGCTCCCACTGCTGATCGCTTGCCTGGATGCCCAGCGTGTGCTCACCCGTCGCAGCGGCAGCGAACAGGAAGGGGATGTCCTGCCAAGCGATGTCCGCACGCATGACACCGCTTGACTGGGCGCGCTCCACGAGCCGCCGGATCCGTCCTCGCAAGTCCTCCAGGCGCTGGGCAAGGGCGTCGCCACAGGCGCCGCCGAGCGCCTCGCTGACGCCGCAGCTCTCGGCCCGCAGGCGCACATAAGCCGCCGCGAATACGCAAAGCCCGCTCCAGGGGTCCGGGTCCTCCAGAGCTTGATCGGCGACGTTCGCGATCTCGTCGAGGAGATCATCGAGGACCGTCTCGAGGAGCATCTCCAGGGAGGGGATTCGCCGATAGAAGGTGCCGACGCCCACACCTGCCCGGCGCGCGATCTCGTGCGCGGATACGCCAACGCCGATCTCGGCGACTGCGGTCCGAGCGGCCTCCACCAGACGCTCGAGATTGCGCCGCGCATCCGCGCGCGGGCGACGCCCCGACTCGTCGGCGAGCAGGCGATCCACTGTGCTGTGCGGCTGGCTCATGACCTGATCCTAGCCATAACTGGACCAATCTTGTCCGGTTAGCTAAGGTCTCAAGCGGACAAGATCTGTCCGCTTACGCGGGGAGTCGAAGTTATGCAACCGAAGAAGATTCGGGTGGGCGTCATCGGAGCGAGCCCCGAGCGGGGCTGGGCCGCTCGGGCACATGTGCCGGCCTTGATGGCGCTACCGGAGTACGAGATCAGCGCAGTCGGCACCAGCCGCCCTGAGAGCGCCCGTGCGGCAGCACGGCAGTTCGGAGCCGCACACGCCTTCACCGACGCCCGGCAACTCGCCGAGCATCCCGAGGTGGACTTGGTCGTCATCACCGTCAAGGTGCCCGCGCACGCAGAACTGGTCGAGGCAGCATTGGCCGCCGGCAAGCATGTGTACTGCGAGTGGCCGCTGGCCCGAACGACCGAGGAGGCCGACACCCTCACGCAATCAGCCCGCACCGCAGGCGTCCACCACGTGATCGGGCTGCAGGCGCGATTTGCCCCCGCGATCGCCTACGCCCGCGACCTGGTCGCAGGCGGCCATGTGGGACGCGTGACTTCAGCAACCGTTTACGCCGCCCGGGGCAAGGGCGCCGGGGGCCGGATCCCTGCCTGGGCGGCCTACACCCTCCAGCACGACAACGGCGCCGGGACACTTGAGGTCGCGGGCGGGCACACCCTCGACGCGCTACAGCATGTGCTGGGCAACGTCAGCGATCTCTCGGCCACCTTGTCCGTCCAACACCCCGTCTGCACCATCGCCGAAACTGGCGAGGTGGTCGAGGCGACAAGCCCCGATCACCTTCTCCTCAACGCGACTCTCACCGACGGTGCCGTCGTGTCGGCTCATATCCACGACACCAAGGGCACTGACGCCCGGACCCGACTTGAGATCTCCGGCACCAAGGGAGACCTGGCCATCACCTCCACCGCAGCGGGTGGCCCGGCAGGAATCCAGATCGGTGAACTGCGCCTGCTCGGGACAGACGTCTCGGACGGCACCTGGCGAGAGCTGCCGATCCCCAGCCGGTACCACTTGACCTCCGGGATCGGCCCTGCCGCGGAAGGCGTCAATGTAGCCCAGATGTACGCCCGACTGGCCCTCGATCTCCACACTGGCTCCCGCAGCGTTCCGGACTTCGAGGCCGGCCTGCGGCTGCACCGCCTTCTTGATGTGATCAGGCTCTCCGCGAGTACGGGCACCCGCCAGACCCTGGGCTGACCGACGCTGAAAGGCGAGGGGCGGTCGAAGCCGTGGACGTTCGACCGCTCCGTCGATCAACGGTATCGGTGACGAGAATTCCGCCATCATCGCCGCCCGACCAGACCTGGCCTGGGCGCTGTTGGAAAACGGTGAGCTGACGGCAGCCGACGAGCCCTACCTTCCAAAAGGGCATCCGCATCTGCAGTCGGCCCGAACCGAACGGGTTCGTACCCTGTGGACTTCGGGACGATACGAAGCCGTCGAGGCGGAGTCACGCGCGTCGCTCGCCATGCTTTGGCGGCATCCGCACGCCAAACAGCGCAGCGTACTGCGCGTCCGGTACGAGCTGGCGAGGCTCACGCACCAACGCGGCCGGTTCGAAGATGCGGCCACCGAACCGGGCTCGCGCTCCAGGCGGCGCGGTAGGCGTCGCGGATCTGGTCGCGACCCTCGAAGCGTGGCGGGAAGCCAGGTGCGGTGAACGGGAACTCGTGGACCGCGTCCGGGGCGTAGAGGTCCGCCAGGTCGTCGACAGAGAGCCGGGCCCGCGAATGGACCGCTTGCCCTCTCGCCCCTGTGCACACTCAAACTCATCAGCGGGCAACTTCGTGGCCGTCAGGTCGTCCGTTGCCAACGCCGAACACCTACTGCTCATCAGCTCGGATGGCAGATGAGCGAACTCACGCACTCAGGTTCGCGAAGACCCGTCCGAGCATCGTTGCCAGTTGCTCCCGCTCGGCCGCGGTCAACGGCGCCAGGAGTTCGTCCTGCACTGCCTCTGCCTCGGCGTTCAGCTCACCGAGCACCGCGCGGCCGGCCTCGGTCACGACGACCGTGACCCGCCGCCGATCGGCCGGGTCACGCGCGCGCTCGACGTAGCCGAGCGCGCCGATTTCCTCGACCACCTTCGTCACGTCGCTCGGATCGATGGCCAGTCGCAGCGCCAGGTCGCGCTGGGCGTGCGGCCCGAAGTCGGCGAGTGCGGCAAGTACTGCCATGTGCCACAGCCGCAGCCGCCGCGCCGCCAGCCGCTCGGCCAAGCGCTGCCGCGCGATCTTGCCGGTTCGGGACAGCAGATAGGTCGTGAGCGCGGTCAGGCTCGGCGGCTGCAGCGGGGTTTCGTCCATGGCAATACTATAGGTGCCAACCTATAGTAGGTGTAGACCTACTAATTGGAGGATCCCCATGGATGCCCTGCACCCTCGCCTGCTCGTGGACCGCTTCGCCGACAGCTTCGAGTTCTACGACGCCGTCCTCCCAGAACTGTTCGGCGCCCGGCTGATGAAGGGCACGGCCGCCGGCCCCTACGCCAACTGGGACGTCGACGACCAGGGGATCCTCGTGCTATTCGACCGCGCCGCCCTGGCCGCGGCCGTCGGGAACGCCGGCATGCCGACCTCCGCCCCTGTCGCACGGGACCGCGTCATGTTCGTCTGCCGCGTGGCCGACGTCGATGCGGGCCTGGCGCTGTGCCTCCGGCACGGCGGAACGCTGGTCGCCGAGGCGACGGACCGCCCCGAGTGGGGTCCCACTATGCGCACCGCGCACCTGCGAGACCCCGAGGGACACCTCATCGAACTCCAGTCCTATTAAGGTGGGTTTCGAAGGTGGATCACGTGTGGTGGTCGGCGAGGGGGCGCGGCTCGTCCGTCCGGTCGCGGCTCAGGGGCAGCCGGCCCGAGCAATGCGCCTCGCGCTGTTCGGCCACCCACTCCCCGCCCACCACCCGGCCGCACACCGCGGGTTGCCGGCCACCGCGTGTCGCCGCCTGGCTGCGAGAGCACCCGGGAGCGGAGATCGCCTGCCGGGACCGGGCCGGTTCGGCTGCCTGGCACGTCAGTTGATCTCGCCGCCGCAGGTCAAAGTCCTACCCGCAGACCAGATCAATGGAGACAGGACAACACCGACCGCAACCGTCCTGTCTCATTCGACCTTACTGCCGCGGTACGCGCTGACCTGCGGAGACACAAAGCCGGGTGCGGCACCGGAACCTTGCCAACTCACTGGAAGTTGTGGGCGGATCGAAAACGGCGCTCTCCCCTTCGCGCGAGGCTTGTGCTGGACTGTCCCGGCATAATCCGTACACGACGATGGGGTGCATGCGATGCCTCTTGAGGGCGAGTACGAGCCCAGTCCGGCGCAGTGGGTGCGCGAACAGGTCGAGCTGTATGAGAGTTCGGGTGGCACACAGGGCACAACGCTCTGGGACACGGGCCTGCCGGTCGTCATTGTCACGATGCGCGGCGCGAAGAGCGGCCGGATCCGCAAGATTCCGCTGATGCGCGTGGAACACGAGGGGCGGTACGCGGCGGTGGCCTCGAAGGGCGGCTTCCCGCGCCACCCGGTCTGGTACTTCAACCTCAAGGCCGACCCTCGGGTGGATCTCCAAGACGGACCCAAACGCCAGAGCATGATGGCCCGTGAGCTCACCGGGGACGAGCGGGCCCAGTGGTGGCAGCGCGCGGTCGCCGCGTATCCGCCGTACGCCGAATACCAGGAGAAGACCCACCGCGTGATCCCGGTCTTTGTACTCGAACCCGAGCACCTGGCCGAGCCGGCGAAGGCCCCGGCGCCGACGGGGAACTGAGCTGGGTGCGGCTCTTCTTGAGGGAAGTTCCCGGTCAATCGGTGAGCTGGTAACGGTGCCGGCCGGGGGTGGGGTGGCGACGGTGGTGCTCGCGTTCGGGGCAGTAGGCCCAGCAGGCGTCGAGGTCGCCGTTGTCGATGAGCGCGCGGAGTTCGAGGACGGCTTCGGCCCCGTCGAGGCCCCCGCGGGCTGATGCCGCGGCCAGGACCGTCCTGTCACGCACCGCTTGTCCTGGGCGGAGTGCTGCCGCAGCGCACCTTCCGAGGATGCCGGTGCGGCATCTGGCGTGGCCGGATCCGGCTTGGCCGTACCGGACTCGGTATCCCCCGGGCGCACGGTCGTCGATGTCCATGGGTGCCCAGCTCCAATTGGCCGTGCAACGCAGGCTGGTTGGAGTGTTCCAGCACATCTGGGCCGGATGACCGCCAAGCCGGAGGGCGTATCCGCCGTGACGAACGGATACCGGTGGCATCAAGACCAGGTGGCTCGCTGTGCGTTCCCGCACCGGAATGATCGCTTCACTGTGCAAACAGAGCCTCCGCACGGCGCCGTCGCTGCCGTAGGTTCCCTCATGGACCGGCGGATACCAGCCTGGTCTTTCGCCTGCAGGGCACCACACAACAATGGGGAACTGAATTGATTCGGAAGCGTATGGCGCGCACCCTGGGCCTGGCCCTTGCCGCACCGCTGCTGGTTGTGGCGACGAGCACAGCGGCGCACGCCGACGGTGATGTGAAGTGGGTCCACAACAACGGCGGTGGCTGCCTCACCGCCATGTCGGACCCGCCCCGCGGCTGGAAGGAAGTGGGCCTCTACCCTTGCTGGTTCGGTGCCGCGAATTGGCACGACGTCAATGTCGGCGGTGACGTCTGGATCGAGCGGATGGCCGATGTTCCCAGCGTCTGCCTGGCCGCCTACAAGGACCACGACGCATACGTCGAGGGCTGCTCCGACGGTGTCAACGACTATCAGCGCTGGCGGGAGCAGCGGGTCAACGGCGGCTGGAAGCTCCAGAACGTAGCGACCGGCGAGTGCCTCGACAGCGACAACACCGGTGTCTACACGCGCCCTTGTGGCGACGACAACACGTACCAGGTCTGGCGTTGACCGTCGGCGACACCGGCCGATGCCTCTGTCTGCGATCGCGATGAAACGAGAGGGACCACCATGTCGAAAATGACGCTGAAAAGCGGAATGGCCCGGGTCGCCACCATTGCGGTGACCGCTTCGGCGCTCGCGATGACGATGGCCACTTCGGCCTCGGCATCGACCCAGGATAATGTTGTCTCCTGGTGGAACGTTGCCACACACGCCTGCCTCAACTGGAAGGACAGCCACGGCAACCTCCAGCCCAAGTCAGGCGTTTGTGACAACGCGAACTCCCGCGGTTTCTCGCAGTGGAGAGAGACGCCGGTGGACGGAAAGTACTGGACATTCCGCCCTGCCAGCGGTGACGCGGCCAATATGTGCCTGACGTCCTACAACACCACCGTCTACCTGGAGAACTGCCAGGATGGCAACTGGTGGCAGCAGTGGGAGGAGATCCGGACAGATGCCGGCTGGAAGCTCAAGCACCGGGGCGCCGGCGATGTGGCCGGCTACTTCCTCGACACCGACGGCCTGCGTGTGTACACGGAGCCCGAGAACAACGGCGATTACCAGTTGTGGAAGTGACGGCATAGCCCCTGCCGACGCGTACGTCCGGCGCCCGCTGGGCGCGGTCGCAGGTTTCCCTGGCGGCGAATGAACTCCCCACGAAGGAAGAGTCATTCATAGCGTCCACCGGAATCGCTCAACGGTGTCCTCGGAGTCGCCGGTGAAGGTCAGCAAGATGTCAGGGGCTGTCCTGGCTCCGGGGATCGTTCACCTGACGTACTTCGCCGACAATCAGGGGCGCCGGGCATGGCGGAGTTCCTTGTGGCGTCTGACGGAGACAGGCTGGCGCATGTACTTTCACCAAGGCACTCCGGCCGGTTGAAGGAAGCCTGCCCCGCCATCGGCGAGGGCGGGCATTCCTCAACCATCAGTATCACGATGGGAGTTGCTGGGGCGCGATGCCGGGCCGTTGTGCCGCCTCGGTCGGCAACTGAGGGTGGTCTCGCCAGTGGGATGAGGCGGACAGGCCGGTGCGGACGATGGCGTTGAGCACGCGGCCGGTCACCCGGTGACTGCACGGGCAGCGTCCAGCAGGGGCCCGGCCCCGTGACGCAAGAGGTCTTCGGCGACGGCCCGCCCCAGGGGCTCCGGGTCGACGGCCGGGCCGGTGGCGGTGACGGCGATCTCGCGGGTGCCGTCCAGCGCGGTGACCCGGGCCGTCAGGGACAGGCTGCCGTCGCTGCGGATGCGGGCGTACGCCCCAAGGGGCAGGTCGCAGCCGGAGCGCAGGGCGGTGAGCACGGCGCGCTCTGCCCGCACTTGGGCGTCGGCCTCGTGGTTGCCAAGGCCGGTGAGGAGGTCGCGGAGCGCGGTGTCGTCCGAGCGGATCTGGATGCCGAGCGCACCCTGGGCGGGCGACGGGGTGAAGGGCTCGACGGGCAGCAACTGCGTGATGCCCTCGGCCCGGCCGAGGCGGCGCAGGCCCGCGGCGGCCAGAACCACGGCATCGAGACCGCCCGCCTTCGCCTTGGCCAGGCGGGGCGGGACGTTACCGCGGATCGGGACGAGCTGCAGGTCGGGCCGGGCGGAGAGGAGTTGGGCGATCCGGCGTGGCGCGCTGGTGCCCACTCGGGCGCCCTCCGGCAGGTTGGCGAGGGTGCTGCCGCACAGGGCGTCACGCGCGTCCTGGCGGCCGGGTGGCGGCAGCAGCAGCAAACCCGGTGTGGAGATGGCGGGTAGGTCCTTGAATGAGTGGACGACCAAGTCCACTTCCCCGGCCAGGAGGGCGGCTTCCTGCGCGTTGGAGAACGCCGCGCCTCCGGCCGCGCGGGAGACCTCGGCGAGGGTGGTGCGCCGGTCGCGGTCGGCGCTCTCAGTCACCGCCCGGTGCCGGAAGACGATGCGAGGGAAGCGGCGGCGCAGCGGTGCCAGGTACTCGGCGACCTGGGCGCGCGCCAGATGGCTCGCCCGGGACCCGACCGTGACCACGGTCATGCCCATCAACTCCTCCTGCCGGCGGCGTGGTTGGCCGCATCGTAGCCGCCCCACAACACACTGCTTTCCGGCGCTTGCCGGCCTTGAGCACCCGGAGATCCCGCGCTTGATGCGCCCCTGGCCCCGCGGCGCGGCGACGTCCGCAACGCCCCATGGAGCAACGAATCATCGCCTTCCATGCCCTGGACCTGTTCGACCAGGAGCGCCGAGGGCTGCCCCGACCGCGCGCCAATGCCACATCGATGACCCGCACCACCCGTTGCGGCACGGGGACAGAACACTTGACCTTGAAATGCTAAGCGCGCATACTATTCAACATGATGACTCTCGGAACCGCCCAGATCTCCTCCGCCGCAGCTCCCGCCGCCTTCTTCGCCCACTGGGCCGACATGGCCACGTGGCCCGAGTGGAACGCCGACACCGAATGGGCCCGCCTCGACGGCCCGTTCACGCAGGGTTCGACCGGGGCGCTCAAGCCGAAGGGCGGGCCCAGGACCAAGTTCGTCATCGATGTGCTGACCGAGAACGAGTTCACCGATGTGTCGCTGCTGCTCGGCGCCAAGCTGACCTTCCGTCACCTGGTGGAGACCGACGAGGCCGGCACCACGGTCGTCCGGGTGACCGCGAGCCTGGCCGGCCCGCTGGCGTGGATGTGGAACATGATCCTCGGCAAGGGGATCGGCGCCACCCTCCAGCGCGACCTCGATGCACTCAAGGCCGCCGCCGAGGCGAAGACCGAGGCCGTCGCATGAAGTACTGGCTCGGCGTCGTCTGCCGCGAGCACGTCGAACGCGGCAGGCGACTGGGCATCGCCCAGCTGGGACACGGCAGGAGGCCCCCGCTCGCGCGACTGAGCACCGGGGACTGGCTGATCTACTACTCGCCACGTACCCAACTGCGCGCGGGCGCCCCGCTGCAGGCGTTCACGGCGCTCGCCCAGGTGGCGGACGAGACAATCTGGCAGGCCGACGAGGGCGACTTCAAGCCCTGGCGCCGCCGCATGCACTACCACGCCACGACCGACACGCCGATCAGCGAGCTGCGCCACGCCCTGGACCTCACGGCCGGCCCGGACTGGGGCTACCAACTGCGCCGCGGCCTGATCGAACTGAGCGAGAACGACTTCACCCTTATCCGAGCTGCCATGGGCGGTGCAGCGGCGAACACCGCGACGGACGCCGCATCCCAGGAGGAGATCTTTCGGTATGACCGAGCGTGAACTGGCCACATCCTTCGACGACGCCGAGGAGAGCCCGGGATTGCTGCTCTGGCAGATCACCAATCGCTGGCAGGCCGCCCAACGGGCCGCGCTGAAGCCGCACAGCCTTACCCATGTGCAGTTCGTCCTGCTGGCCGCCCTCACCTGGCTTGGCGGCGACGGCCCGCTCACACAGAAGCAACTGGCCGACTACGCCGCGACCGACCCGATGATGACCTCACAGGTGCTCCGCACACTGGAGGCGGGCGGCCTTGTCGAGCGCCTCCCCCACCCGACCGATAAACGCGCCCGCGCTCTTCAGGTGACCTCGGCCGGCCGTGACCTGGCCAACCGGACGATCGGCGTCGTAGAGGAGTGTGACCGGCGGTTCTTCGAGCCACTGGGCGCACTCACCGCGCCGTTCATCCGCTCGCTCCAGCGCCTCAAGGCCGGCGGCGACGAGGCAAGCTGAGCCGCGTCAGCAGCCTCATCGCGCTCTCCGGCCGGGCACATAGTCCGCTGTGGTCGCGCCGATCCGGTCGACGGCGACCTTCGAACGCTCGAAGGCTCGCGGGGTCGTTCATGCCCGAAGCACCCATGCTGATCGTGTGTCCTTCCTGGGGTAAACGCTCTTCCGGCGTCCGTCAGCGGCCCGTATAAGCAGCCAGAGCGCGCCCGAACCGTAAGCCCCGGAGCAGCTCCGGCAGTTGGAACGAACGTCGGCTCAAATCTCAGCCGAAACCGTGCGCGTACCCGGGGAGCCGAGGTGATGCGGGATCCGGAGCATCGGTGTGTTGGCCACCTCGGTGTGCACGGTGAGCATGTGGGCGCCATGAGTACAGGCGAATCCCGATCAGGTGATCTACGGAGGGCGATGTCAAAGCACACACCAGCGCATGGGAGTTGGGCCGCAGCCCCGACGTTCGCGCCGTATGCACGCAGGGGGCGCCCCCTTGGCGCGCACGCGTGATCGAGCCACCGCACGCCGTGTCCGTTGCATCGCCGGGACCCTCGCCAGGCGAACACGTTCGGTTAAGCCGAAAGTACACTCCGTAAGGAATCGTGATTGCTCCTCGATTCCTCCGGAAAGGGGTCGTTTCCATGACCTTGTCCGTCGACGAAGCCCGCACCCTCAAACGAGCCCGCAGCGAAGCGCAGCCGGGCGCTGTGTGGCACGCTGTCACCGGTTTTGCCACCTGGGTGGACGCCGTCAACTTCGCCAATGTCAACCCCGCCCAAGGCGAGGGTGAGTTCATCGCCAGTCACAACACCGATGGAACAGTGGACGGCGCCTACTTCTTCTGACAGCGCACATCGAACGGGACGCCGCCGGCCCTGGGACCAGAAGACCGGCGGCGTCCGGTATGCCGAGACCTTCCAACTCCCCTTTCTCGACACCGACATCACCCGAACCCGCTGGCCACAGACAAGGCTTGGGTGACGGCCACCTCTTAAGAGGCCGAGAAATCGCAACTCCTCTTCACCCCCCGATCACCGCTGCCGCCTTCTAACGGTCGCCTCCGAGGGGACAGGCTGCGTAGCCGTGACGCCACTCAAGGAGCGAGGGCGCACGCGGCGTCGCGATCACCGCCGCCGCCTGGCAGCAGTCCCTCCGAGGCGGCAGACGCCCGCGGGCTCTCAGCGCCACTCACTCTCTGCCACCACCATCCAGACGGCATCCTCACCCGCCACCGATGCCGCAGCGGCTGCCCCGGACGGCAGCCCCTGTTGCACCCACCTCGGCCCCAACGCCGCCGGACACTTCGTCAAATACCGTCGCCTGCTGTGGAAGCGCGGCATCAAACCGTTGATCGCCCGACGCAGCGTCGCCCATGGCTCCGGACGGGGAAAGGTCCGGTGGGTCGTCGAGCGCGCGTTCGCCTGGCTGCACCGGTTCAAGCGACTCCGCACCCGCTACGAACGACGCGCCGACCTTCACCAGGGCCTGCTCGAACTCGCCTGCAGCATCATCTGCCTCCGGCGACTCCGGACGGCATGCCGAAACGCTCAGTAAGGGCGCGCGAGCCCGTCGAGCCAGTGCCCGACCAGGCCCCGTACGGTCTCGGCGCACTCCACCTGCGGGTTGTGCCCGGCGGCATCGAGCACCGTCGCCGCCATCCGGGGGTAGTGGTCGAGCAGGGCCAGCTGGTCGCGCCAGCCCACCAGGGCGTCCTGCCGGGTGGTCACCAGCAGATGGCGCCCGCGGTGCGCGGGGGTCTGGTGCTCCGGCCAGTGCGGCAGCAGAAAGTCGGTCTCCAGCTCGGCGGCGGCCGCCTCGTCGTGGGCCCGCCGGCCGGGCAGCACGTATCGCTCGAAGAGCTCCCACCTGGGTTTGTCCAGGCGGGCCATGACGTGGCCGAAGAGCTCGCGGTCGGCGGCCGGGAGGCGGTCGAGCAGCTCCTCGTCGCGCTCCAGTACCGTTTCCCCGGGCAAGGTCCGGTCGTCGCCCCAGCACACCACTGGCACCAGCAGGGCCGAGCCGAGCACCTGCTCCCCGTACCGCGCCGTCACCGCCCGGGCCAGCTGACCGCCGAAGGACTGCCCGACCACCGCGAACGGGCGGTCGCCCAGCTCGGCGTCGATCCATTCGAAGACGGCTCCGGCCAGGGCGGTCGCCGAGGTCGGGCCGGGCAGCCGGGGGCTGGCGCCGTGGCCGGGGAGGTCGAGGTAGAGGCGCCGCCAGCCGGGGCGGGCGGCGAAGGCGGGTTCGAGCGGGAGCAGGACGTGGTGGTCGACGGTGTAGCCGTGGATCAGGACGAGCGGAGTGCCGTCGCCGAATGCGGTGTGCCGGATGGCGGAGTCGGTCATGGCCACAACCTCCGACCTTGACACTCGTGTCAGGGTCAAGCGGCAGTTTCGAGCCAGTCCCGACCGGGGGTCAGGCGAGCTCTCTGACCACCGAGAGGTACTCCAGGATGGCGTCCCGGTTGCGGGTCAGGCACTGGATCCGGCGGGTCATCCGCTCCGTCTCGGACTCCAGGGTGTCGAGCATCTCCGGGGTGGCGTCCGCGAAGTGGATCGTCTGCGGGGTGTCCAGACAGGGCAGGATCTGCTTGATGATCCGGGTCGGCAGCCCCGCGTCCAGCAGCCCCCGGATCTGCAGCACCCGGTCCACCAGGTAGTCGTCGTAGTCCCGGTAGCCGTTCGCCTCGCGGCGAGGGGCGATCAGGCCCTGCTTCTCGTAATAGCGCAGCAGGCGCGGAGTGCTCTCCGTCAGCCGAGCCAGTTCGCCGATTCTCATGTGACTGCCCTCACATCCTGACCGGGCCGTCCCGGCTGGACCTTGACATCCATGTCAACGATAGACGATCGGCCCATGTCGACAAACGAACTCCGGTCCCCCACCTGTCCGATGGCGCCGCCCGCGAGCTCGGCCCGACTGCCCTGGCCGGCGCTGCTGGCCCTGAGCACCGCCGGGTTCCTCACCTTGATGACGGAGGCCCTGCCGGCGGGTGTCCTGCCTGCAATGAGCGCGGACCTCGGCGTCAGCCAGACAGGCGCCGGACAGTCCGTCACGCTCTACGCGGTGGGCTCCATCGCGGCCGCCATCCCGCTGACCGCCGCCACGGCCGGCTGGCCGCGCAAGCGGCTGCTGCTCCTGGCTGTCGGCGGCTTCGCGGCGGCCAACACGGTGACCGCCGTCTCCGGCAACTACCCGCTCACCATGGCCGCGCGCTTCGCGGCGGGCCTGGTCGCCGGGCTGCTCTGGGCTCTCTTGGCCGGGTACGCCCGCAGCATCGTGGCGCCGGAGCAGCGCGGACGGGCGATGGCGGTGGCGATGAGTGGCTCGACCGTCGCCCTCTCGGTGGGGGTGCCGGCCGGCACCGCGCTCGCCGATGCTGCCGGGTGGCGGGTCGCCTTCGGGCTGATGAGCGTGATCGCGCTGGCCCTGGTCGGCTGGATCGCCGTCAGCGTCCCGGCCGTTCCCGGCCGCGACGAGCACGACCGGCCGCCACTGCGGAGGGTGCTGCGGATCCCCGGCGTGGCAGCCGTCCTGGGCGTCACCGCCGCCTTCGTCCTTGCCCACAACCTGCTTTACACCTACGTCGCCGCACTACTCGAACCGCTGAACCTCGAAGGGCGAACCGACACCGTGTTGCTGGTCCTCGGCCTGTCCTCGCTGGTCAGCATCCTCGCCACCGGGGCACTGATCGACCGGCACCTGCGCACCCTGACCCTCGCCGCCTGCGGACTCCTCGCATTCGCCACCACCCTCGTCGCCGCCGCCCTGCTCACCTCGGCGTCCTGGCCCGTCTACGGCGCCGCCACGGTCTGGGGCTTCGGCTTCGGCGGCGCCGCCACCCTGCTGCAGACCGCCGTCGCCGACGCCGCGGGCACGGCCGCCGATCTCGCCCAGTCCCTCCTGGTCACCTGCTGGAACCTCGGCATCGCCGCCGCCGCATTCGCCGGCGGCCTCCTCCTCGACCACACCGGCCCGAACTATCTGCCCTGGTCGGCCCTGGCGCTGCTGGCCCTCGCCCTGACCGTCACGGCCACTGCCCGTCACCACGGCTTCCCGACCCGCCGATGACCTCGTTCGCGTGACGACCGCAGGGCGGGCAGGCTGCCGACGCCACGAGTGCTGCAGCACCATCTGCCTCCGGCGATACCGGACGGCAATGCCACGCCCCGCGTGGGCGCACCGACCCCCTCTCCGACAAGACCCGCGATTCCAGCGGCAGGGCATCGCCGACATGGTCACTGGATCTTCGGCAACACGGGCGGCTGCGCCTGACCGACCAGACCGTGATCGACACACGGGGTGTTCGGCGCCGCCTGTCGGCCTTCCTCTCCAGTGCGCACCCCGCGAGGTCACCGCCGTCGCCCACAGGCGAAGTTCCGCAGTCGCCAACCTGATACGCAGGAACGACACACCCGCACCTGACGGCGCCTCAGTCAAGTCGACACCGGCCCCGCCCCGGGACCACCGCCGCCGAACAGGACTCTTCACCCCGGTCCGCAACGGCGCAATTGAGCCCACCGCGGGATTCCCGTCAACATCGGCACCGGCCTCGCCGCTCGCCACACTCCAGGAGCGGGAGAGCACTGTCGCATCACATCTCCAAGCTGGACCAGATCGGATGCATGGCTGGATGTCGCCCCATGTGACAGGTTGGCCGGTTTTAAAGCCATGATGTTGCCGGGGAGTTAACACAAGTACATGATCACTGCTCGTATCGACCTGATCACTCATCCAGGAGCCGAGAAGTGATACGCAGAACCGCTCTCCGCGCCCTCACCACCGTCGCCGTGACCGCGGCCCTGGCCCTGCCCCTTACCCAGGGGGCCCAGGCGGCCACACCGAACACGGCCGCCCCGGCGACCACCACCCCGGCTGCCGTGGTCAACTCGGACGACGACAACCCCTTCCGCCGGATGGAACTGGACGGCCTGCGGGCCGACTTCCAGTTCATGTGTCCCACTGGCCACTGTGTGGGCTTCTGGTCCCTGGTCCTGACGAAGGACGTCGCCCAACAGGACTTCGATGGCGGCAAGTTCTTCGTCTACGCCCCGGCGACGGGTGAGTTCAGCTTCTTCCTCGACACGGACATCGCCGTGCGCACGGTCGACCACCCCGGCCAAGTCCGCCTGGTCGACATCGAGTTCATGCGCTCCCACCCGCGCGTCGAGGTCCGCTACGGCAACCCCGGCCAACCGGACCGGGCCCGCGTCGTCGCCTCGGCGACGACCCTGATGTAGCCGATCACCCGCCCCGCCCGACCCGGGCGACCGAGTCGCGCCCAGCACGCCCGGCGGCCACCACGGTCCTGACCGGCAACGGCCGCGCCGCCGGCGCAGCGGCTCGCCGCACTCGCATGCCCTCGTTCACGAGATTTCATCACAAGGGAGTCATTGATTTTCATGCGCAAGAGTCGGAGATTTTTCGCCTTCGCCGCTGCGAGTGCGGTCATATGCACCGCGGGATTAATGCCGTCGGTCAGCCAGGCCGCCGGCATCGGCAACGGGGAAGCGAAGCGGTCCTACGCCGAAACGCACGGCCTGACGGCGGACGATGTCGAGAACATCAATGCACTCAACGAAAGAGCCCTGGCTCTGGGCCGGCATGGCGTCGCGCCGTCCTTCCGGGCCCCCAGCTTTTCCGATGACAGGGAAACCCCTCCCGCCGAGCCGCTCGACAGAATGCCCGACTCATACCGGGCCTACGGGGGAAGGGCCACTACGGTCGTCAACAACTACATACGCAAGTGGCAGCAGGTCTACAGCCACCGCGACGGCAAGAAGCAGCAAATGACCGAGGAACAGCGAGAAAAGCTGTCCTACGGCTGCGTCGGCGTCACCTGGGTCAACTCGGGCCCCTACCCGACGAACAAATTGGCGTTCTCGTTCTTCGACGAGAACAAGTACAAGAACGACCTGAGGAACACCAGGCCCCGGGACGGGGAAACGCGGGCGGAGTTCGAGGGCCGCATCGCCAAGGACAGCTTCGACGAGGGGAAGGGTTTCAAGCGGGCACGTGAAGTGGCGTCCATCATGAACAAGGCCCTGGGAAACGCGCACGACGAGGGCACGTACATCGACAACCTCAAGACAGAACTCACCAACAACAATGACGCTCTGCTCCACGAGGACAGCCGCTCGAACTTCTACTCGGCGCTGCGGAATACACCGTCCTTCAGGGAAAGGGACGGAGGCAACTACGACCCGTCCAGGATGAAGGCGGTGATCTACTCAAAGCACTTCTGGAGCGGGCAGGACCAGCGGGGCTCCTCCGACAAGAGGAAGTACGGCGACCCGGACGCCTTCCGCCCCGACCAGGGGACCGGCCTGGTCGACATGTCGAAGGACAGAAACATTCCGCGCAGCCCCGCCAACCCCGGTGAAAGCTGGGTCAATTTCGACTACGGCTGGTTCGGTGCCCAAGCAGAGGCGGATGCCGACAACACCATCTGGACCCACGCCAACCACTATCACGCGCCCAATGGCGACCTGGGCCCTATGCACGTGTACGAAAGCAAGTTCCGGAACTGGTCTGCCGGGTACGAGGACTTCGACCGCGGAACCTACATGATCGCGCTCATACCCAGGAGCTGGAACACCGCCCCCGCCAAGGTGGAGCAGGGCTGGCCCTGACCGAACCGGGTAGGGGGGACCGGCTCACCCGGCCCCCCTACCCCTCCATCGGACAGGCCGTGGGCCGCGGCAGCCGCAGCATGACTCGCACCGGGCAGCGCCGAGGGCGGGATCGTCATAGTCCTCCTAGGAGGTACGGCCGCGCAGCACGCACCGGTCGTCGGTGATCAGGCAGTCGCACTCCCCCAACCGGACCGCGATGCCCAATTCCGGGCGCGATAGCGTCCGTTGCAGGGCCTCGAGACTGAAATGACTGGTCACCAGGGGCATCGTCGCCGAACTCGAACCCGACTTGTTCACCCCACCCGGCACCTGAGCCGCAGGGGCGCCGTCGCCCCCGTTCGCCGGGGAAGGCGCCAACCTCGCCATGCTCGACGGCGCCGAGCTCGGTCAGGCCATCGCCGCCCACCCCGGCGACACCGAAGCCGCCCTCACCGCCTACGAACAGGCGCTCTTCCCCCGCAGCCAGGCCGCGGCCGCGATGTCCGCCGCCAACCTCCGCACCTGCTTCCGCGCCGACACCCCGCAGGGACTGCTGGACCAGTTCACCGCCCAACACCGGGCGGGCTGACCCCCTGGCGGTTGGCCGTCGCCCGGTGGTTGTCAGGGCATGGGTTCGGCCCCCTCCCGGTCGGCCGACTCCGAACCGCCGATGTTGTCGATGTTCTCCTCGACCCAGGTGCGCAGCAGATTGAGTGGGACGGCGGCGCTCTTGCCCAGGGCGGTGAGGGCGTACTCGACGTGCAGCGGCACCGCCGGATAGACGGTGCGGTCGACCAGGCCGAAGTCCTCCAGGCGGCGCAAAGTCTGGGTGAGCACCTTGGGGCTGACGCCCTGGAGCCGGCGCTGCAGTGCGCCGAAACGTTGCGGTCCGTCCTCGAGTGCGCCGATGGCCAGCGCTGACCACTTGTTGGCCAGCAGGTCGAGCAGGGCTCGGCAGGGACACTGCGCGGCATAGACGTCGTGGTGCGAGTGCTGGCCGGTCGGGCAGCTGGTCGTCATCTGAGGGCGCTCCTCACCAGGTTCACCTGGTTCACCAGGATGGTTTCCAAAGGGAAGCAGTCTCCCTTGCTGGTAACTACACCCTCGGACGTAGCTTCATTCCCGTCGATGTTCCCGTCGACGTTCCCGTCGGCACGGAGGCCGCCAAAGGCCTTCCGCATGCTGCGATTCAAGGAGATGGCCATGTCCGCAGACATGATGCGCGCAGTCGTCCAGGACGGTTTCGGCGGCCCGGAGGTGCTCCGGGTCCGGCAGGTGCCCCGGCCCGAGCCGCTGCCGACGGAGGTGCTGGTGCGGGTGCACGCCGCCGGTGTCAACCCGGTGGACTGGAAGACCCGGGCCGGCAGCGGCATGGCGGGGGTGCTGGGGCAGCCGCCGTTTGTGCTCGGCTGGGACGTCTCCGGCGTGGTGGAGGCGGTGGGCTTCGGCGTCACCACCCTGAAGGTGGGGGACGAGGTGTACGGGATGCCGTGGTTCCCGCGCGCGGCCGGCGGCTACGCCGAGTACGTCACGGCCCCCGCCCGCCAGTTCGCACGCAAGCCCACCACCGTGGGACACGAGGAAGCCGCGGCCGTGCCGCTCGCAGCGCTGACCGCCTGGCAGGCGCTGGTGGACACCGCCGACCTCCAGGCAGGGCAGCGGGTGCTGATCCACGCCGCCGCCGGTGGTGTCGGCCACTTCGCGGTCCAGTTCGCCAAGCACCTGGGCGCGCACGTCCTCGCCACCGCCAGCGGCGGCCGTCACGCCTGGCTCAAGGAACTGGGCGCCGACGAGGTCATCGACTACACCACGGTCCGCTTCGAGGACGTCGCACGCGACGTCGACATCGTGATCGACCTGGTCGGCGACGTCCACGACAGGACGAGCCTGCGTTCGCTGGAAGTCCTGCGCCCGGACGGTCTGCTGGTCGCCATCCCGGCCGGCGTCTCCCCCGAACTGGCGGATGCCGCACGGGCCCGCGGGGTCCGGGTCACCCCGTTCCTGGTCGAGCCGGACGGTGCGGCCCTGACCCGCATTGCCGAGCTCATCGACGCCGCTGAGGTCGTGGCCGAGGTCGAAGACGTCTTCCCGCTGGAGCAGGCCGCCCTGGCCCACACCCGAGGTGAGAACGGCCGCACCCGCGGCAAGCTCGTCCTCCGCGCCGCGGCCTGATCCCCCTCCACCCGAAAGGAACATCCGCATGTTCTACGAGATCCGGCGCTACCAGAGCCGGCCCGGCCGCCGCGCGGAATGGATCCGCTATATGGAGGACGTGGTCATCCCCTTCCAGACCGCCAAGGGCATGATCGTCACCGCGTCCTTCACCGACGAGGAGGACAAGGACGGTTACGTCTGGATACGGCGCTTCGAGAACGAGGCCCAGCGCGAGACGCTGTACGCCGCGGTCTACGAGAGCGACCGGTGGACGAAGGAGATAGGGCCTGTGGTGTACGGCCTGCTGATACCGGAGAAGTCCGTCGTCACCCGCGTCACACCCACGCCCGCCTCACCGCTGCAGTAGGGGAGCTCTCATGACCACTGACACCGTCCCCACCACGTCGTCCACCGACTACTCGATCACCCGGGCCACGGCCGGCGCGTTGATCGCGGCCGTGCACGCGGCCGCGGCCCGGATCGGCTTCGAGGCAGCTGTCGCCGTCACCGATGCCGGGGGTCACCTGAAGGCGTTCGACCGCGCCGACGACACCCCGTTCCTCACCGCCGAGGTCGCCGTCGACAAGGCCTGGACCGCCGCGTCGTTCCGGACCGCCACCCATGTGTGGAACGAGTACCTGGCCGACCGTCAGGTCGCTCCCCTGGGCCACCACCCCCGCCTGCTGGCGGTCGGCGGCGGTTACCCGATCACCACCGGCGGCCGGTGCATCGGTGGCCTGGGCATCTCCGGCGGCACATACGAGCAGGACCAGCAGGCCGCGGAGGCCGCCCTGTCCTCCCTCGGCTTCGATCTGCCCTGACGGCCCGCCCGTTGCCGGCCAGTACTCCCCGTACCCGCTCTCCCGCCCGGCGCGACTCCGCACCGGAGCCGTCAACCAGCCCCACTTTCACGGAGGTTCAGCCATGACCGACCAGACCGATGCCGCGCCGGCCCTGGAGCCGGCCGCGGCCGAGTTCGCCGCCGCGACCGCCGAGCCGCCCTTCCTCTTCGACCTCGGCCCGGCCGAGGGCCGCAAGGCCGTCGACCAGGTCCAGTCCGGGGACATCGCCAAGCCCGCCGTCGACGAGGAGTGGCTCACCGTCCCCGGCGGTCCCACCGGCTCGGTACGCACGCGGATCGTCAGGCCCGAGGGCGCCACCGGCCCGCAGCCGGTGATCGTCTACCTGCACGGCGCGGGCTGGGTGTTCGGCAACGCCCACACGCACGACCGCCTGGTACGCGAACTCGCCGTCGGCGCAGGGGCCGCGGTGGTGTTCCCGGAGTACGACCTGTCCCCCGAGGCCCGCTACCCGGTCGCCATCGAGCAGAACTTCGCGGTCGCCCGCTGGGTCGTCACCGACGGCTCCGCCAAGGACCTGGACGCCACCCGGATCGTGGTCGCCGGCGACTCGGTCGGCGGCAACATGGCCGCCGCCCTCACGCTCATGGCCAAGGAGCGCGGCGGCATCCCGCTCGCCGGGCAGGTGCTCTTCTACCCGGTCACCGACGCCGCCTTCGACACCCCCTCCTACCACCGGTTCGCCACCGGCTACTTCCTGCGCCGCGACGCCATGCAGTGGTTCTGGGACCAGTACACGACCGACCCGGCCCAGCGCGCCCAGATCACCGCCAGCCCGCTGCGCGCCACGGTCGGCCAACTGGAGGGTCTGCCACCGGCGTTGGTCATCACCGCGGAGGCCGACGTCCTCCGCGACGAGGGCGAGGCCTACGCCGCGAAGCTGCGCCAGGCCGGCGTCCATGTCACCAGCACCCGCTACCCCGCGATCATCCACGACTTTGTGATGCTCAACGCGCTGCGCGGCACCAAGGCCGCCGAAGCCGCCCTCACCCAGGCCATCGACTTCCTGCGCCACGTCTTCGGCACCGCTTGAACCCACACCGGGCCCCGCCCTGGTCCCACGCCGACTCACCACAGCCGCGGTTCACCCCTTGCGTCACCTTCCGCTACCGGGCTTGCCTTGAGCAGGGAAAATCCGGAGCTCGCAGAACAGTGGGGAGTCGCCGTGGACGGGAACCGCTTCGCCGGCAAGGTCGTCGTCACCGGCGGCGGGTCCGGGATCGGCGTCGCCACCGCGTATCGCTTCGGGCGCGAAGGCGCCACGGTGATCGTTATGGACGGCCCGGCCCCATGAGCCAGGCACTGATCGTTCCGGCAGTGGTACGCGCCTCCTCCTCGAGGACGCTCCAGTGGTCGCCGACGACATCGGCGGTCGCGCACGGAGCGGGCCAAGCGGTCTGCCGCCAGCCCCCGCCCGGGGACGGGGGCCGGGTGGCGCGGATCAACAAGGTGGGAATCGGCATGGGTTCCGGGGTCCAGCCGCGGGCCAGGCGGCTGTAGGCGCCCAGGGCCGCCAGGGAGGTGTCGTCCACCACGGCATCGAACTGCTCGCCCAGTTCGAGGGCCGGGCGGGCGGGCATGGCCAGCAGCCACGGCCGGTCCTCGTCATCCGGGGTGACATGGTAGGTGTCGACGAGGACGAGACCGGCCAGCGGAGTCGCGGTGCCCGCCAGCCGGGCGGCCACGGAGTGAGCCGCACAGCCGCCCATCGAGTGGCCGACGAGGACGTAGGGGCGGTCCCCGAGGTGTTCCCGCACGGTGGCGGCGTGGAGTTCCGTGAGGGTCTCCCAGGTGCCGGGGACGGCCTCTCCTCGGTCCAGTGCGGGGTGCCGGAGTTCGAGGACGTCCCGCTCGCCCCGGAAGAAGGAAGCCAGGGTGGCGAAACCGGGGCGGCCCAGGCCGGGGGTGAAGGCGGGGAGGCACACCAGCGCGGGACCGTCGTCGTCCCCGCCCTCGGCCAGCCGGAGGGGGGCGAGCGCGTGGCGGGTGGCCTCGGTGGCGTCGAAGGCGGGCAGCGCAAGGGAGGCGGTGACGAGGAGATGCATGGCCGAGACGACATCGCCGGTCCCGCACACTCCTCGGTAGAGGGAGGCGAGCGTCCGGGGCGGTCGGGGCTCGGTTTTCTCCTCCGGCCCCGGTTCCCCCGGCAATGCCTCGTACAGGTGGTCGGCGAGTTCCCGGGCGCTCGGCAGGTCGAAGACGGCGGCCGCGCCCAGGGACAGGCCGGTACGGGCGTTGAGCCGGTTGCGCAGCAGGACGCCCGTCAGGGAGTCGAGGCCCAGCTCGGTGAGGGGGCGGTCGGGGGGCACGGCGGACGCGTCGGGGTGGGCGAGGACCTCGGCGGTCTCCTCGCGGACCAGTTCCAGCAGCGCGGCGCGGCGGTCGGGGTCCGGCAGCGCGTCGAGTCCTCGCCGCCAGGCCGCGGGCGTCGCGCTCCCGGAGTGCGCGGTGGGGCGGGCCGGTGGGAGCGGGGTGTTCAGGAGCGGCGGGGTGCCGCCGGGAGGGGCGGTGGGGTGCGGCGGGGCGAGCAGCAGCGGGGCGAGCACCGGGGCGTTCATGTCCAGGGCGGTGTCGAACAGGGCCAGCGCGCGGTCGGGAGGCATCGCCCGAAGGATGTCGTCTGCCGCCCGGCCGGGGCGGTCCGCGCGGGCCGCCGCCATCCCGTCCGGCCCGCCCCAGGGTCCCCAGGCGAGGGAGAGCGCGGGCAGGCCCACGGCGGTGCGGTGCCGGGCGAGGGCGTCCAGGAAGGCATTGGCGGCGGCGTAGTTGGCCTGGCCCGGGTTGCCCAGCAGCCCGGCCGCCGAGGAGAACAGGACGAAGTGCGACAGGGGCAGGCCCTCGGTGGCCTCGTGCAGGTTCCAGGCCGCGTCCGCCTTCGGTCGCAATACGGCGTCCAGGCGTGCGGGGGTGAGGGCCGCCAGGACGCCGTCGTCGAGGACTCCGGCTGCGTGCACCACGGCAGTGAGGGTGGACGCGTACCGGGTGATCACCTCCGTCAGCCGTTCGCGGTCGGCGGTGTCGCAGGCGAGCACGTCCGCACGGGCCCCGGAGCGTTCCAGCGCGGCCCGCAGCCGCTCGGCCCCTGGCGCCCGTGGGCCGCGTCGGCTGAGCAGGACCAGGTGCCGGACCCGATGCCGGGCGACCAGGTGCCGGGCGAGGAGCGCGCCGAGGCCCCCGGTGCCGCCGGTGATCAGCACGGTGCCGCCGCCCAGGGCACCGCCGCAGGCACGGTCCCCCGTCGCGGGCGTGAGCCGGGGAACGCGTACGGCGCCTTCGCGCAGGGAGAGTTGTGGCTCACCGGTGGCAAGGGCGGCGGGCAGGAGCAGCGGGGACGAGGGGTGGTCGTCGAGGTCGACCACGGTGAGCCGTCCGGGGTGCTCCGACTGCGCGGACCGCACCAGGCCCCACACGGCGGCGGCCGGCAGGTCCGGAGCGTCGCGGAAGGCGCCGCGGGTGACCACGACCAGCCGCCCGCCACCGTCTGCCGGACGGGACAGGTGCTCCCGCAGCACGCACAGGGCGCGTGCGGTGAGGACGTGCGTGGCTTCGGCGGGGCTCTTCGCCGCGGCCGCCGGTGGGGCGGCCAGGGAGACGACGGCCGGCCCGGGGCCCGTACCGGCTCCGGAGAGCGCTGTCCGGAGTCCCAGGTCGTCGGGTTGCGTCACGGTGAGCGCCGGTCCGTCGTCATGGACCGGTACACCGACCCAGTGCGGGCGGTACAGGGCCCCGGCTCCGTCCTCGGAGAGTGACGTCGGCAGCGGACGCGTGGTCACGGACCCCACCCGGGCCACCGGAGCGCCCGCGGGATCGGTGAGATGCGCGCTGACCTCGTCCGCGCCGACGGTGCGGACACGCACCCGCAGTGCCGTGGCGCCGATGGCGTGAACTGCCGTGTCTCGCAAGGTGAAAGGGAGGCGGGCGGGGCCGACGGAGCCTGCGGCGAGCAGGGGCGCGTGCAACGCCGCGTCCAGCAGGGCGGGATGGATGACGCAGCGTCGCGCTTCGGAGTGCAGCTCGGCAGGCAACCGCACATCGGCGAACAGCTCACCCGAACTCGGGCTCCGCCAGAGGGCGGTGACGCCCCGGAACGCCGCCCCATAGGCGTGTCCCGCCGTGGCCAGTCGCTCATAGGCGCCGGTGAGGTCCAGCGGAACGGCTCCTTGGGGCGGCCACGTCCCGTCATCGCCCTCGCGCTCCCGGGCTCGTGGTACGGGGCCGAGCCGTCCCGTGGCGTGGTGGGTCCAGTTACCGAGCGGGCCCGCCGTCCGGGGGCGGGAGTGGATGTCCACCGCGCGGTGTCCGGCGGCGTCCGGTTCACCGAGCTCCACCTGTAGCTGTATCCGTCCGTCCCCGTCGGGAAGGGCCAGCGGGGACAGCAGTACCAGCTCCTCCAGTCCGTCGAGTCCGCACATCCCGCCCGCGTGGAGCGCCGTTTCCGCGAACACCGCCGCGGGGACCAGGGTGCTCCCGGCGACGACATGGTCGCGCAGCCACGGCTGGTCCGTACCGGACAAGTCACCCGTGCACACCAGACGTTGGGTACCGGGCAGCGTGGCGGCCCCGGTCAGCAGTGGATGGGCGCGGCCGTCCGTGCGGGGTGCGGACGGCGCGGCGCCGCCGGGCAGCCAGTGGCGCCGGCGCTGGAACGGGTACGTCGGCAGGTCCACCCGCCGGGGGCCGCTGCCCTCGTACACCCGGCGCCAGTCGACCCGGATTCCCTCCACATGCAGCCGGGCCACGGCGGACAGCAGCGCGGCGGGTTCCGGGGCACCGCTCCGCGCGGTGGCGAGGAACACGGGTGCACGGCCGTCCTCTTGGGCGGACCCGGCGGTGGCCGCCGCGGTGAGCTGCGCTCCTGGACCCAACTCCGCGCAGACGGTGATGCGTTCGTCGTGCGTCAGCCGGTGCACGACATCGGCGAAGCGCACGGTCGCCCGGGCATGCCGTACCCAGTACGCGGCCGAGCGCAGCTCGTCCCCTGCGGCCGGGCGACCGGTCACGGCGGACATCACCGGGATGCGCGGCTCGTGGTGGGTCAGGCCGGCGGCGACGCGTTCGAAGGCGGCCAGGGCCGGTTCCATCAGCGGGGAGTGGAAGGCGTGGGCGACCCGCAGCCGGGTGGCGCGCCGGCCGCGGGCGGTGAAGCGGTCCGCGACGGCGAGTACGGCCGCCTCCTCGCCGGAGACGACGACCGAGTGCCGGGCGTTCACGGCGGCGACGGCCGCCCGGTCCGCGAGGTCGCCCAGTGCCGCAAGGGCCTCGTCCTCGGAGGCTTCCAGGGCCACCATCGCTCCGCCGCCGGGGAGTTGCTGCATAAGGCGTCCTCGTGCGGCGACGAGGGCGACGGCGTCCGGTTCCGTCAGGATGCCCGCGACATGGGCCGCGACGATCTCGCCCAGGGAGTGTCCGGCCAGGACGGCGGGACGGATCCCCCAGGATTCCAGCAGCCGGAAGAGGGCCACTTCGAAGGCGAACAGTCCCGCCTGGGCGATGCCCGTCCGGTCGCGGACGGCCGTGGCGTTCGTGGTGCCCTCGGGAGCCCACAGCACCTCCCTCAGCGGACGGAGGCCGTCGCCGAAGGCCGCGTCGAAACGGGCGCACAGGGCGTCGAAGGCCGCGCCGAAGACCGGGAACGTGCCGTGCAAGGCGCGTCCCATGCCGGGGTGTTGCACCCCCTGTCCGGTGAAGAGCACGGCGAGGCGGGCCGTGGGCCCGGTGGTGGTCCGGACCACCGCGCCCGCCAGGGGCGTGGGGCCGTCCGCCGCCAGGCTGTCCAGAGCATCCAGCAGAACAGCACGATCGCCGGCCTCCACAGCGGCGCGGCAGGAGAGCGCGGCGCGGGTGGTGGCCAGGGAGAAGGCGACGTCGAGTGGGGACAATCCCGGTTCCCCGCGCAGCAGTTCGGCGATCCGTCGGCTCTGGTCGCGGAGCGCGCCCGCGTCAGCACCGGACAGCAGCAGCGGCGGTACGAGGGCCACCGGATCGGCATCCCGCCCGGCATCGGCCCCGGGGACCGCCTCTTCCAGGATGACGTGGGCGTTGGTCCCGCCGATCCCGAACGCCGACACCCCGGCGCGGCGGGGCCGTCCGTCGGCCGTCGCCCACTCCCGGTCCTCCGTCAACGGCCGCACGCCGCCCGCATCCCAGTCCACCTGTGGTGTCGGCCGCGCGCAGTGCAGGATGCGCGGCAGCCGCCCGTGGCGCATGGCCATGACGGTCTTGATGACGCCGCCGACACCTGCCGCGGCCTGGGTGTGCCCGGTGACGGACTTCAGCGCGCCCAGCCACAGCGGGCGGTCCGCCGGGCGGTGCTGCCCGTAGGCGGCCTGGAGTGCCCGGGCCTCGACGGGGTCGCCGAGTGCGGTGCCGGTGCCGTGTGTCTCCACGGTGTCGATGTCCGCGGGGGACAGTCCGGCGTCGGCCAACGCCCGCCGGATGACATCCTGTTGGGCCGGGCCGCTGGGGGCGGTGAGCCCGTTGGAGGCGCCGTCGGAGGCGACGGCCGAGCCGCGCAGCACGGCCAGCACGGGGTGGCCGTTGCGCCGGGCGTCGGACAGCCGCTCCAGCAGGACCAGCCCCGCGCCCTCGCCCCAGCCGGTGCCGTCCGCCGTCGTGGAGAAGGGCTTGCAGCGGCCGTCCGGCGCCAGTGCGCGCAGCCTGCTGAAGGCGACGAACGACGCCGGAGTGGCCATCACGGTGACTCCCCCGGCGACGGCCAGCGCGCACTCGCCGGAGCGCAGCGCCCGCGCCGCCCAGTGCAAGGCCACGAGTGAGGACGAGCAGGCGGTGTCCACGGTCACGGCGGGCCCTCGGAGCCCCAGATGATGGGCGAGACGGCCGGACGCCACGCTGCCCGCCGACCCCAGCGCGAGGTGCGCCTCCAGCTCGTGGGGCCCATGGTGCAGGAGGCGTCCGGCGTAGTCGTCGTGCATGACGCCGACGAATACGCCGGTGTCGCTGTCCCGCAGGGTGAGCGGGTCGATACCGGCCCGCTCCCACAGCTCCCAGGAGATCTCCAGCAGCAGCCGCTGCTGCGGGTCGGTGGCCAGGGCTTCGCGCGGGGACATGCCGAAGAAGGCCGCGTCGAAGTCCGCGGCCCCGCGCAGGAATCCTCCCCGGCGGGTGACGGACGTGCCGAGGCGGTCCGGGTCGGGGTCGTGGATCCTCGCCACATCCCAGCCGCGGTCGGCGGGGAAGCCGGACGTCGCGTCGGTTCCGTCCGCGACCAGGTGCCACAGTTCCTCGGGAGAGGTGACATCGCCGTCGGCGCCCGGGTAGCGGCATGCCATGGCGACCACGGCCACCGGTTCCCCGGCCGTCGCGGTACGGGATGTTCCGGCTGCCGATGCGGTCTCCGGGTCGCCGAAGAGGGTGGCGTACAGGCTGCGGGCCACGGCGGCGGGGGTCGGCCGGTCGTACACCAGGGTCGTGGGCAGGGTCAGTCCGGTGGCCGCGGCGAGCCGGTCGCGCAGCCGTACCCCCGCGAGGGAGGTGAACCCCATTCCGGCGAAGGGCAGTTCCGGGACCACGTCCTGACCCGGCACGTCACCGGCTTCGGCCACCGCGTCGAGGACCAGGCGCAGTACGGCTTCGTGGCGTGCGGACGCGGGCAACGGCCGCAGCCGTTCGAGGAGTTCCGAGGTGGCCGTGGCGCGTAATGCCGCGGCCTCCTCGGCCGACTGCCCGGCCAGCGCCCGCCGTTGGACCTTGCCCGAGCGCGTCCGGGGCAGCTCGGTCGTCTCATGGAACTCGTGAGGCACCTTGACCGCCGACAGCCGTGCCCGGCACGCGGCACGGAGGGCATCGGTGTCCACGCCCTGGGGGCCGGGTACGACGAACGCGACGGGCACCTCGCCCAGCACGTCGTGCGGCCTGCCGACGACCGCCGCGTCCATCACCCCGGCGCAGTCCAGCAACACCCGCTCGACCTCGGAGGGGTTGACGTTCTCACCACCGCTGATGATCAGGTCCTCGACCCTGCCGGTGACGCACAGACCGCCGTCCCGGGTGCGGCGGCCGAGGTCTCCGGTGCGATACCAGCCGCCCCGCAGGGCCCGGGCCGTCTCGTCGGGGCGACGGTGATAGCCGGTCATCAACTGGGGGCCGCGGACCCGGATCTCCCCCTCGCCTCCGTCGGCGACGTCCTCGCCGGTCGCCGAATCGGTCACCCGCACCTCGACGCCGGGCACCGGCACCGGCAGCCCGTCGGGCCCCGCGCCGTCGAACGGGGCGACCGCGATCTTTCCGCAGGTCTCGGTGGAGCCATAGCCGTCGAGCAGCGGAACGCCCAACTGCCGCTCGACCTCCGAGCGCAGCTCCGGCGGGCAGGGCGCGCCCGCGCTCACGCAGCGGCGCAGCCCCGGCAGTGGCCGCCGGGATGTGTGGGACAGTTCGTCGAGCAGCAGCCGGTACGTTGCGGGCACACCGGCAAGGAGGGTGAACGGCCGCTCGGTCAGCGCGTCCGCCGGACGGGCACCGCGGTCGAGGAGGTAGGCGCCGGCCCCCACCGTGACCACCCCCAGCAGACACAACGAGTGGGCATAGGCGTGAGCCATCGGCAACGGCCAGAGCAGCCGGTCCTGCGGCCCCAGCCCCCACAGCGGGACGTAGGCCGCCGCCACCGACCACAGCGCGGCGCGCTGAGTGGACACCACGCCCTTGCCCGGCCCGGTCGTACCCGAGGTGTAGAGGATCCAGGCCGGTTCGTCGAGGCCGAGGTCGTCGCGCGGCGGGAGTCCGGGGTCGCTGCCGGCCAGTTCCCCGAAGGCGGCCGTGTCCACCGCCAGCGTCCGCAGACCCGGAGCGGCGTGTCCGAGCGCCGGCAGCAGAGCGGCCCCCGTGACCACCAGCGCCGGGGCGCAATCACCGACCAGGTAGGCCAGTTCGTCCTCCGTCGAGCCGGGGTCGAGCAGCACCCCCACGGCCCCCGCACGCAGCACGGCCAGCCAGCTCTCCACCAACTCCACCCGGTTGCCCACGCAGAGCGCCACCCGGTCACCGTGCCGTACGCCCATCCGCCGCAGATGACCCGCCAGCCGGGCGGACCGCCGCTCCAGCTCCCCGTAGGTCACACTCCGCCGGGCGTCCTCGTAGGCGACGCGGCCCGGCCCGCGTGCGGCGTGCTCCTTCAACGCGCCGGGCAGAGGCCGGATCAATAAGTCGCGCACCTGCTTCGCACCTTCGCCCATGAGGCCGCCTTCCCCCGAACCCGCACCGCGGTCGCCCCGGCCAACATACTCGGCCATGCGCGTGGACGTGCACCGAGGAAGCCGTTGAGGCGAAGGCGGGCGCTCCGCTGTGGAGGGGGGCACGAGCGGGGCGGTCCAGGTGCACGGGGCCGCCGGCAGGTCCTGACCCCGCCGCCGTTGCTCGCCTCGCGGGCAGCGACTCCCCCGGCGTCCTCTCGGCGGGCGACAGCTACCGGGCGGCCGGCGCCCGGCGGGCAGGGCGCCCCGGTCCGAACCCGGGTCAGAGCGCATCGGCAGTGACCACCGCATCCACTACACGGCGTCGCCGTCCGCCCCCGGCGCCGGGGCGATGCGGAGGGCGGCGACGAGGTCGCGGTAGAGGGCGTCCTCGCCGAGGAGTTGGGCGTGGGTGCCCAGGGCGCGGAGGCGGCCCTGGTCGAGGACGAGTATGCGGTCGGCATCGCTCACGGTGGACAGGCGGTGGGCGATGGTGACGACCGCGCCGCGGGTCGCCGTGCGGCGGACGACGTCGCGTACGGCGGCTTCGGTGAGGCCGTCCAGCTGGGCCGTGGCCTCGTCGAGGAGCAGGATGTCGGGGTCGCCGACGAGCGCGCGGGCGAGGGCGATGCGCTGGCGTTCGCCGCCGGACATCGTCGTGTCCGTCAGGACGGCGTCGAGTCCGTCGGGCAGGGCGCGCATCCTCGCGTCGAGGCGGACCTCGCGCAGTGCCGCCCACAGGGCGGCATCGTCGGCGTCGTGGTGGCGGCAGAGGAGGTTCTCCCGCAGGGTGCCGGGGAGCAGGGGGGCGTCCTGTTCGACGTAGGCCATGCGGGCTCGGACGGCGTCAAGTGGCCATTGCGAAAAAGGAGTTCCGTCCAGGGTCAGTTCGCCGTGCTGTGGCTGGAGGAAGCCGAGCAGGAGGGAGAAGACCGTTGTCTTGCCCGCGCCCGAGGGGCCGACGATGGCGGTGTGGCCGCGGCGCGGGATGGTGAAGGTGAGGTCGCTGAGGGCTGGGGGGCCGTCCGGGCGGTGGCGGGCCGTGACCTTGTGGAAGGCCACCACGGAGGGAGTGGGTGCGGTGAGCGGGGCGGGGGCGGGGGTCAGGTCTTCCGCCTCCAGGTGTTCCAGGGCGCGGATGCGCTCCGCCGCAGCAACGCCTGACTGGAAGTTGCTCACGGTGCGGGTGAGGCTGGTGACCGGGTCGAGGATCTGGAAGGCGTAGAGCAGGAAGGCGACCAGGCTGGAGACGGGGAGCACGCCCGTGGTCACCCGCCAGGCGCCGAGGGCGAGGACGACCAGGATGGCGATGTGGATACCGCCGGTCGCCACGGTCCAGGCGACGGCCTCGAAGCGTACGGCGCGGATGCTCTGGCGCGTCGACTCCTGCGCCTCGGCGAGGACCTTGGCGCACTGACGGCCTTCGGCGCGGCTCGCCTTGACGGTGCGGATGGCGCGCAGGGTGCCCTCCAGTACGCCGCCCAGGCGGCCCACCGCCGCCTGGGCCTCGCGCTGGGCGACCGCCATCGGCGGCATCAGCACGGCGACCACCGCGCCGATGACGGCGATGGCGCCGAGCGTGGTGCCGAGCAGGACCCCGTCGAGGGTGCCCATCAGGGCGAGGGCGCCGACCAGCAGGACGACCGCGTTGACGAGGTCGGCGATCGAGCTCGTCGCGGCCTCGCGCAGCAGGAGGGTGTCCGAGGTGACGCTGGTGACGAGTTCGCCGCCGGAGCGGCCTGCCAGCGCCGCGACCCGGGCGTGCAGCAGCAGCCGGACCATGGAGCTGCGGGCCTCGAGCACGATGCGTTCGGCCAGGCCGCCCAGCAGGATCCACTCCACCAGCGCGCACCCGGTGCCGACGAGGAGCAGGCCGACGAGCACGGCGATGGACGGGCCGACCGGCGCCCGTTCGTCCAGTCCGTCCAGCACGTGCTTGGTGACCATCGGGGTGGCCAGTTGGGCGAGGGTGGTGCCGAGGCCCAGCAGCAGGCCCAGTACCAGGGCGCGGCGGTGGGGGCGGACGAAGGACCACAGGACATCGATGTTGCGCGAGCGCGTCACAGCAGGGGGAAGGCGTAGGAGAAGCGGTTGAGGTGCATCATCATGCACGACAGCAGGGCCCCGCCCTTGTGGTACTCGGACAGGTTGAAGTAGGAGACCTCGAAGGCAAGCCGGGAGGCGATGTCCTCCAGCTTCCGGTTCTTGCGCACTTCGCTGTCGTATTCGTCGGTGCCGGCCTTGAGGTCGTGTATGTGCGAGGAGTTGAGGAGGACGTTGTCCAGGCGTACGGAATTGCAGATGCCCGTGTAGGCGTCGTCCTCGTCGATGTCGAGTATCTCGGTGCGTTTCTCGAGTTCGCGTATTTCCGCTTCGTCGTAGAGCGCGGTGCATACGAGGGTCTTCTGGTCGGTGAGCGGGAAGACCGAGCAGTCGAGGTGGTAGAGGTGGGGGTCGGTCATCCGGAGCTTGACGACCTCCATGCCGAAGGTCCGTTCCATCCAGTCGTATGTCTCGCGGTCGGAGCGCTGGCCGTAGCCGCCGACGTAGACGTTGTCGTGGAGGTGCTTGAGCTCGGCCTCGCCCTCGAACCGGGTGGGTGGGACGTGGGTTTCGTAGCCCATCGCCTTGAAGAACTCGGTGCCGACCGGGGTTTCCGCCTGGCGGGGCGGTGAGGTGTAGCGGGAGATGACGACGGTGTTCCGGTCCTCGAGGTGTTCCAGCACGATGCCGAGGTTGGCGGTGAAGACAAGGTCCTGGAGCCCGGTGGTGCGCGGTGTGGGCAGGAGTACCACGAGGGCTTCGGAGGCCACGTAGTTGTAGAGGTCGAGGAACTGGGCGAAGGCGCGCTGGGTGTCGGGTATCCGTTCCTCCGCGGTCAGTTCCTCCATCCAGACGTTGTTGGGGACCTCACAGGTGTAGGAGAAGGGGGCGTTCATGAGGAAGGCGGGCCGCCGGAGCTGGGTGGGATTGGCCGGCCGGTCGGCCAGTCCCTCCCATGGCTCGCTGGACGTCTCGGGTGGTCGTACTGCTTCTGACATCGGTGCGTCTCCTCGGTCGGGGCGGGAGGTGCTCTCGGTCAGGAAGGAACGGACGGTGCGGACACGGTGAGTTCGTGGCCTTCGGGGAGCCGGATGACGAATTCGCTCCGTCCCCAGGGCTGTTGGACCGGCCGGCCGTCGACTCGAGCGCCGGCGTCGACCGCCCTGCGGTGGACGGGCGCAGCGTCGGTGGCCACGTCGAGCCGGAGGCGGACGGCGGCGGGCCGGTGTTCCGCGGCCTCGATCCGGATCCGGGGGCCGGTGCTCCAGGGGCCGAGGACGGCCTCGGCGAGGAACGGCGGGTCGCCGAGGACGAAGGCGCTGCGGGCGCCGAGGGCCGTGCGCAGGAGCGCGAGCGTGGCGGACACGTCCTGCACCGGCAGGTCGGTGACCACGGCCAGGGTCGTCGTGGGCTCCTCCGTCCGGGACCGGCCCAGGACGACCACTTCGTGCGGGCGGTCGCGGTGGGCGTAGTGCTGGGCGAGGCGGCCGCGTTCGGTGAGGCCGATGCGTGCGGCCACGGCGCGGGAGCGGCGGTTGGTGGCCTCGATCCAGGCCTCCACGCGGTCCAGGCCGAGGGGGCCGAGGGCGTGGCCGGCCACGGCCGCGGCGGCCTCCGTCGCATAGCCGTGGCCCCAGGCGTCCTTGCACAACAGCCAGGTGAGTCCCGGTACTTCGATCTCGCCGAGCAGTCCTGCCATGCCCACGGCCTCGCCGTCCGCCGTCCTGACCGTCCACAGCCGGGCGTCCTCCTGGCCGGTGCATTCGGCGAGGTGGCGCGCGGTCTCGGCCGGGTCGGCGCAGGCCGGTCTGTTCCACCACCGCATTACCTCGTGATCGCCATAGGCGCGGTGAAGGGATGCGGCGTCGGCGTCCGGGTCCAGCGGAGTCAGGCGCAGGCGGTCCGTGCGTAAGGTGCCGTCAGTCATGGGCCCGCTCCCCCGCCTTCCAGCCGTCGTCGGTGAGCCGGGCGCGGCTGGCGCTCACATCGGTGACGGTCGCCGAGAGGCTGCCGTCGGCCGGGGCCGCGGCGGGCAGCATGACCTTGCAGCGGCGGGCCCAGCCCGTGCCGGAGGGATCGCGGCGGCCGAGGTAGAGGAACCGCTCGCCGCGCGTGCCGTGCACATACGGCCCGGAGAAGTCGGTGGTCCCGGAGGCGGTGCGCAGGGGGACGTCGAGCTCGTAGCGCGTGGTGGCGCCCGGGCCGGGCCGTCCGGGCAGCAGCGCTCCGGTCTTGTCCTGGAGTCCGCTCTCGCCGCCGTCGCCGGGCAGGTCGGGGGCGGTGAGGAGGATGCGTACGGTCGTGGTCATGGCATCAAGTCGAAGTCGTCGGGGGCGGAGAAGCCGAGTTCGTCGCGGCAGAACCGCTCCCACTCGGGCGTCACGGCGTCGAACACCACGTCCTCGCCGTGCCAGATGAAGCGGGTGACGGTGAGGTCGTGGTGGAGGTACAGCATGCCGTCCTCCCCCTCCTCACCGGGCCAGCCAGGATATGCGGCGAGTTCGGGCTGCGGGTAGGCCCGGCAGTACGGTTCCCAGGTGCGCGGCGGCGGGGGGTTGTGGCCGGCGTCCTCGGCGGCGCGCAGTTCCCGGGCCGCGTCGCGGTGGCCGGCGGCCACGGCGATCTCGTACGGGGTGCGGGCCTCGCGGCCCGTGGCGCCGGGTTCGGCTCCGGCCGCCAGCAGGGCCCGTACGGCCTCGGCGTCGCCCCGGCCCGCTGCCCAGTCCAGGGCGCTCCAGTCGTCGGCGTCCCGGGCCGCCGGGTCGGCGCCGGCGGCGAGCGCGGCGCGCAGGGCCGTCAGGTCACCGTCCCTGGCGGCTTCGGTGAGCGTCGGCCGTCCCGTGCTCTGTGCCATGGCTGCTGCTCCTCATCCCTGTCGTCATTCCGCGTCGTCATTCCGCCGCGGCGAAGTGGACACAGTTCCCGGCGGGGTCGCGGACGGCGAACTCGCGGCCCGCCGGGGAGTCGCCGACCTGTGTCATGGCCGGGCCGGAGGCGTTCGCGTAGTCGGTGGAGACCTCCGCGGCCCATTCCGTGTGCAGGGCGTCGGGGTCCGTGACCTCGATCCAGGCGGAGGTGTTGTCGGCGACGATCTGGTGCTCGGTGCGGCTGATGTAGAGCCGTACGTCCCCCCGGCTCACCCCGGCGAAATCCCCGTCGCCGAAATCCTTCCGGAAGCCGAGTGTGTTCACCCAGAAGGAGACATTCGCCGGGACATCGACGGCGGTCAGGACGGGGACAGCACCCGAGAATTTCGTCACGACGGCACCCTTTCGAGCTTTCGAACTTTCGAGCTTTCAGGATTTCGGAATTTCCGGGGAAATCAATACCCCGCATTGATCAATTTTTTAATCGTAGCACAGGCGTCCCTCCTTCAACTCGACTGAGGACGCGCCGACTTCGCGCAGATGGCGGTGGATCAGACTTGTCGTGTTCGGGTCCGCATAGAGCCTGACCGCATCCTGGTTGATTTCGATCCTGCTGATGCCCTGCTTGTTCATAAAGCCCACCACACGGTCGGCGAAGGAGGCCCGGTCGGCGAGGATCGCGTCGCGCAGTGAGTCGTCGAGTTCGGGATGGGTGACGTCCATGAGGAGCACCACGCGGGGCTCGGTTCCCTCGTGCCGGACCTCGTGTTCGAAGGAGTCGTCGAAGACGAGGCAGCGGCCCTCCTCCCAGTGCAGCCGCTCCTCCCCCACACGCAGGACGGGCCCCTCGGGCACCTTCAGGCCCAGGTGGGCCCGGAGCCGGGTGTTGGTGCCCCCGCAGTGGGGCACGATGTGCGTCCCCGGGTACAGCCAGGAGAGGGTGACAACGCCCGAGCCGGCGTACGAGGCCTCCGGGATCGCCTCGATCACGGCGGCGGTGACCGGGAAGCGGGAGCAGGCGTCGTCGAAGCGCTGGCCGGCCTCGTAGAAGGTGACCTGCTCCCACCGGCCCGCACCCAGCAGCCGTTCCTCGACCGGCAGGAAGCCCTGCCGAGCGGGGTCGGTGACGCGGTCGAGCTCGGCGCGCATGGCCGCGAAGTTCTCCTCCAGGTGAGCGGTGAACCAGAAGGCGGCGGGGTCGTGGACGGGGCGCGGCGGGATCGAGGGCACATAGTGCACGGGCCGCTGTGCCGGGTGGCGCCAGACGCCCTGTTCCACGGCGAGCCTGGCGCACCGGCGCGCGGCGTCGTGGTCGCCCTCCGCCTGCAGAGCATTGATCAACTCACTGTAGTGGGTACGGACTTCGCTGGACCTGCGGGTCATGGGCAGCTCCTCGGGCCGGGATCAGGCGCGTTCGGGGGGCAGACCGTGGGCCATGGTGTGGGCGAGGTGGGTGATGTAGGCACGGTGGATGGTGGCGCGGTCCAGCCGGAGGCTGTACGGGGTCTCGACGAAGCGGCCGCCGCACTGCTCGAGCAGGTCGAACCAGCGGCGGACGTACGGGGTGGCACGGACCTCGGCGAAGTCCAGTCCGGTCAGCCTGCGGAAGCGGGCGAAGTCGACCCCTTCCCTGGTCATCAGAGCGCCGCCGACGGGGGCGGTGAGCCGCTCCGGATCGTCGGCGGTGAAGCGGTGGGCGAAGGTGAACTCGCGCGGGGCGAGCAGGTATCGGGCGTATTTCTCGTTCTCGTTCCACAGCAGGTGGTGGCCGATGACGGACTCGGCTCCGCTGCCGAAGCCGATCTTGTCGCCGGCCAGGTCGTACTTGTAGTTGCCGTCCTGGTCCTCGTGGCACGCGTCGCGCACCCAGTACCCGTGGCAGTACTCGTGGTAGCCGGCCGCGCCCAGGACGTCCATGGCCAGCTCATAGGCGTCGATCATGCTGTGCCGGTCCTGGGCCTCGACGAATTCGCGGTCGAGTTGCATGGCCATGACGGTCTTCGGGGTCGCGCGGTAGGGGTAGACGGAGACGTGCGGAGGGTCGAGTGCGAGGACGGCGCGCAGGGTCTCCTCGAAGGAGGCGGGGTCCTCGCCGGGGAAGCTCGAGATCAGGTCCACGTTGAACTCGTCGATGCCGGCGGCCCGGAGCAGGGGGACGGCGGCCAGGGCCTGTTCGCGCGAGTGGGCGCGGCCGGCCTTGCGCAGCTGGTACGGGTTGAGGGACTGCACGCCGACGCTCATCCGGGAGACGCCGAGGCCGCGCAGGGTCTCGAGGGTGACGGGGTCGAGGTCGTTGGGCGTGGTCTCCACCGACCACTGGCGGAGCGACGACAGGTCGAAGGCGTCGTCCAAAGCACGGTGAACGGCGGTGAGTTCGGCGGGGGTGAGGCGGGTGGGGGTGCCGCCGCCCCAGTACATGACCTCGGGGCGGTAGCCGAGCCGGGTGAGCTGGGGCCCATAGAAGCGGATCTGGTCGCACAGGGCGGTCACATAGGGCGAGCGCTCCTCGGCTCCGCTGCGCAGGCGCCGGACCGGGATGTCGGTGACCCAGTCGCAGAAGTGGCACTTCGACGAGCAGAAGGGGATGTGGATGTAGAGGGCGAGGCGGGGGTCGCGCTCGTCCCCCAGGGCCTCGCGGATAGCGGTAAGCAACTGCCGTGGTCCCATGGGGTGGTTCATCACTCCCCCTCTCCTGCGCGGGACAGCGCGTGGATGCGCCGGATGATGTCGGTGGTCGAGGTGTCGGGGACGCTGGGCAGCAAGTGGACGACGCCGCCCAGACGTTGCACGAGGGGTGCCTCGGGCAGGGTCTCGAGGGTGTAGTCGCCGCCCTTGACGTACACCTCGGGGCGCAGGGTCTCGATGAGGGCGCGGGGGCTGTCGTCGTCGAAGGGCACGACGAAGTCGACGCAGCTCAGGGCGGCGAGGACGCGCATGCGCTCGGCGAGGGGGATGACGGGGCGGCGGGGGCCCTTGAGGCGGCGGACGCTCGCGTCGGTGTTGACGCCGACCACGAGCAGGTCACCCAGCTCCTTGGCCCGGCTCAGGCAGGAGACATGGCCGCCGTGGAGGAGGTCGAAGCAGCCGTTGGTGAAGACGACACGGCCGTCGCGGGTGGCGGGGTCGAGGAGCCTGCCGGGGAGCGAGCCCGGCGTACGGACCTTGTCGGTGCCGCCGAACAGCCGCCGCAGCTCGGCGGCGTCGCAGGTGCCGGTGCCGGGGGTGCCGACGGCGGTACCCGCGGCGGCGGAGGCGAGTTCGGCCGCGACGCCCGAGTCCGCGCCGGCCGTCAGGGCGAGGGTGAGGGCGGCGGTGAAGATGTCGCCCGCGCCGACGGTCGCGGAGGCGAGCGGGGCCCGCCGGCCGCGTGCGAAGGTACGGACCGGTGGCCGGCCGTGCTCGAACAGCATCGAGCCGTCGGCGTCCAGGGTGAGGGCGACCCGTTCGGCTCCCGTCAGCCGCAGCAGTGTGTCGCCGAGGGACGCGGGCCACGGCGTGCCGGGGGCCGGTGCGGTGGTGTCGAGAAGGCGCAGGGCCTCCTGGTAGTTGGGCTTGACGGCGCTGGCGCGCAGCGCGGTGAAGCGTTCGGGCCGCCGGGAGTCGACGACCAGCGTGGGCGGGCCCTGCTCGCGGTGTGCGGCGAGCCACTCGACGCCGGAGGACTGCCAGACGCCGTAGCCGTAGTCGGAGACGATGACCGCGTCGACGGTGGGCAGGAGGGATGCGGCGACCTCGGCGAAGTCAAGGGGGTGAGCGGCGGCGCCTTCGTCGAGGCGGAGCAGCATCTGTCCATCGGCCAGAACCCGGCGTTTGGTGACGGTGGTCCTGCGGGCCTGTACGCGGACGAGGTCCGTACCGACGCCCTCCGCTCGCAGGGCGTCCAACAACCGTCGGCCGCCCGGGTCGTCGCCCACCGCGGAGAGCAGCACCGGCTCGGCGCCGAGCGCGCGCAGGTTGACGGCGACGTTGGCGGCCCCTCCGCACTGGTGGCGTACGGAGGTCAGGGTGACGGCGGGTACGGGCGACTCGCGGCACAGGCCGGAGGTGGCGCCCCGCACATAGGTGTCGAGGATGACATCGCCGATGACGAGGACGCGCAGTCCGGCGATCCGGTCGAGGAGGGCGGAGAGGTCGGTGTGCACGGGCCTCACTCCCCCGCCCGCATCGCGTCGATGCGCTCGGCCATGCCGGCAACGGTCCGGGTCTCCAGCAGGACGCGGAGGGACAACTCGGCGTCGATGAGCTCCTCCACGCTGCTGATGATCCTCATGGCGTGGAGGGAGTTGCCGCCCAGGTCGGTGAAGTCGTCCTGGGGGCCGACCCGTTCGAGGCCGAGGACGTCGGCCCAGATTGCGGCGATCTCCTGCTCGAGAGGGTGGCTCATGTGTGCGCCCCCGTACGGCTGCTGAGGATCCGGCCGGGCAGGACGAGGTAGTCGAGGCGCGAACCCAGCAGGGTACGGATGGCGTCCTCGGGGGTCTCGACGATCGGTTCGCCCTTGGTGTTCAGGCTGGTGTTGAGGACCATCGGTACGCCCGTGCGCTCCTCGAAGGCGCGGATGAGGTCGTGGTAGGCGGGGGTGTCGCGCCGGTCGACGGTCTGGATCCTGGACGTGCCGTCGACGTGGGTGATGGCGGGCACGCCCGGCTTGAGGACGGGTGTGGCCCGCAGCATAAAGGGGCTGTCGGAGAGACCGAACCATTCGGCGGCGCGTTCCTTGAGGACGGACGGCGCGAACGGCCGGAAGTGCTCACGGAACTTCACCTGTGAGTTGAGCCGGTCGCGCATATGCGGGTCGCGGGGGTCGGCGACGATGCTGCGGTGGCCGAGCGCCCGCGGCCCGACCTCGCCGGCGCCGTCGTACCAGCCGATCACGGCTCCCCCGGCGACGAGTTCGGCTGCCTTGTCGATGTAGTCGCCGACCGCCTCGACGGCCAGATCGGCCGCGTGGGCGTCGACGGCCCGGCGGACGGCGTGGTCGGGGTACTCGCGGACGGAGTACATCAGCTCGGCGTTGGTGTGGTGGAGCCTGGGGTTGTCCAGGACGTGGTGCCAGTACCACAGCGCCGCGCCGATGGCGGTGCCGTCGTCGCCGCAGGCGGGGTGGAAGTGCAGGCGCTCGAAGTCAGAGACCTCGAAGGCCAGTTGGGTGGCTATGGCGTTGAGCGCGGTGCCGCCGGAGAGGCAGATGTTCGGCTCGATGCCGTTGCGGGCGCACAGGGGGCCGAGGTCGGCGAGGACGGCCGTCACCTGGCGTTCCAGGCCGAGCTGGATGTAGTGGGCGAGGGTGGCGTTGAGCGGGCGCCCGTCGACCTCCACGATGCGCGGGTGCCGGTCGGCCAGGGCCACGAGGGCGGCGAAGTCGCGGACGGTGTCGGGTACATCCTCGCCGGGGCCGTCCGGCCTGCCGTAGGGGGCGAGGCCCATCACCTTGCCGGCGCCGACGATGCTGGAGCCGAACATCAGGTCGGCGACATAGCAGTAGCCGATGTTGGCGTTGAACCAGGCGTCGAGGTCGCGGCGCAGCGGGTAGAGGCGGCTGCCCTTGCCCGCGAAGGCGCGGCAGCCGGTGGGGTCGATGGCCACGGCCATCGACGAGTCGAAGCCGGAGGTGTAGTAGGCGGTCGCCGCGTGGATGAGGTGGTGGTCGGGGTTGACGGTGCAGGGGATACGGCGGCCCCGGATGCTGACCTCGTCGTTGCGCTGGTTGACCCAGAACTCCGCCCAGGTGTCCTTGAGGTCCGAGCCATGCAGGCGGGCCACGTCAGGGGTGTCCATGTTGTGCAGGTTGCAGAGCATGACGTGGTCGACGTCGGCGAGGACGGCCCCTGCCTGGTCGAGCAGTTCGTCGAGGTCCTCCTCGCGCAGGCCGGGGTGTTTCTTGAGGCGGGAGAGACGCTCGGTGGTGACGTATCCGGCGACCCGTCCCTCCCGTAACAGCACGCCGGAGCCGTCATGGTTGAAGTTGATGGACAGGATGGTCCGCACCGCGGACGGGTCGGCGCTCATGGGGTACTCCTGATCGTCGCGGGGTGGGGCCGCACCGTCCGCAGCCGGTCCCGCACCGCCGACCGGACGCGTTCCACCGGGAGTTCGGCCAGACAGCGCGGGTACGGGCCGGCCGGGCCCCGGTAGGGCAGGACGCAGTCGTGCGCGCACCGCCGGTCGGCGAGGCGGTCCGGCGCGTGGTGCAGTCGCGCGCACGGCCATCGCAGGGAGACGCCGGTGTGGTGCGGGTAGATCCGCGCCCAGAGGTATTCGGTGCCGGTGGGCCCGTACAGGACGACGGTCGGGGTGCGGACGGCGGCGGCGATGTGTGCCGGGGCCGAGTCGTTGCCGACGAGCAGATCGGCGTCGGCCAGGATGCTCACGGCCCGTTCGAGGCCGGCGCCGGCCTCGACGCGGACGACGGCCCGGGGGTGCCGCGCCAGCACGGCATCGCGGAGCAGGCCGAGTTCGGGGCGCTCGGCGGCGTCGCCGAGGAGGCAGAAGGAGGCGGAGTGCTCGGCCGCGAGGAGGGTGCAGAGGCGGGCGTAGTGCTCGTGCGGCCAGCGCCGGTTCCAGTGCGGGGCGCCTCCGGGGTGGACCGCGACCAGCGGGCGGGGCAGGTCTGCCGTGGGGGCCACCGTGCCGTGGCGGCGCGGGAGTTCGGGCAGGACGTCCTCGGGGCGGGGGCGGTCGGGCAGGCCGAGGGCACCCGCCAGGCCGACGGCGTACTCGTACAGGTCCGGGGCGCCCCACAGGGGGCGTGGCAGGCGGATGGGGTGGGTGATGTGCTCGTCGCCGGGCCGGCCCTGCGGGAGGCCGATGCGGTGCGGGATGCCGGCGGCCCGGGCATGGCCGGCGTGCAGGCCGGCGCTGTCCGGGTCGACGACGCAGAGGGCGAAGCCGCGCCCGGCGAGGGTGCGGAGGAAGGCGTCGTCGGGTTCGCCTGGTTCGCCGGGGCAGGTGAGCAGGTTGTCGGCGAGGGTGTGGTCGGTGAGGGTCCGGCCGTGGCGGGAGGCGAGGTCCTCGCCCACGACGAGGGTGAGGACGGCCGCGGGGTGGGCCCGGCGGATCAGGGCGAGGCCGATGTTGCGCTGGAGGAGGTCGCCGAGCCCGGGGGCTCGGAGGTCGGCGAAGACGGCGATGCGGGCGGTGCTCACGCGGGTGCCCTCCCTTCGGTGCGACGGCCTTCGGTGCGACGGCCGGACCCGGTCATACGGTCACGCGCTCCAGGCGGCCCTGGCCCGTGAACGCGGTCAGGTCGATCCGGGCGCGGCACCGGACCGGCTCGAAGTCGAGGGTGAGGTCTCCCGCCAGACGGAGCTCGGCCGCGGTCGTCGTGGTCTCCTCCGGGTCGACGCGCACGCCCAGTTCCGTCCCGCCCCGGGTGGAGGTGAAGCGGACGAAGACATAGCCGCGCTCAACTGCCTGGCGCAGGGCCTCCGCTGTGCGCTCCGGGCGCAGGACGATCTCGACCGGCTGGTCCCCGGCGCACAGCCGGTCCACCAGGCTCGGTTCCTCCTCGGCGGGTTCGGGCGCCGGGGCGGGCTCCGCGTTCTCCGCGGCGCGCATGGCCTCGCGCAGGCTGCGGGGGCGCATATCGGTCCATACCTCATCGATGTGGCGCAGGCACTCGTCCTGGGTCCCGGAGACGCCGATGGCGTGCCAGCCGGCGGGGATCTCCTGTTCGGTGAGCCAGATCGAGTACTGCTCCTCGTCGTTGACGACGACGTGGTAGGTGGACTCGGCGGCGGGTGCGGTCATAGGTGGCTCCTCGGGGTGGCGGTATGGGCGGGCAGGGGGGCGTCCGGGTCGGCGGCTGCGGCCCGGAGCAGGTGGTCCATGCGTTCCAGCAGGTCCGGTGCGGGGCCGTGGCGGGGGTCCGCGTCGAGGACGAGGACGATGTCGTCGCCGAGTTCGCCGAGGGACAGGTCGAGGGCCGTGCCGTCCCAGCGGCTCGCGGGGACGGGTGTGGCGGCGCCGAGCAGGTCGGCCTCGCGGAACAGCTCGATCGACAGGCCCCGTTCGGCCAGGGTGCGTTCGCCGCGGGTGGCGGCGCTGGTCGGCGGGTGACGGCAGAAGCTGAGTGCCACGTTCCAGTGGGCGGCGGTCCTGGGCGGGGTGATGCGGCCCAGGGCGCGACCGAGTTCGACCACTTCGCCGTACGGGAGGTAGTGCACGACGGCGTCGAGGAATCCGGCCTGGGTGCGCAGCAGGACGTCGCGGAAGGAGGGCGCCGTCATGTCGCCGAGGTCGGCCCAGAAGACGAGGCGGTCCGTGAACGGACCTATGGCCGACCCGAGTTGGAGGTGCTCACGCAAGTCCACGATGGTGGCGAAGGCGGTCGGGCCGGTTGCGTCCGGGGCGCGCAGGCACCAGGCGGCCAGGGCCATGACGGGCAGGGAGCCGGCGCCGCCGAGCGGCCCGTCCTGTCCGGTGAGGTCGCGCCAGAGCGCACCGGGGATGCGCAGCCGGTGGGTCTCGGTGGCCCTGCCGCCCCCAACGGCGGCCGACGGGGCGGGCAGGGCGTCCAGGCGGCGGTTCCACCAGCGGCGCCGGGAGTCGCGGGCCCGGTCGGTCAGGGGGTCGAGGTCGAGGAGGGCGGTGACGTCCCGGTACTGCTCGGGCCGGAAACGGCCCGCGTAGGCCTGGCAGACGGCGCCCAGGACGGCGTAGAGGGACTGTGTGTCGAGGAGGAGGGAGTGCGCGGTGAGCGCGAGCACGACCTCGTCGTCATGGAGGCGTACGAGGTGGAAGCGGGCGCGGTGGCCGCAGGGGGCGGGCCGGTCGCGGTCGGCGCGCAGCAGGGCGACGCAGGCGGCATCGCGCCCGGCCGGGGCGACGCCGCGCAGGTCGACGTCGGCGGGGTCGGGGGCGTACGAGCCCATGCCCAGTTCGCCGTCGGTGAGTTCGGCGGCGAGGACGGGCAGGGCGGCGGTGACCTGCCGTACGGCGGCGGTGAGCCGTTCCTCGTCGATGTGCCCGGTGAGTCGCAGGCCCCGCACCTGCACGGCGTCGCGGGCGTACGGCCACAGTCCGCGCTGGACGAAAGTGGCGGTCATGCGCGCACCTCCTCCCAGGTCAGGGGCCGCGCCATGCCGACCACGACGCGGCGTTCGCCGGTGAAGGGCTCCCGGCCGTGCGCGGCAAGGAGGTTGTCGACGAGCAGCACGTCGCCGGTCTGCCACGGGCGGGCCACGCGTTCGGCGGCGTAGGCAGCACGCAGGTGCTCCAGCACGGAGGGTTCGATGGGGCTGCCGTCGCCGTAGTAGGTGTTGCTCGGCAGGTCCCGTTCGGCGAACTGGGCGAGCAGGGCCTCCCGAAACGCGGGCGGATGGCCGGAGATATGGAAGAACGCGGCGTGGTTGAACCACACCCGCTCCCCCGTGACGGGGTGGACGGCGAGGGCGGGGCGGACCTGGGTGGTGCGCAGCCCGCCGTCGGGCTTCCATATGACGTCGATGCCGCGTGCGGCGCAGTACGCGGCGACGGCGGCCTTGTCCGCGGTGCCGAAGGCGTCCTGCCAGCGCACGCCGAGGCCGTCGCCGTAGTTGCGCTGGTAGAGCACCCCGCGCTCGGCGAACGCGGCGACGACGGACGGCTCGAGCCGGGCCAGGACGCGCCGGGTGTCGGCGAGCGGGGTGGCACCTCCGGTACGGGCGGGGGTCAGGCAGCCGAACACGAGCCGTGCGGGGAAACCGAGTTGATACGAGTTCTCGTTGTGCAGGGCGATGGCCTGGTCCGCGGGGTGGTCGGTGGCCGAGTAGAGGCGGTGACCGAGTTCGGTGCGCGGCGTGGAGCGTTCCACGTAAGCCTCGGGCGTCCCCGCGAGCGCCTGCACGGCCTCGCCGAAGGTGTCCAGGCCGGTGCAGGCGCCCCGGAACAGGACGGCGCCGTAGCGGTGCAGCCAGCCGTCGACCGTGTCCGGGTGGGTGCGGGCCCATTCGGCCGGGTCGACGCCCTCGCGGGTGGCGGCGGCCTCCAGCGGCAGCCCGGGGTCGCCCGTGGGTGCCATCCAGGAAGCACTGCGGGCATCGACGGTGCGGCGACGGCCGGCAAGCGGGAAACGGCGGTTCATGGTGCCTCCGTACGGGGCCGGCCGCCGAGGAGGGCGTGGACGAACCGGTGCTGGTCACCGAGGGCGAAGAGGTCCCGCAGCGGGGCGGGGTCCATGGTGCCGACGGGGCACAGGCCGAGTCCGGTCGTGGCGGCGGTCTCCATCAGCAGCTGGGTCATCGCACCGGCCTCGAAGATGGTGAAGTCCCAGGAGAGTTCGGCGTAGAGCGGGGTGATGGCGTCCATCGCGGCGATCAGGTGGAGGGAGAAGGCCGCTTGCTGGAAGACGGCCCGGTTGATCTCGGCGTGGGCGGTGGCGTCCAGAGTGGCGGCGGGGTCGATGCTCACGAGGCGGTTGCGGGCGGGGTGGTGGTAGTAGCTGCCGGCGGGGAGCCCGGTGACGCGGTCGTCACCGTGGACGAGCAGATAGGTCTGCACGGGGTAGGCCGAACCGGCGGATGGATAACCGTACTTGGCCTCGCCGTCCTGACGGAGTTCGCGCAGTGCACCGAGGAGCTGCGCGACTTCGGACAGCGGAACGGGGTCGGGGGCGAAGCGGCGGTGGCTGCGGCGTGCGACGAGCCGGTGGTCGTCGGGGCCGGTCAGGGGGATGCCTTCGGTGTCGTCGTACGCGTGCCGGGTGCCGTGGTGGGCGTCCTTGAACGCTTGGCGAGCACCGATGCCAGTGATCAACGCCGCTTGTGCAGTCGAGCGCTGTCCGCCGAGGTGCTTGCCGACGATCACGGCGACGGAGGGGAAGCCGAGCAGCTCCTCGATATCGGTGTCGATGCCGAGCTCCTCCTCGAGGGCGGTGGCCAGGCGGACGAGCTCCATGGAGGTGGCCCCGGCGTCCAGCAGGTTCATGTGCGGTTCGACAGCGCTGAGTCCGAGGACCCGGCAGGTCACGCGCGTGACCGCGGCGAGCAGTTCGTCCTCGCCGCGCGTGGACGGCGCGGCCGTGGGTGTGGCAGGCGGCGCGGGGACCGTGGCCTCGGCGGCGATACGGTCCCGGTCCACGCGTCCGTCGGAGGTCAGCGGTAGGGCGTCGACGATCTCGATACGGCCGGGCAGGAGATACGGGGACACCTTGCGCCGCAGGTGGGCGAGGAGTTCGTCGGGGCCGGCCGTGGCGCCGGGCTGCAACCGTACGCTCGCCAGGGACTCCTGCCCCTCCCTCACGGGCACGACGACCGCGGAATGTACTGCCTCGTGCAGGGTGAGGGCGGACTCGGTGTCCTGGAGGTTCAGCCGGCGCCCGCGCACGGTGACCTGGGCTCGCTCGTCCCCGACGATATCGATCACGCCCTCGGGCAGCAGCCGGGCGAACTGGCTGCCGCGGACGAGCGTTTCACCGGTCTCGGGGTGGGCGACGGTCTCGTGGCCGCCCTGTTCGGCGGCGACGCCGCCGTGGTGGACGCGGCCGGCGACCCAGACCGGGCAGGGCTTCATGGCCTCGGAGAGGATGTGGACGCGCTGGTTGGGCAGGGGGGCGCCGATGGGCACCGAGCGCCATTCGGCGACGAGTTCACCGACCTCCATACAGGTGGTCCAGGGCCCGGACGGGGTGGCCGCGGCGAGGTGGGCAACAGTCGGCCCGTGCGGAGCGGCCGCGCGCAGCCGGCGGACGAAGGCGGGGTCGAGGCGTTCGCCGCTGAGCAGCAGCAGCCTCAGCGACTCCGGGAGCGTGGCGCCGCGCTCGGCAAGGTGGTCGAGCAGCAGGCCGAGGAGCGCGGGCGGCGAGTTCCAGACGGTGACGCCGTGGGTGCGCAGGGCGTCGTCGAGGGCGCGAGGGGTGCGCAGGTCGATGTCCTGGACGAGGACGACAGCGGCCCCGGCGAGGAGCGGGCCGAACAGGTCGTAGAGGGCGAGGGGAGAGCCGGCGGGCGAGAGGGCGAGCAGCCGGTCGCCGGGGCCGACGGCGAAGGCGCGGTTGACCTCGAGGGCGGCGGTGGCAACGGCCCGGTGACTGACGGCGGTGTCCAGCTCGTAGGCGGGATCGGCCGCGGAGCCCAAGGTCCGGGCAGATGCGAGAGGTTGAGGTCCGTCGACGGGCACGAGCTGCGTGCCGGACGGCCAGTCGATGCGCTCGGCCAGCCAGGACTGGGTGAGGACGGCCGCGGCCTTCGCCCGGTCGACGCGTTCCCAGCGCACGGGCCGGGCCGCGCCGGGGTCGACGGGCAGGCACACGGCACCGGCCCGGAGCGCGGCCAGTGCGCCGACGACCTGTTCCGCGCCGTACTCGACGGCGAGGGCGACGCGGTCGCCGGGGGCGACGCCTGCTGCGGTGAGGCGGGCGGCGACGGCGGCCACACGGGCGTCCAGTTCGGCATGGCTCAGCGTCATGCCCGGGGCGATGAGAGCAGGTTCGGCTGCGTACTGGCGTGCCGCATCCGCCAGTTGGGCGGCGAGGGTGTGCTCGGGCACCGGCGCGGTACGGGCGTTCATCGCCCGCAGCAGCTCGCGCTGGTCGGCGGGGAGCAGCGTCGACATGGGCCGGGCGCTGTTCAAACCGGTCCACCTCCCGTCTTCTCGTCGTCGGCGGCGAGCGAGGCGAGGAGCGCCTCGAAGGCCCCGAACATGGCCTCGATCAGTCCTGGCGGGAATGCGTCCGCGACGTAGTCCCATGTGCACACCAAGTGGCCGTCGTTCTCGCTCACCTGGTGGTCGAGCAGCACCTGCGGGGTCTGGCTGATGGCGTGGACGGGCCGGACCCGCCAGGCGGGCGCGGCGGTGTTTGTGGGTTCGGCGGGGCGGAGGGCGCTGGTGAAGACGACGGGCATCCGGGCGGCGTCGGGGGTGCCCCGGTCCCGTCGCAGCATGCGCAGGACCTCGACGCCGCTGACGACGCGGTGTTCGAGGTCCTGCCAGATGCGTTCCTGGAGGCGGCGGGACCGGTCGTGGAGGGTGTCACCCTCGCCGTCGACGGCGAGCAGGGTCGTGCTGGTGAAGTCGCCGACGATGTTCTCGACTCCGGGGAGCAGGGGCGGGCGGTGGAAGGTGGTGAGGTTGAGGGTGAAGCGGGGTTCGCCGCTCCATTGGGCGAGCACGTCGCCGAAGGCGGTGCAGATCAGTGCGGCGGGGGTGACGTCGGCGGCGGCGGAGCCGCGCCGCAGCCGGTCCCAGGCGTCGGGTGCGAGGCGGGTGGAGAGCCGGGCGAACCGGGGCGCGGCCAGTTCCTCGGGGCGGCGCAGGAGCGGCAGTTCCGGAGGCGGGGGCAGATCGGGCAGCCGGTCGCGCCAGTAGGCGAGGGCGCGCTCGCGCGGCTCGCCCGCGCCGTGGGCGCGGAGTGCGAGGACGTAGTCGCGGAAGGAGCATCCCAACGGCGGCAGTTGGGTGTCCGGGTCGTGGTAGAGGGCGAGGAGTTCGCGGGTGAGGATGTGGACGCTGTGGGCGTCGGCGGCGAGCAGGTCCAGGCTCAGGTGGAGGCGGGTGCGGACCTCGTCCAGGCGGTGGGTGCGCAGGTCGAACAGCGGCCAGGCGGAGGAGTCCCGTACCTCGTGGGACATCTGGTCGCGTACCCGGTCCAGTTGGTCCTGTGCGTCCGCCCTGCCGCGCAGGTCGGTGTGGGCGAGGACATAGGGCGGCACGTCGCGGAGCACCTGTTGCAGTCCGTCGGGGCGGACGACGAGCCGGAGGGCGTCGTGGCGGTCGATCAGGCGGCGGACAGCGGCTTCGAGGCGGGCGGGGTCGAGGTCCTCGACGTCGAGTTCCAGGTAGGTGTGGGTGGCGACGCCGCCGAGGGAGAGGGCGGCGTGGCGGCCGAGCCAGTAGGCCTGCTGGATGTCGGTGAGCGGGAACGGCTCGTGGCGGGAGGCGGGGTCGACGGCCGGGGCCGGGGCCGGGGCTTTCGACTCCCTGTCCTGCGCGGACAGTTCGGTGATCGTCGTGGCGAGGCCGCCGAGGGTGCGGGCGTCGAAGAGCCGGGCGAGGGGCACCCGGAGGGCGAGGCGGGACTCGATGCGGGTGATGAGGGTGATCGCCACGCGTGAGGTGCCGCCGAGGGCGAAGAACCCCGCGTCGGGGTCGGCCTCGGCCACACCCAGGAGCTCGCACCACAGCTCCGCTAGCCAGTCGGGTACGGGGGTGGCGGACGGCGCTGCGGGGCGGTCGGACTCCCGTGCGGATACGAGGTGTTGGAGCGCGGCGCGGTCGACCTTGCCGTTGGAGGTCAGCGGCAGCCGGTCGAGGAGCCGTAGCGTGGCGGGGACCATGTAGGCGGGCAGGCGGGCGGCGAGGGCCTGCCGGAGGGCGTCGGGGGTGTCGGCTTCGTCCGTGACGGCGAAGGCCACGAGGCGCTTCTCGCCCCGGGGCGCGCCGACGGCGATGACGGCGCCGGAGGTGACGCCGGGCAGCCGCTCCAGTACGGCCTCGATCTCGCCGAGTTCGACCCGGAATCCGCTGACCTTGACCTGGTCGTCCTGCCGGCCCAGGAACTCGAGGGTGCCGTCGGGCAGGTGACGGGCGAAGTCCCCGGTGCGGTAGAGGAGTTGTCCGGTGGCGGGGTCGGTGACGAAGCGGTGGGCGGTCTGTTCGGGGTCGCGCCAGTAGCCGCGGGCGACGCCGGTGCCGCTGATGTGGAGCTCGCCGGGGACCCAGTCGGGACGGGGGTACAGCCGGTCGTCGAGGACAGCGAGGCCCTGGTTGTCGAGGGGGGTGCCGTAGGGGATGCTGCTCCATCGCTCGTCCACCGCACTGATCTCGTACCAGACGGACCAGATGGAGCCCTCGGTGGCGCCGCCGAGGCTCATGACCGTGGCGCCGGGGGCACAGCGTGCGCGGATGCGGTCGGGCAGGGCGAGGGGTATCCAGTCGCCGCTGAACAGCACCGCCCGCAGGGTGCGCAGGGCGTCGGGGGCCAGGGCCTCGGCGTATTCGGTGAGGAGGGTGCCGAGGGCGGGGACGGAGTTCCACAGGGTGATGTGTTCGCGGCGTATCAGGCCGGCCCAGTGACCGGGGTCGCGGCGGCGCTCGTGGTCGGGGAGGACGACGGTGCCTCCGGCGGCGAGCACGCCGAACAGGTCGTAGATCGCGAGGTCGAAACTGAGCGAGGAGACCGCGAGAACGGCGTCGCCGGGTCCGACGGAGAAGCGGCGGTTGACGCATTCCAGGGTGTTGGCGGCGCCAAGGTGGTCGATCATAACGCCCTTGGGTTCGCCGGTGGAGCCCGAGGTGAAGATGGTGTAGGCGAGGTCGGTGAGGCCCTGGGCGGATTCCAGGGGGCCGGTGCCGGGGTCGAGTGCGGTGTCGTCGTCGACGGCGAGCACGGTGACGCCGACGGGCACGGCAAGGGTGTCGAGCAGCGCCTGTTCGGTGAGGACGAGCTCGGCCTCGCCACGGCGCATGAGGCGGACGAGCCGTTCTGCGGGCTGCTCGGGGTCGAGCGGCAGGAACGCCGCCCCGGACTCCAGGACGCCGAGGGCGGCAACGGCCTGCTGCCACCCCTTGCGGGCCACGACGGCGACGAGCTGCCCGGGGCGCGCGCCCAGGCGGCGCAGCGTACGGCCGATGCGCCGGGCGTGCCCGGTGAGTTGGCGGTATGTGAGGCGGATGTCACCGTCGACGAGCGCGGTCAGTTCGGGGTGGCGGCGGGCTGCGTCGCCGACCGCCTCGTGCAGCAGCCGGGTCGGCAGGGGTGCCTCGGTCGCCGCGATGCGCTTGCGCACTTCCGCTTGGGCTGCGGGCAGTTCGGGGCTGCCGGGGCGCTGCCAGGCGGTGGGATCGGTCGCGAGGCGGTTCAGCGCGTCGGTGTAGGCGGCGAACATGGCGTCGAGGACGCCGGGTGCGAACAGGTCCTCGACGGCGTCCCAGTTGAAGACCAGGGCGCCGTGGTCCTCGGCGACTTGGTGGTCGAGCTGGACCTGCGGGGTCTGGCTGACGCCATGGGCCGGTTCGCCCAGGGGCAGGGCGGCGTCGGGGGCGGTGTCGCCGACGACGGGCAGGTTGGAGGTGAAGACGACGGGGGTGACCGGGCGGGGCGGGGCGTCGTGGTGCTGGGCCCACTCGCGCATGACGGTCACTCCGCTGACGGCGGAGTGGTCCAGGTCCTCCCAGAGGCGGCTCTGGAGCCTGCGGGCCCGAACAGTGAAGTCGCCGGGCCGGCTGTGGTCGACCTCGAGCAGGGACAGGGAGGTGAAGTCGCCGACGACGGCGCCGATTTCGGGGTGCACGGGCGGGCGGTCGAAGACGGTGAGCATCAGCGAGTAGCGGGGGCGGGCGCTCCAGGCGGTGATCACTTCGGCGAACGCGGCCAGCAGTACGCCGGAGGGGCTGAGCCCGGCGCGGCGGGCACGCTCCTTGACGGCAGCCCAGCGGGTGGCGTCAAGGCGGCCCGAGCGGCGTACGAAGTGCGGGGGACCCTCGGCTGGGACAGCCAGGGGGAGTTCGGGGCCGGGCGGCAGGCCGGGCAGGCGCTCGCGCCAGTACCGTTCGGCCGTCTCGTGCCCGGCGGACGCGCGGAGTGCCTGCTGATGCAGGACGTAGTCCCGGAAGGTCGCGGTCAGAGGCGGGAACGTCCAGGCGGGGTCGGCGTAGCGGGCGGCGAGCTCGGTCATGACGAGGCCGAAGCTGTGGGCGTCGCAGACCAGTGCGTCCACGCCGATGTGCAGCAGGGCGCCGTCGATGCCGAGCGAGACGCGCACATCGAACAGCGGCCAGCGGTCGGCGGGCAGCACCTGGTGGGACATCTCCCGTCGCAGCGCGTCGCGTTCGCGGCGCTGCCCGTTCTCGTCCAGGGTGCGCAGGTCGCGTACGGCAGGCTGGTACGGCGGGACGTCGGGCAGTACGCGCTGGAGGCCGTCGGGGCCGATCACCGCGCGCAGCATGGGGTGGCGGTCGATCACGCCGCGCAGTGCGTGCGTGAACCGGTCGGTGTCGAGCCCGGGGGCCGCGATCTCCAGGTAGGCGTGGGTGGAGACGCCGCCGAGCGCGAAGCCGTCCTCCCGGCCGACGTAGTAGGCCTGTTGGACGTCGGTGAGGGGGAAGGGCTCGTGCCGTGCGGCGGGATCGGGCGTAAGCGCGGCCCGTTCTTCCGGGGCTTCGGGACGGGCGTCGTCGATCCGGGTGCCCAGTGCGGCGACGGTGGGGGCCTCGAAGACGTCGCGCAGCCCGAGCCGCACCCCGCACCGGGTGCGCAGTGCGGCTGCCGCGCGGGCGGCGAGCAGGGAGTGGCCGCCGAGGAGGAAGAAGTCGTCGTGGGCGCCGAGTGGGCCGTCCAGGCCGAGGAGTTCGGCGAAGACCTCGGCGACCGCGGTCTCGGAGGCGGTCCGCGGCGCGACGAAGGCGGCGCGGGCGGCGCCCGGGTCGGGTGCGGGCAGGCGGAGGTGGTCGGTCTTGCCGTGGGCGGTGACGGGCAGGGCGTCGAGGAGGGTGAAGGAGGTGGGTACGAGGTGAGCAGGGAGGCTGCGGCGCAGGAAGGCGGTCAATTCGGCTTCCGGCGCGGGAGCTTCGCGCAAGGCCGGGCCGGGCTGTACGTAGGCCCACAGCCCCGTGGCATCGGGGTTGGCGATGACGGCGGCGGAGCGGACGCCGGAGTGGGCCAGCAGGGCCCGTTCGACCTCGGCCGGCTCCACGCGGTGGCCGCGGATCTGCACCTGCCGGTCCACGCGGCCCAGGAGTTCCAGCCGCCCGTCGGCGCGCTGGCGGGCGAGGTCGCCCGTGCGGACCGCCCGGGCGCCGGGCGGCCCGTAGGGATCGGGCAGGAAGACGGCGGCGGTCGCCCCCGGGCGGGCGTGGTAGCCACGGGCCACGCAGGCGCCTCCGGCATGGAGCTCACCGGGCATCAGCGCGGGCAGCGGCCGGAGTTGAGGGTCGAGGACGCGGGCGCTGACGCCGGTGAGGGGGGTGCCGACGGGGCAGCGTGCCAGAAGGGCGGTTTCGGGCGTGACGAGGGCGGCGGTGGCGTCGGCGGCGGTCTCGGAGGAGCCGTAGAGGTTGAGCAGGGTACGGCCGGGCAGGCGGGCGTGGAAGCGCCGGGCGAGCTCGGGGTGGAGGGGTTCGCCGCTGGTGATCCAGGTACGCAGACAGGCCAGCCTCTCATCGAGGTTGACGTCTTCGTCCATCAGCATGGTCAGCAGCGAGGGCACGGTCACCATGCGGCTGACCCGGTGCCGTTCGAGGGCGGCGGTCAACTGGGCGGGGTCCCGGGCCTCGTCGGCGGGCAGCAGGACGAGAGGGACACCGGCCGACAACGGGCCGAAGAGCTCCCAGACGGCATCGACGAAGCCGGGTGCGGTACGGGCCACGGCGACGTCCCCGGCCGCGAAGGGGTGGGCGGCGCTCATCCACTCGATCCGGTTGACCGTGCCCCGGTGCAGGCCCATGACGCCCTTCGGGGTGCCGGTGGATCCGGAAGTGTGCACGAGATAGGCGAGGTTGTCGGGGTGCACGGGGAGATTCAGGTCGTGGCCCGGCTGCCGGGCCACGGCGGCGGCCTCGTCGCGCAGGAAGGCGGGGGTGACGACCACGGCGGGCCGGGCGTCGGCGAGGATCGCGTCCAGCCGCTCGGCGGGGTGGTCGGGGTCGAGGGGGACGTAGGCAGCGCCGGCCTTGAGGACGGCGAGGGCTGCGGTCACGGCGTCGGTGCCGCGCGGGAGCCGCAGAGCAACCCGGTCCTCGGCACGGACGCCGAGGGCGCGCAGATGGCGGGCGAGCCGGTTGGCGCGGGCGTTGAGGGCGCGGCAGGTGATCCGCTGGTCGCCCTCGACAAGGGCCACCGCGTCAGGTGTCTTGACGGCGCGGGCCTCGAACAGGCCGTGCACGGTGGCGGAGTCGCCCGGGGCGGAGAGGGGTGCGGGTACGGGCGGGGCGGGCAGGAGCCCGCAGGGCACGGCGGGATCGGCGGCGGCCTGTGCGAGGACGGCGCGCAGCTGGCCGGCGAGCAGGGACACGGTGGTGTCGTCGAAGAGATCGCGGTCGTACTGGAAGGCGATCTGCAGCCCCTCGCTGCGCTCGCGCACTTCGACGACGAGGTCGAACTGCGCGGTGCCGAGGTCGACGTTCTCGGCTGTGACGTCCAGCCCGGGCAGGGTGACGGCGGGGGCGGGGCGGTGGGCCACGCACACCACGTTCACGGGCGGTTCGGCGGCATTGGAACGGTCGGCGGGCAGGAGCTCGAGGGCCTTCTCCAGGGGCAGTTCCTGGTGGGCGTAGGCGTCGACGAGCCGTTCGCGGACGTGGCGCCACAGGTCGCGGAACGAAGCCCGTCCGTCGGTCTCGAAGCGCAGCAGCAGGACGTTGACGAAGTAGCCGATGAGGCGCTCGAGTTCGGGCCTGGTGCGGCCGGCGACGAGGGTGCCGAGGGCGAGGTCGTCCTGACGGCCGGTGCGGCGCAGGACGACGAGCAGGGCGGTCAGGACGAGCATAAACGTCGACCCGCCCTCGCGGTGCCGCAATTGATCGAGCTCCTCGGTCAGTCCGCGCGGCAGCAGCAGGGTGTGGTTGGCGCCCTCGCCACGCCGGGCGGCGGGGCGGGGCCGGTCGGTGGGCAGGTCGGTACGGGGCAGTTCGCGCAGAGCGTCGGACCAGTACGCCTCGAGGGCCGACAGCTCTGCTCCGCCCAGCCGGCTGCGCTGCCAGTGCGCGTAGTCGCCGTACTGGACGGGCGGCGGAGGCGTGCTGTCCGGCCGCCCGGCGCGCAAGTCCCGGTAGCTCACGACGAGTTCCTCGAGCAGGATGCCGTTCGACCAGCCGTCGGTGACGGCATGGTGGACGGCGAGCAGGGCGACGTGCTCCTGCGGGGCCAGCCGGAAGAGGGTGACCCGCAGCAGGGGCCCCTGGGCCAGGTCGAAGGGGCGGCGGGCCTCCTCGCGCATCAGCCGCGCGGTGTCGTCGGGCCGCCCGGTGAGGTCGACGAGGCGGACGGGGACGTCGGCCGGGGGGTGGACAACCTGGGTGAGGCGGTCGCCGTCGAGCCGGAAGGTGGTGCGCAGGACTTCATGGCGGCGGACGATGCCGCGCAGCGCGCCGCGCAGGGCGGTGAGGGACAACGGGCCACGGAGGCGCAGAGCGGTGCCGTAGTTGTAGGCGGAGGGCAGCAGGCCGGCGAGCAGCCACATGCGTTCCTGGCCGTACGAGGGCGGGGGCTCCGCGTCGCCGCGAGGACGAAGGGACGAACCCTGGCGGGTGGTCCGGGTACGCAGGATCTCCTCGAAGGCCGCGCGGCGTTCGGGAGAGAGAGCGTCGATGCGGGCGGCCAGCTCGTCCCGGTCGGTGTCGGTCACCGTGGCTTCCCTTCCCCCTGTGCGGTGGTGAGGCCGAACTCCTCGGCCAACGCCACCGTGCCGGCGACGAGTTGCAGCAGGTTCTCTCCGGTGGCCCTGCGGCCCGGTGGCGCGTCGGCGAGCCGGTCCAGCAGGGTGCGCACGGCGTGGGGTTCGAAGAAGGGGTTGTCGCGCAGCGCGGCGTCGTCGGTGTGCTCGCGCAGGGCGGCGAGCATGCTGTCGTCGTCGACGACGGGGGGTGCGAAGAATCCCCGTTTGGCGCCTTCGGCGACCTCGCGCGGGAGCCGGTCGTGCAGGGCGGCCCGCAGTGGGTATTTGCCGGCGCCGTCCCGGTCGTACCAGGCCAGCGGGGTGTGGCGGACGACATCAAAAAGGTGGTGGTCGAAGAAGGGCATCCGGACCTCGACGGCCTGTGCCGCGTCGAGGCGTTCGGCGGCGAGGAGGTAGCCGGGCAGGCGGCTCTTGGCGAAGAGATAGGCGGCCTGGTGCACGGGGGCACGTCCGTCGATCCGTGCGGCCCCGTCGGCGAGGAGAGGCGCGGCGGCGTCGGCTGCGGCGAGTTCGGCGGCGAACTCCGGGCGCAGCAGTGCGGTGAGGGGCTGGACGACGGTGAGGTGGCGGTCGACGATCCAGGTGGGCAGAAAGCCGAGGGTGCCGAGGAGGCCGCGCAGGTACGCGGGCAGCACCCCGTCGAGCCGGGCGTAGCCGCGGGCGGCGCGGGCCCGGGCCTCGCCGGAGAGGCTGAGGGCGAGATCCTTGCGGAACTGGGGGTAGCCGAGGAACAGTTCGTCGCCGCCCTCCCCCGCGAGGACGGCGGTGAACCCCTCCTTCTTGATGTGTGCGCTGTGCAGGTGGCGGGCGATGCCGTGCGCGTTCTCCTGGACCATCTCGCCGGCCCGTACGACGTCGCGCAGGTGGTCGGCGAACCGGGCGCGTTCGGAGGGGACTTCGCGGTGGGCGATGCCGAGTGCGGCGGCGGTGCGGCGGGCGACGGGGCTCTCGTCGTAGGCGGGGTCGTCGAAGCGGACGGTGAAGGCGGTGATGCCGCCGGGGCCGGTGTGGTGTGCGGCGCAGGCGGCAACAGCGGTGGAGTCGATGCCGCCGCTGAGGTGGCAGGCGAGCGGCACATCGGCGACGGTGCGAAGCCGTACGGCCTCCTCGAACTGCTCGCGGACGGCGGCCAGATGCTCCTCGGGCCGCAAGCTTCCCGTGGCGAGTTCGTCGCCGGGCGGGTAGTCGAGGTCCCAGTAGGGCGCGATACGGACGCCGTTCACATCGGCGGTCAGGGAGCAGCCGGGCGGGAGTTGCCGGATGCCGGTGAAGAGGGTGCGGTCGGTGGGCAGGCCGAGCTGGAGGTGGGCGGCGAAGGCGGCGGTGTCCCAGCGGGTGGGGGCGCCGCAGGCGAGCAGGGCCTTGATCTCCGAGGCCACATACAGCCGTCCGCCCCGCTCGGTGTAGTAGAGCGGCTTGACGCCGAAGCGGTCGCGGGAGGCGAAGAGGGTGTCGTGGCGCTCGTCCCAGAGCACAAACGCGAACTCCCCGCGCAGCCGTTCCAGGGCCCGCTCGCCGCCGTCGCGCAGGTAGAGGTGCAGGGCGATCTCGCTGTCGCTGCCGGTGCGGAAGCGGCAGCCGGCGGACTCGAGTTCGCGGCGGATCTCCCGGTAGCCGTAGAACTCGCCGTTGGCGACGAGCTGTACGGCACCGTGCGGGCCCGCGACCGGCTGGTGCCCGGCGGCGGGGGCGATCACGGCGAGGCGGGTGTGGCCGAGCGCGGCACGGCCGGCGGGCGACACCCAGGTGCCCTCGCCGTCGGGGCCACGTGGCCGTAACTCGGCCATGGGCGCCGCGAGTTCGCTGCCGTCGAGGCCGCCGTCGGCGGAGTGGATCGCGACGATGCCGCACATATTGCCTCACTCCCCCGCTTCCGGGCGGGGCATGACGAAGGTGAGCGCCGCGAGGGTGTCCGTGCCGTCGTTGCGCAGGACGGCCCGCGCGGTGGCGTCGTGGACCAGGCACTGCGCGGTGCCCCAGGCCACGGGGGCGCCGTCGAGGCGCACCCGGCCCCCGTCGGGGACCCTGAGCCCGTACAGGACGCGCAGCGTGCCGTCGCCGGCACCAGGAAGTTCGCGGTGCTCGCCGGGTGGCAGGACGAGGAGTTCGGCGCGTCCGTCGGCCACGGTGGCCTCCGGGATCGCGGAGAGCAGGGCGGTGGCCAGCGGGTGGGCCTCGTACGCGGCGGCGGTCCAGGCACCGTCGGCGTGGAGGACGACGGATGAAGCAGCGGCGTCGTCGAGTTCGGCGAGCACCTTGGCGCGGCCGTTGTCCAAGACGTCGGCGAACCAGAAGTCCGCCGGGTCGAGGGTTGCCGCAGGGCGTCGTGCCATGACGGCGCGGAGCTTGTCGGCCTCCGCTTCCCTCTCGCCTTCGGTGCGCAGGAAGAGGGCGTGGTCGGCGAAGGACTTCTCCCTGGTCATCCGGTGCCGCTGGTAGGTGGCGTCGAAGGGGGCCTTGTAGTCCTGGTAGTGGCAGTGCTCGACGAGGACGCCGGGGACGGGGCGGAGCCGGTCCAGGCGTTCGGCGATGTCGAAAACCCATTTCTCGACCTCCCACTGCTGGAAGACCGTGGGGGTGAAGTAGCCGAGGGTGTCGTACCAGGGCCGGGTGACCATGGGGAAGTCGCAGGAGCCCTCGGGGTATTGGCCCGCGTCGAAGTAGAGGCAGAGCACCCCGTCGGGGTGGAGGGCGGTCAGTTCGGTGAGGCGGGCGTCGAGGGCGGCGTCCCAGCCGTGGTCGATGTAGAGCTGGTCGTCGTTGGCCATCATCAGCACGTCACCGGCCGCCTCCTCGGCCAGCCGGTTCCAGGCGCGCGGGACGCCGACGGGAGGGCCGACGCGCAGGACACACCGTCCGATGCGGCCGAAGCGCCACCGGGCCCGCTCGAACAACGCCTGGTAGGCGGCGAGTTGGGGATCGTCGGAGTCGACGTAGAACAGCGCCTCGATACGGCCGGGGGCGGCGGCGGTGCGGGCGACGCTGTCAAGGAAGCGCTCGACGTTGCCGACGCGCTCGCGGGTCGGGCACAGCAGGGACAGGACCCGGGGCGGGGTGGCGGCGTGGTACGCGCCGGAGAACGGGAAGCGCAGCCGGGAGATCCGGCGGCGGGGTGCGAGCCGCAGCGCGTGGTCCAGGCTCTGGCGGGCGCGCAGGCTGGCGTTGACGACGCCCACCACCCAGGCGTCCGCGCCGTCGGCCGTGCGCAGGGCGCGGGTGGCGATGTCCTGGAGGTCGCGTCCCCGGAAGCGGGCGGCGTGCCCGAGCAGCAGCCGGCCGAGGTCCTTCAGCGGTGCGCGGTCAGCCATCGGCGCTCTCCTCCCCTGCCGCGACCTGCTGGGCGATCCACGGGTATGTACGCTCCAGGCCGGCCTGGAGCGTGGTGCCGGGCTCCCAGCCGAGGAGCTGCCGGCAGCGGGTGTTGTCGGAGCTGCGTCCACGTGGCCCGACCGGCCGGTCCGGGGCGAAGGCGCAGCGCACCTTCTTGCCGGCGACGTGGGCGATCCGGTCGACGAGGGAGGCGATGTCGATGCGTTCCTCGGAGCCGATGTTGAGGGGTTCGGTCACCTCGGAGCGGGCGAGGCGTATCAGGCCTTCGACGCAGTCGTCGATGTAGCAGTAGGAGCGGGTCTGGGTGCCGTCGCCCCAGACCTCGATCTCGCCCTCGTCGCCGTCCAGCCGGGCGACCTTGGTGCAGAGCATGGCCAGTGACTTGGCGCGGGGGCCGTCGAACTCGCCGACGGGGCCGTAGATGGCGTGCAGCCGGGCGATCTTGATGTCCATGCCGTGGCTCTTGCGGTAGGCCTTGCACAGGAGTTCGGTGGTGAGCTTCTCCCAGCCGTACTCCATGTCGGGTTCGGCGGGGAAGACCCGGTGCTCGGCCAGTGGCGGGGCGTCGGGTTCGCGCTGGAGATAGCCGGGATAGACGCAGGCCGAGGAGGTGTAGAGGGTGGTGCGGACACCGGCCGCCCGGCAGGCCTCGATGGTGTGGGTGGAGATCAGCAGGTTGTCGTGGAGGATCTCGGCGGGTGCCTGGTGGGTCCAGCCGATGCCGCCCATGTTGGCGGCGAGCGCATAGACGGTGTCGGCTCCGGCGACGGCGCACCGGGCCTGCACCGGGTCACGGAGGTCGACGGTGACGAACTCCTGGGCGGCGGTGGGTTCATGGCGTGGGTGCGCCAGGTCGGCGCCGCGGACCCGGTGCCCCTCGCGGACGAGACGTCGTACGAGGTGGGAGCCGATGAAGCCGCCGGCTCCGGTCACCACGATCAGTGTCACGGTGTCTCTCCCTCAGTCGTCGTGGCTTCGGCCGTCGTGGCGGGCCGGCGTCGTGCCAGGGCCAGCCGGGTGCGGTCCGCCTCCCGGCGGGCGGCGCGGCCGACGTCGTCCCGGCGGGCACGGCCGCGGTCCAGGGCGGCCCGTAGCGCGGGCAGCGGGCGGGCAGGGTCGGCGGTCACCGCGCGGATGCAGTCGTCGAGGGCGGCCAGCCGGTCCCGTACCTGCCCGCCGTCGATGCGGCGGGGGTCGAAGCGGGCGCGCAGCACGGGGCGTTCGCCGGTGGTGGCCTCCAGGACGAGGGGGTAGCCCTCGTCGACGAAGGCCCGCGGTTCCTCCACCCGCAGCCCGCCCGCCTCATGGCCGTCGGCGATACGGGCGGGGAAGTTCTCGACGACCACGATGCTGTCGAAGAGCCCGTCGCCCCAGCCGAGGCCGAGGCCGCGTTCGACGCGGCTGAGCGGGACGTGCGCGTGCGCCGACAGGGTGGTCAGGTCGCGCTGGATGCCGCGCAGCCACTCCACGACGCCCTCGGCCCCGCCACAACGGACGTGCAGCGGAAGGGTGTTGATGAACATGCCCACGCATTCGGCGACGCCGGGCAGGTCGTCGGGGCGTCCGGAGAGGGTGGTGCCGAAGACCACGTCGTCCTGGTCGCAGTGGAGGGAGAGCAGGAGGGCCCAGCCCCCGTGGAGCACGGCGGCCGGGGTCAGCCCATGACGGCGGCAGAACGCGGTCAGTCGCCGCCCCGTGTCGGGGGCGACGTGGTGTTCGCGTTCGCCGCGCCGTACGGCGACGACCTGACCGTCCCGGCAGCCGGGCCCGGCGACGCGGGTGGGCGCGGGCACTCCGGCGAGGTGGCGTCGCCAGAACGTCTCGTCGATGCCTTCCTGTTCGGCCAGGCGCTGCACATGGCCGGAGAAGGGCGGCCGGGCGGGCGGCGCGGGGGTGCCTCCGGCGCGCAGGAGGGCGTAGCAGTCGAGGACATCGCCGAGGACGAGCTGCTGGGACCAGCCGTCGAGGACGAGGTGGTGGTGGGTCCACACGCAGCGGTACGCACGATCGCCGTCCCGGAAGAGCGCGAGCCGCATCAGGGGGGCGCGGGTGAGGTCGAATCCCCGCTCGCGGTCGGTGTCGAGGAAGCTGGTGAACTCCTCGTCCCGTACGGCCTCCGGGGTGCCGCGCCAGTCGTATGTGTCGACGGCGACGCGGGCGGCGGGGTCGGTGACCTGGACGGGCAGGGAGCCGGCGTCCCAGCGGAAGCGGGCGCCGAGCGCGGGGTTGGCGCCGACCACGGCCTGCCAGGCGGCGTCGAAGGCGGGAACGTCCAGGTCCCCGATGAGGCGGCAGCAGACCTGGACGACGTAGGCGCCGGGGGTGCTGCCGCCAACGGAGTGGTAGAGCATGCCCTGTTGCATGGGGGTCAGGGGGTGTTCGGCCGCATTGGGCTCCGGTACCGGATCCGGTGGTGCCACCGGCACGGCGCGTTCGGCGACCGCCGCGAGGGTGCGGGCGTCGAAGAGGTCCTGGGCGGCGACGGCGAACCCGGCGTGCCGGGCCTTGGCGACGACGACGATGGCGTGGACGGAGTCACCGCCGAGCGCGAAGTAGTCGTCGTCGGCGCCCACTTCACGGACTTCCAGCACTTCCTCCCACACAGCGGCGAGGACGCGTTCGGCGTCGGTACGGGGCGGGCGGTGGGGAGGCCGCTCCTCGGCCGGGACGCCGCCGGGGTCGTCGCCGGGGTCGTCGGCGAGCCACTGCGCGAGCAGGGCGCGCCGGTCCTCCGACAGACCGGCGATGCGGTCGTCATGCCCGGACATCGTCACCTCCTGGTGCGGGACGGCTCTCGCGGAGCGCCGAGGCCGCCTCGGCGTCGGTCAACGCCTCGACTCTGTCGAGCAGTTCGGCCAGTCGCTGCTCCCGGGCGGCGGCGTCCAGCCGGTCGTGGTCGACCTTGCCGTGGGGCGTGGTGGGCAGGGCGGGCAGCCGGACGAGCCGGGCGGGGACCGCGTACGGGGGCAGCCGGTCGGCCAGCAGGGCGGTCAGTTCGCGCTCGGGCGGCGGGTCCGCCGGGTCGGCCGGAACCCAGTACGCGACGAGCCGCCGCCCACCCCCCGCCACCGGCCGGTCCACGACGGCCGCCTCGCGCACACCGGCGTGGGCGGCGAGCACATGCTCGGCCTCCCCTGGTTCGACGCGGTGGCCCCGGATCTTCACCTGGCGGTCGGCGCGTCCCGCCAGGAGCAGGACGCCGTCCGGCCGGTGCCGCGCGAGGTCGCCGGTGCGGTAGCGGCGGGCGCCGGGCATGTCGGGGTCGGGGACGTAGGCGGCCGCGGTGGCCGCGGGCCGGCCGAGGTAGCCCCGGGTGACGCCCGCGCCGCCGACGTACAGTTCGCCGGGCACCCCGGGGGGTGCGGCAAGCGCGTCGTCGACCACGCGGGCGGTGAGCCCGGGAAGGGGGATGCCGACGGGGATCGGCTCCTCGCCGGGTACGACGTCGTGGGCGCAGCAGCCGACCGTGGTCTCGGTGGGGCCGTACTCGTTGACGAGCGTCGCGCCGGGGGCGAAGGACCGCAGGGCGCGGACGTGCCCTGCGTGCAGCGGTTCGCCTCCGGCCACGACGGTGCGCAGCGCGGTCGGCGCGGTGAGCCGGTGGCCGAGAGCGGCCAGGTGCGCGGGGGTGATCTTGAGCAGGGTGTGGTGGCCGGCGGCCAGGGCGTCGCCGAGGGCGGACGGGTCGTCGGAGTCGGCCAGTTCGGCCCGCCCGCCCGCGGCGAGGGGCGCCAGCAGCGCGGTGACGGTCAGGTCGAAGGCGAGCGACGAGTGGACGGGCGACACGGTGTCCGGACCGAGACGGTAGCGGTCGACTGCCCAGCGCAGGTAGTGGGCCAGGGCACGCTGAGGGACGCCGATGGTCTTGGGGGTGCCGGTGGAGCCGGACGTGGCCATCACCGCGGCCAGGTTCTCGGGGTGGACGGGCACGGGGGCGGCCAGGGGTGCGCCGAGGTCGTCCGGGTCCACGACGGGCAGGCCGCAGGTGCGCAGCGAGGTGTCCGCGTCGGCGGGCAGGACAAGCAGGCGCGCCCCGGCCTCGGTGAGCACCTGCCGCTGTCGCAGGGGCGGATGGGCCGGGTCGAGCGGGAGGTAGGCGGCTCCGGTGTGGAGCACGGCGAGCAGTGCCACTACGGTGTCGGTCCGGCGGCGGGCCCGGATCCCGACGACGGTGTCCGGTCCCGCGCCGGCGGCCCGGAGCGTCGCGGCCAGCCTGGCGGCCCGGCGGGCGAGGGCGCCGTGGCTGGTCTGCCCGTGCTCGTCGGCGACGGCGATCCGGTCCGGGTGCGCGGTGGCAGGGGCGGTCAGCAGGGCGTGGACGGACGCTTCCCCGCGCCCGGCCGCCGCCGGGGCTGGGCGATGTTCCGTCAACGGGGCATCGCGATAAGCACGGTGCGGGTGTTCGGCGGCTGCCGCGAGCGCCCGCGCGTAGTACGCGGCGTACTCCTCGATCTGGGCGTCGGGGAATTCGCGCGGATCGGACTCCAGCAGCAGCCGCAGTCCGCCGCCGTCCACGGTGTCGACGTTGAAGTGCGCCGTGAGCGGTACGTACGTCTGGTCGGGGGCCTGGAGGCCGGAGACCGTCATACCGTCCAAAGCGGCGAGTTCACGGTAGAGGCGGAAGTGGGTGAACACGAAGAGGGTGTCGAAGAGTTCGGCGGCCCCGGCGTCGCGCTGGGCTTGGACGAGCGGATAGCGGCGGTACTCCCCCGCGCGTGCCTCGGCGGCGTGTGCCGCGCGGGCCAGGTCCGCCCAGGTGCCGCCGTCGACGCGGTGCCGGAGCGGCAGGATGTTGTTGAACACCCCCACGACCCGGTCGCCGTCGTGCCGTTCGGGGCGGCCGTGGGTCTCGACGCCGGTGATGACGTCGGGATCGCCCGACAGCGCCCGCACGATGCGCAGGTGGACGCCGAGCAGAACGTGCTTGAGCCCGATGCCGAGTTCGGCGGCGAGGGCCGACAGCGCCGTGGCGACACTGTCCTCGACCGGCACCACGCGCCGGTGCCGACGGATCCCCTCGCCTGGCGTCGGGAGCGGTCGGCGGGGCAGGGGGTGGGGCCGGGCGCCCGCGAGTTCGCGCCGCCAGAACTCCCGGTGTGCGGGGTCGTGCCGGGCGGCCCGCTCCAGGGCGACGAACGTCCGGTAGCGGGTGACGGGAGCCTCGAGGGGTGCCCCCCAGTAGTCGCGGAGGAGTTCGGTGAGCACGATGGCCACGCACCAGCCGTCCAGGGCGAAGCTGCTGACGGTCAGCCGGAATCCGTCGGCACCCGCGTCATGGGCGGTGAAGCGCACGAGGGGCCCAGTGGTGACATCGAAGGGGCGGGCGCGCTCGTCGTGCAGCCACGCCTCGAAACCGGCCGGGCCAGGGTGGATCAACACCTCGAGCGGCACCGGCAGTTCGCCCCACACCAACTGCGTGGGTTCGGCGTAGGAGACGAGGTCGAAGGAGGAGCGCAGATAGGGGTGGCGCCCCAGCAGCCGCTCCACTCCCGCGGCGAGGAGCTTCCGGTCGAGCGGTGCGGAGACGGCGACGCTGGTGACATAGACCTCGTAGCCGGGGTCCTGTTCGCGGTGGAAGAGCACGGCGCGCTGCGCCATGGACATCGGGTACGCGTCCTCCAGGCCGGGGCGCCCGGCGGCTTCGGGACAGAGCGTGAACGGTGCGGGGTCGGCGGGCACATCACCGTGGTGCGGCCCCTGTTCGTCGAGGTGGCGGGCGAGGGCCCGTACGGTCGGCAGGCGCAGCAGGTCGGTGACGGTCACCGGCAGGCCGGCGTCGCGGCAGGCCGCGACCACGCCGAGGGCCCGGACGGAGTCGCCGCCCAGTGAGTAGAAGTCCTGGTCCACGCCGACGCCCGCGCGGCCGAGGCGGTCGGCCCACACGCGGGCGAGAAGGTGCTCGGTCCCGGTGGCCGGCGGCTCGCCGCCGTCCGCGGCGGGTACGGCCGGGCGGGGCAGGGCGCGGCGGTCGAGCTTGCCGGCGGCGGTGAGGGGCAGCCGGTCCAGCAACGTGACGGTGGCGGGCATGAGATGGTCGGGCAGTCGCTCGCGCAGCGCGTCCCGCAGCGTGTCCGCCGTGATGGCCGTGGATGCCGGTACCGCATAGGCCGCCAGGGTGCCGTCGTGGGCGACGACCGCGGCGTCGGCGACGCCGGGCAGGCCGCGCAGCATCCCTGCGGTCTCCTCGGGTTCGACCCTGATGCCGCCGATCTTCACCTGGTCGTCGGTGCGCCCCCGGAACACCAGCGCCCCGTCGGTCCGGCGCCGGACGAGGTCCCCGGTGCGGTAGCGGCGCCCGCCGCCGGGTGCGGGCAGAAAGCGGACGGCGGTACGGGCGGGGTCGCCGAGGTAGCCGCGAGCGAGGCAGTCGCCGCCGAGGTACAGCTCGCCGGGCACCGGGCGCGGCAGGGGCCGTAGCCGCTCGTCGAGCACGGCGGCGGTGGTGTTGGCGATGGGGAACCCGATGGGGACGGGCCCCGGTTCGGAAGCGCGGCAGTGCCAGGCGGTGACGTCGATGGCGGCCTCGGTGGGCCCGTAGAGATTGTGGACCTCGGCGTCGAGCAGCCGGGCGGCACGGACGACCTCGGGCGCCGGCAGCTCCTCGCCGCTGCACACGACGCGGCGCAGGACGGGCAAGGAGGCGCCGGATCGGGCCAGTTCGGTGAGGAAGGGGGTGAGCACGGATGGCACGAAGTGGACGGTGGTGGCCTCCTCGCGGGCGAGGAGCCGGGCGAGCCGGTCGGGGTCGCGGTGACCGCCGGGCGGGGCGATGACGAGCGTCCCTCCGGCGGTCAGGGGCCACAGCAGTTCCCACATCGAGACGTCGAAGGTCACCGGCGTCTTGTGCAGGACCCGTTCGCCGGGCGTCAGTTGATAGGTGTCCTGCATCCACAGCAGGCGGTTGACGATGGCCCGGTGTGGGACGAGGACGCCCTTGGGGGTGCCGGTGGACCCGGAGGTGTAGATCAGGTATGCGGCCTGCTCGGGGTGCACGGGCGCCGAGAACCGCTCATGGCCGCTGCTCGCTTCCCGGACGGTCAGCGTGCGCACACCGAGCTGTGTCGCCGCGGCTTCGGTGAGGACGAGGCGTGCCCCGGCGGAGGCGACGGTCGCGGCCAGCCGCTGCGGCGGGTCCTGCGGGTCCAGGGGAAGGACGACAGCCCCGGCGTGCAGGATGCCGAGGTAGGCGACGGGCAGCCACGGTCCGCGCTCGACGAGGACGGCCACGGGCTGCTCGGAGCCGACCCCTTCGCGGCGGATCCTGGCGGCGAGGGAGGTGGCCGCACGGTGCAGGGCGGCGTGACTGAGGTGGTGTGCGGTGCCGTCGTCGGCGGGTGCGACGACGGCCGTGCTCCCGGGATGGCGTCGGGCCGCTGCGGCGACCAGGCCGTGCAGGGAGGTGGCGGGGCGCGGAACGCGCGGGCCGGCGAGGGGACGCTCGCCGCCCGTCAACGCGAGGGATTCCACGGGTGCTTCGGGGTGATCGGTCGCCGCCCGCAGCAGGTGAACCAGCGCCTCGCCCAGGGCGTCGATCGTGGCCTCGGTGAACAGATCGGTCCGGTATTCCCAGACCCCTGTGATCCCGTCGCCGGTCCGGGCCATGTGCAGGGAGAGGTCGAGCTGCGACCACCGGCGCGGCAGCGGCAGCGACTCCATGTCGAGGGCGCCGACGCGCAGCCGCCCCGGAACGCCCAGCGCCAGCGCGCGGTATCCGTCGGCCTGGTCGCCGGACTCCCCGTATTCGCGCTGGAACACGAACAGGCTCTGCACGAGCGGCGGACGGTCCGGTGTGCGGTCGGGCGCCAGCCGGGAGACCAGCGTCCCGAAGGGGTGTCCGCCATGCTCGACCGCCCCCAGTACGGTCCGCCGGGTGCGCCGCAGCAGGGCGGTGAATGTCTCGCCGGGCTCCCGGGTGGAGCGCAACGGCACGGGGTTGACCAAGTAGCCGACAGCCCCTGCCGCTTCGACGGTGTCGCGCCGGGCCAGGAGGGTGCCGACGAGGAGGTCGGACTGTCCGGTGAGGCGGTGCAGGAGCAGTTCGTAGCCTGCGAGCAGTGCGGTGAAGAGAGTACAGCGGTGGCGCCGGGCGAGCTCGGTCAGCTGCGCGGTGAGGTCCGGGGGGAGCCGGAGGGTGCGGGTGGCTCCGGCGAAGGCACGTACGGCGGGGCGCGGGGTGTCGGTGGGCAGGTCCAGGGCGGGCGGTACGCCGTCGAGCGCCTGCCGCCAGTACGCCCAGTCGTCGTCCACCGTCGGCTCGCACAGCGGAAGATCTGCGCTGTCGCAGGGGCGGGCGAGGTCGGTGAGCAGTACCACCAGGGACCAGAAGTCGGCGACGAGGTGATGCGCCGCGAGGAGCAGGACGTGGCCGCCGTCCCTGCGGAAGAGCGTGAACCGTACGGGCGGTTCGCCGCCCGGAAGGTCGAAGGGCCGGTCGCCCAGCGCGGCCAGCTGCGCCCGGAACCCGGCGTCCGGCATGCCGGTGGCGTCGCGTATCTCCAGCCGTGGCCCGCCCGGCTCGGTCCGGCACACGGGCTCGCCGTCGCGGACCGCGAAGCGGGTGCGCAGCGCGGGGTGGCGGCGGACGACGCGGTCGAACGCCGCCGTCAACTCCCGCTCGTCGACCGTCCCGTGGAGGGTGAGGGCGCGGACGAGATGATAGGCGGCCGAGTCCGGGGCGAGGGCCTGCTCGTACCACAGGGCGCGCTGCCCGTGGGTGAGCGGCCGCCACTCGCCGGAGTCCGGGCGCCCCGGCTTCCCCGCCCGGGGGGCGGCGAGGACCAGCTCCGCAAGTTGCCGGTAGGTCAGGTCACCGAGGAGGGCGGTGGCGGGCAGGGTCACGCCGTAGGCGGCCTGGATGCGGTGGTGGAGGCGGAGGGCGGCCAGCGAGTCCAGGCCGAGGGCGCTCACCGGCTCGTCGATGCCGGGCAGAGATCCGCTCAGGCCCGCGGCGGCATTGTCCCGCAGCGCGGCGGCCAGGGTCTCCGGGTCGGTGGTGACCGGCAGTTCGGGCTCCGGGCCGTCGCCGGCCGGGAGTCGGACGGCCGTGTGGACGGGCAGGGAGCCGTCGAGGAAGGCGGTGCGGCAGCGGCCGCGACGGACCTTGCCGCTGGTGGTCTTGGCGATGCCGCCCCGGCGGAGCACCACGAGGGTGTGCAGGGCGATGCCGTGCCGGTGCGCGAAGGCGGCGCGGACGGCCTCGGCCACGGCGGCCGGGTCAGCAGTGCGATAGGAAGTCAACTCGCAGCAGAGGACCAGGTGTTCCTCGCCGTCCTCGGGCACGGTGAACGCGGCCGCGCAGGTGGGCCGGATCGCCGGGTGGGCCTCCTCCGCCGTCCGTTCGAGGTCGTGCGGGTGGTGGTTCTGGCCGCGGACGACGACAAGGTCCTTGAGGCGGCCGGTGAGGTACAGCTCGCCCTCGTGCACCGCGCCCAGGTCTCCGGTGCGCAGGAAGGGGCCTTCTTCGCTGCCGGTGAGGCGGGCGGCGAGCAGGGGCCGGGACTCCCGGGGGCGGTTCCAGTAGCCGCGCGCGATGCCCGGTCCGCGTACCCAGACCTCGCCGACCCGGCCGTCCGGGCAGGCGCGGCCGGTGGCGGGGTCGACGACACGGATGCCGGTGTCGAGGCCGGGGGTGCCGTTGCTGACGAGTTCGGCTCCGGGTTCCCCGGAGCCGGCCGGACGGATGTGCCCGGTACGCAAGGCGGCCCGGTCGGCGGTCAGGGTGCGGGGCGGGCGTCCCTTGGTGCCGGAGGCGACGAGCAGGGTGGCCTCGGCGAGCCCGTAGGTGGGGAAGTGCGTGCCAGGTGCAAAGCCGTGCGTGGCGAAGCGGTCATTGAAGCGGCGCAGCGTGTCGGCGCGTATGGGCTCCGCACCGTTGTAGGCGACCTGCCAGCGGGACAGGTCGGCTCCGGCGAGTTCGTCGTCGCCGATGCGGTCGACGCACAGGTCGTAGGCGAAGTTGGGGCCGCCGCTGGTGTGCGCGCCGTAGCGGGAGACGGCCCGCAGCCAGCGGGCGGGGCGCTGGAGGAAGGCCAGGGGCGGCATCAGGACCGACAGGGAACCCAGGTAGAGGGGTTGCAGCAGGTTCGCGACGAGGCCCATGTCGTGGAAGAAGGGTGCCCAGCCGACGAAGACGGAGTCCCGGTCGTGGCCGCAAGCCGCCTCGATGGAGCGCTCGTTGGCGAGCAGGTTGCCGTGGGAGACCATGACGCCGCGCGGCTGCCGGGTCGACCCGGAGGTGTACTGGAGGAAGGCCAGCTCGTCCGGGCCCGCCCCGGGGTCGCGCCAGGCGTCGGCGGCGGAGTCGGGGATGCCGGCAACATCCAGCGTAGCCGGCCCCGTTGGGGCTGAGGCCAGGGCGAGGGCCGGGCGGGCGTCGTCGCGGATGCCCGCCAGCCGTTCGGCGCCCGGTCCGGGGCGCGGCTCGTCGCAGGGCACGGCGACCGCGCCGGCGTACAGGCAGCCGAGGAAGCCCTGGACGTACTCCGCGCACGAGGGGTAGGCGACGAGCACGCGTTCACCGGCGAGTCCGCGGTCCTGGAGGATGGCGGCCACGGCGCGGGCGCGCCGGTCGAGGCCGGCGAAGGTGAGGCGGACGGTCTCCGTCTCGCCGTCGGGCAGGAAGGCGTAGGCGGGCCGGTCCGGGGTCAGCGCGGCATGCCGGCGGGCGACGTCGACGATGCTGCGCGGCGGGCTCATTCGGGACGCGGGCATGCTTCCCCCTCCTGTCCCATTTCCTGGCCCATCGCCTCGGCCTGCTCGAGGGCTTCGAGGATCGCGTCCCGCTCGGCGCGTTCGCGGAAGTCGTCCACGACCGTGGCGAGCGCCGCGATTTCGAGGGCCTGGTAGACCCGGCGCACGGGGAGGTCGACGGCGAACTCCTCGACCACGCGGGAGTGGAACTGGGTGACCATCAGGGAATCGCCGCCGAGGTCGAAGAGGTTGTCGTGCACACCGATGGTCGCCGGCGGCACCTTGAGCAGGGCGGCGAGGAGCCGGGCGAGGGTCCGTTCGGTCGCGGTGCGCGGTTGCTGTCCGGCGGGCGGACGGTGGGCCGCGGGGTCGGGCAGGGCCGCCGTGTCGACCTTGCCGTTGCGGGTCAGGGGGATGGCGGCGAGGGGGACCACGGCGGCCGGTACGAGGTAGCGGGGCAGCCGCTCGGCGAGGTAGGCGCGCAGCCCGGAGGCCTCCGCGTCACCGACCACGTAGGCGGCGAGGTAGGTGCGGTCGCCGTCGGTGCGCGGAACGACCACGCAGTCGCGGACGGCCGGGTGGGTCAGGGCGGCGGCCTCGGTCTCGGCGGGTTCCACCCGGTACCCGCGGATCTTCACCTGTGCGTCGGAGCGGCCCAGATAGCCGAGTTCACCGCCAGGCAGGACGCGTGCAAGGTCGCCGGAGCGGTAGCGCCGGCCCCCCGGAAGATCACCGGTGTCGTCCGGCAGGAAGCGCAGGGCGGTCAGGCCGGGCCGGCCGAGGTAGCCGCGGGCGAGCCCCACGCCGCCGACGAACAGTTCGCCCTGCCCTCCGGTCTCGGCGGGACGGCCATGGGCATCGAGCACGTCGACGTGTTGTCCGGGCAGGGGGACGCCGATGGGGCTGCCGGTCCGGTCGGCGGCCGTGAGGCGCCGGGCGGTGACGTGGACGGTGGTCTCGGTGATGCCGTACATGTTGACCACGGCCGGGCGCCGCTCGCCCATGGCCTCCCACCACGATGCCAGCCGGGCCGGGTCGCACGACTCCCCGCCGAGCACGACGAGTTCGAGCGCGGCCGGCGGGCGGGCAACAGGCAGGAGCTGCCGGAAGGCACCGGGCGTCCGGCTGAGGACGGTGACCTGTTCGTCGCGCAGGAGCGCCCACAGTTCGTCGGGGGCACGGGCGGTGTCCGGTGGCACCATGACGAGCCGGCCGCCGCCGGTGAGCGCACCCCACACCTCCCACACGTGGAAGTCGAAGGCCGCCGGGTGCGTCGCCGACCAGGTCCCGGATGCCGCAGGCAGAACTTCCCGGCAGGCGGCCAGCAGGCCGGTGATGTTGGCGTGGGTGACGAGCACACCCTTGGGGCCGCCGGTGGAACCGGAGGTGTAGACGACGTAGGCGAGGTTGCCGGGCCGGGCCTGAAGGACGGCCGGTACGGGGGTGTCGGCCGGGAGGACAGCACCGACGTCGATGCGCTGGAGCGGCGGGAGTTCGGTGTCGGAGACGACCAGCTTGAGTCCGGCGTCGGCGGCGACGGCGGCGCGGCGGGAAGCCGGGTCGCCGGGGTCGAGGGGCAGGAAGGCCGCACCGGACATAAGCACGGCCAGGGCGCCGATGACCCACTCCGGGCCCGGAGGCAGGCACACACCGACGAGCCGTTCCGGTCCGGCGCCGTGCGCGCGCAGGACGGCCGCAAGCCGACGGGCGTGCCTGACCAGCGCACCGTAACTGAGCTGCACTCCCCCGCAGCCGACCGCGATGGCGTCGGGGTGCCGGGCGGCAGCCTCGGCGACCAACCGGTGCAGGCAGTCGTGCCCTTCGCGCTCCTGGCGCGGAGACGGGGACCTGTGGCGAGCAGGGGTTTCGCGGTCCGCGAGGGCGTCATGGAGCCGGGCGAGGATCTCCTCGGCCACAAAGTCCGTGAGCCGGCCGGGATCGTACTCGAGCTCCAGGGCGATGGAGCCGTCGGGCCGCTCGGTGGCGGTGAGGGCCAGCGGGAATTTGGGCGCCACGGGCGGCGAGGGCAGCGTCTCGGCCTCCAGCCCGGGAAGGTCGACAACGGTCCGCGGAGTGTTCTGGAAGGCGAACGAGGCCGAGAACAGCGGGTGTTCGGCGAGGGACCGTTCCGGCCGCAGCGCCTCGACCAGGCGCTCGAGGGGAACATCCGGCCCGTCGAGGGTGTCCTGCACGTCCTGCTGCACGCGGGCGGCGAGCTGTATGAGAGCGTCGGCGGTCAGACGCAGCGGGACGATACCGGCGAAGCAACCGATCAGCGGCTCCAGTTCGCTGCGGGACCGCCCGGCCACCGGCACCCCCACGACCAGGTCGCGCTGCCCGGACAGACCCGCGAGGGCGAGCCCGTAGGCGGCCAGCAGCAGCGGGAACAGCGTCAGGCGGTGCGAACTGCCCAGCGCACGCAGCTCCTTGACCAGACCGGCCGGCAGTTCCGACCGCCGGACACCCGCCGACACGCAGGGTTCGGCGGTGGGCGGGCCGAGCAGGTCCAGGCCGGGCGGGGCACCGTCCAGTCGCTGCGCCCATGCGGCGAGCCGCTCGGCGCAGGCAGGGTCATCGGCCTGCCGGCGCTGCCAGGCGGCGAAATCAGCGTATTGCAGAGGGAGTTCGGCAGCTCCGCACGGCGTGCCCATGGAGTATGCGCGGTAGTACGTACCCAGTTCGCCGAGCAGGACGCCGAGGGACCAGCCGTCGGCGGCGATGTGGTGGCGGGTCAGCAGCAGCCGGTGCTCCCCGGGCGCCAGCCGGACGAGCCGGGCCCGCAGCACCGGCCCGGTGGCGAGGTCGAAGGGCCGCCGCGCCTCTTCGGTGGCCAGCCGGGCGAGGACGGCCGGACGGTCGCGGTCCGGGATCCCGGAGAGGTCGGTGAGGGGAAACTCCGGGGGGCGGAAGGGGTCGACGACGGGCCGGGGGCGTCCGCGGCTGATGGCGTAGCGGGTGCGCAACACCTCGTGGCGGAGTGTCACTTGGGCGAGGGCGAAACGCAGGGCGGCCGGGTGCAGCGTCCCATGGAGGGCGATCTCCAGGGGGATGGTGTACGCAGTGTCGCCGGGGTGGAACTGGTGCAGCAGCCAGAGCCGTTCCTGGGCGAACGACAGCAACGCCGGTCCGTCATGGCGCGGGATGCGCCGCTCGGCGCGCAGGTGGGCGAGGAGTTCGTCCCGGTGAGCGCGGATCGTCGCGAGCAGGTCGTCGGTCAGGACGCCCTGGGGGGCGCGGCAGCGGAGTTGGTCACCGTCCGCGGTGAGGGTGACCTGCCGGCCGCGGAGTTCGGTGAGGAGGTCTGTGATGGCGGGTGCGGTCACAGGATCACCTCTTCCTGGTCGGACGGTGCGTCGCCGGGCTCGCCGGGCGGCTGTTCGACGGCGGCGGCGAGCGCCGCGACGGTGGGTCCGGCGAACATGCGGGCCATGGGAATCTCCACTCCGTAGGAGTCCCGCAGATGCGACAGCAGACGCAGGGCGAGCAGCGAGTCGCCGCCGAGCTCGAAGAAGTCGTCCTCGGCGCCGACCTGTTCCAGGCCGAGCAGATCGCGGAACCAGTCGGCGATGGCGAGCTGGGCGGGCGTCTTCGGTGCCGCGTACGGTGCGGTGAGGGCGTCGCGGTTGCGGGCGGCGGCCGGGGCGATGCTCAGGCCGCCGATCACGGCGATGTGGTCGTCGGTGGTGTACGCCTCGTGCCGGGCGAGGAGTTCACCGAGGTCGCGGGTGGAGACGAGGACGCCCGGGCCGGTCTCCGCGGCGAGCAGCCGGGCGAAGAGCTCGACGCCCTCCCGTGGAGCGAGCGCGCCGAGGAGGTCCTCCCCGGGCCGTACGGGCAGATCGGCGCCGGTGCCGTACCGCTCGGTCAGGCGGCGCTGGGCGGAGGCCCACATGCCGGACTCCTGCCAGTCGGTCCAGGCGATGGCGAGCGTCCTGCCGGGGCGGCGGGCGGCGCGGTGGGCAGCGAAGGCGTTGAGGAATTCGTTGCCCGCGACATAGCCGACCTCACCGAACTTCAGCTTGTGCAGCACCGTCCCGATCGAGGAGCACAGGACGAGGAAGTCCGGCTCGCGACCGGCGAACACCTCGTCCAGAACGAGCGCGCCGGTCAGTTTGGCGGCGATGGCAGCGTCGGTGGCGGCCCGGTCGCGGCGTTGGATCATGCCGGCGGTGTCGGGCACCCCGGCAGCGTGCACCACGCCGCGTACGGGCCCGTGGGTGCGTTCCACCTCGTCGACGAGGGCCCGCATGGCGTGCCGGTCGGTGAGGTCGGCCCGGCGCAGGACCACGGTGCCGCCCGCGTCGGTGATGCCGCGCAGCCGCCGGACGATCGTCGTGTCCGGGTGGGTGGCGGGGAGAGCATCCCAGCCGGCGGGATCGGGAAAGGGGCGTCGGTGGGTGAGGACGACGGTGGCGGGTGCACGCCCCAGGTACTCCGCGAGGTGCAGCCCGATGCCGCCGAGTCCGCCGCAGACGAGGTGGACGCCACCGGGCGTCAACGGGACGGGCTCGGGCAGTGGTTGACGCGTCCAGGAAGGAACGAAGCGGCGCCGCCCGCGGTGGGCGGTGACCGTGCTCTCGCGTGCCGCCCCGAGTTCCGTGAGGACGAGCGCGGCCAACCGGTCGGCGTCGGTGTCGGGTTCGACGTCGAGGGCGGTGCAGGCGATCCACGGGTACTCGCGGGGGATCACCTTGACCGCGGCGGCGACCGTGGCGTGCTCCGGGTGCGTCAGGTCGTCGCCGAGCACGTCCTGCGCACCGGTGGTGACGGCGACGATGCGGACGGGGTGGCGTACCTCCAACGCGCCGAAGGACCGGGCGAGGTCGAGGAGGGTGTGCATGCCTGCGCCTTGGGCGGCCGGGGCTGTGTCGGGGCCAACGGGTCCGGCCCGGTGCAGGGCGTCCTGGAGGGGGCCGAGGTGGACTGCCAGCCGGGTGGCGGGGCCAGGGGCGTCGGCGACGGTGACCGGGACACCGGCGGCCTCCAGCCGCGCGGCGACGGCCTTGGCGAGATCGCCTTCACCCAGCAGCAGACAGTGACCGGCCAACTCGCTCCGAACCGGCGGTGGTTCATGGCGCCAGCCGGGGGCATAGCACCACGTGCCCACATCACGGGGTCCTGCCCCCGCCCGGGCCAGGATCAGCGCGGCGTCCCGGGGCCCGGCGGGCGGGACGAGCACGTCGGCGTCGGCGAGGCCGAGGTCCGGTGCGGCCAGGAGCGTACGCCAGCCGTCGGCGTCGAGCAGCGGGCCGTGGGTGCGATGGTCGGTGTGGTGCCACCAGCCGTCGGTCAGGCCCCAGATCATGGTCAGCCAGGGGTCGTCGGCGGTGGTCTCGATCAGGGCGAGGGTGCCGTCCGGGGCCAGGAGCGAGCGCAGCCGGGCGAGGGTGATCCTGAGGTCCGGGGTGGCATGGACGACATCGAGGCCGCACACGAGGTCGAAGTGCTCGCCGGAGAAGCCCTGTTCGCCGGGGTCGCGGGAGATGTCCAGGACCCGGGTGCGGACGAAGTCCAGGCCGCGCCGGGCGGCTTCCTCGCCGATCCCGGCCACGAAGTGCCGGGAGACGTCGGTGGCGTGGTAGTCGAGCCTGCCGGGGGCGCGGGTGACCAGGGCCTGGGTGAGGTTGCCCTCCCCCGCGCCGACCTCCAGCACCCGCAACGGCCGGTCCCGGTCGCGGCCGGCGGCGAGCCGGTCGAGCAGGGTGCCGGTCAGCCGGGCCAGCCGCCCGGCCGCGCGATGGTCGGCGGTGCGCTCGCCCAGGGTGCGCCGCAGCAGCGTGCTGTCACCGCCGGGGTAGAGCACGTCCAGTGCGGCGCCCGGGGTGGACAGGGCCTGCGGGTAGCTGTGGGCGCAGTGCACAAGGAGTTCGACGAGCCCAGCGAAGGGCGGGTGGGCTGCTGTCAGTTCTTCTGCGATGGCCGCGGCGGTGTCGCCCGCGGTCGCGTCGGCGGCCAGCGTACGCAGAAAGTCCTGGAACGGGCGGAATTCCGCGAGCACTTCGCGCTCCCCCGACGCGAGGTAGTCGCGGGCCAGGGCCGCGCACAGCCGGTTCAGGCCGTCGCGCAGTCCGGGCCGGTCGTCGATGCCGGCCGGCGGCGGGTCGTAGGCGGCGAGCAGGTCCTTTTCGGGTTCCGTACCCGCGGCAGGTGCGTCCAGCCAGTGCCGGGTGCGCTGGAAGGGGTGGCCGGGCACGGTGGTCCGCCGGGGACGGTGGGGGCGGTGGAAGGCGGCCCAGTCGATGTCGCAGCCGGATTGCCAGAGTTGGGCGACGGCCCGGGCCAGTCCGGTCTCCTCGTCCGTACCGGGCGGCAGACAGCGCACCGCCGGTCCGGCGACGCGGCGGGCGAAAGAGGTCAGCCCGGCGTACGGCCCGGTCTCCGCGAACGCGACGGGGCCGAGGCCCGGGCAGCGCCCCAGCCCGTCGGCGAAGCGGACGGGCCGGCGCATCTGGTCGAGCCAGTACGCGGGCGAGGTGACGGCCTCGTCGGCCCAGTCGCCGGTGAGGCAGGACAGATAACGCAGTTGGGGCGGGTTGAGCCGGACGCACTCCAGAGTTGCCCGGAAGTCGTCCAGCAGCGGTTCGACGGCCGCCGAGTGGAAGGCGTGCGCGGTGGCGAGGGCGGTGGTGGGCACTCCGCGCCCGGCCAGGGCCATGGCCACATCCCGTACGGCCTCCGGCGGGCCGCTGACCACGCAGCGGCCCGGGGCGTTGAGCGCGGCGAGCTCCGCACCCCCGCCCAGCAGCGGTTCGAGGTCCTCGGCGGGCAGCGGGACGGCCAGCATGCGGCCGGGCGGCATCCGGTGCTGCAGCTCGGCCCGCGCGTGGACGAGCGTCAGCGCGTCCGGCAGGGAGAGCACTCCGGCGAGGGTGGCGGCGACGTACTCGCCCAGGCTGTGCCCGAGCAGGGCGGCCGGTTGCAGGCCCCAGTCCATCAGCGTGCGGGCGAGGGCGTACTCGACGGCGAACAAGGCGGGTTGTGCGGTCCTGATGTCATCGGTCGCCCGCAGGTCGACACCGCAGGCATCGACGTGGCTGCGGAACAGCGGCACCCGGCCGTACAGCTCACACCCCATGCCCGGCGCGGCTGCTCCCTGGCCGGGCAGCAGGAACACTGCCTGCCGCCCCACCACGGCCTGTTCGCCCGTGGTCTCGCCCAGCAGCCCGGCGGCCTCGGGGAGGCTGCCGGCGACGACGGCGGCGCGGTACGGGAAGGCACGGCGTCCGGCGAGGGTGGCCGCGAGGTCGGCGAGCGAGGTGTCCGGTTCCGGCGGTGACCAGGCGGCCACGTCCCGGAGGGCGTCCGTCAGGGCGGTGGGGGTACGGGCGGACACGACCAGCGGCATGGCGCCCCCGTCAACGCCCGCGTCCCGCACGGATGCTGGCGGCTGCTCGATGACCACATGAGCATTGGTGCCGCCGATGCCGAAGGAGCTGACCCCGGCGCGGCGGGGGTGCCCGGCCTCGGGCCACTCCACGGTCTCGGCGTTGACGTGGAAGGGCGTGGCGGCGAAGTCGATGGCGGGGTGGGGTGAGTGGTAGTGCGGGCTGCCGGGGATGATGCCCTCGCGGACCGCGAGCACGGCCTTGATCAGCCCGGTGATGCCCGCCGCGGCGTCGAGGTGGCCGACGTTGGCCTTCACCGATCCCAGGGCGCAGAATCCGGTGCGGTCGGTGTGGGCGCGGAAGGCCCGGGTGAGCGCTTCGACCTCGACGGGGTCGCCCAGCCGGGTACCGGTTCCGTGTGCCTCGAGGAGGCCGACGGTGTCGGCGGGGATCCCGGCGACGGCCAGCGCCTCGGCGACGGCGGCGCTCTGGCCGGTGACACCGGGGGCGGTGTAACCGACCTTGTCCGCGCCGTCGTTGTTCACCGCCGAGCCGAGGATGACGGCATGGACGCGGTCGCCGTCGCGCCGGGCATCGGAGAGCCGTTTGAGCAGGACGAGCCCGATGCCGCTGCCGCCCACCGTGCCGTTGGCGTCGGCGCCGAACGGAGCGCAGCGCCCGTCGGGTGCGTAGATGCCGTCCTCGGCGTACACATACCCCTGGCCCTGCGGCACTTGGAGGGAGACGCCTCCCGCCAGGGCCGTGTCGCATTCGTGGGTGAGCAGGCTCTGGCAGGCCAGATGCACGGCGACGAGGGAGGAGGAGCAGGCGGAGCCGACCGCGTAACTGGGGCCGGTGAGGCCGAGCTTGTAGGAGACGGTGGTGGCGAGGAAGTCCTTGTCGTTGTGGACGATCAGCGGGAAGCCGCCGAGCAGGCGCTGTGCGGTGCCGCCGGGCAGGACGTTGCGGAAGAGGTACGAGCTGAGGCTCGCGGAGAGGAAGACGCCGGTCGTGCCCCCGGTCGCCGCCGGGTCGTAGCCGGCGGTGTCGAAGACGTGCCAGGCCTCCTCCAGGCACAGCCGGTGCTGCGGGTCCATGACGGCGGCCTCGCGCGGCGCGTAGCCGAAGAACTCGGCGTCGAAGAGAGCGATGTCGTCGAGGACGCCCTCGGCGCCGACGAACCGGGGGTGGTTCACCTGCTCGGGGTCGCGGCCCCGGGCGAGGAGTTCGGCGGCAGCAAAGTGGGTGATGGAGTCGGTGCGGTCGAGGAGGTTCTGCCAGAAGCGGTCGACTCCGTCGGCGCCGGGGAACCGGCCGCCGAGGGAGATCACGGCGATGCCGTCGTCGCCTGGTAACGCCATGTCGCTCATCGGCGCCCTCCTCCCTTGCGGCGCGCGGCCAGCGCCGTGCGCCGGCGGCCGGCGCGGCGCGCCGCCTCGGCGAGGGCGCTGTCGGCCGTGTCCTTGCCGTCCTTGCCGTCCCGGTGCCGTTCGACGAAGGCGGCCAGGGCGGCGACGGTCGGCAGCCGGAAGACGTCGACGAGCTGGAGCCCGGAGTGGATCTCGCCGGCCAGTCTGCGGTGGAGGCGCAGGAGGCTCAGCGAGGTGCCGCCGAGGTCGAAGAAGGCCTGGTGGATGCCGACTTGTCCGGTGCCGAGCACCTCGCCCCAGATCCGGGCGATCGCCTTCTCCGCCGGTGTGCGCGGCGGGGCGTATGCGCCGTGGTCGGGCCGGTGCCCGTCGGCCTGCCGGATCAGGGCGGCGCGGTCGGTCTTTCCGTTGGCGGTGCGCGGCAGGGTGTCGGCCACGATCAGCGCGGAGGGCACAAAGGCGGCGGGCAGTTGGGTGCGCAGGGCGGCGAGAGCGGCCTGGGGGTCGACGTGCTCGCCGGGCAGGGGGCTGACGAAGCCGACGAGCCGGTGGTTCTCGGGACCGTTCCCGGCGACCACGACGGCGGCCTCGGCAACCGGTGCGCTCTGCCGCAGGGCGGCTTCGACCTCGCCCGGTTCGATGCGGACTCCGCGCAGTTTGATCTGGTGGTCCGCTCGTCCGGCGAAGACGAACGCGCCGTCGGGGCGGCGCACGGCCAGGTCCCCGGTCCGGTAGAGCCGGGAGCCGGGCAAACCGTATGGGTCGGGCCGGAAGGCGTCGGCGGTCGGGCCGGGGCGGCCGAGGTAGCAACGGGCGGGGGCGATACCGCCGATGAGGAGTTCGCCGAGGGCACCGACGGGAACCGGGCGCCCCAGCACATCGGCGGTCCGGACGCGGGCGGGGCCGATCGCGGTGCCGATGGCCGGAGTTCCGGTGCAGCCGGGAGGCAGGAGGGCGGCGGTGGCGTAGGTGGTGGCTTCCGAGGGGCCGTAGAGGTTGCGGACGGCCGCCCGTGGCAGACGGGCGTGGAGGCGTCGTACGAGTTCGGCGGCGAGGGGCTCGCCCGCCAGATTGACCGCCGTGAGGGAGTCGGGCAGTCCGTCGGCGTCCAGCAGGGCGGCTGCGGCGGACGGCACGGTGTTGAGGAGGGTGGCGACCGGGGCCCAGGGCAGGCCGGCCACATGCAGGGCACTGTCGGCGAGGACGACGGTGCCGCCATGGGCGAGCGGCGCGAACATCTCGAAGACGGACAGGTCGAACCCGGTGGAGGTGGTGGCCAGGACGGCCGTCAACTCACCGGAGCCGAAGGCCTGTCCGGCCCAGTGCAGAAAGGCTGCGGCGCTGTCGTGCTGGATGGCCACCGCCTTGGGGCGGCCGGTCGAGCCGGAGGTGTAGAGGAGGTAGGCGAGGCTGCCGGGCAGGTCGGGGCCGTGGTGGTCGGCGTCGTCCCCGGGACGTGCCGGGGGTGCGGGCCCGTCGACGTGGTGGACGGGCAGGCCGTCGGGCACCGGCGGGGTACCGAGCGCGGTCTCGGTGAGCAGGAGCGAGGCCCGGGCGTCGGCGAGCATCAACCGTGCCCGTTCCGGCGGCAGTCCGGGGTCTACCGGCAGATAGGCGGCGCCCGTCTTGAGCACCGCGAGGAGCGAGACGAGGAGTTCGGGCCCGCGCTCCAGCCGTACCCCGGCGACCTGTTCGGGGCCGAGGCCCGCGCGGCGCAGGAGTGCGGCGCGCCGGTTGGCGCGGGCGTTGAGGAAGCGGTAGCTGAGGTGTGCGGTGCCACAGGCCACGGCGAGGGCGTCGGGACATCGCTGTGCGGTGCGTTCCACCAGCCGGTGCAGTGGGGGGTGCGGGGTGTCCGGCGTGGCGGTTCCGGCGAGGCGGCGGGCTTCCTCGTCCATGAGGAGGGGCAGCCGGCTCAGCGGGGTGTCCGGCGCGCGCAGGGCGGCGGTCAGCAGGGTGCCGAAGTTCCGGGCGAACGCGGCGACTTCGTCGGGGTGGCCGTGTCCGTGTTCCGCTTCGACGATCAGCCGCAGTCCGTCGGGCGTCTCGCCGGCGGTGACGCTCAGTTCGTACTTGGCGGCGGGTGCCGCCACGGGCACGACGCGGCAGTGCACGCCCGGCAGGTCCGGGGGTTCCGGGGGGCGTTCATGGGCGAAGAGGATCTGGAAGAGGGGGCTCAGGTCGGGTGTGCGGTCGGCGCCGGTCGCCTCGACGATGTCCTCGAAGGGGGTGGTGCGGTGCTCGAGCGCGCCGAGCAGCGTCTCCCTGGTACGGGCGAGGACAGTGGTGAAGCCGGGATCGCCGTCGAGCCGGATGCGCAGCGGCAGCACATTGAGCAGCGGGCCGACGGTGGCGAGCCCGGTGGTGTCCTCGCGCAGCCCGACGGGTGAGCCGATCACCACGTCCTGCCGGCCGGTGTACCGGCCGACCAGGCAGGCGAGTCCGGCGAGGAGCAGCATAAAGGCCGTAGTACCGGTCCGTTGGCAGAAGGCCGCCGCTTCCTGGGACCCGTAGTGCACGACGCTGCGGGCGGGCGGGCCGCCCGCCGGGTGGCCGGGGCTCCGGAAGACGGTGGTACGGGCCGGGGCTCCGGCCAGCTCGCGACGCCAGAACTCCCGCCCGTCGTCTTCCTGTTGGTGCTCATAAACCGGCGCGGGTGCGCCGAGGCCGTCGGGGCGGCCGGCGAGGGCCGCCGCGTATCCCTCCTCCAGGTCCCGGCAGACCACGGCGAGGGAGCCTCCGTCGAAGACGATGTGGTGGACGGAGAGGACCAGCAGGGCACGGCCGGGGCCGTGGTACAGCAGGGTCCACTCCGCCAGGGGTCCGGTGTCGAGCCGGAACGGACGGGCCGCGATGCGCCGCAGCACTTGCCCGGTTTCCTCTTCCCTTTCGTCTTCGCCGAGATGGCTGAGATCGACCGTCCGCAGGGTCGCCGCCCGGCCCGTGACCAGCTGCCAGGGCCCGTCGTCGGTCTCCACGAACACGGTGCGCAGTGCCTCGTGGCGGAGGCCGATCCGCCGCACCACGTCCCGCAGTGCCGCCGGGCGCGGCGCACCGGTGAGCTCGATGGCGGTGCAGATGTTGTACGCGGGCACCTCGGGCGCGAGCCGGTGCAGGAACCACATCCGGCGCTGGGCCGGGGCAAGGGGGCGTGGTGCGGCGGCAGGGGTCATTCGGCGGCACCTCCGGCCGCCGGTGCGGCGGTGCCGGTGATGCCGTCACCGTGACCCTTGCCTGCGAGCCGGGCCTGGTCGATCTCGTGGGCGAACTCGCGCAGCGAGGGCGCGTCGAAGAGGCGGCGTACGGAGACACGGGTCCGGAACACTTTGTTGGCCGCGGCGGTGGCCTGCATGGCGCGCAGGGATTCGCCGCCGATGTCGAAGAAGCTGTCGGCCGCTCCGATCCGGTCCAGCTTGAGGACGTCGGCCCAGATGGCGGCGAGGGTGCGTTCGGTGTCGGTGCCGGGCTCGATGTACTCCTGTTCCTGGGTGAGTTGGGCGTGGCTGGGGGCGGGGAGCGAGGCGCGGTCGACCTTGCCGGCGGCCGTGAGCGGGACGGCGTCGAGGACGATGACCCCGGTGGGCACCATGTAGCGGGGCAGCCGGTCACGTATGTACGCCTGGATGTCCGCGGGTTCGGGGCGTTTTCCGGGGGCGGGCAGGACGTAGGCGACAAGCACCTGGTCGCTTGGGTTGTCGCCGCGGGCCACGACGATGGCGCGCTGGAGGTCGGCGTGGGTGTCGAGGACGGCCTCGATCTCGCCGAGTTCGACGCGGAAGCCGCGGATCTTGACCTGGTGGTCGGCGCGGCCGAGGAATTCCAGCTGGCCGTCGGCCAGGTAGCGGCCGAGGTCTCCGGTGGCGTAGGCGCGTCCGCCGGGGACGGGCGACTCCGGGTCGGGACGGAAGGCCGCCGCGGTGTCGGCGGGGCGGCCGAGGTAGCCGCGGGCCACTCCGGCTCCGCCGACGACGAGTTCACCGGCGACGCCGAGCGGGGTGGTGCGGTTGCGGTGATCACGGGGGTGCACCCAGGTCCCGGCGACCGGGCGGCCGATGGGCAGGTGCGGGCCCTCGTATGTGTTCTCCCCGTCCCATGCGGCACTCCACACGGTGGCCTCGGTCGGGCCGTACTCGTTGTGGAAGCCGCTGCCGGGCAGCAGTTCGCGGCAGGTGCGTGCCAGCTCTGCCGGGCAGGACTCGCCGGCGGCGATGACGGTGCTCAGCGCGTCGAGGTCGCCGCGTCCGGCCTGGTCCAGGACGGGCGCCAGCAGCGAGGGGATGGCGAGGGTGTGGGTGGGGCGCTGGCGGGCGGCGGTCTCCACGAGGGCGGCGGGGTCGAGCTGTTGGCCCTCGCCGGGCAGGACGAGAGTGCCGCCTTCCGTCAGTGTCCAGAAGATGCCGGCGACCGAGCTGTCGAAGGCGAAGGAGGACAGCAGCAGGAACCGTTCGGGTGCGGCCGGGTAGTGGGCGCGCCGAGCGGCGAGCGAGGCGACGACGTTGCGGTGCTCGACGACGACGCCCTTGGGCTGCCCGGTGGATCCGGAGGTGTACATCACATACGCGGCGTTGCCCGGTGTGGCGACGCCCTCCGGGTTGTGGGTGGCGGTGCTGCCGTCGGCCGCGTCGGCGGCTACCGTCCGTACGCCCGCGGGCAGTTGAGGGGCGAGGCCGGGCTGGTGGACGACTGCGACGGCACCGCTCGCGGCGAGGACGGCGGCGGTGCGCTCCTCGGGCTGGGCCGGGTCGAGCGGCAGATAGGCGGCGCCCGCCTTGAGCACGGCGAGCAGGGCGACGATCTGGACGACGGACCGTTCGGCGTGGACACCCACCACGGTCTCGGCACCGGCGCCGAGGGTGCGCAGGTGGTGGGCGAGGCGGTTGGCGCGCCGGTTGAGTTCACCGTAGCTGAGCACCTCGGTGTCGAGCTGTACGGCGGGGGCGTCGGGGCGCTCGGCGGCTCGTTCCGCGACCAGGTCGTGCAGGCAGCGGTCCGAGGCCGTCGCAGCGGGGCCCCTGGTGAAGGCGGCCAGTGCCTCGAGGTCGGTGTCGGAACGGAACTCGGGCCGGTCGTAACGGCCGTCGGGGTCGGCGGCGATGGCGGCCAGCACACGGGCGTAGCTGTCGCGGATGCTCTCCATGAGGCTGTCGGAGAACTGCAGGCTGTCGTACTCGACGCGGACCTCGAGCGCGCCGGTCTCCCGGTTGAGGCGGAAGATGCCGCAGAAGGGGAAGGTGGACTCGCCGTAGAGCTCGTTGGCCACGTGGCCGACGCCCCGGTCGGTCCAGCGGTCGAGGACGTTGAAGACGTGGTAGTTGGTGAAGAAGAACAGCGTCTCGGCGAGGGGTTCGTTGCCCTGGTGGCGTTTGAGCTCGGCCATGGGCAGCCGCCGGTAGGGCATGGAGGCGCGTTCGGACTCCAGGGTGGCGGTGAACAGTTCGGCCCAGGTGCCGCCGCGCATCCGCAGGCGCAGGGCGAGGCTGTTGACGAACAGGCCGATGGCGGTGCTGCCGTCGGCGGTCTCGGGGCGGCCGTTGGTGACGGTGTAGGTGAGGGTGTCCTCGTGCCCGCCGTAGAGGGACATCACCGTCATATGGGCGGCCATCAGGACCGTCTTGAGCGGGACGGCGTGGGCGGCCGCAACCCGTTTGAGCCCGTCGGACAGCGCGGCGGAGACGGGGACGGCGATGCGGGTGATGTCGCGCTCGCCCTTGTCGGCCCGAGGCCCGGCGCCTGGCCTCGGCAGGCGCATCAGGGTGGCGTCCGCGAGGTAGGAGTCCCAGAACTCGTAATTGCGGCGGTCCTTGAGGGCCTCGAGTTCCAGCGCGACGGCGTCGCGCATGCCGGCGGTGGGCGGTTTGACGGTGATCGGCTCGTCGTAGATCACCGAGAAGTAGTGACTGAACAGCTCGGTGATCATGAGGGCTTCGCTCCAGCCGTCCACGATCTCGTGGTGGAAGCCGTAGGTGAACTGGAAGGCGTCGTCCGCCAGGCGCTGCACCATAAAGCGGATCAGCGGGTACTCGTGCAGTTCGAAGCCGCGTTCCTTCTCCCGCTCGATCCAGCGGTCGACACGGGCGTCCTGCCCGGCGGCGGTCAGGCCGCGCAGGTCCTCGTGGTGCAGCGGGTCGGCGAACTCGCGGTGCACCAGCTGCAGGGGGCGGCTGAAGCGGCTCATGTCGAAGGACGTGCGCAGCATCGGGTGCCGCTCGACGAGCTGGTGGACGACCATGCGCATGACCGCGAGGTCGAAGGGGGCGCGCAGCCGCACCGAGGCGATGGCGTGGTAGACCGCCGACTTGGCGGCGAAGTCCCGGTGGAAGATCATGCCTTCCTGGAGCAGGTTGAGCGGGAAGGCGTCCTCGACGTCCGGCGGCATCATCGCCCGGTCCTCGGCGGAGATCAGCGCGAAGGGCCCGGTGACCGGTGTGCCGGGCAGGTCCTCGTGGGCGTCCAGGTGAGCGGCGCAGCGCCGTACGGTGGGGTGCCGGTGCAGGTCGGCCACGGTGACGTCGACGCCACGGGCCTGGGCACGGCTGGCGATCATGACGCTGCGGATGGAATCGCCGCCGAGGACGAAGTAGTTGTCGTCGACGCCGACGCGCTCCACGCCCAGGACCTTGGCGACGGAGGCGGCGAGGATCTCCTCGGTTGCGGTGCGCGGGGCGATGTACTCGGCGGTCTCCCGGACCCGTTCGTGCGGTGCGGGCAGCGCGGCGCGGTCGACCTTGCCGTGGCCGGTGACGGGCAGGGCGTCCAGGGTGACGAGGGCGGCCGGGACACAGGGTTCAGGCAGTTGCTCGCGGCAGTGCGCGACGAGTTCGGCGTGTGTGGGGGCCGGGACGTCCCGGGCGGGGACGACATAGCCGACGAGCGTCAGCTCGCCCTTCAGCGGCGAGGAGCGGCCCGGGTCGTCGTCCAGCCGGGCCACCACCACGGCCTGGGCGACGCCGGGGTGCGCGGCGAGGACGCTCTCGGTCTCGGCGGGTTCCACCCGCACACCGCGGATCTTGACCTGTGCGTCGGTGCGGCCCAGGTATTCCAGGGTGCCGTCGGGGCGGCGGCGGGCCAGGTCGCCGGTGCGGTGGAGCCGGCCCTCGCCCGGGACGGCGCCGTCGGCGGCGAAGCGCTCGCGGGTGAGCTCCGGCCGTCCGAGATAGCCGTCGGCGACACCGGCCCCGCCGATCCACAGCTCGCCGGGCACCCCGTCGGGGACGGCCTGGCGCCGCGAATCGAGCACATGGACGGTGGTGTTGGCGAGGGGACAGCCGATGGGCACCGGCCCGGTGTGCGGAGTTTCGGCGTCGACGACATGGGCCACGCTGCCGACGGTGGTCTCGGTGGGGCCGTACTCGTTGACGATGCGCGCCCCGGAGGAACGGAACAGCTCCAGGCTCTCCGCGCGCAGCGCCTCGCCGCCGACGACGAGGGTGCGCACCGCGCCGTGCACTTCCTCGGGGGTGAGCAGCTGGTTGATCACGTCGAGGTGGGTCGGGGTGAGCTTGACGAGCGTGAGGTCCTTCTCGGTGCGCAGCGCGGCGATCAGACCGGTGATGCCCGCGCTCTCCGGGAGCATGACGACGCGCCCGCCCGCCAGGAGCGGCCCGAGGAGGGCGGTGAGGGTGAGGTCGAAGCCGATGGAGGTGTGGACGAGGGCGCCGCTGCCGCGGTCGAGTCCGTAGGATTCCCCGCACCAGGTGAGGTAGTTGACGAGTGCGCGGTGTGGGACGCGGACGCCGTTGGGCCGGCCGGTGGTGCCGGAGGTGTAGAGGATGTAGGCCGGGTCGCCGGGGTCAGTCGTGACACCGGTGGGGGTGGCGGGCTGCGCAGCGATGAGCGCCTGGTCGGTGTCCAGGGCGACGGGGACGGCGGTGCCGATGGCGCTGCCGAGCCGGTCCCTTACGTCAGTGGTACAGAGCAGAACGGGCGCGGCGGTCTCCCGGAGCGCGAACTCCAGCCTCCTGGCCGGGAATCCCACGTCCACGGGGACGAACGCCGCGCCCGCCTTGAGCACCCCGAGGAGGGCGACGAGGAGTTCGGCGGAGCGGCCGGCCGAGACGACGACGTGCTGCCCGGGCCCGACACCGAGCCCCGCGAGATGATGTGCCAATTGGTTGGCCCGGTCGTCGAGTTCGGCGTAGGTGAGGTCGTCCTGTCCGTCCGCGCTGACGGCGACGGCCCGCGGGGTCCGGGCGGCCTGCTCGGCGAAGAGCTCGTGTACGGCCCGCCGGGGTACCTCGGTGTGCGGGCCGCGGCCCGCTTCCCGGGTACGTGCCGCGGCCTCGTCCGTCAGTAAGGGGATGTCGCCGACGGGGCGTTCGGGGGCCTCGACGGCGCCGCGCAGCACGCGGAGGAGACATGAGGAGACATTGTCGGGGAAGGCCTCGTCGACGCGGCCCTCGTCGTAACCCAGCTCGATGCGCAGGCTGTTGCCGTCGCGTCGGGCGGTCATCCTGACGGGGACGCCGGTGGCGGCGTCCTGGTGGACGGTGGTGAAGGTGAGGCCCGCCCGCTCGAGCGGAGGTTCGGCCCGCTGCGCGGTGAAGGTGACAAACGGTCCCCGGGCGCTGCCGTCGAGGCTGCCGAGGAGTTCGGGGTCGCAGTGGTCGAGGCGGTCCTCGCTCTCGGCCACGAGCGCGGCAAGGGCGCGGACGTATTCCGCGAACGACGTGTCGTGGCCGATGTCGTGCACTAGGGGGAATTCCCGTTCGAACGCCCCGACGGCTCGCCGGAGTTCGGGGAAGGAGCGGCCGTCGCGGGTGAGGGCGACCGGCAGGTCCCGGTCGCCGGCCAGGCGCCGGACCACGATGCGCAGGGCCGCGTGCAGCACGGTCGCGGCGTCGGTGCCGAGCTTCGCGGCGACGCCGTCCACCCCCGCGACCAGTTCGGCGGGCAGCTCCGACTCCCGCACCCGCCACACGCCCGGGGCGGCGCCAGGCAGGGCGATGCCGGGCAAGGTACCGGGGTCCTCGGCGACGGCGTGGGTGCTCCAGTAGGCACGGTCCGGTGCCGCGTCCTCGGCGGTGAGCAGGTCATGGTGCCAGGCGGCGAAGTCGGCGTACTGCACGGGCGGTTCGCCTTCGGGGCGGTCCTCCTCCGTGCAGGCGGCGAGGATCTCCTCCGCCACGATGCGCAGGGAGGCCCGGTCGGCGACCAGGGCGTGCGCGGTGAGCACCAGGACCTCACGGCCGTCACCGGCGCGCGCGAGCGCGGCACGGAAGACGGAGCCGTCGCGCGGGTCCAGTGCGGTGCGTTCACCGAGGCGTATCTCGTCCAACCCGGATTCTTCCGGCGGAAGTTCGACGACGGTGAGCGGCGGCTCCCCCGGCTCGAGGACGACCTGGACGGGAGCGGTGCGCCCGGCGAGCCCGGTGAAGGCCGTCCGCAGCGGCTCATGGGCGGCCACCACGGCGGCCAGTGCGGTGCGCAGTCGCGTGACGTCCAAGGGACCGCCGGATATCGCCACGGTGGACTGGGTGTACGCGCCCTGCTCGCCCTTCTTCCCTCCCGCGGCCCGCAGTTTCTCTCCTGTGGCCCACAGGTGCCGTTGCTGGGGCGAGACCCGGTAGCCGGCGTTCACCGTCTCCGTCACGTTCCATCTCCCTTGGCGCGTTGGTGGAAGCAGCACTGAGCGCACCCCGGGCATGCCGAGGCGATTTCTCTGACATCTGGTCCGGCCGTCCGGCACCACAACGTGTCCGCCGCGCAGGCATGCAAGTAAAAGGCGACGGAGAAACAGCCCTGGAGAACTTGGAAAGGAGCGTACGCAATCACGCGCACGTCGCCATAAAGGGATCACCGACGCGCACCGGGGGTTTCCGGAACGTGCGCGACCGAAAGGGTCGCTGGTCGGCATCTTTCGTTTCCGACTATACCATCTGCACATTACACATTGCGGGGTTGCTTCACAACCAACCCCCCTTCAGGCCAAGGAGATTGGGTGCCTCGAGGAAGTCGGCGAGGGGGACGACGACCCCCAGGGCGGCGGCCACGCGGTCGAGGAAGACCGCGGCGTCCTTGTCGGAGACGCCGGGGCGGAAGAAGCACTCGGTCATGCTGTCCGGAGGGGCTCCCCGTACCTGGGCCCAGAGCGCGGCGAGTTGCCGATCCACCCCGGGCTCCGGGGGCGGAGCGGTCTCCGGCAGCGGGGTGCATGCCTCGGGCGGCGGCAGCGACTCCGCCGGATCGGCCCCTGCCGCGCGGGCGTCCAGCGCCTTGCGGATCTCCGCGAGCGGGCACTCGATCAGCGCGGCCGGCAGCGGGCTGCCGGGCAGCCGCTCCCGCAGGCGCCGGCGGAGGGCATACGCGTCGGGCGCCGGGCCGACGGTTGCCCGGGCGAGGTGGAGGACCGGCTCGCGGACCACGAGACCGGCACCGGTCCGCCGCTTACGCACCGCCAACAGGGCGGCGGCGATGCCCGGTTCCTCGTCCACCTCGGCCTCGACGCGCCGCAGGTCGGCATCCCGGCCGCCGAGGAGTGCGCCGTACGGCCGCCGTACGGGCTCGGCCGCGCAGTGCGACAGCCGTACGGCCGGGTCGGCGAGGACCGCGCGGAGCACCGAGCGGTAGCCCTCGGCCCAGGCGCGGGCCGTGCCGGGGTCGGTCAGCAGCCCGTCGGCGATCACATCGAAGGGGATGTGCCCGGTGCCGTAGTCGAAGGCCTCGAAGGTCAGGTCCGTGGCGGTGGGCGCGTCCTGCACGTCGTCCCAGCTGCCTTCCCCGTCCTCCAGCTCCGAGACGGCGACGTCGCCGGCGAAGTCCAGGACGGCGGCGGGGATGTTGTGGAGGTTGAATCCGATCTGCTCCAGCGGATGGGGGTGCAGTTCCCGCCCGGGATCCATGAGCGGGATCAACTCCGGGAGCGGCAGCCGCTGGTGGTCGTGGGCGACCAGGCACTCCTCCCGCACGCGGCGCACGGTCTCCGCGAAGTCCGGGTCGCCGGCCAGGTCGCCGACCACGACCAGGTAGTCGGAGAACGGCCCGGTCATCGTCTGCACGGTGCGGCCGTGCCGGGCGGCCACGAGCGAGGTGGTCACAAACCGGTCGGCGCCGGACGACCGGGCGACCAGCCAGTGGAAGGCCGCCAGCAGCACGACATAGGGCGTGACACCGGCGTTTCTGGCGAACTCCCGCACTTTCCCGGCGAGTCCGGCGTCGATCTCCTCTTCCAGCAGGAAGCACTCCCGCCGCCGGCCCGGCGACCGGGGCCGGTCCACGGGCAGTTCCACGGCGGCCAGCCCGTCCAGCCGGTCCCGCCAGCGCTCCGCCTCCCGGGCGATGCGCTCGGGCGTCCACCATGCGCGCTGCCACTGCGCGTAGTCGGCGTACTGCGCGGGCGGCGCCGGGGTCCGTGGCGGCAGGCCGTCGCGCGCGGCCCGATAGCGCACCATGAGCTCGTCGTTGAGCAGGGTGGCGGACCACAGGTCCGCGACGATGTGCGGGATGTCGATGAGAAGGAGGTGTTCCTCGGGCGCCAGCCGGATCAACGCCACGCGGCCGGGAGGACGTTCGTCGAGGACGACCCGCGCGGAGTACGTCTCGTCGACGATCCTGGTGATCTCCCCTTCGCGCAACTCCCCGGGGAGGGCGCTGAGATCGGCCATCGGCAGGCAGTTCCCCGCCGGTTCCCCGATCACCTGCACGGGTTCACCGTCGATGACGGGGAAGCGGGTGCGCAGGCATTCGTGGCGGCGTACGAGTCCGGTGTACGCGCTGCGCAGCGCCGCGGTGCGCAGCGGGCCACGGAGCCGGACGATCGTGGGCTGGTGACTCGGAGCTCCCTCGATGAACCGGTCGAAGGCCCATTCGTCCGTCTGGCTCGCGGACAGAGCCAGTGGGCGGTCTCGGGGTGCGGGGCGGTCAGGCGGGCGAAAGCGTGGACTGCCGAAACTCACGTACGCGTCCCTCCCTGTGCTATCGGTTCCGTGCCCCCGTCATCGGTGCCACCGGATTCTCACCAGTGGGTCGAGCCCTGCTTTGACATGTCTGCCGACCGCCTCGACGGGCAGGTATTCCCTGTCGTCGGTCAGCGGAATCACCAGATCCACCTGTGATCCGTATCGGATCTGCGAGAAGCGGTACCCCTGGGGGAGGTATGTCCCCTGGCGCAGCCGGAACGGTGTGATGGCGTCCACGTCGTAGTCGGCGATCTGCAGCATCCAGTACGGGCCGCCCAGTCTGGGGGCGTCGACCCTGTTGACCACGCGCTCGTTGTAGTGGAGGTAGCCCGCCCGGTCCGGATCGATGCGGAGGCTTTCGAGCAGGCCCCGTTCCATGGCCAGCATGGGCCGGTTGAACGTCCCTATGGGTTCCTTGAGCGCGTACGAGAGCCGGCCGCCGTAGGGCATGCGGTTGATGTGAACATCAAAGAAGGTCATGAAGATGCCGATGACCAGGCACCGCCGGCCGAAGGTCGCGTCGCGGAGCGCCGTGGTGAGCGAGTAGGGCTTGCCCTTGATGTCGACGATCGGTTCGCCGGGGCCCACCGTCTTCTGGTAGACGACGATGCCGTCGGCCGGGGAGAAGAAGTAGTGGTGGTCGATGTAGGCGGCTCGCGCGGGATCACGGAAGAAGTGGTACTGCGATATCCATTCCAGCGGCCTGTCCTCGTAGGGGACGACCTCGTCCTCGATCCAGTCCTTCAGGTCCTGGGCCATGCTCTCCCCCGTCGGTGTGGCGTACCGCGGCCGTGCATATGCACTCGAGCACAAACTGAGGCTCGACTGAAGCACCGGATCCAGCCATCGTTGCGGGCACCGAATTACCGCTCTCCCTAGCTCAGTTGAACGGTCCGTGGCAATGGCGCGGCATCGCGCGGAAATACTGGCCGGGCCGCCCGACGCGCCGTCTTTTCGTCCTGCGTGGCCACCGGCAGGACTGAGGCAGGCGGTACGCGTCAGCTGACCCGAAGACCCACCGCCAGCGTCAGTTCAAGAACCCGGTGTGGCGATGCGAGATCCGGAAACAGCTCCCGCAGCTGCGACATCCGGTACCGGACTGTCTGGGGATGGACGAACAACTCCGCCGCCACCTCGTCCCGCCTGCCCTGGTGCAGCAGCCACGCCCGCAACGTCTCCTCCAGCCGCCGTGCGGTCGCGGCAGGCAAGGTCCGCAATGGTGCGAGGGCTCGGGCACGCAGGTCTGCGAACGCGTCCGCGTCGGCGCTCAGCACCAGCTCGGGCAGGTGGTCCTCGGTGTCGCGAATATCAGAGGAGAGGGAGCGCGCACGTACGGCTCGGGCGTACGAGGCGGACGCACGAGTCCATGGCCGGGCCGGGCCGACCACGGCCATGCGGTCGGTCAGCTGCCGCAAGAGATGTGATCGGTCGGCATCGGGGACGAGCAGCACACCGGTGGCGTCCGGCAGATCGTCCAGGACAAGAGTGCTCGGGTCGAGCGCGCGGTAGGCAGGCCGGGCCTGGGCGGCGGGCAGCAGGACCGCGGTCAGCGAAACCGGAGGCTGCCACCCGGCCCGTTGAGCAGAGGCCAGCAGCACGTCCGGGCTCTCGCCGGCGAGGAGGTCGCGGGCCAGGTGTTCCAGGTGGCGCTCGTGGGCCCTGCCCCGGGCGGCCAGTTCGTCGGCGTGGCCCGCGGCGCTGGCGGCGGAGAGCTCGTCGATGTAGGCGAAGGTCAGCTCGGCGAACTTGGCGACCTCGGCGGCGGGCAGACCTGCGGATACGGCACCCGCTGCCAGGCATCGCCAGGCCACGCGGGCGCCGACGCGGTAGGCACTGAGCAGGGCGTCCATCGAACGGCCGTCGCGCACCTCGCCGCGGCCCAGCTCATAGGCCGCGTCACCGGCGTCGCCGCCTGTGGCGTTCCCGCTCGCGAGGTCCAGGTAGTTCCCCAGGGCGGTGCGGACGGCTCGGCGGATGGTGCCACCCATGCGGCCCGAAAGGGCATTGGCGTAGGGAGGGACCTCGTCGATGATCGCCTGGACGACCTCGTCGGCGGTGGTCTTCAGCGCGGCCCGAAGTGCGGTGACCGTCGTCTCATCCAGGGCCAGTTCGCTGGCCCTCCGGATTGCATGGCTCACGTTTTTATTCCCTGCGAACAATTCAGTCGACGAGATTTACATCCTGCGGTCAGGACTTTACGCCTTGAGGCGCAGCAAGCTGGGGTCATGACGAGTGCAGCCCTCCGCAGCAGGGCGTGGAAACTACTGGAGATGGTCACGACGCCGCTGCTGCCGTCGGACTACCTCGACCTGATCAGCCCGCTGCGGGCGGGCGCCGACCTGCGCGGGCGCATCGAGGCCGTGCACCCCGAGACGGGTGACGCCGCGACCATCGTGATCAGGCCGGGACGGGGCTGGCGCGGCCACACAGCCGGACAGTATGTGCGGATCGGGGTCGATGTCGACGGGAGGCGCCTGTGGCGCGCCTACTCCATCACCTCACCGACAAACCGCCAGGACGGCCGCGTCACGATCACCGTAAAGGCGATCCCGGACGGCAAGGTCAGCAACCACCTGGTCCGCAGGGCGACACCGGGCACGCTGATCCAGCTCGACCAGCCGACCGGTGACTTCGTGCTGCCGCAGACCAAGCCCGCCAAGGTGCTCTACCTGACGGCCGGCAGCGGCATCACGCCCGTGATGGGCATGCTGCGCGACACCGAGTTCGACGACGTCGTCATGGTCCACTGCGCGCCACAGCCGCAAGACGTGATCTTCCGCAACGAACTGCACGACCTGGTCGCGGACAAGAAGCTGCGCCTCACCGAGGTGCACACCGACACAGACGGCATGCTCGACATCGCCCGTCTCGACGAACTCGTGCCCGACTGGGCCGAGCGCGAGACCTGGGCTTGCGGACCCGCGGGCCTGCTCGACGCCGCCGAAGAGCACTGGACCGAGCACGGCGTCCAAGAGCGCCTGCACACCGAACGCTTCCGCCCCAGCATCGTCGTCGCAGGCGACGGCGGCGAGGTCACGTTCAGCGCCACCGGCAAGACCGTCGACGCGGACGGCGCCACGCCGTTGCTGGACATCGGCGAGGAGGCCGGCGTGCTCATGCCCTCCGGGTGCCGCATGGGCATCTGCTTCGGCTGCGTCACGCCGCTCAAGGCGGGCGCCGTCCGCGACCTGCGCACCGGCGAGATCACCGAGGCCGAGCCTGGCGTCCTCATCCAGACCTGCGTGTCCGCCGCGGCGGGCCCCTGCGACATCGAACGGTAGGAGCACCTTGACCGCCATCGACCCCACCGCCCACCTGACCGCGGAACAGATCGAGGAGCTTGGCCGCGAGCTGGACGCGATCCGCGACGAGGTGCTCGCCGGCCGCGGTGAGAAAGACGCCGCCTACATCCGTAAGGTCATCTCGGCGCAGCGCAAGCTCGAGCTGGTCAGCAGGGGCGTGCTGCTGTTCTCGATCTTCCCGCCCGCGTGGCTGCTGGGCACCGCCGGTCTGTCCGTGGCGAAGATCATGGACAACATGGAGATCGGCCACAACGTCCTGCACGGCCAGTGGGACTGGATGCGGGACCCGAAGATCCACTCCACCACCTGGGAGTGGGATCACGTCTCGCCGTCCGATCAGTGGAAGCACTCGCACAACGAGCTGCACCACACGTACACCAACGTGATCGGCAAGGACAACGACCTCGGCTACGGCATCATGCGCGTCGACGAGGACCAGAAGTGGCACCCGTTCCACCTCGGCCAGCCGCTGTGGAACTTCATCAACGCCTGCTTCTTCGAGTACGGCATCGCAGCGTACGACCTGGAGCTCGGCAAGAACCTGCACAAGCGCCGCCGCAAGGACCCGGAGTTCCGCGCGCGGGCCAAGGCCGTGGGCCGCAAGATCCGCAAGCAGGTGCTCAAGGACTATGTGATCCACCCGCTGCTGTCGGGCCCGTCGTTCCTCCCCACGCTCGCCGCCACATTCACCGCGAACCTGGTCCGCAACATCTGGTCCCACTCGGTGATCATGTGCGGGCACTTCCCCAAGGGCGTACAGGTCTTCGAGCGCCGGTCGATCAAGGGCGAGACGCGCGGCCAGTGGTACCTGCGCCAGATGATGGGCTCGGCGAACATCAGCGGCAGCAGGGCCATGCACTTCATGACCGGCAACCTGTCGCACCAGATCGAGCACCACCTGTTCCCGGACCTGCCGAGCAACCGGTATGCCGAGGTCGCGGTGAAGGTGCGCGCACTGTTCGAAAAGTACGAGCTGGAGTACGTCACCGGGCCGCTGCCCAAGCAGGTGTTCTCCGCCTGGCACAAGGTCTTCCGGCTCTCGCTGCCGAACAAGAAGCCCAAGGTCAAGACGCCGGACCGCGAGCAGCAGCTCGTCGCGGCCTGATTCCCGGTATCGGTCCGGATCCGTCGGCTCCCAGTCGGGTCGGACCGTTGAGTCCAGCCACACCCCGGCCGGCAGTGGGCCGAGCGCGGTGGACGGCACTAGTAGGGCTTGGTCAGGTTCGGTTGCCGTGGAGCCGATGGCGGCCCGGCTCGGCGAGGACGGCAACCGGCAGGCCCTCGCGCACTTCGTGACCTCCAGCCCCTGGAACCCGGCACATGTGCGGGCCCGGCTCGCGTGGAAGATGGAACAGGCCATCCAGCCGACCGCTTTGATCATCGACGACACCGGCTTCCTCAAGGACGGTGACGCCTCGGCGTGTGTGACACGGCAGTACACCGGCACGGCAGGCAAGGTCACCAACTGCCAGGCAGGCGTGTCCCTTCACCTGGCCTCCGATCACGCCTCGGCCGCCGTCGACTGGCGTCTGTTCCTCCCGGAGAGCTGGGACCCGGCGTCACCGAAAGCCGATCCGGCCAAGGTGGGCCGCCGCGCGCAGTGCGGCGTCCCCGCCAGCGTCGGCCATGTCGAGACCTGCGCCCAACTCGGCTGTGTCGTCGGCCCGTTGCGCGACCACGGGTGGCCCCGGCCGGGAACGATCCCGGCCCTCGAACGTCTACAGTTCCGCAGGCCGTCTACGGACGCGTAGACAATCGCTCTTCTGCCTTCAATCGTCCGCAGGAATGGGCTTGACCTCATGAACCGCCGCATCGTCGCCAAGCCGGCCGGGCGTGCCGGTCTTGGCGCGTGGACGGCGTTCGGGGTGCTGGCCGGGGTCGTCGCCGCCGGCGCCGGTGGGCCGCTGGGGCCGGACAGCGGCCTCCTGTCGTGGTCGGTGGCTCACCGCCCCGCGATGGCACTGACCCTGGCCCGCGGGGTGACCGACCGTGGACCGCAGCCGAATGGTGGCCTTTCCGGCATGGCAGGGCAGGGCGTGCGGCACCAGCGGCCCGCTCCCGACCACCAGGCAGCTGATCAGGGCAAATGGAGAACTGGGACGGGAGAGTCTAGGGTCAGCACGTGGCTTTCGTCATGGTGTGCGAAGACGACGCGGCGGTCCGCGGCGTCCTCAAGCGCGCCCTGGAGCACGACGGCCACACCGTCTCCGTCGCCGCCACGGCCGACAGCCTGCTGCGGCAGCTCGAACCGGCACCTCAGCTGGTCGTCCTGGACCTCGGGCTCCCGGACGCCGACGGCCGCGACGTCTGCCTGGCCCTTCGGGCTCGCGGCGTCGACGCGCCGGTGTTGATGCTCACCGCCTTGGACGGCCTGCATCACAAGGTGGGCGGCTTCGAGGCCGGCGCCGACGACTACATGACCAAACCCTTCGACATTCCGGAACTGCTGGTCCGCGTCCGAGCGCTGCTGCGCCGGGCCACCGTGGCGCCCGCACCGCGGGAGGTCGTCCTCGATCCGGCGAAGCACGTGGTGACCTACGACTCGGTGAGCAAGAGCCTGACCCCGACCGAGTTCCGGCTGCTGGGCCGCCTCATCGCCTCGCAGGGCGACGCGGTACGCCGCCACGCCCTCATCGCTGCCGGCTGGCCACACGGAGCGCAGGTCAGCGACAACACCCTCGACTCCTTTGTGCGCCGACTGCGGACCAAGCTCGGTCCGCTGGGTGTGGCCGAGCGTCTGGCGACCGTCCGCGGCGTGGGCTACCGATGGCAGTGACAGGATTCCGCAGGAGGGTCGTCGCGCTCACTGTGCTGATCGCCACCGCCGTGGTCGCGGTACTGGTCGTGGTCTCGCATCTGCTGCTGAGCCGGGTGACGGACACCGACGCGCACGATCTGGCGCGCACCCGCGCCGAGGCGGTCGCGGCGAACGTCACCACCGTGGACGGCCGTGTCGTGCTGACGGAGAACAGCAGCGAGGCGCTCGACGAGGTCGCCTGGGTATATGCCGACGGCCGCCTGATCGACGGGAACATACCGAGCAGCATGGTCGAGCGCGTCGAGGCGCTGGCAGGCTCACGGCGATCACAGACCGCCACCGTCGCGCACTACCTCCTGTACGCGCAGGAGATCCCGGTCGACGGCCACCACGTCATGGTGATCGTCCGGGTGGACCTCACGCCCTATGAGACATCCGAGCAGCACAGCCTCACCTTGTCGCTGATACTGGGCGGCCTCGCGATCCTCCTCGCCGGCGGTGTCGCGCACCTGGTGGTGCGCCGCGCGCTGCGGGTCGTGCACGAGATGGCCGCGCTCGCCGACGACTGGGGCCATCATGAACCCGGGCGCCGCTTCGACCTCGGAGTCCCCCGCGACGAGTTCGGGGAACTCGGGCAGACCCTGGACCACCTCCTGGAGCGCGTCGAGACCGCGCTGGCGGACGAACGCCGGCTCACCGACGAGATCGCCCACGAGCTGCGGACACCGCTCACGGTCCTGCGGGGCGAGGCGCAGCTGGCGCAGATGTCCGGCGAGCCGGTGCCGCCGGAGGCGGTGCTGAGCGAGGTCGGCCGCCTCGATGCGGCGATCACGACGATTCTGCGCGCCGCGCGCGCACGGACAGACGCCGGGACACGGTGCGATCTGCGCTCCGCCGCGCGGCAGGCGATCGCCGGCCGCGCGGTCGAGGTCGCCTTTCCCACGAGGATCGAGGTCGCCGTGGCGGCCGACGTCGCCGTGGCGCTGCTGTCGCCCCTGCTGGAGAACGGCCTGCGGCATGCGCGGTCGCGTGTGTGGATCACCGCGCGCATCCAGGGTGAGGCAATCGTGGTCGATGTCCTGGACGACGGCCCCGGGTTCGATCCCGCTGAGGTCGACCGGGTCTTTGAAACGGGTGTGACCGGCGGCGGCGGGTACGGCCTGGGGCTGCCGGTGGTCCGGCGCATCGCCGCCTCGGCCGGGGTGGAGGTCCGCGCGATCGCGGACGGCCGCGGTCACGTCGAGGTGACACTCCCGGCCGCGCGTGCGGCCACGTAGTCAGGTTGCTTGCAGGTTCCCCGCGCAAACCTCCCCACATGACGACGACAGCCGAAGCCCGCGCGCGCAGCGGGCGGCTCATGCTCAACAAGGTCCCTGAGGTCACCATCTGGTTCTGGGTGATCAAGGTCCTGTGCACGACGGTCGGTGAGAGCTTCGCCGACTGGATCAACACCCAGCTGGGCGTCGGCCTGGTGAACACGGCCTGGATCTTCACCGCGGTCCTGGTGGTGGTCCTGGCCGTCCAGCTGCGACTCAAGCGGTACATACCGTTCGCCTACTGGCTGACCGTGGTCATTGTCAGCGTCACGGGCACCTTGTACACCGACATCCTGACCGACCAGCTGAACGTGCCGCTGTGGATCAGCTCCGCGGTCTTCTCGGTACTGCTTGCGGTGGTTTTCGGCGTGTGGTGGCTGCGTGAGCGCACGCTGTCGATCCACTCGGTCACCACGCTCTCGCGGGAGTCGTTCTACTGGCTGACTGTCCTGGTCACCTTCGCGCTCGGCACCGCGACCGGCGACTGGACTCTGGAACTGACCGGCTGGAGCCCGGGCGTCTCGGTGCTGCTGCCGCTCGGCCTCATCGCGGCGATCACGGCGCTGTGGAGGTTCGGCGCGAACCCGGTGCTGTCCTTCTGGCTCGCCTACATCCTGACCCGCCCGCTGGGCGCGAACATCGGCGACTGGCTCGCCTCCCCCAAGGCCGCCCAGAACCCGGGCGACCCGACCGGTCTCGCGCTGGGCACGCTCACCACCAGTCTGATCTTCCTCGGCCTGATCCTGGCGACAGTGGTCTACCTGACCGTGACGCGCTCGGATGTGACCGAGACCCACCAGGCGGCCCACGCCGCACAGATCACCGGCAACCCGCGCAAGGAGCGCACCGCGCTTGGCGGCTTCGGACTGCTGGCCGTCGCCACCGCGGCCCTGCTGGTCTGGGCCCACGGTCAGCCGCACGTCGGCCCGGCGCCGGAGACCGACACCACCTCCGCCGTCCAGCTGCCTCCCGGGCAGGCGGTGAAGAACTTCCCGCCCGCGAAGGTCAGCGCGCTGCGGACCCTCGCATCCACCTCGCTCAAGGACACACGCTCGGGGGACGCGGCCGGGGCCCACGCGGCCGCCCAGTCGCTGCGTGACCTGTGGGATGCCGACCAGTCCTCGCTCCAGCCCCTGGACCAAACCGGCTGGACCTCCATCGACGCCCAGATGGACAACATGCTCAAGACCTTCGGCATCGACCACCCGAACCCGCCCATGCCGCCGGCGCAGCAGGAGAGCGAACTGAACGCCCTCCTGGCGGACCTGGGCTGACAGACCGCACAGCACCCGGCCACCCCACCCGGCCGACGGGCTCAGTGCGCCGGGCTGCGCCGAGAACCGCGCCGCCTCGGCACACGCCGGCGAGCCCCGCCCCCTCCGTTGCGTCGTGTGCCTCCCCCGCGGGGCGGCGACGGTGGTTCTGCGGAGCAGGCGGCGTACTGGACATGGCCGATGTGGACATGCCCGCTCCCCTTCCGGCAGCGCGTCGCGCTGCCGGTACCGGGCCGCGCCGGGGCGAGCGCGCTCAGGCCACCGTGGCGAGTTCCCGGGCCGGCTGCGTCTGCTCGTAGGCGTGACCGACCCGCAGGAGCGTGGGCTCGCCGAGGGGACGGCCGAGCAGCTGCATGCCGATCGGCATGCCGACCGAGTCGTGGCCGACCGGAACGGTCAGGGCGGGCACCCCGGTGATGTTGGCGGGGGCGGAGAGGCGCACGTAGGCGTCGGAGACGCCCTCGACCGTGCCGTCGGGCCAGCTGACCGTCGCCTCGTCGGCGCCGACCGCGGGTATCGGCACGCTCGGGGCGGCGATCACGTCGACCTGATCCAGCAGCCGGGTCCACTCGGCGCGCATGAGCGTGCGGGCGCGTTGCGCGCGGACGTAGTCCCCGGCGCTCATCAACTCGCTTGCCTCCAGGAGGATGCGGACGTCCTCCTGGTACAGCTCGGGGACCGTGCGCAGGCTGTTCTCGTGGTAGGCCCCGGCCTCCGGCACCATCAGACCCCACTGGGTGGCCTGGATGTAGCGGGTCATCGGGATGTCGACCTCGACGAGCCGTGCGCCCAAGGTTTCCAGCTGCCCGATGGCGTGCCGGACGGCGGTCTCCACGCGCGGGTCGACGTTGTCGAAGTAGTAGGTGCGCGGCAGGCCGATGCGCAGCCCCGTCAGGTCCGTGCCGGCACCGGGCCGGTAGTCCGTAGCGGGCACGGACAACGAGGCGGGGTCGCGCGGATCGTGTCCGGCCAGTGCGGTCAGGACCAGGGCGGCGTCCTCGACGGTGCGGGTGATCGGACCGACGTGGTCCAGCGACCAGGACAGGGAGGTGACGCCGTGGCGGGGGACGAGACCGTAGGTCGGTTTGAGCCCGACGACCCCGTTGAGCGCGGCGGGCACCCGGATCGACCCGCCGGTGTCGGTGCCCAGGGCGAAGGTCGCGGTGCCCGATGCGACGGCGACCGCGGAGCCGCCGCTGGAACCACCGGCGACCCGGCCGCGGTCCCAGGCGTTGCGGGTCTGCGGAGTGGTCAGGCCGAACGCGAACTCGTGGGTGTGGGTCTTGCCGAGCAGGACCGCGCCGGCCGCGTTCAGACGCGCAGCGACCGTGCTGTCCGCCGTCGCGCGATGGTCGGCGCGCACCCGGGAGCTGGCCGTGGTGGCCATCCCGCCGACGTCGATCAGGTCCTTGAGTCCCATCGGGATGCCGTGCAGCGGTCCCCGGTAACGGCCGTGCGCCGCTTCGTGTTCGGCCTCGCTCGCCGCCCGGCGTGCCTGCTCCGCGGTGACCGTGACATAGGCGCCGAGGTGCGGTTCCACTTTCTCGATGCGATCGAGGACGGAGTCGACCAGTTCGACGGGGGAGAGTCGCCGGGCACGGATCGCGTCCGCGGCGGCGGCGAGGGACAACTCATACGGCTGCATCGTGCGACTCCTGTCCGGCGCGGTAGGCGGCGGCGGGCGGGACATCCGCGAAGTCCAGCTCGCGCAGGACCGCGACGACGCCGTGGATGTGGTTGGCGACGGCGGCGACCGCGGCGTGGCGTTCGGCGGGCAGCACAACCCCCGCGCGGGCGGCCCAGCGGGCGGCCTCCGGCGGTGTGAGTTCGACAGTGGTCATGGACCTTCTCTTTCCCGGTCGAGGGTGGGGCGGCGGAGTACTTGAAGGCGCTAAAGGCCAAGAATTGGCGTCAGGCGACCGCAGGTGCCACGACTGCTCGGTGGCGCGGCTGTTCGGTGGTCCGCGCGTGGGCCACCGAACACCGCCGTGCGCGGGGCACCGGTCGTGTGGTCAGGCCTCGGCGGCCGGGATCTCGCCGCCGTGCTCGGCGAGCAGCCGGTAGCGGCCGTGCTCCCGGCGGACGGTGCCGGCCGTGGGCCGCGGGAAGTGGGTGCCCAGGAGCAGCGCGTCGGTGTCCGCCACGCCGTCGAGCAGCCGGGCGCGGGTGCGGATCGCCTGGGCGGGGTCGATGTCGACGCAGCTGTGCACGTGGGGGTGGGACAGCTGCACAGGGTGGTGGATGCTGTCGCCGGTGATCAGCGCCCGCCGGTCGCTGCCGCGCAGTTCGACGGCGACCTGCCCCGGAGTGTGGCCCGGGGCGGGGACCAGGAGGACGCCCGGCGCCACCTCGTGTCCCTGCTCGGGCACGTCCACGAGGTCGTACTGTCCGGCGTCGCGGACGGGGTGGACGGAGTCGCGGAACATCTGGGCGCGGGCCTCGTCCAGGTCGGTGGCGGCCCAGTGGTCCCATTCGGTGCGGCTGGTGAGGTAGCGGGCGTTGGGGAAGGCGGGGACCCAGTCCTCGCCGGCCAGGCGGGTGTTCCAGCCGACGTGGTCGGTGTGCAGGTGCGTGGTGATCACCAGGTCCACGGACTCGGGCGGGAAGCCGGCCGTCGCCAACCGCTCCAGGAAGTCGGTGTCGAGACCGTTCCAGGCCGGGTTGGCACGGGTCTTGCCGTTGCCGATGCCGGTGTCCACGACGATCCGCAGTCCGCCGGCCTCCACCGCGAAGCTGTGGCTCGCCAGCCGCGGGACATCGGCGTCGGCGAAGTCGGGCCGCAGCCACGACGCCTCGTCCAGCACCTCCCTGGTGGCGTCCGGCAGCAGCCACGGTCCGGTCTCGCGAGGCAGCTCGATCTCATCGACGCGGCGTACGACGATGTCGCCGAGGCTCCATCCCGTGCTGGTGGCGGGGGTGGCCTGACGGGGGGTGGCGGTGCTCATCGGTGGGACCCTTTCAGGTCAGGCCGCGCGTGGACGGCGCGTGACACGGAAGCCTTAAGGCGAATGCTTTGCATTAAGCATTCTAGGATGGCGCCACCTCAAAACGCAAACCTTTAGCTTTTAGGTGCCCGAAGGGGACCCGCCGCGACCGAGCGCCGCCGCCACCAAGCGGCCGACGTACGCCTGGGACAGCTCCGAGGGGCGGAACAGGATCCGATACATCAGCGGGGCGACCACGACGTCCAGCAGCGTCTCCAGGTCCGGCACGGCCTCCCCGCGCCCGGCTGCGCGTACGCCGATGACCTTCAATTGCTCGGCGGCGTAGTCGGAGCAGCGCGCCGCATTGCCCTGCCCTGGGTCACCCAGCAGGGCATCGCGGATGTACGTGCGACCCGCCGTCGAGGACATCTCCTCAGCGAACTGCACGGTCCACGCCTCCAGGTCCGCTCGCAGGCCACCGCGGTCGGCCGGCGGGGCATCCGGGCGCAGCCGCTCGACAGCCACATCGGACAGCAGTTCCCGCAGGTCTCCCCAGCGGCGGTAGACAGTGGACGGCGTGACCCCCGCGCGGGCCGCGATCAGCGGCACGGTCAGCGCGTCCCGCCCCATCTCCGCCTCAAGATCACGGACCGCCTGGTGCACGGACTGCTGGACGCGGGCACTGCGCCCACCGGGGCGTGTGGTCGCTCGGGCACTCATGGGGACAGCCTAATGCGAAGAAATTGCGTCTGCCGGAACGGTCGGCCGGAAGTGGAGTGGCCCTCCCGCCCTCCCGCACCGCCGGCCGTGGCACGCGGTTCAACCCACGAACCGGCTCGCGGCCATCGCCCGATCTTGAAGAGTCCGCACACCTCGCCAACATCACGCGGCGGCCGTTCTGATTCCCGCCCCCAACGGCCCGATCACGAAGTGCGGGAGCAGACCTCGCCACTGGGGAACGCCGAGCCCCCTGCCAGTACCTAAGACCCCCGGGCAGGGGGAAACCGGCCTTCCTGGACGACGCCCTCCACGTAAGAGCTTCGGCACTGCACGGCGTATCCCCACCCTGCGGACGGGAAGCCACTTGGGGTCACCCCTTAAGCCGAGGAGACCTGTCCTGATCCTGGGCGTCTCTCGACGTCGTCGGGTCAGTGGCCTGTATCCGTGCAGACGCCTCACCGAACGAGGTGCCTATTTTCAGCCACTGCGGACGTTACCTTGCTTGCGTCGACGCGCAAGTGAACGTGGCGCCAAGAACTGGCCATAAAATGCTGGCCACTTGCAGGAGTGTCGGCCATGTCCTTCGTCGGATTCAGGCGATCACGCGGTGGCTGTCACGGCAGGCGGGGCCATGCGGGGCGGAGGAGAGCTTGAGTGCGGATCTTGCCACTGCTTTCGGCAAGGTGCAGCGGGACCACTCGGACAGTGCAGCTACTGGCCCCCGACGCGCGACGCCACCCCGGCACACGCCGCGGCTGCTGCGGTCGCCGCGGCTGCGGTTGCCCTCCTGGCTTGGGGCCGGGGCAGCGGACAGATGAGACGGGCGCCTATCTGAGCCCAGTACGTCCTCCGGCGGCGCGGGTGGTATCGAGCGCTCGTCGGATCGCACAGGCAATGGATCACCCTGTCCCGCTCTCCGGGTACCGTCAGGGTATGAGTCATCCGCACCCCGAGCTGAAAGCCGCCCCACCCCTTCCCGAAGGAGGGCTGCGGGTCATCGCCCTGGGCGGCCTGGGTGAGATCGGCCGCAACATGACCGTCTTCGAGCACGCCGGCAAGCTGCTCATCGTCGACTGCGGCGTGCTGTTCCCCGAGGAGACCCAGCCCGGCGTGGACGTGATCCTGCCGGACTTCACCTCGATCCGGGACCGGCTGGACGACATCGTGGCCGTGGTCCTCACCCACGGCCACGAGGACCACATCGGCGGCGTGCCGTACCTGCTGCGCGAGCGGTCCGACATTCCCCTGGTCGGCTCCAAGCTGACGCTGGCGTTCCTGGAGGCCAAGCTCAAGGAACACGGAATCCGGCCGCGCACGGTGCGGGTGCGGGAGGGCGACCGGCGTGGCTTCGGGCCCTTCGACTGCGAGTTCGTGGCGGTGAACCACTCCATCCCCGACAGCCTCGCGGTCGCTATCCGCACCCGGGCCGGGATGGTGCTGCACACCGGCGACTTCAAGATGGACCAGTTCCCTCTCGACGACCGCATCACCGATCTGCGCGCCTTCGCCCGCCTCGGCGAGGAGGGCGTGGACCTGTTCCTCACCGACTCCACCAACGCCGAAGTACCCGGTTTCACCACCTCCGAGCGAGAGCTGAACCCGGCGATCGAGCAGGTGATGCGCACCGCGCCGCGCCGGGTCATCGTCTCCAGCTTCGCCAGCCATGTGCACCGCATCCAGCAGGTCTTGGATGCCGCCCACCAGCACGGCCGCAAGGTCGCCTTCGTCGGCCGGTCGATGGTCCGCAACATGGGCATCGCCCGTGACCTGGGCTATCTAAAGGTCCCCTCCGGTCTGGTCGTGAGCACGAAGGAGCTGGAGAAGCTCCCGGACCACAAGATCACTCTGGTGTGCACCGGCTCCCAGGGCGAACCGATGGCCGCGCTGTCACGGATGGCCAACCGCGACCACATGATCCGCATCGGCAAGGGCGACACCGTCCTGCTCGCCAGCTCCCTCATCCCCGGCAACGAGAACGCCATCTACCGGGTGATCAACGGACTCACCCGGTGGGGCGCCCACGTGGTCCACAAGGGCAACGCCAAGGTGCACGTCTCCGGGCACGCCAGCGCCGGCGAACTCGTCTACTGCTACAACATCGTCAAACCCCGCAACGTCATGCCCGTGCACGGCGAATGGCGCCACCTGCGGGCCAACGCCGACCTCGCCATCCGTACCGGTGTCGACCCCGACCGGGTCGTCCTCGCCGAGGACGGCGTCGTCGTCGACCTGGTCGACGGACGCGCATCCATCACCGGCAAGGTCCCCGCCGGCAACGTCTACGTGGACGGCATGGAAGTCGGCGGCGCCACCGAAGCGTCCCTCAAGGACCGCCTCACCCTCGCCGCCGAAGGCGTGGTCACGGTAGTGGCGATCGTCGACGCGGACACCGGCGCCCTCGCCGAGGCCCCCGACTTCCTGGCCCGCGGCTTCGTCCACGACGACACCACCTTCGAGCCGGTCATCCCCGTCATCGAGAAGACCCTGGCCACCGCGGCCCAGGAAGGCGTCGGGGACGCGCGCCAACTCGAACAACTCGTCGCCCGCGCTGTGGCGAACTGGGCGTTCCGCACCCACCGCCGCAAGCCCCTCATCATCCCCGTCATCGTCGACGCCTGAGCCACAGCCCGGCACCACGGTTCCCGTTCCGCCCGCGGGCCCGCCGGCATCGAGGTCGGGCACGGGAGTCAGCGGCCGCCCCAGCAGGCCGGGGTGGCAACGCACTCCACGTGATGGGTCATCGGGAACATGTCCCAGGACAGAAGGCGTGAAAACCCGCGGTTCAGCTGCACGGTAGCCGCGCAGGACATGCGGCTCGCGTGCCCGGCGACCATCAGGGGCCGCGCAGCCATTGCTGCGCGGCCCCTGATCTTGTGCCGGCCCGGCACGAGATCAGGCGACTTCGTCCAGGTGGGCGGCAGGGCCCGCGCGGGCGGCGGCCACCGGACGCGGCGTGCGCGATCCCTCGGGCAGGTCTGCGAGGTCAGGCCAGGTTGATGTTCTCGGCCTGCGGGCCCTTCTGACCCTGGGTGACGTCGAACGTCACGGCCTGGCCCTCCTGGAGCTCACGAAAGCCTGTGGAGTTGATCGCGGAGTAGTGCGCGAAGACATCCGGGCCGCCGCCGTCCTGGGCGATGAAGCCGAAGCCCTTCTCCGCGTTGAACCACTTCACAGTTCCCGTAGCCATGGTCATGCCTTCCAGTCGATGAACGCCTCCCACTCCATGTGGCAGACGGAGGTGATCGCCCTGGTCCCTGCGGCACAGCACAGCAAAACGCCCACACCGGAGGCGTGGGCAAGAGGGAATTCCGAACCACGACAGCTGACGCAGACGCTACACGCCCACACGCCGCGTCACCATAGGAAAAGATCACTCCGCACACCGAGGCCGTGCGTGCGATGCCCGCCGGCGCTGACGGGCACGCTCATCTCATTCGGTTGCCGTTGGGTTCGCCGATTCGGCGGCGCGGCGATATTCGGCGTTGATGCGCTGGGCTTCCTCGAGCTGGTCTTCGAGGATGACGATCCGGCAGGCGGCCTCGATGGGGGTGCCCCGATCGACGAGTTCCCGGGCGCGGGCGGCGATGCGCAGCTGGTAGCGGGAGTAGCGGCGGTGGCCGCCTTCGGAGCGCAGGGGGGTGATCAGGCGGGCTTCGCCGAGGGCGCGGAGGAAGGCGGGGGTGGTACCGAGCATCTCGGCCGCCCGGCCCATGGTGTAGGCGGGGTAATCGTCGTCGTCGAGACGGCCGAACGTGTCATCTGCTGTCATTGCACCTCTCTGTGGAACGCGTCGAGGGGCCCTGGCGCCGTCCGGCACCAGGGCCCCGAAGGAACTACTACACCATCTGCCGGCCCTGACCCTGGACCGGCCCTCTGTTTCCGCAGACCCGACCGAGACGCTGTCGGGGGCGCGGGGATCGCGGTTGCTTGACCGGAGACCACCTCACTATCGATGTCCTGCGGTACCCGGGTCCTGGACTTCCACCCGGGCGATCCTGATGGCGCTCGGCTCCTCCGTCCTTCCTTCTTGATCAACTACTCACTGACGAAAACCGCGGACTGCTGGTACTGCAAACTGCTGGCGGCCTCGAACAGCGCCACCTTCGGCAGCCAGCCCCGTCGCCTGTCCTGCGTCTGCTCCGGCTTGGAACCCCACTGCCGAACCTCCCGGTGCGCGCGCCCGCAGCCGACGCCTTCACCGAGGTACCGCTCGCTGACTTCACTGCTGGGTACTGCGAACTTGCACTTACGGGTACTGCCACTGCGGCACTGCTCATGGCGGCCCCTGATCACTGCGGGCCACCCGGTCCGGTCGTCAGTCCCGTCGCCGTCCTGCAACCGCTCTGGCTTCGGAACTCCACCACCGCACCGTCCTGCGAACTGCAACTGCGGTACTGCTGCCCGGCAGTTCATTTCTGCCGAGCCTCGCCCGATCTCGGCTACGAGAGAAACCATAACCACACCGCCACCACATTTCTACTCCGGCTGGCATAGATTTCCGCATGCTCGAAGACAAGGTAATCCGCCTCGACCGGTCCATGGGTGGTTCAAGCAGCTCCGAGGCCCAGTCCGGCGCTCACAGTGACCCACCGCCGCGCAGCACGTCGGGCTGAGCGTGGCGTCGCCGACCGCGCCGCGGCTGCCGTCGGCGGGCACCGGCCAAGACCGCGTCTCTTGAAGGACACCACCGACCGGGACGGACGCTTCCAGCCGTGACGCCCCGCAGGCGGGGCCGTTGACGGGCGCGGCACGAGGGTCGGCGCCGCCCTCGACGATCCCGGGATGATCGAGCAGCTCGTGGAAGTGTGCACGCGGGTGCCGCGATCCGCGATCACGAAGGTTCTGGGCCACCGTGTCGAGGACGGGCCGGCGTACGGGGGCGCGCCGGGTCGCCGAGGAAGGGCGGCGTCGGCCTCGGGAGGAGGCGCTGCGCTTGGGGCCTTCGACCACCGGTGTGGTGATGACGACCGGGATGTTGGACGGGGCTTGGGCGCCGGTGATCCGGCTCAGGGCCTCGTCTTCCGAGCGGATCTGGGTGGTCTGGGGCCTGATTCCGGCGTCTGACATGAGGCGGACCATGTTGCGGCGCTGGTTTGGTGTGACGAGCGTGATGATGCTGTTGGACTCGCCGGCGCGGGCGGTACGGCCGCTGCGGTGGAGGTAGTCCTTGTGGTAGGTCGGAGGATCGACGTTGACGACCAGGCGAGGTTGTCGACGTGGATGCCGCGCGCCGCGACATTGGTTGCCACCAGCACGGTGACGTGCCCCGCCTTGAACTGCGCCAGTGTGCGGGTGCGTTGCGGCTGCGGCTTGCCGCCATGCGGCGCGGCGGCGCGTACCCCGCTGTTGAGCAGGTCCTGGGTCAGCCGGTCGACGGCGTGCTTGGTGTCCAGGAACATGATCACGCGGCCGTCGCGGGCGGCGATCTCGGTCGTGGCGGCGGCTTGTCTGCGCCATGGACGTGCAGGACGTGGTGCTCCATCGTCGTGACCGTACCGGCCGACGGGTCGACCGAATGCACGACGGGGTCGGTCATATAGCGGCGAACCAGCAGGTCGACGTTACGGTCCAAGGTGGCGGAGAACAGCATCCGCTGCCCCTCCGGACGCACCTGGTCGAGCAACGCGGTGACCTGCGGCATGAAACCCATGTCGGCCATCTGGTCGGCCTCGTCCAGCACCGTGATGCCCACGTGGTTCAGCCTGCAGTCGCCACGGTCGATGAGGTCCCTGAGCCGCCCGGGCGTCGCGACGACGACCTCGGCCCCGCCGCGCAGCGCGCCGGCCTGCCGGCCGATCGGCATGCCGCCCACCACCGTTGCCAGCCGCAGCCTGACGGAACGGGCGTACGGTGTGAGCGCGTCGGTCACCTGCCGCGCCAGCTCACGCGTCGGTACGAGGATCAGCCCCAGCGGCTGGCGGGGTTCAGCACGCTGCCCAGCGGTACGGGCGAGCAGGGCGAGGCCGAAGGCGAGGGTCTTGCCGGAACCGGTGCGCCCGCGGCCCAGTACGTCACAGCCCGCCAGGGAGTTCGGCAGCGTCGCTCCCTGGATCGGGAACAGTGCGGTCACACCCTGCTTGCCGAGTTCGGTCAGCAGGTGCTCGGGCATATCGAGATCAGCGAAGCCCGCAACGGGGGGGAGGCAGCGCGGGGGTGATCGTCCTGGGCAGCGCGAACTCACCTTGCGCTGCGGCTGGCCGGCGGGCGTAACCGCCGGAACGGGCGGGGCCGCCGGAACGGCGCGATGCCTGCGAGCCCATGCGACTGCCACCCTTTCCGGCGTCGGCACTGCCGTGACGGGAGCGGTCGTTCGTGCGTGTGCGGTTCATGCGGAACCTTCCTCGATGTGGCGCATATCAAGGAATTCCCGCAGCAATGAGCGGCATGGAGGATTACAGGTATGGACCGGTAGTAAAAGAAAACAGACTTCCGCCGGAAATATCCGGGGCACAGGTACTGAAATGAGTGACGCGACGGGGACGAGACTGCCGATTCCCCCGAGTCGCCCGCAGGTGAAATCACTGCGGGAGATGCGTGCAGCTGGGGCCCGCACCCCGAAGGATGCGGGCCCCAGCTACAAAATGTGCGTCAGCGTCAGGCCGGAACGATGTTCTCGGCCGTCGGGCCCTTCTGGCCCTGCGCGATGTCGAAGGTTACCTTCTGGCCTTCGAGGAGCTCACGGAAGCCCTGCGCGGCAATGTTCGAGTAGTGGGCGAACACGTCGGCGCCGCCACCGTCCTGCTCGATGAAGCCGAAGCCCTTTTCCGCATTGAACCACTTCACGGTGCCAGCAGCCATGTCATATCTCCTTCGGGGCAGTACATCGGGATCCGCACTGCGCGAACGCCGTGTCGCCGCAATGATTACCCCGTCCGGAAATGACCGGAAATTCAGAAGTGCCTCCAACCGACAGAACCCGGTGGGGCACTTGAAGTTTTGGGAACCACAACTGCAACCGAGATCGACAGTAGCACACCGGAACGTCCCGCGTGCATTACGTAATTCCGCTCCGCTCAGCGCGACAAAAACTCTCACCACGCGGTCCGCCAAAGCCTCACTTCGCAAGCACAGATATTGACCCACTCGGAGTGCCGCGTTTCAGGAAGAGCGGTCTCACAAGGTGCAACCCTGACCGCCAGGGGGGCGACGACGTACACGGCTGTCCGTAAGGCGCCTTCAAAAGGCGTCCAGCAGCACCCTCGCCTCGCTCCTGATGCGGGGGAGAGCCGCCGACGCAGGTGGTCCCCCGCCAGGGCAGAGACGACGGCACACACGGAGCGCGCCATGCGGGCGAAGCCGGTGCCCTGCGAACCGGCACACCGCGTCATTCCGAAGGAATGTGGAACTCGAATTCGGGGCGGTCCCACGGCACGGCGGGCGGGTTCGCGAGCGCGGTCCCGGTCCGCACTGCACCGGTGCGGCGGTAGAAGTCCGCGGCGGGACAATGCGACACGACCTTGACGCGGTCGAGCCCGGCGGCACGGGCCTCGGACTGCATGTGCGCGACGAGCAGTCGTCCGATGCCCCGTCCTTGTGCTTCGTCGGCGACGAACAGCAGGTCGAGCTCCGGTGGAGCGAGGACGAGCGAGTAGAACCCGAGGACCCGGTCTGCGTGCTCGTCGGCGCCGACGGCTACAAAGGCGCGGTGGGCCTCGATGTAATCAGGGCCGACTCGGTAGCCTGCGACTGCGGCTGCGTACTTGCCCTCGTAGGCGCCTGAGCCACGCACGAGCCGCGTGAGCCGTTTGGCATCCCGCGCGACGGCCCTCCGTATGGTGACCGGCCGGTTGGTCGGGGACGTGCGTGAGGTCATCGGGAGAGTATTTCGCACCGGAGAGTGCCTTCATGCGGCGGGTCTGCTGCTCGGGCAGGCGTTCCCGCACTGCTCCCGGGTACCGCTCGCCCAGACCCCGACCGACCACGTCACTGCCGCCGGAACAGGTCGCCCGCCAGCAGCAGCTGGACGCCCGAACCGCTGCGGAGGACCCGACACCAGGCGAGACACCACCCGCTCGGAAGCCTCGCCAGCCCGCGCTTTGGGGGCTTCTCGTCGAACTCCGCTGTCACACTGCCCCTATGACGGGGGGCATGACTGTGCGGGTCTGACCAGGTGGAAGACCTCCCGGGCTGCGTAGCGTTTGAGGCACCGGACGACCTCGGTTGCGGGTCTTGCCCTCTTTGATGCGGCGTTCGTAGTAGTCCTGGGTGCGCGGGTAGAAGCGCAGGCGAGTGTGCACGATCCGGTGCAGGACGGCGTTGGCCTGCCGGTCGCCGCCACGGTTGAGGCGACGGCACTGCCGAGGGCCGCGGCCCGATCTCTCTACGTCGGAGTGGCAAGGGTGGTGCGATGGGGGTTGACTACCACCCTCAGAGAGATTGGCGGAAGCGTGGGCAACCGACAGACCGGCACCGTGAAGTGGTTCAACGAGGAGAAGGGGTTCGGCTTCATCACCCCTGACGGTGGGGGTGACGACCTGTTCGTCCACTTCAGGGCCATCGAGGCCGAAGGCTTCAAGAGCCTCACGGAGGGGCAGAGGGTCTCCTTCGTCGCCGAACGAGGCCAGAAGGGCATGCAGGCCGCACAGGTCCGCCCCGAATAGCCCTCGCATCGTGCCATCGCGCCCGAGACTTCCTCTTGGGCGCGATGGCACGCACCAGCTGGCAACCCCGGCAGTGCGTTCAAACATCGATGGCACGCGATCAAATCGTTGGCACAGGACACCGGCCAAGGCGCTGCCCTGCTCCGGGTCAGCCGACGGCTTCCGACGTCGGGTAGCACACCGTTCGCCACTGGCCTGGAATGCCGGTCGGTCTACCCACCCGGCAACAGCTTCCGAGCGCTACCGCTCGGCGGGGACGATAGCCTGGTGGCATGTCAGAACGTGCCGTCCTGGGTCGCACGGGTGACCTGATCTCTCTGGACATTGCGAACGTTCTGTGGGCCGATTTGACGGCTGACAGTGCTGTGCCGACGGCTTCTGGGGTGTTCACCTGCCCTCCTGCCGATGCCCGGGCGGGGTACATCCTGCTCGGCAGCCATGTGGTGACGATGGTGAAGGCAAGCGACGGCCGGTGGAGCGTTCCGGAGAGTGAGGTGCGCCGGGCGGCAGCCGGACTGAACGCTGTGGAGATGCACTACCAGGACCTGGTCCGCATCGGTCCGTTCCGCAGCACACCGCAGCAGGCACGCGACGAGGGGGTGCTGCTGCACTGGCGCCGGCGCGTCACGCGGCAAGTGCAGGAGCCGGGCGACCCCGGGCGGGCAGCACCGCGTGACGACAGCCGCCCCTGCCATCTGGCGGGGATCGACTGGCGGCGGGTACTCGTGGAGCAGACCCGCGAGGGGGCGGTGCGGACGTGGTGGCTGCCGCGCGCCGTGGTCAGGCTGCTGGACGCGGCCGAGCACGCCGAAACGCAGTGGCTGCACGCCGCACGAACCCGCCAGGCAACTGCAGTCGTCACCGAGCAGCCCTGTCACCACCGGCAGGCCCGAGCTGCCGACAGCCGGCAGACGGCGGGCCCCGAGGGCCCGGCCGCCCCACTGCGCCCGTACAACGGGGAGCTGGGAGGCCAGTTGTACTCGGTGCTCAGCAGGAAACCCGGCTTCTCCCGCAAGGTGGCCCAGTGGACGTGCGCCGTCTGCCGCACCGCACCCGCTACCGTGCTCGACCACTGCCACGAACACGGCTACGTCCGCGCCCCCGTCTGCCACTCCTGCAACACGCAAGAACGGCCCGACCACCTGTACAGCAACGACATCCGCGTGGCCAGCCACTACCGGCACCTCTTCCACACCCACACCGACCACTGGCTGCGCCACTGGCACCGCTGCCCCGGCTGCCGCGCCCGCACCACCCTGCCGCTGCCACACCTCGCCGCATGGACCGCATACATAGCCTGCCGGTCGCTGCGCCCGACCCACCGCGCCTCCCGAGGGCGCGAACCCTGCGGTGTGCTGCGCGTGTCCTGGACGGGCAGCCAGAACGCGCCGCGTTCCTGCCTGCTCACTGTCGCCGTCGACTTCTGCCCCTCCGGCGAGCACCGTGTCCTGGCTCAAGTCCCCTACCGCGAAGCCGCCGGGCAGTTCCGCACCTGGCTGGCCGAGACAGCCCCTGCCGTGGCCGCCGCGGCCGGCCCCGACCGCCTGGACGACCTCCCCGCCCGGCCCCGGCCAGTCATCGCGGACACCACCGGCGAGGGCCTGGCGCTGTTCTGACCCGACACCAACGTCAATCCGCAGCCCACCCAGGAAGTGTGCTGGAAATCCCATGGTGACGGGGCGTCACATTACGTCCTTGGTACTGACGAGTCGAAAACTCTGCAGGTCAATGGAGTTGAGTGACATACCAAGCGGGGCGTAAGCGCGGCTACCGGATGTCCACTGCGTTACACCACACCCGCCACTATGCCCACCGCACCGAAGAACTGGGCATCCACGGTGTTGGCTAACATCCGAGATCATCTTATCCCTGCCGGCGGGCGACCTCCGGGTAGCGGGTGAACAGATAGCCCAGCATCACTCCGCCCCGCTTGTCCGCCTCTGAGGCGCCCTTCACCACTGCGCGGGTCTGGTGACCCGGCCCGGGAGCCTTCGGGCCCATCCCAGTCGAGCGTGTCGATGATCCAGGTGCACATGCAGTGGCCCAGCTCCGGGGCGACGCGGGTATCGCGCTCGCCGAAGTCGCCGTACAGCGGGCGCAGCAGCGTGCTGAGGACGCCCTTGGCGATCTGGGTGCGCAGGTCCTGCTCGGGGAGCTGCGGCAGATGGGGTGGGATCGGGTGTGGTTGCCGACGTAACGAGCGTCATACACCACCGGCGCGGTACTGCGCATGGCTGGCAGATTGTAGGGGCAGACCCTCGCACTACTCCCTCGTGCGACCGCGGCGGACTCTTCGGGTTGAACCCGTTCGCCCTATTCCTATGGCGCGCCTCCGGCGGTGGGATCCCTCAGCGCTGAAAGATGTGAAGGGCTGTCTGTCGGATCAGAATCACTGCAGAGAGGCCCGTCATGGATGAGGATCCCACCCGTATCTCGGCCGACGAGGTGGAAGCATTCATGCGAAAGCTCCAGACCTGGGGGGAGGGGCTGGATGAGAAGGAGAAGATGCTCCTGCAGGCGGTCCTGACCCCTCCCGAGGACATTCAGGCCGGCACCCCGACCGTCGAACGACGCGGATTCGAATTCAATGACTTCACCATCGAGGTGCCTCTGGAGACCATTGTGGGCCGGTTCCGATTCGAGCAGCACGGCAAGGAGCGCAGGATCTATATCAAGCAAGGTCCAGTATGGGTGCGCTTCATTCAACGACCACGACCACCGAGATAGAGATGGAGGCGGTTCGGAACATGGTTCCCGACCGAGAGACTGCGATGACGCTTGCGGCCAAAATGGTCAAGTGGGGAAACACGGAGCTCTCTGAGAAGGAACAGGGAATGCTCGTCGATCTCGTATGGCGCCACGCCGACCCGCACGACCATATCCGTGTGAGAAACTTCGACGCACTCGACGACGACGAAGAAACTTTTGTGACGGAACTCGAGTCGGAGTTCCGGCGGTCGGAGTGACCGACGTCGAGCTTATCGTCAAAGCCACGCGGCTATGTAACCTGCGCTGTACCTACTGTTACGATTGGCGTGCCGGAGAGGGCCACACGATGTCCTTCCGGACCCTGGCTCGACTCGTGGCCCGCACACTCGGCCAGCCGGACCACCGGACCGTCGGATTCGACTGGCATGGAGGCGAACCGACGGTCCTTCCGCTCTCTTTCTTCAAGAAAGCGCTGCACCTTCAGGAGAGGTTCCGGAGGCCCGACCAGCTGATCCGGAACGCGATCCAAACCAATGCCACCCGCGTCACGCCGGAGTGGGCCCGATTCTTCGCCGACCACCACATCGACGTGGGCATCAGCATTGATGGACCGGCTGCCATCCACGATCGCTACAGGATCGACCGGGCCGGCCGCCCCACCCTTGCGCGTACGCTCGACGGCCTGCGAGAGCTGCGTGATCACGGCATCGAGCCGGGGGTCGGCGTCGTGGTGGACAGGGCCGCCCTGCAAGCCGGGCCGGCTGCGCTGCTCGACTTTCTCGACGAGCACGAGATCCGCGCCGTCGGTCTCAACTTCGTGATGCCGGATGCGCTGGCCGACAACGTCGGGAATGGGGACGGGCGGCACTACGTCGACCCCGATCAATCGGCCGGGTTCCTGATGAAACTTTACGACTGCTGGCGAAAGCGGGACGGCGCGGAAATCCACATCCGGGAATTGGCTGCTCTCATCGATTCATTGCACGGTACGCGGCCGTCGCCGTGCACACTCGCCGGCCGGTGCTTCGGAATCGTCTTCCGCATCGAGCCGAACGGGGACGTGTACCACTGCGACTACTTCGGCGCAGACCCCCGGTACCGCTGGGGAAACATCACTACGGACAGCTTCTCCGCCATCCGACAGAACGTGAATCTCCAGGAGCGAACTGCGGCCCACGCAAAGGAACGCGATGGGATGCGTTCGTGCGACGAGTTCTCGGTGTGCCACGGCTGGTGCCCTCACATCCGGCACACGTCGCACCGCCATTACGCGGGCCACCATGACGGCTGCTGTGGCCTGCGACCGCTCATCGCGCACATCCGCGAGAATCCGCCGTCCGGGCGGACCACGCCCGCGATGGCACAGATCTGACCCCTCCAAGGAGACAGTGGGAATGCGCAATGTCGGTCTCATCGTCAAAGTGACCCGTCTTTGCAACCTGCGATGTTCTTACTGCTACGACTGGCGGTCCGGTCCGGACCAGAGAATGCCGTTCGGTGTGGCGGCCCGTATGACGGCCGCGGCACTCAGGGATCCTGAGCACGACGCGGTGGAGTTCCTGTGGCACGGCGGTGAGCCGACGCTGATTCCTGTGCAGTACTTCGAAAAGGTGATGGCGGTACAAGCCCGCTTTCGCCGCCCCGGACAGCCGATCGTCAACGCGATCCACACGAACGCCTCCCATATCACCAAGAGGTGGGTGGAGTTCTTCCGGCAGTACCGGTGGCAGGTAGGGATCAGCGTAGACGGGCCGCGAGAAGTCCACGACGCGTCTCGGGTGGACGCGGCCGGGCGGCCGACCCTGGAACGCGTCCTGCGCGGCTATGAGGTGCTCCGGTCCGAGGAGCTGGGCGTTGGGGTCATCTCGGTGGTCGACCGGCGGACGCTGGCCCTTGGTCCGGTGGCACTCTTCGACTTCATGGTCGAGGTCGGCATCCACAACTACGGCATCAATTTCGCGATGCCCGACCCACAGCCCGACGCGGCATCTGGAACGACGGTGGACCACTACATCACGACCCAGGAACGCACCGAATTCCTGATTGGTCTGTACGACCGATGGCGTACGTACAACGACCATCGCATCGAGATCCGGGAGATCGCCACGGTCCTGGATCGACTGGCACGTGTCAAGGGCGGGTCGCTGCCTTGCACATACGGGGGAGACTGCTTCGGCAATCTCTATACAGTCGAGCCGAACGGCGACGTCAACCACTGCTGCTACCTGGTCGGAGACCCCCAGTATCGGTGGGGGAACATCATGCGGCAGGACTTCTCGGCCATCCGGCAGAGCCCGAACATGAACGCCGTCGTGGCAGCACGTGCCCGCGAGGAGGGCGAACTGCAGCAGTGCCCGGAGGTGAGCGTCTGCCGAGGCGGGTGCCCCATGGAGATGTATATGTCGGCGCGTCACGACCCCGAGCCGCTCACGGCATGCTGCGGGCAGGCCGACTTCATCCGTCACGTCCGCGCGCACCCCGTGGTGGAGGCGGTCGTATGACCCTGCATGTCCGGTTGGCCGCCACGGTGAACGAACCGTACCCCCACGCTACCGTTGAGGGGCTCCTAGGCGAATCCACCGCTAACCGTGTACTCGGGTGGCTCGAAAGAGACGCCTTGTGGCTGGTCGAGCAGAGCCCTCTGTACGAGCAGTACCGCTGCGGCAACCTCGTGGACCTGCTCTCCTCCGACGACGGGAGCATGGGCACGCTGCTTCTGCGTATCGCCGAACAGGCGGAGCAGGTGTTCGGCCGGGCGATCGAACGTCGGCGCATCGAGGTGGGCGCGCACAAACATGCACCGGGTCACTACGTGCGCACGCACACCGATGTTCCCCATGGACTCACAGAAACCCATCGCGTCGTCATCACGCTCGCGTCTTCTGCGGCGCCGGTGACGGGAGGAGAGCTGGTCCTGCAGGGGTCGGAACCCTCTTCCGGCAACGACGTCGTCATTCCGCACCGGCATGATCGAGCAGTATTCATGGAACTGTCCCGTCGTTCCTACCACTCAGTGCTGCCTGTACAGGGCGGAGTTCGGTACAGCCTCGTCCTGTCGTACTGGGCAGCGCCCACCGGCTCGTACGAACCGTTGCAGCGCCCCTCGCCGGAGTCCGTTCCAACCGGCCTGCTCCAGGTCCTGGAGCAGCTGGGCGCCCATGAAGTGCCCCATGCCAGTCGTCATGCACGGTCGGGCTGGGCGGCGCGCAAACGGTCGCTGTCCAGCCACCTCGTCGGCACCTACGAGGTCCTACGGGACTGGGGGTGCGGCCCCGACGTGTGTGCTGCCGGCCTCTTCCACGGTCTTTACGGGCCGCGTGGCACGGGAACCGCCCTCCTCTCCCTCAAGGACCGCGACACACTGCGCGAAGCCATCGGCCCGCGTGCCGAGGAACTCGTGTACCTCTACTCTGTGCTCGACCGCAGCAGTGATCGCCTTCGTCCCGGGGGCGTGCTCAGGGCAAAGCTGCTGGGCGGCGGGAAGCCCATCGACATGGAGGCGGGCCTCGCCACCACCGTCTTCCTGCTCGCGTGGGCAAGTCTCCGTGAACAGGTGCCGGAGGTGGCGCTTTCCCCCGGCGAGATCGAAGAACTCCTGGCGCGCCTCGAACTCTTCGACGCTTTCGTCCCCGAGAGCGCGGCACGGGACCTGCGGTCGACCTTTGCGCAGTGAAAGCACTCGTTCACCTCGCCCTCGGTGAGGAGTTCGCGCGTCTTGTCCATGGCGCCCATGGATGCCCTGGCGGGACCCGGGGCGTCACGCGCGGCCTGCGCCCGGCCTGGTAATGAGCTCGTGCAAGGTTGGCTGTGGCGTGTTGGCGGAACCGCTGAGCTGTTTCAGCGTGGCTACTGATCGGGTGAGAGCGGTGGTGTCCGCAACGCACGATGCTCCGGTGCCGTTAAGGGAGGTGCTCGAAGCCTCAACCCACCGGCACCGCCGCTGCGAGCTCCGCCGGCCCGGTCGGCCTTAGGCCCAGTAGGCCCAGTAGGCCCAGAAACGATGGCTCAGTCCGCCGTCGGTTCTCCGGGGGCCGTCAGGATCTCGCTGAGGTCCATCGGTTCCGTGAGGTACAGCTCCGAGGTGTCCAGCTCGTGCGGCGGGCGCAGGCCCCAGCGGGCCTCGGGTTCCGCCTCGCCGCGCTGTTTCAGCTGCGCCGAACCGATCAGGCCATCGCTGACGTATATCCCGCGCCACAGGACCGTGCTCGGCTCCCGCGACACCGGCCTCGCCGTGAAGCAGGCCCAGTGCCGGCTCAACAGCGTCCTGGACCGGCGCGTCACCGCTGACGGCATCATCGGTCCCAAGATCTGGGCCGCTCTCGACAACTGGTGATGGAACGACTTCAACTGCCACAAGTGAGCGATCGGTGCCGGGGCCGAAGGCCAACCGTGCTTTCGGCCCCGGCACCGGCCACCTCCGTGTCGGGGCCGCCATGCCCTATGCACGTCTCTCATCACCACTCGTACCCGAGGAGTCGGATCATGGCCTCACACCGACGCGCCCTGCTGCCCCTGACCCTGCTGCTTCTCCTCGGTGGAGTCGCCGGTACACCGTCGGCCGCCGCACCGGCCCCCATACCCGCTGCGGCAGTCACCCCCTCCTCCACCTGCAACTTCTACTCCGGCGACGAACCAGTGAAGCCCGGAAAGACCTACAACGACGGGCGGGTGCTCGAAGCGCAGTGCCTGATCAACACCAACACCAGCTACCTCCCACTTCTCACCATGGACGGTATCTACGGCCCTACGACCATCCACGCGGTGGAGGTGATCCAACAGCACGCCGGGCTCCCCTCCACCGGAATCGTGGACCACAAAACCTGGGCGGCCCTGCGAGCCGGCGTCGAGTGGTAGACCAAGTACGGCATCTGCGTTGGAGCGGCGGTCTACACCGCCTGATCCGCGGTGACACTTCCGGCCCCTAGGGGCCGGATTCCGCGCCCAGTGGTCTGATGGCGCGGATCAAGCAGGAGAGCTTTGCGGCGTCCATGGCCGACCGGCGCGTCACGGAGGCATTCGCCCGGTGGTCCACCTGCACGGCCGTGCACGGGTTCCGGGTAGCCGGTCCCGTCCATGCTGCCGACAAGCTTGCCTCCCCCACCGAACCGGCCCCTAGCGGGGCCGAGATCGACCAGGCGAAGGCTGATGTTGCGTGCAAGAACACACAACTACGCCTACGCATAAGCCCGTAGGTGGGCGCCTGGAGGCGAGGCGGCGCGCACACGGCAACCCGTCCTCTCCGGCGAGGCGGCCCGCCTCGCCTCGGTCCGTCCCCAAGTCCGAGCGAATTACGGGAAGTTGCAGTGACCTTCTCCCTTGTCGACTGCCATAATGCGCAACCGAGTAAGGGGGTCGACCATGCCGATCGCGCTTGCGGAGTTGATCGGACAACTGCGTACGGAACTGACCGAGGCGATGCACGCCGGACAGGACACGGACCTCCGGTTCGAGGTGGGCCGCGTCGAACTCGAACTGACCGTCGCGGTGGACAAGGAGGCCGCGCCAGGAGCGAAAGTCCGCTTCTGGGTCGTGGAGTTGGGCGCCGAGGCGAAGAGGTCCTCGAACACCACCCAGCGGATCACGCTCGAGCTGGTTCCCCGCAGCACCGACCGGCCCGGCCAGTCGCCGTTGATCTCCGGCGCGGGGCTGCCCGGCGAGCGCTGAGCACCGAGCGGCGTCAAACACCGCGCGGCGCACGGCAGGTGGCCCGCTCAGCATTCGCATCGCGAGGAGCCACCCATGCCCTGGCCAATGAGGGGCCTGCAGTGGAAGCAGGCCGTGGAAGTGATCGTCACCCGCGAGGACGGCGGCGACCGGCGCGGTTCCGGGTATCTCGTGCGTCCCGGCGTCGTCCTCACCGCCGCCCATGTCGTGGCGGCGGCCCGCCGGGTCCAGGTCCGCTCCGAGGAGGCGGGAACCCTCCGGTGGGCCGCGGACACCGAAGTCGCCTGGTCCGGCGAGGAGATCGACGTCGCCCTCCTCGCGCTGCACGAAACACCCGAGGCGGCCGGGCGCCTGTGCCCCGCCGCCTTCGGCGCGGTACGCAAACGCGACGCGGGCCTGGCGTGCAGCGCCCTCGGCTTCCCGCTGTTCAAGCTCCGCAAGGACCCCGGGGGCGCGTACCGGGACTCCTTCCACGCGATGGGCACCGTCGCCCTGCTCACCGGGCAGCGCGAGGGCGTCCTGGAACTGCGCGTTCAACAACCGGAACCGGCCGCGGACCACCGGCAGGTGCCCTGGCAGGGCATGTCCGGCGCGGCGGTCTGGGCGCACAGACGGATCATCGGCGTCATCGTCGCGCACCACCAGGCCGAGGGCCTTGGCACCCTCACCGTCAGCCGCGCCGACCGGTGGGCGCAGCGGGTGGACGCGGCAGGGCTCGCCGCACTGCGCGCCGTGGGGCTGCGTCCCCGGCTGCGGCCGGCGGCCCCGGCCTGGCGGAACCGCACGGTGGCGGTCGCCGCCTCGGGCGCGGTGCTGGCCGCCGGGGTGGCGATCGGCTGGCCGGAGAGCAGACCCGCACCGCTCCACTTCCGCATCACCGGCTCGTGCACCCGGACCGGTCAGGTGCTGACCAACCGGTCCAGCGGCTTCACCCCAGGCGGCGACTACACCGACGAGATCATCGGCCCCGACGGCAAAACACCACCGGGTGTCATCACCAAGGAGACCGCCAACGGCGACGGATCGCTGAAATGGTTCTGGCCCTGCTCCAGCACCGACCAGCAAGGCGTCTACCGGGTACGGGTGACCGACAACACCACCCACCGACGGACCGGCTGGGTCACCTTCCGGGTCGGTGACGTGGCGCCGTACACCTGCCGCTTCCGGCGCGACGGCGCCCTCTGGTACGCGGGGATCAGCGACACCCGCGACGCCGCCCTCGACATGGGATCCCGCGGCGCGGAGGTGGCCGAGGCCCAGTGCCTGCTCAAGCGCCTCGGATACCAGCTGGGCCCCGGCGACGTCGACGGCTGGTACGGCGCGCACACCCGACAGGCCGTCATGGCAGTGCAGCAGAAGAGCGGCCAGCCCGCCGACGGGCTGACCGGAGCAACCACCTGGCACCTGCTACGCACGGCAGCACCGGACCGAAACCCATCGATCACGCCGCCCGGAGACCGGGAGTGAGACCGCCTGCCGCTCCTCCCGCCGGCCGCTCGCCGCCTCACCACCGCGTTCCTGCAGACGGCGCTGATCCGGCTGGAGCAGGTGCACGGCACGGTGGTCGGCAAGGACGTCGCCCCGGTCAGCCAGCTCACCCCCGGTAGGCAGGAGCGACACGCCTGCATCTGACGGTTCCTCAGCCAAGTCGACATCGGCCCCGCCTCCCCCTGGGCCGACGTATCGCGCCTGCCACGACAGGCTCGCCGGATCCCCCGCAGCCGGGCCACCGCCGCCGAACAGGACTCTTCACCCCGGGCTGCAACGGCGCAATTGAGCCCATCGCGGGGTTCCCGTCAACATCGGCACCGGCCTCGCCGCTCGCCACACTCCAGGAGCGGGAGAGCGCTGTCGCATTACATCTCCAAGCTGGACCAGATCGGATGCATGGCTGGATGTCGCCCCATGTGACAGGTTGGCCGGTTTTAAAGCCATGATGTTGCCGGGGAGTTAACACGAGTACATGATCACTGCTCGTATCAGCCTGATCACTCATCCAGGAGCCGAGAAGTGATACGCAGAACCGCTCTCCGCGCCCTCACCACCGTCGCCGTGACCGCGGCCCTGGCCCTGCCCCTTACCCAGGGGGCCCAGGCGGCCACACCGAACACGGCCGCCCCGGCGACCACCACCCCGGCTGCCGCGGTCAACTCGGACAACGACAACCCCTTCCGCCGGATGGAACTGGACGGCCTGCGGGCCGACTTCCAGTTCATGTGCCCCACCGGCCACTGTGTGGGCTTCTGGTCCCTGGTCCTGACGAAGGACGTCGCCCAACAGGACTTCGATGGCGGCAAGTTCTTCGTCTACGCCCCGGCGACGGGTGAGTTCAGCTTCTTCCTCGACACGGACATCGCCGTGCGCACGGTCGACCACCCCGGCCAAGTCCGCCTGGTCGACACCGAGTTCCTGCGCTCCCACCCGCGCGTCGAGGTCCGCTACGGCAACCCCGGCCAACCGGACCGGGCCCGCGTCGTCGCCTCGGCGACGACCCTGATGTAGCCGATCACCGCCCCGCCCGACCCGGGCGACCGAGTCGCGCCCAGCACGCCCGGCGGCCACCACGGTCGTGACCGGCAACGGCCGCGCCGCCGACGCAGCGGCTCGCCGCACTCGCATGCCCTCGTTCACGAGATTTCATCACAAGGGAGCCATTGATTTTCATGCGCAAAAATCAGAGATTTTTCACCTTCGCCACTGCGAGTGCGGTCATATGCACCGCCGGATTAATGCCGTCGGTCAGCCAGGCCGCCGGCATCGGCAACGGGGAAGCGAAGCGGTCCTACGCCAAAACGCACGGCCTGACGGCGGACGATGTCGAGAACATCAATGCACTCAACGAAAGAGCCCTGGCTATGGGCCGGCCTGGCGTCGCGCCGTCCTTCCGGGCCCCCAGCTTTTCCGATGACAGGGAAACCCCTCCCGCCGAGCCGCTCGACAGGATGCCCGACGCATACCGGGCCTACGGGGGAAGGGCCACTACGGTCGTCAACAACTACATACGCAAGTGGCAGCAGGTCTACAGCCACCGCGACGGCAAGAAGCAGCAAATGACCGAGGAACAGCGAGAAAAGCTGTCCTACGGCTGCGTCGGCGTCACCTGGGTCAACTCGGGCCCCTACCCGACGAACAAGTTGGCGTTCTCGTTCTTCGACGAGAACAAGTACAAGAACGACCTGAGGAACACCAGGCCCCGGGACGGGGAAACGCAGGCGGAGTTCGAGGGACGCATCGCCAAGGACAGCTTCGACGAGCGGAAGGGTTTCAAGCGGGCACGTGAAGTGGCGTCCATCATGAACAAGGCCCTGGAAAACGCGCACGACGAGGACACGTACATCGACAACCTCAAGACAGAACTCACCAACAACAATGACGCTCTGCTCCACGAGGACAGCCGCTCGAACTTCTACTCGGCGCTGCGGAATACACCGTCCTTCAGGGAAAGGGACGGAGGCAACTACGACCCGTCCAGGATGAAGGCGGTGATCTACTCGAAGCACTTCTGGAGCGGGCAGGACCAGCGGGGCTCCTCCGACAAGAGGAAGTACGGCGACCCGAACGCCTTCCGCCCCGGCCAGGGGACCGGCCTGGTCGACATGTCGAAGGACAGAAACATTCCGCGCAGCCCCGCCAACCCCGGTGAAAGCTGGGTCAATTTCGACTACGGCTGGTTCGGTGCCCAAGCAGAGGCGGATGCCGACAACACCATCTGGACCCACGCCAACCACTATCACGCGCCCAATGGCGACCTGGGCCCTATGCATGTATACGAAAGCAAGTTCCGGAACTGGTCTGCCGGGTACGAGGACTTCGACCGCGGAACCTACATGATCGCGCTCATACCCAGGAGCTGGAACACCGCCCCCGCCAAGGTGGAGCAGGGCTGGCCCTGACAGAACCGGGTAGGGGGGACCGGCTCGCCCGGCCCCCCTACCCCTCCATCGGACAGGCCGTGGGCCGCGGCAGCCGCAGCATGACTCGCACCAGGCAGCGCCGACGGGCGTTCGCTGCCCGAAATCGGCGGCCCGGTCGGGTCATGCTGCAGTGGGACGACGAAGGAAACGACCGACAGGCCGCCCTGGACCTGTTCGACGCCTTCGGCTCCAAGGAGAAGACGCTGCACGCCAACATGGGCGGGCACACCGGCGTCCTGCGGTTCGCGGGGGAAGCCGTGGACCAGTTCTTGACCCGACATCTGAAGTGAGGCCGGGCCAACAGGCTGGCAACAGACGGTAGTTGATGTCGGCCGGCATGCGGCTCATCGACGACAGGCCCCGGCCCTCCGCAGCTCTCCACCCCGTGGGCCGACAGCAGCCAGTTCGCATTCCCCACGTACGGCCAGTTCCCCTTTCACGGACCGTAGTCAGCGGGAGAACGCCGATTGTGTTCCACAGGGCGGACGTCACCCTTGGGTTTGTGCCGAGTGGCGCATACTGCGTCGGGTGGGGTACAGGTCCGTCCCGCCCGACACCGTGCCTGCCCACGCGATGTCGTCCACCGCCAGTCCTGGGTCACCGGCCAGCGTCACCGGAGTCATTCCGGTGAACGCCCCAACCTCCCGGTGGAGATGGGACTGGTCGACGTAACCGCACTCTGCCGCGACCCGGACCGTGCTGTCGCCCGTGGTCAGGCGATGGGCAGCATGCCGGAAGCGGACCAGCGTCGCAGCGCGCTTGGGGGGGCAGGCCGATCTGCGACCGGAACCGGGACCACAGGCGCCTGCGGCTCCACCCGACCTCGGCCGCCAGATCCTCGACCCTGACCCAGCCCCGGCTGACCACGATCCGGTCCCAGGCCCGGGCCACCTCCGGATCCACCGCCGGGCCCGTTTCGCATCGGCGGGTGAGCAAGGCGTCCGTCAGCGTAAAACGGTCCTCCCACGACGGGGCAGCGGCCAATTGTTCCCGGAGCCGGGACACATCCCGGCCCCACAGGCCGTCGAGGGCGACCACGGTATGGTCCAGCTCCGCCGGGCAGACACCCAGCACGGAGTAAGCGACCACCGGGGACAGGCGCACTTCCACGCACATGACCTTCTCGCCCCGCATACGGGCTGCGCCGGGCGCGAGCCCGGCGACGAGGCTTCCGCGGTGCTGCCGGCCGGTGGCGTCGTCGATGGTGAACGGGCCGTCACCGAACTCCAGAACCAGCGTGACGGCCGGGTACGGGACCACCTGTACGGCAACCGGGCCCGCGCCGCGGTCACGGAATCCGGCCAGCCTGACGCCTGCTGTCCGACTGGGCCGCGGCGGCCTCGCAACGTCCCACCTGGCCACCGCCTCGCCCTCGCGCACAAGGGATCGCATCGCCCCATTTTAAGAGGGGGTTGACCGGAACATTTGTCCAAGACATCGGCGCGCGCTGACGGTGACAGTGGGTTCATGAACAGCATCGTCGAGAACGCCTTCCAGGCGTTCGCCAGCAATGACCCGGACCGGATCTCTGCGGTCCTCACCGAGGACGCCGAATGGCTGTCGCCCCCTGGGAACCCCAGTGCCGTCGCGCTCGGGGGGACCCACCACATGGTGGGCAGGGAGGCGATCGTGCGCTTCTTCGCCGAGGACTTCCCCCGTTTGTACGCGCGTGATGTCGCCGTCACCTTCCATGGCGTCTACGTCGACGGTGAGCGGATGGTCGTGGAGGCGACCATGACGGCAACGCTCGTCAACGGCCACCACTACGACAACGACTTCTGCTTCGTCTTCGAGCTCCAGGACGGGCTGATCCACCGGGCCCGTGAGTACGTCGACACAGCCCGTGGGCTCCGCATGGTCCTGGGCGAAGTTCCACAGTAGCCGGCCTCGATCCGGCCGTGAACCGGTCGGATCGACGAACAAATGGGCCGGCGAACCTGCCTCGACGACCCCTGCAAGTGGACGGCAGACCGCCCACTATCGGCAACCACAACGCTGAATGATCGCAGGCGGCCCGATAACTCCCCGCCGACTGGCCGCCTTTGGGGAATCCCAACTGGTCACCAACAGTGGGCCCTTGCTGAACTCTCGGCAGGGGCCTGTGTGGTCTCAGGACTTCCTGGACGGTTTGTCGTCAGGAGATGTTTGACCACCCACCGAAGCGAGCTCAGGCAGTGGTGAGTCCGTCCGGGCCTGGTTGGGGCAGCGCGTCCTGCCGGGTGACGACGACGTCCAGCAACTCTGCTGTTGGAGAAAGGAGTGGACCGTCGCCTTGTAGCCGAGTGCTCGCCCCGCAACCGACGATCCGCCACACGCGTCGCGTAACACGCGGAACGCGAATGGCTCTTCTCCCTCATCCCCCTGACGATCGGCGCGGTCTTTCTCGGCTCGGCGTGCATGGTCTCCGCCGTGCCGGCGCGCTGCGCCGCATAGGTATCGCCGCCGAGGCTCGGATCGTCCGCCACGATGTCCGGCGGGAGGACGACGGTGCCACGTTCTACCACCCGGTCGCGGCCTGGATGGCCCGGGACGGGCGCACATGCGAGTACTCCTCCAGGTTCGGCCGCCGAGTCATTGGAAGCGACTTCGGCGTGGGGGCACACGCCGTGGTCCAGTACGACCCTCAAGCCCCACACCGGTTTGCGATCGAGGGGTGGGACATGAATCGGGTCGACCTGCTGTTCACGGTGCTGGGGTCGATGTTCACCGTGGGCACGGTGACGATTTTGCTCGTCCGGCTGCTCACCCTCTGACCGTGGCCAACCCGCCGACGGCCGCGCAGTCCCTGCCTTCACAGCCGCCGGATCGGTCAACCTCGGCAACCCGCACGCGAGTTCTGTGCTCGACCTCGCGACACAGAGCGCTCGGCTCACCAACTCGACCTCACCCATCGTTTTCATCTGGAGCCGCCATGCAGCTACGCAGTCATTCGCGACGCGCGGAATTTTTCAACTGTTCGCCACGGCGCCGGCCGTTCATGGAGTCCGGTTTGGTCGCCGTCTCGGCGTCGCCCGATTTTCGGCCCTTTTCAATCGGAACTCCCGCCCGCAGAAACGGTTTTCGTTCATATTCCAGCCGCGGTCGAGGAGATTCCAGGTAAAGGTGAGATAGAGAATGTCTGTTCGGCTTCACCGCCCTGCGCGTTTCACCGGCACCCTTGGGCGGTGGGCCGCCATGTCCTGTTTCTCCTCTTCCGAGGTGGGTGGCTCGATAGGGCCGATGTGGTCGAGTTCGCGGTCGGCATACCTTTTGAGCACGGCGAGGAAGAAAACACTGCGGAGCGATAGCCCGACTATAGGACTTTCACGAACGTCTGTATCGGTGTTCTCCGCCCCGCACTTCCAAGCCGTTCATTCACCGCGCACCGGATCGTCAGAGAAACTCACCCGCCGTGACCAGGAGGAGTTCCCGATGACACAGCCCTATCCGCCGCCTCCACCGGGGCCGTACGGGTATCCCCAGCCCCAACCGCAGCCGGGAGCGTACGGGTACTACTACCCGCCCCAGCCACCGCCCGGCCCGTACGGGTACTACCAGCCGCAGCAACAGCCAGGTCCGTACGGGTACTACTATCCGCCGCAGGCACAGCCGGACCCGGAGAAGGAGTACCCGCAACTCACCGCGTCGACCGTAAAGGGCACCGTGCTCGGTCAGGCGCAGGCCCAGATCAGTGCGACGCTCCTCGACAACGACGGTCAGCCCATCAAGGGTCAGCCGATCACCTTCACGGTCTCAGACGGCCGTCAGATCGGTATGGCGGTCACCGACGCGGCCGGCGTCGCGCGCCTTGACAGCGGATCGAACCTGCTTGACCCGCTGCTGTGGGGCCACGCGCTCGGCTCCGGCTACGAGGCCCACTTCCAGGGCAACAAGAAGTTCATGCCCGCGAACGCCCGCGGCAAGATCGAGCCCGCCATCGGCTGAGCGCGACCGGTCCTTCACCGTGTCCCGCATGCGGGACGCGTTCTGCGCCGGCCTCGTGGAGGCCGCTCCCTCGGGAGCGGAGAGGCCGGCGCCCCGCCCCAGGTCTTGCCCGCACCCGCGCACCCGCACAGCCGTGCCAGGCCCCGAACGCGCACCGACGGTTCGTCAACAATCCCCTGGACTGCCCACTCAGCCCCGTGGCCGGTGCCGATACTGCGCCGGGGCTTCCTCCTGCACAGTCCAGGCGAGGGCGAGGCAGCCCCCCGCCGCGGCGAGGAGGAAGCCGATGAGGAGCCCACCGAGGTTGGCGAGGAACAGGCTGCACAGTGCCATGGCGATGGCGAGGGTCCCGGCGTAGTTGCGGTGGGCGGGCTGCGTCCAGGTGCTGAGGCCGGCGACGGTCAGCAGCGCGCTGATGGTCCAGGAGGAGGCACCGGCTCTGCCGGTGAGGCGGATCAGGCCCAGATCCACCCAGGAGATGCCGACCAGCGCCGCCGCTCCGGCGAGCATGAGCAGCCCGGCGTAGAAGGGCCGGGTTCGCCGCCAGTGCCGCCACCGTTGCAGGGTCACTGCTGGTCCTTCTCCCCGGACGACGTCCGCTTCGGTACGGCCATGGCCCAGTCAGGGGTGCAGCCACGGGTGCCGGTGCTCACTTTGATGTCGACGACGTGGACGGTGACCGTGCCGACGGCGAATGCCTGCGGTTCTGCGGTGACGCCCTCGGCCGTGACATGGCCGGCCGTGACCGTGAACAGGCCGATGTTCTTCTCCTCGCTCTGGTCAGGCGTGGTCAGGCCGGCACCGCCGGCGGTGACCTTGCGGGCTTTCACGGCGCCGGGCTGGACCGAGACCGATCCAATGTCGCCCCGGTCGAGCTTGATGGAGACGGTCGTGGCGCCGATCGCCGGTAAGTGGGCAGTGGAGGTGACGCAGGCACCGGTGACGACCGCCTTGTCGGCCTGGGCCACCAGGGCCGGCCGCGGCACGCCGCCCGGGGTGATGCCGGGGGTGACCGATACGCCGGTGACCTCCACCTTGTCGGCATAGACGGTCACGGGCAGCCCTCCGGCGAAGGCGACAGCCAGCGCACCGGTGCCGGCGGACATCAGGAGGATGACAGCGAGAAGGGCGGTGGGCAGGGCGGCGGCCAGCAGGCGCCGTCGGCTGGTGCGGCCCCATCCTCGGTCCGGAACGGGCCCGGTGTCCGGTGTCGTGATGGCGGTATCCCCTTCATTCCGTGGCAGATGTCCGCCTGATGCGAGGGCATCGTTGAACGACTGCCCACCGGAGTACGCCCTATGCGGGCTTCAGGGCATAACCGGCAGAGCGCATATACAGACGGTCGGTCCCCCGTTTGGGCTATAGGGGTATGTTGCCCCCATAGGGCTCTGCCTCTTGGGCAACCTCCACCCCAATGCGCCGATGGGCACGCGCTGTTGAGCCGACATCCGCATGCGCCGGGGGGATGATGAGCATGGCCGGGGAGCCGATCGCCATTTGCGGCATGTCGTGCCGACTGCCTGGCGGGATCCGGACACCCGACGAACTCTGGGAGTTGCTGGCGGCGGGCCGGCACGAAGCGTCTGGGCTCCCGGACGACCGCGGCTGGGACCTTCGCACGCTCTGCCATCCCGATCCGACGCGCCCGGGGGCCAGCCCCGTCCGCATGGGCGGATTCGTGCGAGACATTGCCCAGTTCGATCCCGCCTTCTTCGGCATTGGCCCCCGGGAGGCGCTGGGCATGGACCCCCAGCAGCGCCTGGCGCTCGAAGTGGCTTGGGAAGCGGTGGAGCATGCTCGCCTTGCCCCCCTCTCGCTGCGGGGCTCGCGGACCGGTGTCTATGTGGGGGTCTTCGAGGGCGGTTACCTCACTGGCCACACGACGGACCCCGCCGTCCCGGACATCACACCGGGTGGCCGGGTGCAGCTGTTCATGGGCAACACCCTGAGCGTGGTGGCAGGTCGTATCGCCTACTGCCTGGGGCTGTGCGGTCCGGCTCTCGCCGTGGACACGGCCTGCTCCTCGTCTCTGACCGCGTTGCATCTGGCGGTCCAAGCGCTGCGCAGCGGGGATTGCGAGACGGCGATCGCCGCTGGAGTCACGGTGATGTCCAGCCCGGCCGCCCTCATCGCGCTGGGTGCGGCGGGCGCGATGGCTCGTGACGGCCGGTCGAAGGCGTTCGGTGCGGAAGCCGACGGCTTCTGCCCGTCCGAAGGCGCAACCGCCCTGCTGCTGATGCCCCTGGAACGGGCGCATCGCCTGCGGCATCCGGTGCTGGCGGTGATCCGTGGCAGCGCCCTCAACGAGGACGGGACCGGCGAGGGGCTGGCCATTCCCCACGGCCCGGCGCAAGAAGCGGTGATCGGCGCCGCGTTGTATGACGCGGGGCTCGGGCCCGGGGACGTGGATCTGATCGAGGCGCACGGTACGGGCACGGTGGTCGGGGACCCCGTGGAAGGCGCATCGCTGCTGGCGGCCTACGGCAGCGCGCACACCCCCCAACGGCCGGCGTGGTTGGGATCGGTGAAGTCCAACATCGGGCACACCCAGGCTGCCGCCGGTATCTCAGGAGTGATCAAGGCAGTGCTCGCTCTTCAGCATGAGCGGATGCCGGCCACCCTTCATGTGGAGCGCCCTACGCCCCATGTCGACTGGTCCAGCGGCAGGTTGCGCCTGCTGGAGCGGTCCCGTCCCTGGCCGAGGGGCGAACTGCCGCGCCGCGCAGGGGTGTTGTCGTACGGCATCAGCGGCACCAACGCCCATGTGATCCTGGAGGAAGCCCCCGCGCCTCGAAACCTTCGCCCCACGAGAGGCTCGGACGGGCATGGCCCGTCGGTGACGCCTTGGCTGCTGTCGGCGAGGAGCCCGGTTGCCCTGCGGAACCAGGCAGCCCGGCTGGCCGCATATGTGCGCTCCCGGCCCGAGCTGGGTTTGGCCGATGTCGGCTGGTCGCTGAAGGCCACCCGGAGCGTGTTCGACCACCGAGCCGCCGTCGTCGCCACCGACCGCCAGGGACTGCTGGCCGGACTGGACGAACTGGCCGCAGGACGCCGCCATCCGGCGGCCGTCACCGGCAGGGCACCGGCCGGAGGGCCCCCGCGAACCGTGTTCGTCTTCCCCGGCCAAGGGGCCCAGTGGCCGGGGATGGCGGCCGGTCTGCTGGGCCACTTCCCCGCCTTCGACGAAGCGATGGACCGCTGTGCACGCGCGCTGCGACCCTTTATCGACTGGGACCTGCACCAGGTGGTGAGCGGTGCGCCCGGAGCCGCGGATCTCGAGCGCGTGGACGTGGTGCAGCCGGCGCTGTTCGCCATGTACGTCTCGCTGGCCGCCCTGTGGCGCGCCCATGGAGTGCGACCGGATGCGGTGATCGGGCACAGCCAGGGCGAGATCGCCGCCGCTCACTGCGCGGGAGCGCTCTCCCTTCAGGACGCCGCCAAGGTCGCGGCCCTGCGCAGCCGTGCACTGCGCGCGGTAGCCGGCCAAGGCGGCATGGCCGCGGTCGCCCTGCCGGTGGACCACGTCCATACGCTGCTCACGCGCTGGCCGGGACGGCTGGAGGTGGCAGTGGACAACGGACCCTCCTCCACCACCGTGGCCGGCGAACGAACGGCACTGGAGGAATTGCTGACGCACTGCGAGACCGAAGGGCTCTGGGCCCGGAGGCTTCCGGTGAACTACGCCTCCCACACCGCCTTGATGGAAACGGTCCGTGACGAAGTCCTCGCCGACCTCGCCGGCATCGCGCCACGGCCCGCCGAGATCCCCCTGTACTCGACGGTGACCGGCCAGGTCATCGACATGGCCGCCCTGGACGAGGCGTACTGGTACCGAAGCCTGCGCAATCCGGTCCGGTTCCGGGAGGCGGCCGTCCAGGCCCTCTCCGCGGGCTTCGGCATGTGTATCGAAGTGTCCCCGCGTCCCGTGCTTGCGCCGGTGTTGACCGAGCTGTGTGAGCGCAGCGAGTCCCCCGCCACGGTCGTCACCACGCGGCACAGCGATGACGCAACACCTGAAGGCGTGGTGCGGGCCCTGGCGACCGCCGGCGCACAGGGAGCCGAGGTGGACCTGAGTCCGTACTGGCGCGGCGGTCGTGAAGTCGACCTGTCCACCTACGCCTTCGACCGTCAGCGCTTCTGGGTTCCTCGCCCGCGGCGCCATGACGTGGAGAGCGCCGGAATGCGGCGGGCCGGCCACCCCCTGCTGGTCGCCGAGACCGAGCAGGCGAACACCGGCACACTCGTCCTCTCCGCCAGGCTCGGCCTGGACGAACACCCCTGGCTGGCCGACCACGCCGTCCACGACACCGTGGTCGTGCCCATGACGGCGGTCATCGAGTACGCGATCGCCTCGGCCGACCGAGTCGGCTGTGAAGTCGTGGAGAACCTCTCCCTGCACGCCCCGCTGATCCTCGACGACGAAGAAGACCTGCTCCTGCAGATCACCGTGGCGCCACCCGACTCCTCCGGCACGCACCTATGGCAGCTGCACGCCCGGCCAGCCGACGCACCCCCCGAACATCCCTGGACCTGCCACGCCGACGCACGCCTGCACCCAGCGGACCGAAAGACCGACAACGCCCCGGGGGAGACCACCACTTGGCCGCCCGAGCCGACCCGTCCGGTCCCACTCGACGATGTGTATGACGACTTGTGGAAGCGCGGTTATCAGTACGGCCCCGCTTTCCGCAATCTGCGGCAACTGCATCTGAGCGAGACCACCTGCTACACCGAGGCACGGCTCGACGAGCCCTTCGGCAGTGACGCCGCCGGCTTCGGGATCCACCCGGCTCTGCTGGACGCCGCCCTGCACGGTGTGCTGGCCGCCAGGACCGACACTCCCCTGCAACTGCCCTGTGTCATCGGCTCCGTGCAACTGCTGCTCTCCGGCGCCGGCCACGTCCGCGCCACCGTCACATCATCCGGCACCGACCGCATCGATGCGCTGATCACCGACACCGACGGGCGCACCGTGGCGGTGATCAAGGAACTGGTCAGCCTGCCCGCCACCCCGCAGCACCTGCGTGCCGCACTCAGCGGCACGACCACACTCGGCCACTTGCTGTCCTGGCAGCCACAGCCCCCATCCTCCCTTGAGGACGCCCCCAGGAACCTCGTGGTCATCGGTCCACCGCACGAGCCGGCTCTCGCACCGGCCCGCTATCCCGATGTCGCCGCCCTGTCGGCGGCGGTGGCCGGCGGAACCCCGCCTCCGGATGTGGCGCTGATCGACCACCGGCCCGTCACCCCGCCCCCGCACGATGACATCGACGATCTGCACCGGCGGATTCGCCAACTGACGGCGCAGGCCCAGCAGTTCCTCTCCGATCCCCGGCTGGCACATACCCGGGTGCTCGTGGTCACGCAGGGAGCCCAGGGCACGGCGGTGACCGATACCGTCCCCGACCCTGCCGGTGCGGCCGCCTGGGGCCTGATCCGCTCCGCCGGGCTGGAGTACCCCGGGCGCCTGGCCCTGCTCGATCTCGACGACCACCCCGACTCTCTGTGCGCCTTGCCCGCCGCCGCGGCGACCGTCACCGAACAGGCGGCATTGCGGCATGGGACTCTCCTCACACCGCGCCTGACCGCCGTGAACCCCCGTGACGCCCTACAGCTGCCGGCCGACGGCAAGCCTTGGCGGCTGGCTCCCGACGGCAGCAACACCCCCGACGGAGTGCGCATCGTCTCCACGCCGGAGGCCAGCGTTCCCCTCGGCCCCGGGCAAGTCCGCGTTCGCGTATGTGCGGCAGGCGTGAACTTCCGCGACCTGTTCGTCCTTCTCGGCGTGGTCCCAGAGCCTTTCGGCTGCGAGTTCGCCGGTGTCGTCACCGAGGTCGGCGATGCCGTGACCAGCCTTGAGCCGGGTCACCACGTCATGGGTCTGAGCACGTCGGGGGCCTTCGCATCATCGATCGTCGCCGACGCTCGCATGGTCGTGCCATACCCAAGGCACTGGTCTTTCGAGAGGGCCGCCAGCACTCCCGTGGCCTTCTCCACCGCCTGCCATGCGCTTCATCAGCTTGCGGCTCTCCAGCCAGGTGAACGCGTTCTGATCCACTCGGCGGCCAGCGGCACCGGCCTGGCCGCCGCCAAGCTCGCCGCCGCGATGGGGGCCGAAATCTATGCCACAGCCAGCCCTCACAAGTGGCCGGTCCTGAGATCGCTCGGGATCCCCGAAGAACGCATCGCCCCTTCACGCGGAACAGCGTTCGAGCACCGTATCCGCGCCGTCGCCGGCTCCCGCGGCATCGATGTCATCCTCGGCAGCCTCGCGGGCGAGGCGATCGACGCGTCCATGCGCTTGCTGGCACCCGGAGGCCGCTATGTCGAAATGGGTCACACCGACGTCCGCGACGACACGGCCATGGCCGAGCGCTATCCCGGCCTTTCCTACCACGTGGTGGGAAAGGCGGACTCTGAAGACCTTGAACGGTACATGTCCACGCTCATGGCCTCTCTGTCCCTGGGCGTGACAACCGTCAAGGAGAACGACAGCACCCTGGACCTTCCTCTCATCATCCGGGACATGCGCCAACTCGGCCATGTGATGGGTCAGTTCAAGCTCGGGCAGCACACCGGAAAGTTCGTCCTCACCCCTCCCCGGACCCTCAACCCCGACGGCACCGTCCTGATCACCGGCGGCACCGGCACCCTCGGCGCACTCCTCGCCCGTCATCTCGTCACCACCCACGGCATCCGTCATCTGCTCCTGCTCAGCCGCAGCGGTCCTGACGCCCCCGGCGCCCGCGAACTCACCGCCGAACTCACCGACTTGGGCGCGCACCCCCGCATCGAGTCCTGCGATGCGGCCGATCCCAAAGCCCTGGCCGACACCCTCGCCGGCGTGCCACACGCCCATCCCCTCACGGCTGTCATCCACGCCGCCGGAGTCCTGGACGACCACGCCTTCGAGGCCCTGACCCCCGAGCACCTCGATACGGTCCTGCGCGCCAAGGCCGACGCGGCACTCCACCTCCACCGGCAGACCCTCGGCCTCGACCTCGACGCCTTCGTCCTGTACTCGTCCCTGACCGGACCGCTCGGTTCGCCGGGACAGGCCAACTACGCCGCCGCCAACGCGTACCTCGACGCCCTCGCCCACCACCGCAACGCGCTGGGTCTGCCGGCCGTTTCCATCGCCTGGGGGCTCTGGGCCCCCGTCAGCAAGCTGACCGCCCGCATCGACGACCTCAGCCGTGCCCGCCTGAGCCGTTTCGGGCTGCGCCCCTTCACCGCCCGCAACGGACTCGCCGCCTTCGACGCCGCGCTGCGCCTGGGCGAACCCCACCTCATCGCGGCCGCCATCGACCGCGACCGGCTCCATGTCCACGCCGAGAACCTTCCCGGGCTCCTGCGCAGCCTCACCCGCCGCACCCTCCGCCCCCGGGCCCAGGCCGACACCGGCGACAGCACGGAAGTGCTCACCCGCCTTCGCGCTCTGCCTCCCACCGAACGCCCTCAGGCCGTCCTGGTCCTCGTCCAGACCCATAGCGCCGCCGTCCTGGGCTACCCCACACCCGACTCCATCGACCCCGACCGGTCCTTCCGGGACATGGGTTTCGACTCCCTGAACGCCGTCGAACTCCGTAGCCGCCTGCAACTCACCGCCGGTCTGCCCCTCGACCCCACCGCAGCCCTCAACAACCCCACCCCGCGGGCGCTGGCCCACCACCTCAGCGAGGCGATCGCCGCAGGGGACACCGCGCAAGGAGAGCCGACGGACGAAGTGGCACCGGTCACCGCACCGCCGGAGCCGACCCCCACGAGGCCGGAGGGTCAGCAGTGACCGTCGTCCTCACCGGCGCGACGGGATTCCTCGGCTCCCGGCTCCTGCGGGGCCTGCTGGCCACCGGCCGGTCCATCACCGCCCTGGGCAGGGACAAGGACGGGCAGACGCTGGCCGCTCGCCTCCACCACGCACTGCGCGCGGCAGGAGCCGACCACAACGAACTCGCACGTGCCCAGCAACACCTCACCGCCGTCCCCACCGACATCACCCAGCCCCACCTCGGTCTCACACCCACTCACCACCGGCAACTCGCCGAGCAGGCAAAAGCCATCTGGCACTGCGCCGCATCCGTCTCCCTGGTCGAAACAGCGCACCATCTGGCCCCCATCAATGTGGACGCCACCCGCCACATCACCGAACTCGCAGACCTCTCCCCCACCCAGGCCCCACTGATCCACATCAGCACCCTCTACCTCGCCCCCCACCCGCTCACCGCGCCCGCCACCACCCCACCACTCAGCACAGACACCACGGAACCCGCCGGCGGATACGCACAGACCAAGCGACAGGCCGAAGCCGTCGTGCATCACTGGGCCACCAGCCGCCGACGCACGGCCCTGCTTCTGCGCCCCGGGCTGCTGACCACCGACCGTCCCGTGCCCGCCGACGCACCCCAGCAGCCCTTGAGCACCATCAAAACCGCCGCGGAACACCTGCTCCAGCGGCTCCCGCTCCCCCTGCGGCACGCTCTGGCAGCACCCGGCAGCAGCCGGCACCGGCTACGCATCCGCCTGGCGCTCCCCCCGGAGTCACACGTCAATGTCCTCGACGTCGACTACGCGGTCGACGCCATGCTGCGCCTGTCGCGTATCCCACACGACGCCGGCCCCACCACGTACTCGGTGACGCACCCGGTCGACACACCCATCACTGCACTGGTCTCAGCCGCAAACACCCTCATCCCGGGCATCGCACTTGCCCTCCACCCCTTGACCACCAACCCCAACCCCCTCGAACAACAGGTCAACCAGCTCCTGACCCGGATCTTCCTGCACGGCCGGCGCACCCACGCAGACGATGCCGTGCCGCTCCCCCAGGCACTCCCTGGCGCGCCCCCACCGGCCCTGATCGATCACACCTACCTGGCAGCGGTCCTCAACAGCATCGCTGCCTCCGCATCAACCGTTGCCTGACCGTAAGAACCACGACACAAAGACCCCGCAGAAGACCCTCATTGGCTGAGCACCGGGCCGGATGGACGGCGCGTCCTTCGCCCGGAAGGATCGCGGCCATGGCATCTGACGCGAACCAAGCCCGTGCCCTGTCCTTCGACGCTGTTGCCGCGCAGTACGCGGCCGCGCGCCCGGGCTATCCGTCGGCCCTTTTCGACGTCGTGGAGGAGCTCGCTGGCCGGGCGCTGGCCGGCGCCGACGTACTGGACTGCGGGGCAGGCACCGGTATCGCCACCCGGGCACTGTGGGAACGCGGCGCCCGTGTCATCGCCCTGGAGCCGGGCGCCGGCATGGCCGCGCAGCTGCGCCGGGCCGAGCCGGAGGTTCCCTTGGTGCGGGGCGAGGGCAATCGCCTGCCCTTTGCCCCCGACAGCTTCGATGTGATCACCTACGCCCAGGCGTGGCACTGGACGGACCCGGCCCGCTCCGTCCCCGAGGCGCTGCGCGTGCTGCGCCCGCACGGTGCGCTGGCCCTGTGGAGGAACCACGCCGACGTCCGCATCGACTGGGTCGCGGCGGAGGAGGACCGCCTCGCGCCTTTCATCCACAGCCGCCCGGTGAACGCGCCCGAGGTGTTCGCCCCTTTCCCGGTCCAGGTGACCACCCGTGAGATCGCATGGTCGCGCCGGATCACCGTCGAGGAGCGCATCCGCAACCTCGGCACCCTCTCGCACTTCGTGGTCATGCCCCCCGCCGAACGGGACGGGCTCCTCGACCTGAACCGCACCGCGCTGGAGCGGCTCTTCCCCGACGGCGAGCTCGACGAGCCGTACCGCTGCGTCCTGACTGTCGTACGGCCGACTGGCATTCAGGCCTGATCAGAGCGCGAATACACACGGGCACTCGCCGCAAGAAGTCAAGAGGTGGGTGCCCTCTGGCAGTGGCGCCTGCCAGAGGGCACTGTTGATGGCAGTCGCATGAACCATGGACACGTACACGGCGCCGGGCCGTCCCTGGAGAAGGCGTTGAGGCACTCCGGATGTGGTTCAGGGAGCAGCGGCCATGACGTCACGGAGGCTGCGATGGAAACCGAGCGCCTGCTGATCACCTCGACTGCGCAGGGCTGGGTGCCGGAGGCAGAACGGCGCGCGCTGGCCAAGGCCATCGGCCAGGACGGGTACGCGGTGGTGAAGGTCGACGCCCATGCGCCGGGCCAGGACCCCTTGACCGTCCTGGGCGACGCGCTGGGACGCAGGCAACTGCATCCCCGAGGCGACAAGTTCGGCGTCATCGGAACGGTGACCGGCAACGGCGACCAACGGGTGCACGAACTCTCCGCGGCGTGGCGCGACCATCTCGATGAGTACCAGGCCGTGGGGCTCAAGGACGTGGGGTGCCATACCGACGGCGCGTTCATCGACGGCCCCGGCGTGGCTCCGCCGGCTCTGCTGATGCTTCATTGCGCTCAGCCGGCTGACACGGGTGGTGAAAGCATCCTGGTGGACGGCGCAACCCTGCTCGAAGCAGTACAGCAAGCAGATCCTCCTCTGCTGCGTGAACTCCTGCGCCCGCAGTTCACGTTCTGCCGGGACGAGCTGCTCGCCGTGAACCAGCCGGTCTTCCGACGGCGTGGCCCCACGGTCATGACCATCCGCTGGCGCTTCGACAAGGCCCTCTACGGCACCCAGCCCGCCCTTGAAGCAGCCCGGGCATTCCACGACCGGTACGTCCGAAGCGCACCCAGCACCCAAATCCTCCTGCGCCGCGGGGAGATCCTGGTCATCGACAACCTGCGAATCCTGCACGCCCGCAAGGAATCCCACGGAAAACGGATCCTGCGCCGCGCGTGGATCGCCGACGAAGCATGCGCACCCGTGGCCAACCTGACCCACAGAGCCACACACCCACGCGCCTACCAAGCCTTCGACTTCTACCAGCCCCTCCCCCACGGCACCGGCCAAGCCCCCGCGCCACTGTCGCTGGGCGCCGAGATCACTGTGAATGCAGACCCGCTCTCCTTCTCACCCATGTGATCACCCGATGGCGACCTTCGCCTTCGTTCCAAGGTTGCGATCAGCCGCTCCGGCCACTGGCCCGCAACGGCCGCTCCCGGCCCGACAGCCGGGACAACCAACCGCGCCCCGGATCACAGGGCGGTCCATCACCTGCTGGCGCTACTGGTTGCACTGCAACTGCTGGCCCACAACAGGAAGGTTCGCGAGGGCGGGGCCGAAAACGGGGAGGCCAGCGAGAGCACATCCCAAGCTCGGCGCTGCGGCTTTCTGAAACTGCGCAGGCTGTGCAGCGGCGGCGCTGGAACTGGAAGCCGCCAGGAGCACCGTGGCCAGTGCCCCCACAACGGCAACGGACAGCCTGGACCTCGAACGCATCGCGCTCTCATCCCTTCACATGGACGCTGTGCCGGACATGCACTACCCAGCAGCACGGCCACCACCCGCGCACTCCTCCTATCAAGGGATAAGCCGAACCCTCTTCCGAGGCTGAGTGAGGCTGCCTCAGCCGGCCCCGCTCAACTCGGCAAGTTCCCACCGCAGGGGGCCTGTAAATAGAACGGCTCTGTTTCGTAGTCGGTGGTGACGCTGGGTTCTGTTCATGGGAGGAGGATGCGGTGGCGGAGGAGATCGAATCCGGCACGGCCGTGCATCTGCCTCATGATCCTCCTGGTACGGGTGTTGGCGCCCTCGGTGCATCCGTTGTGGTAGGGCAGGGTGAGGCCAGCGTCCACGGCGGCGCGGTCGAATTCGAGGCCATTGCAGAAGGTCTGCAGGTGGGGCAGGTCGGCGGCCCGGACTGCGGTCATCCACTCGGTGAGCCGGGCGTCGTTGCCTGCGGCCGGGGCCAGCAGCTCGGCGAACTCGCGGACGAGTCTGACGAGTTCGGTCATCTCAGGGCAAGCGGCGGTGAGAGCTTCCAGGAGGGTGGTCTCCTTGGTGCGCAGGTGTTCGGGGTGGGTGAGCAGGAGCCGGGTGGCACGTCGCGGGGCGGTGACCGGGCGGTCGCCTTCGGCGCGGCCCTGGTTGAGGTAGCGGACCAGCAGGTTGGCGCTGCCGGTGTAGCCCAACTCCCGTATCTCCCGGAGTAGGTGGGTGACAGGGACTGCGGGATCGGCCGCGCGGCGGGCGCGCAGATGGTCGCGTTAGGGGTCGACCAGGGTAGGCCGGTACTGGGGAGCGATGCGCAGGGCCGTCGGCTCGGGGATGCGGGCGTAGCGTTTGACGGTGTTCAGGGCCAGTCCCAGGCGGCGGGAGCAGTCGAGCAGGCCGACGCCCTGGTCGAGGAGCTGGTGGATTTTGTGCCAGCGTTCGCGGGTGGTCTGCTCGCGGACCCCACCGGGGCGGGGCGGGTTGACGGTGGCCCAGCAGAGAGCATGGGCGCGGACCTCGGCCAGGACCTTGTCGCACAAGTTGCGGAATAGATGCCAGCGGTCGCTGACCTGCACCGCGTCCGGCAGTGCCCGCCGGATCGCCTCGGCGTCACCCGGCTGAGCCCCGAACCCCTCTGGCGCGCGGGACGCAGCACACGCCGGTTCCTGCATCCGCACCACCGACCTGCGTATGCAGACCCACAATCAGGCTGGATATCGTCACTGCTGGCCGGAAATCATCGGCGTGATAGAGGTTTCCGGGATCTGTGCACTCCTGGAGATCGACGAAGGGGTGCCATGCCTGCCGACCGGAGCAGCGGAATCCATACGGACGCCATCGGCTGCTTCGCCCAAGAAGCATCCGGCCGGTTCTCTCCGGACCGGCTGCTGAAGGTGTTACGCGAGGCGGGCATTCTGCCCGACGACCCCAGGATCGCCGAGACGATCGCCCAACTGGACCGCGTCCGGCCCGCGTTGTCGGAAGCCGAACCCTCGCTGCTGACCGTGGAGGAGTTCACCGCCGCAACCCGGCACAACCGGGGCATCATCGAGCGGACCGCCTGCGGGGAACTCGCCGTTCCCGACTTCCCCGCGCTGGTAGGCGACCTCCGGCGCATCTACCAGGAGGTCCACTCCAACCGGAGCGGCGCCGTCGCCACATACATCCCCCAGCTCGCGCGAGTGGACGCGGACCAGTTCGCGATCTCCGTGTGCACGGTGGACGGGCAACGGTTCTCCATCGGCGACGCGGACGTCAACTTCTGTCTGCAGTCGGTGTCCAAGACCGTCAGCTACTGCCTCACCCTGGAAGAGCACGGGACCGACACCGTCCACCGTCATGTGGGAAGGGAGCCCAGCGGCCAGGGCTTCAACGAGCTGACCTTCAACAAAGCGGGGCTGCCGCACAACCCGATGATAAATGCCGGTGCCATCATGAGCTGCGCACTCATCCAACGTGGCATGGCCGCCGCGGACCGCTTCGACTACGTGGCCGATACCTGGAATCGGCTCGCCGGCGGGCGCGGCGTCGGTTTCAACAATTCCGTCTACCTCTCCGAACGTAACACCGCGGACCGGAATTTCGCACTCGGCTACTCGATGCGGGAGCGCGGTGCGTTTCCTCCCGGCACGGATCTGCTGGCCACTCTGGAGTTCTACTTCCAGTGCTGTTCCATCGAGGTCGATACAGAACAACTGGCCATTGCGGCGGCCTCCCTGGCCAACGCCGGGGTGTGCCCCCTGACGGAGGACCCGGTGTTCTCCGCTCAAACGGTGCGTCACTGCCTGTCGTTGATGTCGTCGTGCGGGATGTACGACTTCTCCGGGGAGTTCGCCTTCACCATCGGCCTGCCCGCCAAGAGCGGCGTCTCGGGTGCTCTGATGCTGGTCGTACCCCAGTTGATGGGCATTGCCATCTGGTCGCCCCGGCTGGACAGTCATGGGAATTCGGTGCGCGGGATCGAGGTCTGCCGACGGCTGGTCGACTGCTACAACGTGCACACCTACGACCTGCTCACCGGCACCGGCGCCGAGACGGGCAAACGCGACCCCCGTCTCAAGCGCCACCAGAGTGCCACCGAAGGCATCGTGAGCCTGTGCTTCGCCGCCAGCAGGGGCGACCTCAACGAAATCCGCCGGCTGGCCGCCTGCAACGTCCCGCTCGACGCCACCGATTACGACGGACGCACCGCCCTGCATCTGGCCGCGGCCGAAGGGCACCGGGACACCGTGGAGTTCCTCCTGTCCAGAGGAGTCGACCCGCGGCCGGTGGACCGCTGGGGCGGTACGCCCCTGGACGACGCCAACAGATCCGGGCACCAGGAACTGGCCCGGCTGCTGGCCGAGGCCGGCGCTATGGGCGTGCATGACCCGTAGCGTGCGCCATGAGGGTGCATACGTGACCCGGCGCCCTGCCCGTGCCGCCTCCCGTGCCGCTCCGTCTGCGAGAGAAGCACTCGGGTGGCGCGAAGGAAGTGACAAAAGCCCCAAGGGCATTCCCACGCGCCCCCAGCCACCTCCGAGCACCCCGTACAACGATGGCCGGGCGACGCCCGGCGGATCCTACAAAGCGCCTGGCCCCCTCCTCGAATCCAGCGCCGCCAAGGCCCCCGACGGCTGATCTTCCTGGCCATGCCCCTCGGTGCCGGTGGCAGTTGCCCTCGACGGAGCCTCGGCAAAGCTCCGGAGGTGCAGCCGTTGTTGATGGCCGGGGACGATCCGGTCAGTCCCCGGGTGGGTTCCCCTCATGTAGTGCCGCTGCCATCCTTGCGCGGCGGCTTGCGTTCCCGGAGTTGTCATCTGTCGCGCGAACTCTTCCCGGCTTTTGCTCCAGCACTGGTAATCGTCGGCGTCCTGTGTTCGAGATCCCCTTGGCCTGATCGTGCGGAGGCCCCGGCCATGACGGCACGCGCCAGCGGGTGTTGGACGAGCGGTCGTCCGGGCTGCGGTTACCGCGGTTGCCCGTCGTGCGGCCTCGCAGGCGAAGGCCTGCCAGGCCGCACGTGGGGTCGGGGTGACCGATTCCGGCACGCCGATGACGAGCCGCCGTGATGGGGCTGTGAAGGTCCTCCGGGGGCTATCGGGTCCTGAAGTGGCGGAAGAGGTTTCGGGCCACGTACACGCCGGGGCCGCCGAAGCCGACGATGTCGGCGCGTCCGTCAGCGGTGATGTCGGCGAGGAAGCGGGGGTGGCGGTCGACTCGCCAGGCGCCTGCGTCCTCGTTGTATCCGAAGCCGCGGCACACCAGTTGGGCCTGTTCGAACTGGCCGTCGCCGCGGTTACGCGATACCCAGACCCCCTCGTCGCCGAAGCCGACGATGTCCGGTTTGCCGTCGCCGGTGACGTCGGCGAGGAGCCGAAGGTGCTTCTTGCCCGTCCATCCCTGGGCGAGCCCGAAGTCGTTCAGGACGAGCTTCGAGGGCTCGAACGTGCCGTCGCCGCGCCCGCGTGAGACGACAACGCCCTGCGGGCCGAACCCGACGATGTCCACGGCTCCGCCACTGGTGGTTTTGACCAGGAACCGGGGGTGCTCCTCGACCGAACTCCACCCTTGCTCGGTCCCGAAGTCGTCGAGGACGTACAGCGGTTCGGCGAACTTCCCTTCCTCGTCCTGGAGCGATACCCAGACGCCGTCGTCATGGCAGCCGACGATGTCCAGCCTGCCGTCACCTGTGGTGTCGGCGAGGAAGCGGGGGTGCTTGTCGGCACGCCAGCCACCCGCTGCCTTGTCGTGGCCGAACGCCCGGAGGACCGGTTCGTCGGCGGTCGGTGCGAACTTTCCTTCCTCGTCCTGGAGCGATACCCAGACGCCGTCGTCATGGCAGCCGACGATGTCCAGCCTGCCGTCACCTGTGGTGTCCGCGAGGAAGCGGGGGTGCTTGTCGGCACGCCACCCGCCGGCCTGCTGGCCGTGTCCGAACGCCTTGAGAACCAGCTTGCCGCCCACGGGCGCGAACTTCCCGCCATCGTCCTGAGCGGACACCCGGACACCGTCGGCGGCAAGCACGACGATGTCGGGCTTGCCGCCGCCCGTCGTGTCCACAACGGTCCACAGGTCCGCGGGATTTGGGGAGGGCGCGCCTTGGTGCAGGGGGCGCTCATCGCCGTCGTCGAACGTGCCGTCGCCTTTGCCGGAAGACGTCACAGCGCCCTGCGCGGGTTTGAGCCCTACGATGTCCGCCCGCCCTGTTCCCGTGGTGTCGGCGAGGAACCGCGCACCGGCCCCGGCCCACCAGCCCGGCTGCCCGCCGGGAGAGGGGCGGGCCCCGTCGCTCTGCCACCCGCCGGCGCCCTGGTCGCTCCCGAACCGCTTGAGGACCAGCAGCATGTCGCTGAAGCAGGGTGTCGCGCCGGGTACCGGCCGCAGCGCGGCCGAGCGGTCCAGCCGCCAGGACCGGCGGCTGTTCCAGTGACTCAGTGGTGCCCAGCGCAACACCGGGTCGCTGGTGCGCTCGGGCTCGGCCGGGACGAACCGCCACCGCTGGCTTTCCGCGCTGTCGTCGTACGGGCGCAGAACGACCCGGGTGTCGTCCGCGCCGGGGTCGGCGAGGTCGAGAACAGTGCCATCGGTCGCGCCCTCGATGAAGTAGAGGCCCGCTTCACCCTCGACGGGGACGATGTACCACTGCTGGCCCTTCTTGCCGGCGACGGCGTCCCACTGGCGGACACCTCGGTCCGCCGCGGCGGGGTTGTCGAGCACCTTGCCGCCGACCGCGTTGCGGATCACATATCCCTGACCGCCCTGCGCGGCCGGCATGGGGGTGAGCTGCCACTGCTCCGGGCTCGGGCCGCCATCGGGGAAGTCACGGACGACGAGCGCCCCGTCCGCGCTCGGCGGGGCCTTGGCACCGAGGGTCTTCCCTGTGGCGGCGTGGACGATCTCCAGCTTCAGTTCTTCCATGGGCACGGGCATCGTGGTGCCTCTTCCAGGCGGTTGGGGCGTTGACTCGGGACGGCTGTGGTGCGGCGGTGGCCATGGATCACGTGAAGACGTGGTGGTACGGCACGTTCCACTCGCTGGGCAGCCGCGGGTAGAACGTGTTGATGACCGTCCCCGTGAAGTCCCCGCCCCAGTTGTAGGTCAGACGAACCTCGCTGTCAGCGGTCACCGCGAAGTCCTTGAACCCGAGGATGGCGTCGGGATGGGTGATCGGCACAAAGGTGATCCCGCCCCACGGCGTCACCGTGACGACCCACAGCTGGGTGTCCTCGATCGCGCCGTTCTTCCCACGCCACTTGTCACCCACCTTGTCGGGCAGGCCGACCTGGACGGTGTCGGCCGTGCTCTTGGGAGCGTCCTGGTGGACGGTGATACGCCTGCGCTGCGGCTTTGGCGTGCCGTCGTCGCCACGCCCGGCGTCGACTCCGCCCACAGCGGCGGGTTTGGGCGGCACCGGGCCCGCGGCGCTTTCGATGAAGTACAGCGGTCGCTGCCCGAAGAAGCCGGCGGGGGTGATGTGCCAGAGGTGGCCCTGCGCGTCCTTGACGGTCGGGTCGAGTGTGGTGGCCAGTTTGACCCCCTTGTCGTGGCTGTCCTCCTTCAGTTCGACGGGCCGCAGATAGCCGCCGTTGAAGGCGTGGACGAGCATGACCGGCCGATTCTCGACCAGCGCTGCCACGATCGCGTTGTCATAGCTGTTGACCGCCACCGGGCCGCCGACCACCAAATTCGCCATGGCCGTGCGTTCTTGGGTGTACATCGCGGAAACCTCACCTGTTCCTGAATGTGGAGAACAACGGGTCGGACGCTCAATACAGTGGCTTGCCGCGCGGCATTGCCGCACACTCAACCGCATTCGATCGAAGAGACTTCGAAAGTGATGGGATACCTCACCCACGGCAACGCTCGAGGCTATGACATCCGCAGGCAGGGCGGTCCAGAAAGTCATCGATCGAGTAACCGTCAGGCTTCAACTTACCTTTAACTCGGGCGAGTTAGGCAACGGTCGAGCCTTTGTCACTCGATTGAGCACATAATACGGAGACGCCTTCCCAGGCGGCGGAGCCCGTGCTAGCTTCCCCTTTCGGAACGTGCGCAGATTCGTGTCTACATTTCACCGAGCACAATTCGGCCAGATTAGTCGAGGACGGGGAATGTCTTCCAACGCGTACAACCTGGGACGGGCCAAGCGCCAGCCGCTGACCAAGAAGAACCTGCGGGAGCTGAATATCGATCAGACCTGGCGGTCCATCCTGGACCACCCCAGCCTGGTCTACGTCGACGACTACGGTGTCCGGCACAAGCCCGTCGGGTTCTCCGTGAACAAGTCGAGCTTCGGCACTTTCCCCGGCACCGCCTTCCAGTTGGGCTGGATCGCCTATATGAACCTCGGGGAGCCGCTGATCGAGGTGCGGTGCGACATCAGTCAGCCCCCGCCCGACACATGCTCCTCGCGCACCTACGCCAACCGCAGCCAGACGTCCTCGATGAACTTCACCGACTCGGTCGATTTCACCGTGTCGAACGGCATCACATGGTCGCTCCAGGGAACGGCCCAGCTCACCTTCGGCGGCAACGTCAGCGCGCAGCTCCAGTTGCAGCTGCAGAACCTGCTCCGGCTGGACCTCCAGACGCAGCTTCAGACGCAGCTCCAGAACGAGATGTCGGGCAAGAACGCGAACACGGTGACCAACAAGAACAGCAAGGACAACGTCGGGGTGGACAACGCCAACGCCACCGAGCTGGGCATGCGGAACGCGATGACGAACACCGTGGTGAACGGGATGACGAACTCGGTGGGGTTCAATACCACGGGCAGCGCCACCGGCACCGCGCTGCTCAACGCGCAGTTGATGCTGGGGATCACGGCCTCCGTCGGCGGCTCCCTGACCACCAGCTGGACCTCGCGATCGCAGATCTCCGGCCAGGTCCCGCCGAGCTCCCGCGTGGAGACCATCGCCACGCAGCGGCGTTGCCGCAGGCAGTACTGCTACGAGATCCCGGTGACCTTCTCCGGGTTTATCGCGGTGATGTACGACGTGCCGGTGGCGGTCCTGTCTCCTCCGCAGTCCGGGGACCACCCCGGCCTCGACCGGGTGGTGTGCCGCGACATCGGCGACATCGACCTGGCGGGCGGCGGCTTCCGCATGAAAGGGCTGGCCGAGGTCGTCTCCGCCCTGGAGGTCCACCACACGATGTTCGAAGAAGAGAGTCTGACCGACAGCCAACGGACGCTGCACAAGCAGCCTTGACCAGGCGGACGACGACCAGGGGTGACGACCATGGTGTTCGACAACATCTTCAAGTTCGCGGGCAAGGGCGCGGGGCTCTTCTCGGTGACCACCGGCGGCGACAAGCCGCAGCCGGGGGCGGACGTCGACTTCGAGGACGCCGACGACCGCACATACGACGACAGGAGCGACAGCCTGTTCACCAGCGCCATCCACGGGGCTTCCTCCCGGGCAAAGGTCGTGCAGGAACAGTCCCCCGAAGCACGGGTCGTCCTGGGCTTCCTCGGCTCCTTCATCCAGACCACCCAGACGTCGGCCGGTGCGCAGGCGCAGTACGCCGGGGATCCCGGCTCGGTGTCCAAGGCGGCAGCCGACGGCATGAACAAGTCGAGTGCGACGGTGACGGGGCACGACGACCTTCGGAAGCCCGAGGATCTGGCGAGCATGCCGAAGAAGAGCGATTTCGCCAAGCCCCCCAAGGCCCCTGAAGCGCCCAAGGCACCCGAAGCCCAGGCGCCCAAGGCGACCGCCGAAAAACCGTCCCGTTCCGAGTAGGGCCCGAGTGCCGAGGGGGCAGAGGCGAGATCGCCCCTGCCCCCTCGTGCGTCACACGGGGAGCAGCTGCCACTGCCGGTCCCGGTGGTCGCCCTCCGCCCCGTGCTGCTTGATCGCCGTACGGGCGTTGGTGTCGACTTGCAGGAGCAGGCCGCTGTTCCGGTTCGCGATCTCGTACACCCGCGGGGTGTCCGTCACCGAGCCCACCGGGATCAGCCTCCACTGCTGATGGCGGGCGTCAGCACCCTCGTATGCGCGCTGCGCGACCACCGCCCCGGCCTTCTCCTGCGCGCCGACGATCTCCAGGACCTTGCCGCTGCGCACGTTCTCGATCCTGTACAGGACATCGCCGTTGTCCTGACCTGCCGCGATCAGCCGCCACCGCTGGTGATCCCTGGAGGCAGCGAGCAACTGGTGGACCTCGGCCCCGTCCTTGATGGACTCGCGTTCAACCCCCATCCGCAGCCTGCTCCGGACGTTGGCCCAGGAGACCACCGCGCCCGACTCGGGCAGCCCGGCCAGCCTCGCCGACGCGACCTTCCGAACTCGGTTGTTGACATGGTCGGTGATGTAGAGGGTATCGACGCAGTCCACAGCGAGCCCGAGCGGGCAGTTCAACTGGGCCGAAGCGGCCGGGCCGCCGTCACCGCCGAAGCCCGCGGTGCCCGTGCCCGCGACCGTGCTGATCTTGCCGTCCGCCGCGACCTTCCGGACCCGGTGGTTGGAGTGGTCGGCGATATAGAGGGTGCCGGTGCTGTCCACCATCACCCCGAGGGGGCAGTTCAGCTGGGCCGAGGTCGCCAGACGGTCGTCACCGTCGAAGCCCCCGATGCCCGTGCCCGCGACCGTGCTGATCTTCTTATCAGCCGTGACCTTCCGGACCCGGTGGTTGGCATAGTCGGCGATGTAGAGGTCGCCCGCACCATCCACCGCCACGGAGTGTGGATGATTCAGCTGGGCCGAGGTCGCCAGACGGTCGTCACCGTTGAAGCCCCAGGGGCCCGTACCCGCGACCGTGCTGATCTTCTTATCGGCTGTGACTTTCCGGACCCGGTGGTTGGCGTAGTCGGTGATGTAGAGGTCGCCCGCACCATCCACCGCCAACCCGATCGGATAGTTCAACTGGGCGGCGGTGGCGAGGCCGCCGTCACCGCTGAACCCCGCGGTGCCCGTCCCGGCGACCGTACTGATCTTCCCATCGGCCGTGATCTTCCGGATCCGGTGGTTACCCGCATCGGCGATATAGACAGCATCTGCACTGTCCACCGCCACCTCACGCGGGCCATTCAGCTGGGCTGAGTCGGCACGGACATTGTCCCCGTTGAATCCCGCGACCCCGGTCCCCGCGAACGTGCTGATCTTCCCGTCAGTTGTGATCTTCCGGACCCGGTGGTTGTTGAGGTCGGCGATGTAGACGACGCCGGTGCTGTCCACCGCAATCCCGTGCGGACGGTTCAACTGAGCAGAAACGGCGGGCTCGTTGTCCCCTCTGAACCCCGCCACCCCGGTCCCCGCGAACGTGCTGATCGGAGGGGCGGGGTACTCGCCACCTGCGGCTGCCGCCTGGGCAGTGCTCATCGTCATCCCCCTTCGCCGACCGTCCACTACAGACGGCTGTCGGTTAATCCCAGAAAGTCATAGAAGAGTTGGGGTTAGCAAGTCCACTTCCGAGTGACCCTTATGGATCGCATTGACGAGCCATCGCACCGGATGGATGGTCGAAGCCCGCCGGATGACCCATGAGTTCGGCCCGCCCGCAGTGCTGACGCCGTGTGGAGAGCCATGGGCGCGCAGCGCCGGCGTCACGGCGGCAGTGAGCGAAGTGCCAGTGAACATCGATCCGTTCGCAGTAGGCGGCGGCCTGATGGCGAGGGGGATCGCAAATACCCTCGGCAGCACACGGGTGTGGTTCACCGACACCACCAGATCTACGTCTCTGGCTGCCGGGCGGCGTACGGCTGTCGGCCTTGGGGCTCACAGTCACTGGTGGATCACCGCAAGGCGGATGGCCGCCTCCCATGGCAGCGGCCGGTGCATACCGCCGACAGTTGCGCTGACGCGACGGCGGCACGGGGTTGTTCGTCAACGTGCCCCGGATGCCCTCATCGGCCCGCTTTGGTCGGCATCCACCACGACGGCTGTCGTGCACGCAGTGCTCCAGGACAACCCAGCCTTGATCCCGCCGCGTCCTCGGCCGATGTCGTGGCTGTTGCGTACGCGGGTCAGTGCCACATAGTTGCCCACGCCGAATCTTCCGGCCAGCCTCTACCGCGACGCGAACAGGGTGGGCGATGGTCCAACTCCAGCGCGCGACACCCCCCATCGAGCAGCCGATCACAGCGGCCCAGCGGTGGATGCCCAGCGAGACCTGACGGCACGTCAAGGTTTCGCGCACATGCTGCGTCTGTCCGCAGACGACAACAGCGCTGCTGTTGAACTGCACTTCAGGCGCTGGCAGGCCGATGGCAGGCAATGGCTGACGGATCCCGTCCGGGTCTACGTCGTACGAACCCGCGCCGAGAGAATCGCCGCACAACAGCTAGGGCCGCCGCCTGTCTGATGGGTCCGGCGATTGGCCGCGGGTGTCCTGCCGTTGTGCGGTGCCCCATTCCCACATACTGCGCACCACCGGCTCCAGTGCCCGGCCCTGCGCCGTGAGTGTGTAGCGGACTCGTGGGGGCCAACCGGGCGTGCGGTGGCGCTCTATCACGCCCGCGCTGGTCAACTGGGCCAGCCGGTCGGAGAGGACCTTGTCCGAGAGGGTGGGCAGGGCGGCGGACAGTTCCGAGTACGTGGCCTGGCCGCGGCGCAGGAATTCGCGGAGCACCAGGGGCGTCCATCGGCCGGCCAGCGTGGCGAGGGTGATGTCCACGGGGCAGTGCGGCTGGTGGCCTGGTGGAACAAGGTCGCTGTCGGGACAGTCCGCCAGCGGGCCGCGGTCAACCGGCCCTGCGTGGCCAACGGTTTGGTGAGTCACGGCAGCCCTTCCTAACGTCCCGTGTGAACAACTCGCCCACTTCTCTCGGGGGTCCTTATGCGTATCCATCACCTGAACTGCGGTTCTCTCCGGACGATTCCCCTGCTCGGCGAGGAACGCCTCACAGACGCCGCGACCGGCCAACTGGCTACCGTGTGCCACTGCCTGCTCATTGAGACGGACTCGGACGGGCTGGTTCTGGTCGACACCGGCCTTGGTACTGCTGACCGGCATGACCCCGAAGGGACACTGGGCGCGGACTGAGTAGCCTACGCCCAGCCCGCACGGTACCCCGAGGAGAGCGCGCTGCGGCAGATCATCCAACTCGGCTACGCACCGGGGGATGTGCGGCACATCGTGCTCACGCACCTGCACCGCGACCACACCGGAGGACTGCCGGACTTCCCCCGCGCACGGGTGCACATGCACCCGGCCGAGTACTCGGCCGTCACCGACCCCTCGGACCCGCACCACCAGCACAGCCTCGATCGCTTCATGCCGGCGCACCGGGCGCATGGCCCGCTGCTGACGCCCGCCGTCGCGGACGAGGGAGAACAGTGGTTCGGCTTTCAGGGAGTGGCGCGTCCGCAGGGGCTTGCCTGCGAACTGCTGCTGGTGCCGCTGCCGGGTCACTCGGCGGGCCACTCGGGCGTCGCCGTACGCGACGACGCCGGAAGGTGGCTCCTGCACGCGGGCGACGCGTACATGTACCACGGCGAGATCGAGCAGACCCCGCCCCTGGCCCACCCCGCCTTCGCCCCGATCCAAGACGGAGCCCAGACCGACACCGGGGCCCGTGTCGCCACCCGCGACCGGCTGCATGCCCTCCGCCGCGACCACGGAGACCAGATCACCGTCTTCAGCGCGCACGACCCCTGGGAACTCGCTCGTTTCACCGCGCTCACCGGCGCGTGATCCCACAGGAGTACGCCCGGTCGCCACCCAGGTGGTCAGGCCGGGTGCGCGGATGGCCGCCGCCGAGGCGGGGAACGCGGATGCGGTTCAGGACCGGGATCATCTGGGGCGCGTCGCCCCACTGCCCCGGTTGATGAGCAGAGAGAGCGGGGAGCGGGCGGCAGCGCCCCTCGCCAGCCAGGTGGCCTGCACGGCACGCGAGTCGCACCTCATCACGCCGGCGCCCTCTCAAGCTGCCCGGTCGCTGCCGCGGGTGAGCCAGCCCTGGCGGCGGATGGTGAGGAGCCCGAAGACGTCGAGGGCATGGGAGAGGACATCGGTGGCAAGGAGCTTGAAGGCGAGGACCCGACGTCGGCCGGTGCGGTGCAACAAGCGGCTGGTGCGCAGGAGACGCCGGCCGCACCAGTAGGTCACCACCAGCGTCGGCGCGAGGAGTTCGCCGGAGGCGGCCAGCCAGAGGTAGTACGCCGTGCTGAGGATGAATCCCAGGCGCAGGATCACGGAGACGGTGACGCAGCGTGCCAGGTAGGGGTGTTGCCAGATCCATCCGCCGGTCAGTGCGCTCAGGTGTTCCCGCCAGCTGTTGCGCTGGTGTCGCAGTCTCTGGCGGACGAGGCCGGTGAAGGTGTCCGGGAAGCGGGACCATACGTGCGCGTTGGCCTGCAGGACCGTCCGGTAGCCCGCCTGAAGGGCCAGTGCGGACAGCCGTGTGTCGTCACCGGGACCGCAGCGCACTCCCAGGAACGACTGCTGGACCAGATCGGGGCCGACCTGTTCGAGCAGGGCTCGCCGGTAGACGGCGGTGCGGCCGGGAAGGCAGCCCAGGGCCTGTCCTCGGACGGTCTGGGCGGCCATCACCACGATCGGTCCCCGGCCGCGGCGGATTTCCTCCCAGAACGTGGCCGGTTCCAGGACGAACGACTGGGTCGCCACCCCGCCGACCGTCGGATCCACGAACGGTGCGCTGACCGTGGGCACGAGGTCGCGGGCCCAGACCGTGTCCGAGTCCGTGAGAGCGACCAGGCCCGCCGTGACCGCTTGCCAGCCGGTTCGCAGCGCCCGGCGCTTGTCCCGGTCCGCCGTGGTGATCACTCGTACGCCATGCGCCCGTGCCACCTCGGCGCACGCGGTGTCGTTTTCATGGATCACGCAGACGACTTCCGCCACGTCGTTGCGGAGCCATGAGCGCAGGGCCCGGCCGAAGAGGGCCGGGTCCTCCCGGTAGACGGGGCACACCACGGCCATCGGCTCCCGATGGCCGCGCCGGGCCGGCCGGTACCGCCTGGCGGCGCGTAGACGGCTGGCCCGTTCGAGGTGGCCCAGGACGGCCAGCACGATCGCCGGGGCCAGTTCGACCGGCACCAGCCACACCGCCGCAGCCGCCATGGCCATGGCGGCGTCAGGTCCGGGGAAGGTCGTCCGGGACGGGGTCCGCCGACCCCATCAGGTTCATGAAGCCGAAGGCGTCACTGTCGGCGATCTTCAGGTCGTCGGTGTCCAGGGCGGACGGATACTTCCCGTCGGCCACGGGGAACAGCGAATAACTCTCGTCCAGCTCGTATGTCACGGGGCGGTGACCACTCATCGGTTCCTCCTCCGGATCGCCCGCCTTCCATGGATTCCACGGATCCCGTGCGAAATCAACAGTTCCTTCAGGACGACTCAAGCGTCAGCGGAAGCTCAACCACGCTGAGCGGTACCGGAAAACCGACGAAGAGACCCGCCACGCGCGCGACCTGCACACCGCCCTGAGAACACCGTTGCATCCCCGAGCCGACGGGCGGCCGGAGCGCCTCTGAGGCAGGGGAACTTCCCGGAACTCACAGGCCGACTTGGCGGTCACCCACCTACTTCAGCGCCTGGCTCTCATCGAACGTCGGGATTACGGCCCGCTTCGGCGCGTACTTCGGCGGGACGACGTCAGAGGCATTTTGCCGCACGGCGAGGCCGGCCTCCGCTTCCTCCATCGCTTGGACAAAGTGCCCTCTGCCCAACGGTTCAGCGGGGGCGTCCACCTCGGAGACGCCCCGAAAACCCCGGCGAGCCGGCGGGAACCAGCCGCCTTCCCGCTCCGACTGGTGTCGATGGGCGAGGAGGTCGAATGGGCGGTCTGGATATGCGGCTGTGCCGGGTCACCTGCAGTCATAGCCGGGTCACGGCCGTGCGCGAGGTGGACCTCGACATCGTGGCCGGGCAGCGGGTGGCGCTGACGGGTACCAACGGATCGGGCAAGACGACGTTGTTGCGGGCGGTGCTGGGTCTGCATCGCCAGGTCGGCGGCCGGATCCTGGTGGGCGGGCGGGATGCCGGGACGGCGGTCGAGTGGGCGTGGCGGCGGCGCGCGTGTGCGTGGATACCGCAGAAGCCGGCGGTCGGCCGATTCCCTCTACTGGCCGGGGAGTTGCTGGCGAGCGGCGGCGCACGAGCCGAGGCCGTGGCAGCAGCGGAGAAGCTGGGGGTCGGGGCGTTGGTGGACCGGCCGTTGCACACCCTGTCCGGTGGCCAGTTGCAGCGCATGTACCTGGCTCGCGCGGTGGGCTGTGTCACGGCGGGTGCGGGCGTTCTGCTCGCCGACGAGCCCACCGCCGCACTGGACTTCGCCGGACAGGAAGAGGCGGGCGATGTGCTGATGTCGCTTCCCGTGACCGTGGTGGTCGTCACGCACGACCGGGCACTGGTGGCGCGCTGTGATCGGGTACTGGAGATGGCCGCGGGCCGGTTGCGGGAGGTGCGGTGAACGCCCTGGCCGCGGCGGATCTCGTAGGTCTGCTTCAGCTGGTGCCCGTCCAACGGGCCGGCGTGGCACTGCTGTTGGCGGCCATCGGGCTGCCCGTGATCGGCGTGGTGATCGTCGGGCTGGACATCATGCCCGTGCGGTTCGCGATGATGCATGTGGCGCTGCTGGGCATCGCCGTGGGCCTGCTGACCGGGCTCGATCCCATGCTGTGCGCGCTGGTGGCCTGTGCGCTCGCGGGGGCCGGGATCGCACCGCTGGCCCGGTCCCCGGACGGTCTCTCGGGTGCGATGGGCCTGCTGATGAGTCTGGCGATCGCGGCCGCGCTGCTGGTCCTGGCGGTCTCGGGAGTCAACGCCCAGGGCGCGTTCGCCCTGCTCTGGGGCTCGATCCTCTCGGTGGGCGGCGCGGACGTGTGGTTGCTGGGCGGGCTCGCCGTCGTCGTGCCGGCCGTGTTCCGGTGGCGGCACCGCGAGGTGGCGCTGCTGCTGTACGACCGTGAGCTCGCGCTGTCCTCTGGAGTGCCGGTGGACCGGCTCACCCTGTTGCTGCTCGTCCTGGTCGCGGTGGCGGTCGCCGGGGCGATCCGGCTGACCGGTGCGCTGCTGGTCGACGCGCTGACCCTGCTGCCCGCGCTCGCCGCGCGGCGCCTGGGCAGGTCGCTGACGTCCATCACCGTCTGGGCGATCGGCATCGGCGTGGCCGTCAATCTGTCCGGGTTCCTCGTCGCGCTCCGCTTCGACTTGCCGCCCGGCCCTGTCCTCGTCCTGACAGCGGGGGCCGTGGCCCTCGCCACCCACCTCCTGCCCGAACGGAGAGACAGCTCATGCAACACATACGCATCCCCATCTCCTCCCTCCTCGCACTGACCATGAGCGCGGGGCTCTCGCTGTCCGCCACCGGCTGTGGCAGCAGCGGCTCCGCCGCCGGTCACAAGAGCGGTGACGGTCCACCGGTGGTCGTGGCCACGACGACGTGGGAGGGTGCCTTCGCCAAGGCCGCCGGTGCCAAGGACGTCAAGGTGATCGTGCCGGCGTCGGTGCAGCACGCCCCCGACTACGACCCCAGGCCGTCCGACCTCACGGCGGTGGCGCACGCGGACTTCGTGCTGTACGCGTCGTTCGAGCCGTACGCGAAGAAGCTCAAGGAGGCGGCCGGGGCGCACGCGAAACCGGTCGAGGTCGACCTCGACAACGACGCCGACAAGGCCATGGCCGCGGTGACCCGGCTCGGCGGGGTGTTCGGCACGCAGCAGGCGGCCGCGAAGTGGATCGAGTCGTTCAGGAGCGAGTACGGCAGGCTCGGGAAAGAGCTGATGGACGCCCGGCCGGGTGGGAAGGCACCGTCCGTCGTGGCTCAGGTCTATTCCGTCTGGGCGGCGAAGATGGCGGGTGCGAACGTGGCGGGGACCTACGGCCCGGAGGCCGTGACGGCCCGGCAGTTGTCCGAACTGTCGCAGAAGAAGCCCGACTTGGTCCTGGACAACGTGCACATGACGACCGGCACGGTGCTTCCCGGCTCGGGTGCACATCAGGTGGAGGTCGTCAACTATCCGGGGAGGGACCTGGACCTCCTTGCGGTGTACCGAGATGCCGCGGCCATGGTGAAGAAGGCGATGGCCGCCTCCTGAGGGGGCCCGGAACAGGCAGGGCCCGCCGGGTTCACCGGCGGGCCCTGTTCCCGTTCGTCCGGGTCAGCCCGCGGACGTCCGCGGGGGCTCGGCGGCCCGGGCGGAGGCGAGCCGTTCACGCAGGCTGTCCCGGTCCGGCTTGCCGGCCGGAGTGAGCGGCAACTCATCGACCACCAGCAGCCGTTCGGGATGCTTGCGCCGTTCCAGACCTCGGGCGTCGAGGTGCGCGCACAACTCGTCGAGACCAGGGGCCCGCCCGCCGCGCGGCACGACACAGGCGGCAAGCCGCTCGCCCATCAGCGGATCGGGCACGCCCACACACACCACGTCCCGGACGAGGGGGTGAGGAGCGAGCTCGATCTCGACCTCGGCGGGGCTGATGTTGGCTCCGCCGCGGATCACGATGTCCTTCAGGCGCCCGACGATCCGCAGGGTGCCGTCCTTGTCCATCAGTCCGAGGTCTCCGGTGCGGACCCAGCCGTCGGGCGTACGGCAGCGCGCGTCGAGGTCGGGGGCGGCGACGTAGCACATCGGGGTCATCGGTCCCCGGGCGACGATCTCGCCGGCCGAGCCGCACGGCAGCTCGGCCGGCCCGGCGGCATCCGGTGCGGTGATGCGTATGTCGGCGACGCGGGAGTCCGGGCGGCCGACGAAGGTACCCGGCCCGTCGCCGGGCATGGGCTCGTTGCCCAGCCCGGTATGGCAGTTGACCCCGTCGGCCGAGCCGTAGAGATTCACGACGGGACAGCCGAAGACCCGCCGCGCCTCCTCGGCGGTGGCCGCATCCAGCGGGGACCCACCGACGACGAGCGCCGTCGGTGGCGTGAAGGCTGTACGCGGTTCGTCGGCGAGGTGGTCCAGCATCATGCGGAACATGGTCGGCACGGCCATGACATGGGTCGGTTCATGTGCGACGAGGGCGTCCAGCGCGGCCCCGGGGGTGAAGCGGTCGAGCACGATGAGTGTCCCGCCGTGCCGGGCGAGCACGACCGGGGTGCCGTTGCTGCCGAACGCGGACGCGAGCGGCACCAGGAACAGGCAGCGCGGCGGCCTGCGGTCCGGCACCAGCGAGGCGAGAAAGTTGCCGCGCCCGCCGGCCAGCGCGTTGTGCGAGTAGGCCACCATCTTGGGCTCGGCCTCCGAGCCGGACGAGACCAGGATGCGGGCGGCGGAGTCGGGGTCGGCCCGGGCCGGAACGAAGTCCGTCACATCGGTGCGCAGCAGCTCGGACAGGGCGACCGCGCCCTCGGGTGTGGCGCCGGGCCCGGCTGCGATCACCGTGCGCAGGGCGGGCAGTTCGCCTGTCCTCGCGAGGAGGTCGGCGGCGTGGTGGTTGCCGCGGTGCTCGATGGCGGCGATCACCGCGACGGCCTCGGAGCGGCCCAGCAGCGAGACGGCTTCCCGCCGGCCGCGACCGACCGGGAAGGGCAGTGCGACGGCGCCCAGGGCGGCCAGTGCCAGGTCGGCGATGACGGCGCTCCGCCCGCTGGGGAGTTGTATGCCGACCACGTCGCCGGCGCGTATGCCGAGTCCGGCCAGTCCTCCGGCGAGACATCGCACCTTGCGGTCGAGTGCCGCGTAGCAGAGCTTCCCGTGGGCGTCGACGAGTGCCGTGCGGTGCGGGTCGGCGATCCGGTGGGCGCGGTAGAGGCTGTAGAGGTCGAGGTCGGGGCAAGTGCCGTCGGCCGCCCAGGACCGGCGGAGGGCGACGGGCACCAGGTCGTGCAGCAGGACGGTCATGTGAAGCTCCATGGGTCGGGGACGGCGGGGGCACCATGTGTGTCGCGGGTGACGGAGCCGGTGGAGAGCAGATCGGCGAGGTCCGTGACGACCGGGACAGCCGTCAGGCCGCGGGAGTGCAGCAGGTCGAGGGCCTGCGCGGTGGGCAGGTGGCTCAGGTTGTGCGAGGCCGCCCCGGCGGCGTCGGCGTCCGTGGGGGCGAGCCAACCGTCGGCGGTGCGCAGCGGGCGGCGGAACCCGGCCGGGCGGCGGGTGCCCCGCCCCTGGACCGCCCTGGCCCGGGCCGGGGCGGTGAGCACGTCGGCGGCACCGAGCAACGATGAGTCGACGCGGATTCCGTGCCCGGTGCGCTCCCGCAGCAGCAGGCCGGCCAGGATCGCTTCGGCGCCCAGCAGCCCGCCGAGCACGTCGAGCAGGGTCATCAGGGACGGCACGGGGGGTTCGTCGGCAGGCCGTACGGCTTCGCCGACCCCGGTGCGGGCCTGGACCATGAAGTCGGTACCCATGGGGGCACCGGGCAGCCGTCCGGCCCAGCCGCTGGTGTGGGCGTAGACGAGCGCGGGGTTGGCGGCGGCCAGGTGCTCCCGGTCCAGGCCCAGCCGGGCGGCCTTGCCCGGCGCCCAGTTGTGCAGGAAGACATCCGCCTCCGCCGCCATGGCGCGCAGCCACTCGCGGCCCGCCGGAGACTTGATGTCCAACTCCACCGCCTTCTTGCCCCGGTTGATTGCCAGCCACCGCGCGGAGATCCCCGAGCAGGTGGGTGGCATACCCCGCAGCGGGTCACCACCCGGCGGCTCGATGCGGACGACCTCGGCGCCGAGCAGCCGGAGCAGATGGGCGGTGAGCGGAGCCTGAATGCGGCGCCCCGCCTCCAGTACGACGAGTCCGGACAGCGGCCCGCCATCGGCGGGACGGGAAGCGTAGGCCGCGTCATGCCCGCTGAACGACCAGGGCGGGGCCTCGTCGCGCTCGGTGGCCCACTCCTTGAGCGAGCGCACCCGGCACACATCGGCGCCGGAGGCACCGGCGGCGGCACGGATCCGCTGCCAGGTGCTCACCCGGACGACCTCGTGCAGCACGGCGGGGAAAGGCGCGCAGGCGGTGGCGTACCGGAACTGGAACGGCCGCCAACCCTGGCGGAGCGCCTCCTCCGGCGCGCCCAGCCCGCGCCAGAACGCCGCCCATGTTCCCGGGTCGAGGGCCTCCAGCTCGAAGACCGTGCCGTCCATGGATGTGAACGGCGGTCCGCCTGGGGCGAGTTCGGCCGCCTCCTGCTCCTCGGCGCCGATGGCGGCCAGGTACTGCGAGACGGTCAGCAGTGCGGCCCGTTGCGCGGTCACCTCCACTCCCCCGACGCGCCCGCCCCGTGCTTGCGCGATCAGCCCGGCGAGCAGGCCCTGCACCACGAGGACGCCTGTCGCGGTGGCCGCGTAGTCGACGGCGAGGCCGCGCGGGCTGCCGTCACGGCGACCGTGGACCGCCATGACGCCCGTGGCGGCCTGTACGGTGGCCTCGTCGCTGATGCCGGCTGTGTCTCCCCAGGTCATGCGGGCGTTGATCTCGCCGATGCCGGCTCCGGTCAGGGCGATGCGATTACCCAGGGGACGGATTCCCTCAGCGCCCAGGAGCCGAAGGTGTTCGGCGACGAGCCCGCCGTCGAGACCGTGCGGACCGGAACCGTGCATACGCAGACCGCGGAGCGGCCCGGCCTTCCACGCAGAGGTTGTTGCGGCAGATGTCACCAATGACCTCTCCCCTCCTGCTCATTGACACTCGGGAACCCGGGAGCGGCGACCTCCGACCGGTTCCTCGAAGGCAGTCGCGCGGCCGTTCGTCGGGGTTCCCGTGCGGCCGGAGGAAGGCGGTGGATGGTGCGGAAGATCAGCGGCGACCCCCAATGCCCGCCGGATCTGCGGGAGTTGAGGGAAAGGGTGGCGGCCTTCGTGTGCGACCGGGTCATGCCGTGCGAACCTGTTCTCGAAGGCGGCGGCAAGCGGGCGGCGGCCGCTCTGTGCGGGCTCCGGCAGGAGGCGAAGAGGCAGGGCTTATGGGCGCTGCCGCTCCCCGCCGAACTCGGCGGGCAGGGGCTTCCCTTGACGTCCTACGCCCATGTCGCCGAGGCCGAAGGTGCCAGCGACTACGGCCCTGCCGCGCTCGGCTCGGCCTCGCTCCTGGACGTTCTGATGCTGTGGCGACACGGCAGCCCACGGGTCCGCGCACGGTACCCCGAACGGCTGGTCTCCGGGGAACTGCGGGCCTGCTACGCGATGACCGAGCCCGACACCCCAGGGACCGAGCCCGCCCTGACCGCCACCCGCGCCGAGTCCGGTGCCGACGGAACCTGGCGGGTGAGCGGCCGCAAATGGTTCACCAGCGCCGCGGCGGGAGCCGACCTGGTCACCGTGCTCGCCCGCACCGACGGTGAACCCCCGGACCGGGAAGGACTCTCCCTGCTGCTGGTACCCACCGACGCACCCGGCTTCCACGTGGTGCGCGACCTGCCCGTGCTCGGCGCGGGCGGGCAGGCGGAGATCGCACTTGACCATGTGCCGGTCGACGCCGACCACCTCATCGGCGAGCGCGGCAAGGCCCTGGCCATCGCCGGCGAACGGCTGCGACTGGGCCGCACGCTGCGCTGCCTGCGCTGGCTCGGCCAGGCCCAGCGCGCGTTCGAGCTGATGTGCCGGCGAGCCGTCACCCGCACCGGCTCCCACGGCCCGCTCGCCGACCTCCAGTTGGTGCAGCGCCATGTCTTCGAGTCCCTGCTCGCCCTGCGCGCCACTCGGCCGCTGGTGTACGAGGCCGTGGCCCGGCTGGACGCGGGACTCGACGCCCGTCTGGAAGTGGGCCTGGCCAAGGTCGCCGCCGCGCGCACGCTGCACCAGGTGGCCGACGCGGCCATCCAGGTGCACGGGGCGGCCGGGCTCGGCCCGGACACCCCGCTGCCCGCGCTCTTCCGCACCGGCCGCCTGGCACGCATCCTCGACGGTCCCGACGAACTGCACATGGTGTCCGTCGCGCGGCGCGTCCTGCGGGCCACCCCTGCCGAAGGGTGATGCATCAGCTCGATGCGGGGGTCCGCCGGCCGGAAAGCCATCCGAGGAACGCGACGACGAAGAGACCCTCGGCAATCAAGGCGAGAGGGCCGTACGGCAGCTCCCAGCTCTCCTCGTAGTAGCCATGCGGCAGACCGACGGTGCGCGACAGCAGAAAACCGGCGATCATGCCGAGGCTGACGAGCGCTCCGGTCAGCCAGGCGACGGTGACCCACCGCGAGACGGCCAGGCACACGGCGACGAACAGTGTGGCGGCGCTGCCCACCGCGAAGAGAACACCGATGTAGAGCTTCTCCTCAAGGTGATCAGGGGTGAGGAGACTGTGCAACACCGCGTTGGCGAGGGCACAGCACACTCCCAGCCCCCGCAAGGCGGCTTCGGTGGACTTGGCGGAGTTCATCGCGACTCCAGTGTTCTGCCGGCGAGATGCCCGCCAGGATGAAGGGTGCAAAACAACTCTAGTCAGACACTCCCTCCCGGGGCACGGACATCGACCAGGCCGGTGAGCGCGGCAAGCGCATAGGCGAGGAAGAAGTCCCCCCAGATCAGCTCGTGCCGGGGCGCCACGCCGGAACCGAGGTCGTAACAGCCGTCCAACAGGCGGCCGTCGCCCGTCATATGGGAGCGGACCAGTTCCTCCAGGACGGTCGCCGCGCGACCCCGGTGACCGAGCCCGAGCAGCGCTGTCGCCGTGATGGCAGCGGCGGAGGTGTCACGGGGGCCGGAGGCGGACGACTCGTCCGCCGGAGGCACGAGGGAGACCGGCCTCAACGCTTCCGCCGCCGTGGCCAGTTCGGTTGCGCCGAGCAGGCGGGAGCCCTCGGCCACCCCCAGGAGAAGCCAGGCCCTGCCCCGGCTCCAGCCCGACGGCGGGTCGGCACAGGCCGTCCAGCCCTCGCCGCGGTCATGTCGCCACGCCCATCGGAAAGGCCGCCGCCCGAGGCACAGTTCCAGGTGTCTCCGCAGATGCGACTCGGCCGCCCGCGCGTTCACCGTGGCGAGCAGCGGCACCAGGCCCGGCACCCCGTCCGCGCGGGCGAGCAGCCGGGGACCGCCGAAGGCCGACCCCCAGGGCACCAGGCCCAGTTCGTCGTCGTACGCGTCCAGGCAGGCGCGGGCCGCGCGCTCCCGTATCGCGGCGATTCCGGGTTCGCCGGAGGCCGGCAGGGTGCCGTACCAGAAGATCAGTCCGCGGGCCGCGGTGTCGGCCCGTGCCCAGCCCACAAGCCGGTCCGTGCAGGCGCGTGCGACCCGCCGGTCCATCGGGTCGCCGGTGTACCGGGCACGCAGCCACAGCAGTCCTGCCCAGAACCCACCGGCCCACGAGCCGCGCCGGGTCGTCGTCCATGTCCCGCTGTCCGGGTCCGCGAACAGGGGGAAGTGATCACCGGTCTCCGCGGCGGTGACCTTGACGCGGTCGAGGACCGCGCCCAGCGCCGGGACGGCCCAGGAGGGAGCGTTCACTGGCTCGCGGTGGATCGCCGCTCGCGTACGGCCCACAGCAGGGACACCACGGCCGCCCCGGTGAACTCGCCTGCCACCAGCAGCCACCCGGCCCCGTACCGGCCGGCCTCCGCCAGCATCCCGAACAGTGGCGGGCCGAGCGCGAATCCGGCGAAGAATCCGGCCGACACCAGTGCCGAGTCCTGCCCGGCCCGGCCGGGCGCCGCCCGCTCGATCACCAGCACCATGGACACCGCGTTGGCCGCCACCGCGAACACCCCGACTCCCACCGCCGCCACCCACACCAGCGGGTGCGCATACGCCGAGTACGCCAGCAGCAGCGCGGTTCCCACCGCGCCCATGGCCAGTACACCCGGCAGCCACCGGGCCCGGCCGGGCCACCCGGCCATCCTCGACCAGCCCACTCGTCCCACGATCCCGGCCACCCCCAGCACCGCCAGCAACCCGGCCGCCGCCGTGGACCCGAGCCCCAGCCGCCGGACCCCGTAGAGCGCCAAATAGGTGTTCACCGAGGCGATGCCGCACCCCAGCAGCAGCGAGAAGACCGCCAGCCAGGCGACCATCCCGTTCGGTATTCGGACGGCTGCCCCATGCCTCGTCGGCGGATCCGCGGGCAGCGCGCTCGCCGCCCACCCGGCGGTCGCCAACGCCGCACCGGCAGCCGTCCATACCGCCCACCGCCAGCCCGCGAGTCCGGCCAGCGCCGCCAGCGGAAGCCCGGCGGCGAAGGTCCCCAGTTGGACCCCCGACTGTTTCATCCCCGTCACCGCACCGCGCCGCGCCGCGGGCACAACTGCCAGAATCGCTTTGTTGGTGGCCGGGTTGGCCAGCGCCTGTGGCAACCCGCCGAGCGCCACCGCCCCCAGCAGAAGGCCGACGCTGCCCGCCGCACCGATGAGAGCCAGTGCCACGCCCGACGTCATCAGCAGCGCGGCCAGGCAGCGGCGCGGACCCACCCGGTCCACCACCAGACCCCCGACCGGGGACAGCACAGCCGCCGCACCGAAGCCGACCGTCGTCGTCAGCCCCAGCACGGCCGGCGAGACACCCAACTCGTCGACAAGCCGCGGGGCCAGCGCTCCCAGCAGGAACAGCTGCAGCATCGAGAAGGCCATGGCGCAGGTCAACAGCGCCGTGACCGCGCCGGTCGACCGCTGCCCGCCGCTCTCGTCCGCCCGCACCGCATTCGGCTCCGTCACCACGGACGCCCCTCCTTCCCGTCGCTCTGTACCGGGGCAAGGCGCCCCACGACACACGTCGGACCGCGCACCGGACAAGTTCCCGGGCGTGCATGTGCAGTTGGCCGATTTCCGTACCCTTGCGTTCCGGGTCCCCTTGGCGCCCCTCGGGATGCGACGATGAGTCGGCCATGGCTGCCGGATGGGTTTGCCGCACAGTACGGGCCGCGGTCTTCGCGGCCGCCTGTGTGCTGCTCACCGCCCTGGGCCACGCCATGATGTCCGGCGCGCCGGTGCCCTGGTGGGCCCTGACCAGCGGAACCACGGCGGCCGGCGGCATGGCGTGGTTCCTGGCCGGCCGTGAACGCGGCCTCCGCGCGGTGGCATCCGCCGCGGTCACCACCCAAGCGGTGCTCCACTCGTGGTTCTCACTGGGGCAGGCACTGGTACGTCCCGCACTGCCTCGTGGCGTTTCGCTCGCTCGGCAATGGGCGTGGTACCTCCGCTGCGGCCCATCCGGCAACGGCGATTTCAAGCCGGTACCGGGTATGGGTATCCGGCACGACGCGGTGGCCGCCCCGGGACACACGGCAAACATGGGTGACATGGGCGGCATGGGACCCATGCATTCCGCAAGCCACCCAGGCCACTTGGACCGCATGAGCCACGCGGCACCCATGGACCATCACATCGCCGGCATGTCGTCGGAGGGCATGCTGATCACCCACGCGCTGGCCGCACTGGTGTGCGCGCTATGGCTCGCGCGCGGAGAACGCGCCGCCTTCCGTATCCTCCGGGCCCTCGCCGGCCGGCTCACCGCACCACTGCGACCGGTGCCCGCCCCGGCCGCTCCTCCGTCACAGCCTCGCCTCCGCATCCACCGGGATCACTCCCACCGCCCCCTGCACCGAGTCCTCCTCATCCACGCCATCACCTCTCGGGGACCGCCCGCCGGGGCCACTGTCGTCTGACGGCAGCCGGTCCCCCGAGGCGACACCGCAGTGGTGCCGACGGCACCCCACGCCTCGGGGCAACGGCCGTGCCCTCGCGCGCACGGCCGTATCCCCAGCACGGGCCCGTCACCGGTTTCCGGCGTGCCCGCACCCGGATCATCCGAGAGGACATCAGGTGATCACTCCTGCCCTGCCCGCGTCACGCGACGCAGCGACAACCGCCTGGGCCCTCGCCGCCCAGGGCGGCGATCCAGAAGCCTTCGAGCAGTTCGTCCGCGCCCTGCACCGCGACGTCCGCTACTACGTCACCTACCTCGGCGCCGACCCCCAGACCGCCGACGACCTCACCCAGGACACCTTCCTTCGCGCGCTGGGCAGCCTGCACCGCTTCGAAGGCCGCTCCTCCGCCCGCACCTGGCTCCTGTCCATAGCCCGCAGGGCCGTGATCGACAGCCACCGTTACGCATCCGCCCGGCCCCGCCTGTCACTCACCGGCGACTGGCAGAGCGCCGCCGAACGCGCCCAGCCCAAAGGCCTGCCCGGCTTCGACGACGGCGTCGCACTCGACGACCTCCTGACCACCCTGCCCGACGAACGCCGCCAGGCGTTCGTCCTCACCCAACTGCTGGGCCTTCCCTACGCGGAAGCGGCGCGCCTCAGCGACTGCCCCATCGGCACGGTCCGTTCCCGGGTGTCCCGCGCCCGCGCGCACCTGATCAAGTCGCTGCACGACGCCGAACGATGCGAGACCCAAGGGGCCCTGCCCGACAGGGCTCCTGACAGGCCCTGATCAGGACGCAGGGGCTCTGGCTGGGCTGCGGCCACAGCCCGGCCAGAGCCCCTCAACATCGTCCCCTCCCCGGACCCACCACCGGTGGCGATGACGGCCTTGGGGCCTAATCGAGCGACAGGCCCAGGGGCATCTCCGCGCACCCCAGCCACCTCCGAGCACCCCGTGCAACGATGACCGGGCGACGCCCGACTGCCCGAGGGGAAGATCTTCAAGCCCTCCGGCGTTGACGCATCGCACATCCCTTCGGCGCACGTGACAGGAGTGGAACACCGCACATGCCCAGCACCCCCACCGCCCACATCGGCGTCACCGGACTCGCCGTCATGGGCAGCAACCTCGCCCGCAACTTCGCCCGCCACGGCCACACCGTCGCCGTCCACAACCGCACAACGGCCCGCACCAAGGCCCTTATTGACGAGCACGGCCACGAAGGCGACTTCGTCCCCGCCGAAACCCCGGAGGAGTTCGTCGCCTCCCTCGTCAAACCCCGCCGCCTCATCATCATGGTCAAGGCCGGCGACCCCACCGACGCCGTCATCGACGAGTTCGCGCCGCTCCTCGACGAAGGCGACATGATCGTCGACGGCGGCAACGCCCACTTCCACGACACCCTCCGCCGCGAAAAGGCCCTGCGCGCCAAGGGAATCCACTTCGTCGGCACCGGCATCTCCGGCGGCGAGGAAGGCGCCCTCAACGGGCCGTCCATCATGCCCGGAGGATCCGCCGAATCCTACAAAGCACTTGGCCCGCTGCTCGAATCGATCGCGGCCAAGGCCCCGGACGGCAGCCCCTGTTGCACCCACATCGGCCCCGACGCCGCCGGACACTTCGTCAAGATGGTGCACAACGGCATCGAGTACGCCGACATGCAGCTGATCGCCGAGGCGTACCACCTGCTGCGCGCCGTGGCGGGCTATGAACCGGCCCGGATCGCCGAGACGTTCCGGGGCTGGAACTCCGGGCGGCTGGACTCGTATCTGATCGAGATCACCGCCGAGGTGCTGGCCCACACCGACGCCGCCACCGGGCGTCCGTTTGTGGACGTGGTGGCCGACGCGGCGGAGCAGAAGGGGACCGGGCGGTGGACGGTGCAGACGGCGCTTGATCTCGGGGTGCCGGTGTCGGGCATCGCGGAGGCGGTGTTCGCGCGGTCGCTGTCGGGGCATGACGATCTGCGGCGGGCCGCGGCCGGGCTGCCGGGTCCGCGGGCCGGCGGGCTGTCGGCGGACGCGGCCGAGGAGTTCGCGGCGCGGGTCGAGGCGGCGCTCTACGCGTCGAAGGTGGTCTCCTACGCGCAGGGCTGGAACATGATCGCCGCCGCCGGCGCCGAGTACGGCTGGGACATCGACCTGGGGGCGGTGGCCGCCATCTGGCGCGGGGGCTGCATCATCCGGGCCGCCTTCCTGGACCGGATCCGTGGTGCCTTCGACGCCGACCCCGCCCTGCCCTCGCTGCTGGCGGACCGGCAGTTCGCGGACGAGCTGGGCCGGGCACAGGACGCCTGGCGGGCGGTGGTGGCCACGGCGGTGGAGCATGGCGTGCCCACCCCGGGCTTCTCCGCTGCCCTGGCCTACTACGACTCGCTGCGCGCCGAGCGGCTGCCGGCCGCGCTCACCCAGGCCCAGCGTGACTTCTTCGGGGCGCACACCTACCGCCGGGTGGATGCCGAGGGTTCGTTCCACACCCGCTGGAGCGGGGACCGCGGCGAGGAGCGTACCGGCTGAGCCGGGCCGGGCTGGCCGGCGCGGCGCACACTGGGTGCCATGTCCTACGACGAGCACCAGGAGCACGAGGAGCATGACGAGAGGGCGCCGCTGCGCCGGCTGTCGCTGGCGGAGCTGCGCCGCCGCACCAGCGCCAAGTGGCGTCAATACCCGCCGGACGTACTGCCGTTGTGGGTGGCGGAGATGGATGTACCGCTGCCCGGCCCGGTGGTACAGGCGGTGACGGAGGCGGTGGCGCGCGGCGACACCGGCTATGCGACCGGCGAGGGTTACGCGGCGGCGCTGGACGGCTTCGCCCGTCGCCGCTGGGGCTGGGACGGGGTGGTGGCCGAGCGCACCGCGGTGGTGCCGGATGTGATGCTGGGCATCGTCGAGGTGCTCAAGCTGGTGACCGGGCCGGGCGACGCGGTGGTGGTCAACTCCCCGGTCTATCCGCCGTTCTACGCGTTTGTGGAACATCTGGACCGGCGAGTGGTGGAGGCTCCGCTGGGCGATGACCACCGGATCGATCCGGTGGCCCTGGAGGCCGCCTTCCGGCGCGCGGTGGCCCGTGGGCGCCGGGCGGCCCACCTGCTGTGCAGTCCGCACAATCCCACCGGCACCGTGCACACCCGGCAGGAGCTCACCGAGGTGGCCGCCCTGGCCAACACCTATGGGGTGCGGGTGGTCGCCGATGAGATACATGCCCCGCTGGTGCTGCCCGGCACCGAGTATGTGCCCTTTCTCTCGGTGCCGGGAACGGAACGTGCCTTCGCCCTGCTGTCCGCGTCCAAGGCCTGGCATCTGGCCGGGCTGAAGGCGGCGCTGGCGGTGGCCGGGCCGGGCGCGGCCGAGGAGTTGCGCCGGATGCCGCCCGAAGTGAGCCATGGGCCGAGCCACTTGGGGGTGATCGCGCACACCGCGGCGCTGCGGCACTGCGACGGCTGGCTGGACGGGGTGCTGGCCGGGCTGGACGAGAACCGGCGGCTGCTGGCCGATCTGGTGCGCCGGCATCTGCCGGGCGTCCGGTACCGCCCGCCGCAGGGCACCTATCTGGCCTGGCTGGACTGCCGGGCCGCCGGGCTGGCAGCGGATCCGGCGGCGGCGTTCCTGGAGCGCGGCCGGGTGGCGCTGACCGATGGGGCCGCCTTCGGCACCGGTGGCGCCGGACACGTCCGGCTGAACCTGGCGACCTCGCCCGAGGTGCTGGATGAGGCGGTACGGCGGATGGCGGCGGCCCTCGGCCCGTACCCAGGCCCCGTCTGACGGGCCGGACCCGTGGTGCCGCCATTGCTCTGTACGGCGCAACATCAGGATCGCGGCGCTCCCCGGCCGGTTACACCAGGTCTGTGAGGGCCGGCCCACGGCCACTGGACCTGGAAGGACGAGGAGTGCAGCCATGGCCGAGGTCAAGCTGGTAGCCGAGGTACGCAAGGAGTTCGGCAAGGGCGCCGCGCGCCGTATCCGCCGGGCCGACAAGGTGCCCGCCGTCATCTACGGGCACGGCGCCGAGCCCAAGCATGTGACCGTCGACGGCCATGCCCTGTGGATGGCCCTGAAGACGCCGAATGTGCTGATCAGGATGGACATCCACGGCGGGAAGAACGAGCTGTGCATTCCCAAGGAGGTGCAGCGCGACCCGCTGAAGGGCTTCCTGATCCACGCGGACCTGCTAGCCGTGAAGCGGGGCGAGAAGGTGACCGTGGAGATCCCGGTGCACACCGAGGGGGAACTGGCACCCGGCGGCAACCTGCTGGAGTACATCCTCAACGCCCTGCCCGTGGAGGCGGAGGCCACCCACATCCCGGAGGGCGTCACGGTGTCCATCGAGGGCCTGGAGGCCGGGCACACGGTGCACGCCGGGGACATCCCGCTGCCGCGTGGCACCGCGCTGGCCGTGGACGAGGAGACGGCAGTGCTGCAGGTGGTGGCCGCACAGGCCGAGGAAGTGCCCGAGGAGGAGGAAGAGGAGGAAGCCGCGGCGGAGGCGGCGGGCGGGGCCGCTCCGGCCGAGGAAGCCGCGCCGGAGTCCTGAGCTCCCGCCCCCGGCCGTAGGGGCCGGTGAACCCGGACAGGGGTTCGCCGGCCCCTATGCACACGGCCCCTACGCACACGGCCCCTACGCACGCGGCACCCGACCCATGCGGCCCCTGCGCACACGGCTCAGGCCGACAGCCCCAGCCGGTGTTCCTCGGGCTCCTGGTGGCATGCGGCGGCCAGCTCGTCCATGGACAGGCCGAGCACCGACGCCAGGGCGGCCACCGTGAAGAAGGCCGGGGTGGGCGCCCGCCCGGTCTCGATCTTGCGCAGGGTCTCCGCGGACACTCCCGCCGCCGCGGCGATCTCCACCATGCTGCGCTCGCCCCGCGCCTGCCGCAGCAGGGCGCCGAACAGCTCGCCGCGTTGCCGTTCCTCGGGGGTCAAAGGGGTTCTCACCATACGGGCAATACTAATCCCGTGATACAAATACCGGTATAAGAATGGGACCGAGCAGGGGGTACCGGCATGGTGGAACTCAAGACGGCCGCACAGATCGAGGCGATGCGCGAGGCCGGGCGGATTGTGGCCCAGGCCCTGGCCGAGGTGGAGAAGGCGGCCCAAGTGGGCGTAACGCTGCGGGAATTGGACGAGGTGGCACGCGGGGTGCTGGACCGGGCCGGGGCCGGCTCACCCTTCCTCGGCTACCGGCCCTCCTTCGCCCCCACCCCGTTCCCCGGTGTCATCTGTACCTCGGTCAATGACGCCGTGGTGCATGGGATACCGGACGGGTACCGGCTGCGCGACGGCGATCTGCTGAGCGTCGACTGCGGCGCCCGCCTGGACGGCTGGACCGGCGACGCGGCCGTCAGCTTTGTGGTCGGCGCACCGCGGCCCGGCGACCCGGAGCTGATCGAGGCGACCCGGCGCGCCCTGGAGGCGGGCATCGCCGCCGCCGTGCCCGGCAACCGGATGGGCGATATCTCCGCCGCCATCGGCAAGGTGGCCCGCGCGGCCCGCTGCGGGATGCCCGCCGACTTCGGCGGGCACGGCATCGGCCGCCAGATGCACGAGGACCCTTCGGTGCCCAACCGGGGCCGCCCGGGCCGGGGTTACCCCCTGCGGCCCGGACTGGTCCTGGCCATCGAGCCGATGCTGATGGCCGGCGGCGGTGACGACTACCGCACGGCGGCGGACGGCTGGACGCTGCTCACCCGGGACGGCAGCCGGGCGGCCCATATCGAGCACACCGTGGCCATCACCGAGGACGGACCCCGGATCCTCACCCTGCCCTGAGCGGCACCGGGGGCCGGGGGGTGTCCCGCCCGGACGGCCCTGGACTACGCCGCCGCGCCGCCGAACTCCCGTACCGCCTCGGCCACGATCGCCTCCAGCCGGGCATGGTGGGCGCCGCGCCAGTACACCCGGTCGCAGGCGGTGCACTGGGCGAAGACCTCATAGCTGCGGCGAGTGCCGTGCTCCAGCAGCTCACCCACCGAGTCCTTGTCGGCGTCACGGAGTTCGCCGTTGCAGGCCGTGCAGCGGGTCCAGGGGGCCAGCTGCGGGGCGAACCGGCCCAGCACATCGCGCAGTTGGTCATCGGGCCGGTCGCTGTAGACATATGCGCCCGCCCAGATCTCCCGGCGCCGCAGCAGTCCCCGGTCGCGGGAGAGCAGCACCCGGCGCTCGGCCGCCGACCGGGCGGCCAGCGCGGGGTCGCCGATGTCCTCGCTCTCATAGGCCGCGTCCACGCCCAGCAGCCGCAACCGCCGGGCGAGCGTGCCGAGATGGACGTCCAGCAGGAACCGCAGGGGCGCCCCCGGCACCCGCTGCGGACGCGCGACCTCACGGACCTCCACCGTCTCCCCGGCCCCCGGCACATGGGACACCGGCACCTCCCGGCCGTCCACCAGCAGCGCGCCGGCCTCGGTGAGCGGCACGCCCAGCGACTCCACCACATGCCCCAGCGAGGAGGCGCCGTCGGTGATGACGGTCATCCGTCCGGTGCGCCGGTCGGGGGCGGCGAAGAGCCGCAGCGCGGGTGCCAACACAACGTGGATCTTCGGTCCGTTCACCCCTTCAGCATGCCATGTGCCCAGGCCAGGCCGCTGATCTATTCGATGATGCGGACCCGCTCGGCGTGCACCTCGTCGTCCTCCCCCACCGCCACATAGGTGACCCGCATGCCCTCGGTGACAAAGGTGCCTCCCTCGATGGCCTCCCGGCGCACCAGGACATCCCGCCCGTCGTCGCCATTGATATAGCCATAGCCCCTGGCCTGGTTGAACCAGCGGACCACGCCGCCGACCCGGTCACTCATCCCGACCCCTCCCGATGTCCGTACCGGACTCAACTCCCTTGCCGTCCCCGGGCATTCCCCCTTGCCGGGAGGCGCACGCCACCGGCGCGTCCACCGTGGGTCACACTTGCCCGTTTGCGCAAGTCTGCAACCCGGGGCGCGGTGGGCGCGTCTCCCGGCAGGGGACAGCCGCGCCATGGGCGGGCGGGCGTACCGCCGGAGTGACCGACGGAGCAAAGCGAGGGCTTGGGGATGACAGCACCACCGGGCGCCGTCACCGCCGCGATCGTGCTGGTTCCACCGGCACTGGGCGGCGGCCTGGATCTGCTGACCGGATCGGCGCATGGCTGGGGGCTGGCCGTGGGCGCGGTCCTGGCGGCGGTGTGGGGCACCGTCTTCGCGGCCGCGCACTCCGGGCTGAGCTGGGTGATTCCGCTGCCGCCGCTGGTGGTGTTCGCGGTGACGGCCGCGGTCTCGCTGCCGTCCGCCGGCACCTCTCCGCTGTATGGCAGGCCGCTGGCGACGGCCCTGGCCCGCTGGGCGATTGACAGCTTCCCGGTGATGGTGGCGGCCGAGTGCGCGGTGCTCGCCGTCCTGGTCCTGCGGGGCATCCGGGCGCTGGGCGGCGGGAGGAACGGGCATGGCTGACCGGATGCCGCCCGCACCGGCCGTCAGAGCGGCGCGCCTCCTGTTGTGGGCCGCCTCCGCGATGGTGCTGATCGCCTGCGGGGTGACCTGGTTCACCTATCACGCCCTCACCGACGGGCTGACCACCTCGGATGCGCTGAACGCCGCGCGCCGGCACGCCCCCCGGCATCTGGACAGCTCGGCCAATCTGCTGCTGATCGGCCTGGATTCCCGCAAGGACATGGACGGCAACGACCTGCCCAGGGAGTTCGTCCAGGACCAACTGCACGCCGGGTCGAGCGAGATCGGCTACTACAACACCAACACCCTGATCCTGATGCACATTCCGGCGGACGGCGGGCGGGCGACCGCCTTCTCCATCCCCCGGGACGACTATGTGCAGACCCTCAACGGCGATGGCTCCCCCCTGGGCCACTACAAGATCAAGGAGGCGTACTCCTACGCCTACACCGCCGCCCATGACCGGCTGGCCGCCCAGGGGGTCAGCGGCGCCGAACTGGAACACCGCAGCCGGGAGGCGGGACGGGCGGCGACCCTGCAGACCGTGCAGCAGTTCCTGGGGGTGCCGGTCGATCACTTCGCCGAGGTCAATCTGCTGGGGTTCTATGACATCGCCAAGGTGCTGCAGCCCGTGACGGTGTGCCTCAAGCACCCGGTGCACGACCGGTATTCGGGGGCCGACTTCCCGGCGGGCGTACAGGACCTCGACCCGCGGCAGGCGCTGGCCTTCGTCCGCCAGCGGCACGGCCTGGACAACGGCGACCTGGACCGCACCCACCGCCAGCAGGCGTTCCTCTCCTCGGTCACCCATAAGCTCAAGCGCCAGGGCGCCTTCGACGACCTGGGCAGGCTGCGGGAGCTGTTCGGCGTGCTGCGCAAGGACCTGGTGCTCGACAGCGGCTGGGACGTGCTGGACTTCGCCCAGCAGGCGCCCGGTCTCACCGGCGGCAAGGCCGACTTCCACACCCTGCCCATCACCGGTTTCGCCACCATCGGCGGGGAGGATGTCAACCTGGTCGACCCGGACCGGATCAAGGCGACCGTGCAGGCGATGATCGGCCCTGGTGTGCCGCCGTCACCGGGCCCCGCCACGGACGCCAAGGCGCCCCCCGCCGGCCCGCCCGCGCCGGGCGGACCGGCGGCCGGGGGCTTCGCCGGGCCCTCGGTGACCATGGGCGGGGTGCCCTGTGTGGACTGACGTCGGGGATGATGGATCACGGCACCCCTCGGTGAAAGGTCAGGAGGAACGCAGGTGAGCAAGTCCCCGGGTACGGCCCGCCGGTTCGCGGTGGCGGCCGCGCTGACCGCCTGCTGTGTCACCGGGTGTTCCGGCGGCACCGCCCGCTCCGGACACCCGGACGAACGGCCGTCGGCCTCCGCCCATGCCTCCGCCCCGGCCTCCGCCGGCGTGCCGGACAGCACCGGCAACCAGGACCCCGCCCACTACGCACCCCAGGTGATCAAGCACGCCCGGGAGGCCGGGGTCAGTCCCCGTCTGATGATGGCGATCCTCTACAACGAGGACTACAAGCCGCACGATCCCGCTTTCGAGCGGTCCTGGCAGAAGATCAAGCCGGACTCCGCGTTTGGCATCGCCAATATGCACAAGGCGGCCTTCGACCAGACCAAACAGGGCCGGCCCTTCGCCCATCGCGACTGGCAGGACCTGCCCGGCGACCCCGATCTGGCCATCACCGCCGAGGCCTGGTTCCTGCATGACCTCGCCGCCCAGCTGCCCGCCCACTGGGCCGGTTCCTACACCAAGGACCAGCTGCTGGCGCTGGGTTACAACGCCGGTGGCGGGAACATGGCGGCCTTCGCCCGGGGCGCCACCCCGGGCAGCACGGCCGGGTCCTATCTGGACCGGCTCAAGGAGAACTGGGACAAGGCCGGGAAAGCCGTGGCCCGGGCCGGCTGACCGGCCACCCATGTCCTGTCCGCCCGCCTCGCGTTGATCCTGCTGAACGCCGGATCCAGCGAAGGAGGAGGGCGGATGCGCCCACGTGTACGCGCGCCCCGGCGCCCGGTGCCGGCCGGGCAGAGTACGGGTCCCGTCGCGCGCGCCCAGGACGGGAGCAGCCTGTGGTCGTACCTGGTGGGAAATGGCAACCGACGCCGGGAAGCACAACACGCCTTTGACTGGGCTACTCCGCATCACAAGCGGCTCTCCAAGACCCATCCCACCGACTGGCTCACCCATCACAGCACCACCGGTGGCACCTTGAGGGTCAATCTGACCTGGCGGATGCTGGGCGGCCCGGGCGCGCCACGCGACTACGGGCTGCTGCGCACCCTGTTCTCCCCGTCGGCCGCCCAACTCCAGGCCCATGGCCAGGCGCTGGTCTCGGTCGATCTCGACCTGGCCTGCCTGTATGAACTGGCGGACGGCAGCAAGGGCGTGGTCCAGCCGCTGGGCGAGTTCCATGGCGACCTGTTCCATCCGCCGTATATCTCGCTCAGCGGGGACAACCGTTTCGGCGGGCCGACCGGGGAGACCCTGTACATCAACCTCGACCAGCAGGACGCGTTCCGCCGCATCCTGGTCTTTGTCTACAACTACGACTGCACACCGGTGTTCGGCCGTATCGACAGCACCATCACCTTCTATCTGCCCGACGGCCATCAGTTCGCGATAGAGCTGGACGGGCATGATCCGCAGGCACGTTCCTGCGCGGTGGCCCTGATCGAGAACCGGGACGGCCATCTGACCGTGCACCGGGAGGCCGCCTATGTCTATGGCTTCCAGTCGGATCTGGACCGGCTCTACGGCTGGGGTCTGCAGTGGGCGCGGGGCTACAAGAGCAACTGATCACCCCTGGAAACGATGTAACGCCTTGCGCGTTACGCCGAATCGTGTAACGGTTAGCCCGTTACTCGATCATTCCAGGAGCCCCGATGAGCGCCGTGCGCACCGTACTTGGCGATGTCCCCGCCACCGAGCTGGGCGTCACCAATGCCCATGACCACCTTTTCTTCCGCAGCCCGCTGCTGCCGGGACAGGAACTCGACGATCCCCGGGCCGCGTTGGACGAGCTGCGCGCCTTCCGGGAGCTGGGGGGCCGGACGGTCGTCCAGTGGACCCCGCGCGGACTGGGCCGGCGGCTGACCGAGGCCGCCGAGGCGTCCCGGGCCTCCGGAGTGCGGGTGGTGGCCGCCACCGGACTGCACCAGGCCGCGCACTATGCGCCGGAGCGGCTGGCCCGTGAACGGGACCGGCTGGCGGAGCTGTTCATCGCGGACCTGACCACGGCGCCGGTCCGGGCCGGACTGATCAAGGTCGCCGGGGACTTCCACGGTCTCAACACCCATGCCCGCCAGGTGATGACGGCGGCCGCGCAGGCCCATCACGCCACCGGCTCCCCCATCGCCGTCCATCTGGAGCTGGGCACGGGCGCGTTGGAGGTCCTCGAGCTCCTCTGCGGCCAACTGGCCGTGCCGGCGGACCGGGTGATCCTGGGCCACCTGGGCCGTTCACCCGACACCGGGGCCCAGCGGGAGGCCGCCGGATCCGGGGCGTTCCTCGCCTTCGACGGCCCGTCCCGCGCCCATCACGCCACAGACTGGCGGCTGTTGGACGAACTGACCGCACTGGCGGAGGCCGGTTACGCGGACCGGATCCTGCTCGGTGGCGACACCACCACGGCGGCGGCCCGGGCGGCCTCCGGCGGCGGCCCAGGAATGCCCCATCTGCTGCGCAGGCTGCGGCCGCGGCTGGCGGCGGAACTGGGGTCCGGGTTTGTGGAGCAGGTCTTCGTCGCCAACCCGGCCCGGGCCTTCGCGGCCGACTGGCGCTAGGCGCTGCCCGACAGCCCACGGCGCCCCGTCAGGGACGCGGGGAACCGCGCGACCGGCCACGAACGACCCGCACCCACAACACAACGACCAGCACAGCGGACCATGAAGCGTTATATCGACACATAGATCAACTCTTGAAGTCGTCAAATCGCCAGCCTGGACAGGTGATACCGGTATCCGCGCGGCCGGAACCCGTCCGGCGTACCGCGGGTGGTGAATCGCGCCCGGGTGCCCCCGGGGCCTTGTCTGACGGCCTTACAGCTCCGATTCCGGCGGCCGGACGGTGCGTCAGTTGGCCTGCCCCGGGCCCGCTTCCGATTGCGGGGCGCATCGGCAGGACGCAGGGTGACCGGCAAGATCCCCTCCGTGAAGGAGCAGTCATGGCATCCCCCCGCAGATCCGGCCTCCGTATCGCCGCCGCCCTGTGCGCCACGCTGGCCACCATCGCCCCGGCCGCCCCGGCCACCGCCGCCGGCCCGCAGCCGGCTCCCCTGACCGCCGCCGCCCCCGGCGGCAGCCCGGATGAGCTGCGCCGCAGTTCCGGTGACGCGCTCAAGGCCATTGAGCAGGACCGGATGACCCGCCTGGCCGCCGAGGTGGCCACGGAGTGCGCGGCCGCCCATAACCGCACCGAGGAGCAGGGCCGGCAGTGCCAGGCGGTCACCGACCGGGTGACCGTCCTGGACCGGGACCGGGCGCAGCTGCGTGCCCAGTCGACGGCGGCCCGGCCGGACCGGGCGGCGATCGACGCCAGCCGGGCGGAGTCCGACCGTGCCCGCGGCGACTTCGACCGGGACGGCGGCAGCGGGCTGCTGTCGCTGGTCGGCGGTCTGCTCAACACGGTGACCGGGCTGGCCTTCAACCTGCTGGGCAGCGTCACCGGGGTGGCGACCGGGCTGGTGGACACCGCCGGCGGGCTGCTGACCAGCCTGCTGCGCACCCAGTCCGGGCTGATCGGCCGCTGAGGCCGGCGCCGGACGCAATCGGTGCTGCTCCGTTGGAGGGACTGGGACTGCCCCACGGGCAGGCGGCACACCGCCCGGGGGCAGTCATCTGCCTGCGAGGGGCGCGATGGGCGCGCCCTTCACCGCACCGGCCCGGGCCTGAGGCAGGCGTGCCGCGGGCCGACGAGGAACGGAGCGATGAACGATGCGCATGCGACGCCGGGTCACCACAGCACTGGCGGCCATCGCCCTGGCCACAGCTTCCGCCGGGACCGCGCTGGCCACCAATGACGACCACGACGAGGTGTTCCTGACGACCGTTCACCGGGGCAATCTGGCCGAGATCGCAGCGGGCCGCGACGCCCAGAGCAATGCCGTCACCCGGTGCGTCAAGGACCTCGGCCAGGTCCTGGTACGCGACCACACCAAGCTGGACCAGGACGTCAAGGCACTGGCCGACAGGTTCCGGATCACGCTGCCGCGCTCGGCCGGTGCGGATCAGGAGCAGCAGCTGAAGGAGCTGCGGAAGAAGGCCCATACGCCGCGCTATGACGACGCCTGGCTGCGGGCCCAGGACACCGGGCACGTTCTGGCCCTGGACCTGGTGGACAACGAGAAGGACCACGGCCGGGACCCGGCGGTGCGGGATGCCGCCCGCAAGGCCCGGCCGGTCATCGCCAAGCATCTGGACATGATCCGGGACTGCATGTTCGGCCACCAGGCGCACCATAAGTAGCACGGGCCGCGCGGCCCCGCCGCCCCCTGTGGTTCCTGCCCGGGCGCACGACGGGCAGCCGGGAGGACCGGGCGCACCGTTGGCGTACCGTGCCGCTTCCGCCGGGCTCAGCGCCTGGCCGGGCGGAAGCGGCGGTACGTCCGCCGGTGCGCGGGCCGCCGGGGGTGCGGCGGGGCCGCGCCATGTCCGTCGGAGAGGTACAGCCGCCGGCCTGTGATGGCCGTCAGTCGACGCAGGGGACGCCGCCCATCTTCACGGTGGGGCCCTGGAAGTCGTCCGAGGAGACGGGTGAGGGCTCGGCGGACTTGGGTTTTTCGGCGGCCTCCGGCTTGGCGGGGGCGGGGGCCTTGAAGCCGGGGCCGAGGGTGACCACCACATGTCCCGGGGGGACCGCCCGGCCGGCGCCGGCATCGACTCCCAGGGCGGCGGCGATCTGCCGGGCCGCGGCCTGGGCTCCCGGTCCGTGCAGCACCGAAGTGTGGCCGGCCGTCGGGGCGTTGGCGATCATTCCGGGCCGGTAGCCCAGCGCGGACAGCGCCTTGGATTCGGCGGCCGCGGCTCCCGGGGTGCCCGAGGCGTTGCGTACGTCCACCACCATGGTGGCGGCGTCGGCCGGTACGGGGGGTGAGGAGGACGGGGAGGGCGAGGCGGCCGAGGCATGGGCCTGCCCGATCATCGACTGGACCAGCGCCCGTACCTTCACCGGATCGACCAGGTTGACCGCCTCCCCTTTGCGGTTGGCGAACCCGGCGATGGGCAGCGTGTGGAACTCGGCGTTGCCGCCGGTGAGGTTGGGGGCCTGCTGGGCGAAGTCCAGGATGTTCCACCGGTCGTCGATGACCACGTCCTTCTTCACCACGTCGAACAGGCCCTGCAGCTTGTCCAGGTCGCTCCACACGCCCTGGGACTTGAGCTTGTGCGTCACCGAGGAGATAAACGCCTGCTGACGGTGGGTGCGGTCCAGGTCCCCGTTGGTCAGCCCGTGCCGCTGCCGGACAAAGGCCAGGGCCTGACGGGCATTCAACTCCTGTGGCCCGGCGGGGAAGTCGGCGCCCGAGTAGTGGTCGTGGACCGGGTTCTTCAGGCAGACCGGGACCGGTTGCACCACCTTGGCGATGTCATAGAAGCCCAGCAGGTTGACTTCGGCGAAGTGGTCGATGGGCACCCCGAGGAAGTCCTGCACGGTCGCCAGGGTGGCCTCGCGTCCGGCCTCCCGGCTGCGGTGCTCCAGCTCGGCGCCCTTGACGCCCTGTGCGGAGAGGGTGTCCTGGGCCTCGGCCTTGGCGATGCCATAGGCCTCCTTGATCTTGTGCTCACCCCGGCCGCCGGCCACCTGGACATAATCATCGCGCGGAATGGAGAAGGCCGTGACCTTCCCGCCGTCCGCCGGAATATGCATCAGGATAAGGGTGTTGGTGTTGTAGCCGCCGATCTCGCTTGATCCGGCGTGCAGTTCCTGCTGGACAAACTCCTTGGGCAGGTCGTTGCCGTCCATGTCCTTGCGTGAATCCAGGCCGATCAGCAGGAGGTTGACCGAGTCGTCCAGCTTTCTGGGCGCCCCCTTGCGCAGGGCGTCCAGGGCGCTGGAGGTGATCAGTCCGTTGTTCAGCCAGTGGTAGGCCAGCCAGCCGGTGCCGCTGGTCACCATGATGGCCGCGGAGGACAGGCAGACCGCGATCCGGGCGGCGGCCCCCGGTCCGGGGCGGCGGCGGCGCTGCCGCTGGGCGCCCGCCGTGCGGTCGGGGGTACGGCCCGCGGCGGGGCGGGGGCGCTGGACGCGCGGGATGTCAGGCATGGCTGGTCCTCCTGTCCCGCCCCGCCCGGGCGGCCCGGGTCACCAGCACCGTCAGCACAATGGCCTCGGCCGTCGCCATGGCCGGGAAGCTGTCATTGGCCCAGCGCAGCGCGTCCGTCATGGCGGCCGCCGTGGCGGCCTTGCCCGAGGCGCTCGCCGCGTGGGAGCCGCCCGTCAGCAGTTGGGCGCACAGCGCCACCAGGGCGACCGCCGGGGGCGGCACCGCCGGCACCCACCAGCCGCCGGGGCGGGCGCAGGCCGAGGCCAGCAGGGCGGCGGCCGCGGCGGCCCCCAGGGCGTAGATCCAGCCCAGGCCGGGGCCGGTCGCCTCGTCCACCGCGGCGCCCACCGCCAGCAGCGCTCCCGCCAGCGCCAGCGCCTGCCCGGTGGCCAGCACCGGCTGGGGCTGGGGTGGCCTGGGCGCGGGTCTGCCGGTCCGGCTGCCGCCTGGCTCCCGGGATCTGACCGGCTGGTTCGGCAATCCGGCCGAACCACGGGTCACGGAGCCACGCCCCGCACCCTCCTGCCACATCCGGTTCCCCAGGGCACCGGGTGGGCTGCCCCCCATGCGCGCTCCCCTTCTGTAGGCGGCCGCATCGCAGGGCGGCCTTCGCGACTCTTCGGCGTGCGCCCGCGACTCTCCGGGCCTTATCAGGGCGCGCGGAAACAGACCGCCAGAACCATCCCTGACTTGCTCGGTTGCGCAATATAGCAAGTATCGAGGGGTCGTCCGCCTGCCGTCTTGACATCTGTCCGCCGCCCCGGTAGCCCGCCGGGACCTCTCGGTCAACGGCGACCGCCGACCGGATCAAGGAGCCGAACCGTGTTCTTGGACGTGGGTCCGCGCAAGGCGGCGGCGCCGGCACCGGTGGTGCTGCTCTTCGGCCCGGACCGGCTGCCCGGCCGGGTCCGCGAGCGTCTGGCGGCCGACCCGCTGGGGCTCAGGGAGCCGGGCGTCGATGGCTCCACGGTCTCCTCCGATGCACCGTCCAACGCCCCCGCTCCTCCTCGCGGATCAGCCTCGCTCGCGGCGGGCGGTCCCCCGCCGTTCGACCTCGACGCCGCCTGACCCATGGGCGCGGGCGGCGGCCCCGGGAGCCGGAGCAACTTTCAGCCCGTCAACGAGCCGCGGCCGGGTACGGTGACGGCCACGCACGGATGAGTGCGTGGCCGTACCGTCCCGGCCGGAACGGGGTGTGTCTGAGGTCAGCGAGACGAACTGGTGTCGTTCTCGTGCACCGGGCGGGCGGACGCCACATCGCCGGGCGCCGCCTGGATGGTGTGCGGCTTCGCCTCCGTCTGGGCCTGCCCCTGAGGGGCGGCCGACGAGCTCTCCTCCTTCATCGCCCGGGTCTCGCTCTTCAGGATCCGCAAGGACTTCCCCAGCGCCCTGGCCGTGTCCGGAAGGCGCTTCGAGCCGAAGACAACGAGCACCACGATGGCCACGACGAGCAGGTGCCAGGGCTCCAAGCCATTACGCAGCATGTCGTCTCACCTCTTCCCCTCGGTCGCCGTGGCCGCTGCCAGGCGAAGGTCTCCGGCCACCATACCTTCCCGGCTCAGTACCCGAACCCGCTTACGAACGACCGCGGAGCTCCTCGATCTCCCGGCGGTCCCGCTTGGTGGGCCGTCCGGCGCCCCGTTCGCGCAGGCCCACCGCAGCGAGCACCTCGCGCGGGGGCGGCGGGGGGCTGTTGTCGACATAGCACTCCGCGGCCACCGGCGCCCCCACCCGCTTATGGACCAGGCGCGAGATCACCACGATCCGCTCCCGCCCCGCATGGAACAGCCGTACCTCGTCACCCGGGCGTACCGCCTGGGCGGGCTTGACGCGCTCCCCGTTGACCCGGACATGCCCCGCCCGACAGGCCGTGGCAGCCAGCGAACGGGTCTTGGTCAGGCGTACGGACCAGATCCAGCTGTCCACCCGCACGCTCCCCTGTTCTGCAACCATGCCCCGACTGTAGGCCAGCGGGCAGTCGCTGTTGACTTCTTCGGCGCCGCATGCGATCCCATGACGTGTCCACATCAGGTCTGTATCGGGTCTGAAGGGAGAGCGGCGATGAACACCACCAAGAGGCCGAACCGCCGGCGGACGGCGGCGGGCGCCGCGGCCGTCGCCCTGCTGGCGACCGCGGGCATCGGGCTGGCCGCCCCGTCGGCCGTGGCCGGCGGCACGGACACCGTGTCCGTCGGCTACACCTGCACCGGTCCGGGCGCGCCCAGCGGCGTCAACCCCATCCAGCTCACCGTGACCGCGCCGGCCAGTGTCCCCCAGGCCGGCAGCGCGAACCTCACGGTGAGCGCCACCACCCAGATGACCGCGCCCATCGATCTGCCGGCGAACACCGTGACGGCCGAGATGAACCTGACGGTCGGCGGGGCGAACTCCGGCAGCGTCCAGGTAACCGGGGCCACCAATGACAGCGCGGTGTCCAGCGGCTCCACGGTGTCGGTGACCGGAGGCACCGCCTCGGTCGAACTGGACAGCGCGGGCACCACCACCTTCACCCCGGGTGACATAGCGGTGCACGTCTTCGGGGTGACGGTGAGCTGCTCGGTCTCCGGTGACTCTCCGGTCGCCGCGAGCACGGAGGTCACCGCGTCCTGACGGCACCGAGACCACCGCCCGCCCCGGTCCGGCCCGGGGCGGGCGGTGTTGTTCCGTCCGGCACCGGTGGGCTAACCTTTTTTTATCGCAAGGTGGTGCTAAATAAGGGGGATGCGATGAACGCGCTGCTGGTGGCGCTGGTGGTCCTGGTCGTGGTGGCGGTGATCGTCAAACGGCTCAAGGGGGAACCACTCAACCTCCGCGATCTGGCCGTGCCGCCCGTGGTCCTCACCGTCATCGGCGGCACGGCCCTGGCCAAGGCCCATGGTCTGACCGCCGCCGATCTCGGCTGGACGGCGGCCGGCGCCCTGCTGGCCGTCGCCCTGGGCGCCCTGCGCGGCACCACCGTGCGGATCTTCGCCAGGGACGGGGTGCTCTGGCAGCGCTACACCGGCCGGACCTTTCTGGTGCTGCTGGTGTCCCTGCTGCTCGGCGCCGGGTACGGGCTGCTCGCCGAGCGGCTGGGCATGCACCGCGCTGCCCGCCCGGCGCAGCTCTCCATCGGCCTGGGCTTTCTCGGCGAGGCCCTGGTCCTGGGCTGCCGGGGGCTGCGCAGCGGGCTGCCCTTCGCACCGGAGCGGGTCCGGCGGCGCGGGTGACGCTCCGGGCGCACGGCCGGCGGCCGGCACGTCCGGCGCGGTCCGCCGCTACCGCGCGAGACCGCCCGCGCCATCCGCGCCCGGCCGGCCGCCGTCGGCCGGCAGGGCGTCCCGGTACCGGCTGGGGCTCACGCCGCGGACCCGTTTGAAGGCGGCGCTCAGCGCGAAGGCGCTGCCGTAGCCGACCTGCCGGGCCACCGCCTCCAGGGTGGCGTCCGGCTCGCGCAGCAGGTCGGCGGCGAGGGCGAGGCGCCACTGGGTGAGATAGGCCATCGGCGGTTCGCCGACCAGGGTGGTGAAGCGGCGGGCCAGGGCGGCCCGGGAGACGCCCACCTCGGCCGCGAGCCCGGCCACCGTCCAGGGCCGGGCCGGGTGCGTATGCAGCAGCCGCATGGCCGGGCCGGCCACCGGGTCGTGCTGGGCTCGGTACCAGGCGGGCGCGCCGCTGCCCGCCTCGGCCAGCCAGGAGCGCACCACGCTGACCAGCAGCAGGTCCAGGATCCGGTCCAGTACCGCCGCCTGCCCGGGTTCCGCCCGGCCGATCTCCTCGGCGAGCAGCGTGACCAGGGTGGCGGGCGCGGTGTGCGCCGGACGGACCAGCAGGGCCGGCAAGGCGTCCAGCAGCCGGCGGCCGATCTCATGGCGCAGCTGATAGGTGCCGGTGAGCAGGACCACCGGACCGTCGGGGTGGTTGCCCCAGGTGCGGACGCCCAGCGCCATGCCCTCGGACACATCCTGGCCGTCACCGGTACTGCACATCTGCCCGGGCCCGATGATCACCTGGACCGGGGTCGTGGGATCGTCGGAGACGGTGTACGGCTCGGGGCCGCGGATCAGGGCGACCGCTCCTGGCTCCAGCCGCACCGGCTCGCCGTCGCCGGGAGTGATCCAGGCATGTCCGCGCACCACGGTGAGCAGGCACAGCGGCGCCCGGTCGGCTATCCGCAGCGACCAGGGCGGGCTCAGCACCGACCGCAGCAGAAAGGCCCCCCGGGCCTTGGGCCCGTCCAGCAGACCGGTCAAGGTGTCCACCGGGTGAGTGTAGGGGCGGGCGGCCGTTGCCGGGTTGCGGCCGCCGGGGCGGCCCCTAGGGTTGAGGTCGAGGGGGTCGGGACCGGCCCTGAAACCCCATGAAGTCCCCTGAAGTCTCCCGAAGCCAGATCCCGGCGGGACCATGAAGCGAGACCCCGGCGGAGAGAGCCTCTCCGGTCCGCCTGCCTCTCCCGGCCATGTGCGGGGGCTGGTGCTGACCGCCTATGGGCTGCTCACCATCGCGGTGGCCACCGATGTGGTCAGCAATCCCCGGCTGACCTTCTCCCCCGTGCTCTCCACCGCGCCGGCGCTGGCCGGCATCGGTGCCCGCAGGGCCCGGGTGCCGTTGCTGGCGGGTCTGGTGGCGCTGGCGGCGGTCCCGCTGCTGATCGCGGCCAATCCGGGCGTCTCCCTGGCCGTCCATCTGACGTCCGGCTTCGCCGTGCTGGCGGTGACCTGTGTCAGCACCGCCAATGTGGTGCTGATGGCCACCAGGGAGCGGGAACTGCTCAGTTCGCGCTCGGTGGCCGAGGCGGCGCAGCTGGCACTGCTGCGGCCGGTGCCGGAGCGGATCGGCGGGCTGCGGGTGGCGGTGCGGTATCTGGCGGCGGCCACCGACGCCCGGGTGGGCGGCGACCTCTATGAGGTGCTTGCCACCCCGTACGGGATCCGGGTGCTGCTCGGCGATGTCCGGGGCAAGGGCCTGTCCGCGGTGGAGACCGCGTCCGATGTGCTGGGCACCTTCCGGGAGGCGGCCCAGGTGGAGCCCGAGCTGGGGGCGGTGGCCGGGCGGCTGGACGCCACGGTGCGGCGGCGGGGCCTGGGCGAGGAGTTCGTCACCGCCGCCCTGCTCGGCCTGCCGCCGGACGGCGCCCGGGCCGAACTGGTCAACTGCGGCCATCTGCCACCGCTGTTGCGGCGTCCCGACGGGACGGTGTCCGAGATCGGGGTACCGGCAGAGGCGGCCGATCCGCCACTGGCCCTGCGGAACCTGGTCGGTGGCGAGTACCACACCGAGCGCTTCGCCTTCCGCCGGGGCGATCTCCTGCTGCTCTTCACGGATGGTGTGACGGAGGCCCGGGATGCCGCCGGCCGCTTCTACCCGCTGCAACAGCGGCTGCCCCGGCTGCCGGAGGGCCCTCCGGACGCGGTCCTGGACGGCCTGGTGGCGGACCTGCTGGCGTACGCGGGCGGGTCACTGTCCGACGACGCCGCACTGCTGGCGGTGCGCCGGGAGCGCTGACCGTACCCCTAAGGGGCGCGGGGCGGCTGCGTCATACGGCTCCGCCGTGTCCCCGCCGGCTGCCCCCGGCCCTCAAAGCGCCCGCGAACGGACGGCCCGCACCCGCTCCCCGGCGGGGGGTCGCGGGCATCCCCGCCCATGCAGCACCAGCGCCCTGCCCAGGCACCCCAGCGCGGCGGTGCAGGACAAGGTCCTTGCCGCGTTGGCCAGTTGCCAGGTGCCGGTGAACCGGTGGTGGATGTCGGCCAGTTGGGCGGCCGAGGCATGGTCGCCGAGCCGGGCCAGCTCATCGTTGAGCGGGATGTTGACGCCGAAGGTGACGGCCAGCGCCACGGCGTAGAGCACGGCCGAGGCCGCCGCCCAGCGGGCCGCGGAGCGGCGGCCGAGCCGGTGCTGCAGCACCGCGGCGGCCGCCGCGGCCGGCAGCGCACCGCAGAAGACAAGCCCGAACACCCCGTTCTGGATGGCCTGGTTGACGGCGCGCATGGCCTCGGCGAAGGCCCGGTCGTCGCCACGGTTCAGGCCGGGCATCACCGCCACATCGAAGGCGAAGAAGAGGCCCGCCATCAGTCCCGTTCCCACCGTGGCCGCCATCAGTACGGGCCCGGCCACTGTCCGCTGGTTTGTCATGCGTCCAGCCAACCGGAGGACCGGTGCGCGGAGCCATGATCCAGCGGCTCGCCTCCATATGTGAGCGTCCAAGAAATGCAGGCAATCTTGCAAGGCTTCCTGTTTAACAGTTAGCCTTCCTTTATGGGGTTTCTTTCGCAAGGCACAGGAGAAGAAGAGACATCATCCGGCGGAGCGTCCCCACCGACGGGACCGGGCGATGGCTTCGGCGCCCGGTTTGTGGCCCCGGTGGTGATCGGCTCCATGCTCAACCCGGTCAACTCCACGATGATCTCCACCGCTCTGGTGCCCATCGGCCGGTCCTTCCAGGCCGGCGCCTCGGCCACCGTCTGGCTGATCGCCGGGCTGTATATGGCCAGTTCGGTGGCCCAGCCGGCCATGGGCCGGGTGGCCGACCGGCTGGGCGCCCGGCGGGTCTACCTGGCCGGACTGGTCATGGTGGGCCTGGCCGGCGCCGCCGGACTGCTGGCCCGCTCGCTGGGCGAGCTGATCGCCGTCCGGGTACTGATAGGCATCGGCACCTCGGCCGCCCACCCGGCCGCCATGGCCATGATCCGCGCCCAGTCGGTCCGGCTGGGAGGCGAGACGCCGGGCCGGGTGCTGGGCGCGCTGACCATCGCCGGGCTCTCCAGCGCCGCCCTCGGCCCGGTACTGGGCGGGCTGCTGGTGGGGCTGGCCGGCTGGCGGGCGGTCTTCGGGGTGAACCTGCCACTGGCGGCCACCGGACTGGCCCTCACCCTGCTCTGGCTGCCCAAGGATGAACCCAGGCGCGCGGAACCCGGCCGGGGCGGCACCTGGACCGCGTTGGATCCACTGGGCCTGCTGCTGTTCACCGGCGCCCTGCTCCCGGTGATGTTCTTTCTGATGCGGCTGCGTCAACACCCTTGGCCGCTGGCGGCGTTGGGTGCCGTGCTGACCGTGGCCCTGATTCTCTGGGAGCGCCGGGCCCGGCAGCCGTTCATCGATGTGCGGATGCTGGCCGCCAACGGTCCGTTGGTACGCACCTATCTGCGCTGCGGGGCCACCTACCTGGTCATCTACTGCATCCTCTATGGCTACACCCAGTGGCTGGAGGAGGCACGCGCCTACTCGGCCCTGGCCACCGGGATGCTGATGCTGCCCATGTGCGCGATGGCGGCGCTGTGTTCGGGGATGGTGGCCCGACGGCGCGGAGTGCGGCGCCCACTGCTGGCGGGGACGGCCGCCATGGTGGCGGCCTCGGCGGCGCTCGCCTTCACCGGGCCGGGCACGCCCGTCTGGCTGCTGGTGGCCATCGGCCTGGTCTTCGGCCTGCCCAATGGGCTGAATTCGGTGGGCAACCAGGCGGCGATGTACGCCCAGACGCCGGCCGAGCAGACCGGCACCGCCGCCGGGCTCTTCCGCACCGCCCAGTACCTCGGCGCCATCGCCTCATCCAGCCTGATCGGACTGCTCTACGGGCAGCGGGCGAGCACCGGCGGACTGCACACCATCGCGATCGCACTGAGCGCGCTGGCCACGGTCCTGCTGCTGGCCACGCTGGCCGACCGGGGCCTGGCCCGGGACGGGGGATGACGGCGCGATGGGCGCTCCGCTTGGAAGGTACCCTTTCCATGTGAGGCCCCAAGAGCAACAACCCGCCGTTTCCGCCGACCAGACGGACCTGGGCGAGGCCGCATCCAAACTGCGCGCGCTGTCCGGTCAGTTGACCCGTCGGCTGCGCGCGGCCTCCGAAGGGGACGGGGTGACCATGTCCCAGGCCGCCGTCCTCAGCAGGCTCAACCGCCAGGGCCCGGCCACCACGGTGGAACTGGCCCGCGCGGAGCGGGTGCGCCCGCAGTCCATGGGGGCCACGCTCAGCGCCCTGGAGGAGGCCGGGCTGGTACAGCGCTCGCCCCACCCCAGCGACCGCCGCCAGATGATCATGTCTCTCACCGAACAGGGACACCGCAAGATCGCGGAAGGCCGGCGGATCAAGGAGAGCTGGATCGTGCAGGCGCTGCGCGACCAGTTGGACGACCGGGAGCGGGCGGTCGTGATCGAGGCGATCGAGCTGCTGGGGCGGCTCACCGAGGACAACTGAGGTCCATACCCGACGGGCTACAGGGCGTGCCCCGTCGTGGCGTCCACATGGTCCGGCACCTCATCGTGCCGGTCCCCCACCGTCAGGGTGCCCCTGGGCTCGAACAACAGCAGTTGGGCCCCCTCGGCCGAGGACGGCTTGTGCTCGGTCCCGCGCGGGACGACAAAGACCGAGCCCTTGGTCAGCACCACCTCCCGCTCCTCGCCCCGCTCCCGCAGCGCGATCCGCAGCTCCCCCGCCAGCACCAGGAAGAACTCGTCCGTGTTCTCGTGCACATGCCAGATGTGCTCCCCCGCCACCTTGGCCAGCCGCACATCGTAGTCGTTCACCCGGGTGACGATGCGCGGGCTCCACAGTGCGTCAAAGCTGTCCAGAGCGGCCCGCAGGTTCACCGGTTCATTGCCTTCGTTGATCATGCGGCCATCCTCGCCCTGGCCGGGCGCCCGCGACAGTGCTAGGAATCGCATATGCCGCAAGGATCCTCGCAACCAGCCGCCGCCCGCCCGCACCGGGTGGCCATGATCGTGGACGAGGGTTCCAACCCCTTCGAACTGGGCGTGGCCACCGAGCTGTTCGGGCTGCGCCGCCCCGAACTGGGGCGGGAGTGGTACGACTTCACCCTCTGCTCGGCCACCCCCTCGATACGGATGCACTCCGGGTTCTTCACCCTCTCCGGGGTGGCCGGCCTGGAAGCGGTGGACACCGCGGACACCGTGATCGCCCCCAACCGCCCGGACCCGCTGGCGGCGCCGGAACCGGCCGTGCTGGACGCGGTGGCGCGCGCCGCCCGGCGCGGCGCGCGGATGATGAGCTTCTGCAGTGGCGCCTTCGTCCTGGCCGCGGCCGGCGTCCTGGACGGCCGGCGGGCCACCACCCACTGGCGGTGGAGCGAGGAGTTCGCCGAGCGCTATCCCAGGGTCCGGCTGGAGCCGGATGTGCTGTTCGTGGACGACGGCACGGTGCTCACCGCGGCGGGCAGCGCGGCGGCACTCGACCTCGGCCTGTATGTGATCAGCCGGGACCACGGTGCGGAGGTGGCCAATGCGGTCAGCCGCCGGCTGGTCTTCGCCGCCCATCGCGACGGCGGCCAGCGGCAGTTCGTGGAACAGCCGCTTCCGGTGCTGCCGGACACCTCGCTGGCGCCGGTGCTGGACTGGGCCCGGCAGCGGCTGGACCAGCCGCTGGGGGTCGGCGAGCTGGCGGCGCGGGCGGCGGTCAGCCCGGCCACCCTGCACCGCCGCTTCCGCACCGAGCTGGGCACCACCCCGCTGGCCTGGCTGACCACCGAACGGACCGTGCTGGCCCGCCGGTTGATCGAGCTCGGTGAGCTGCCGCTGGACGCGGTGGCCCGGGCCAGCGGCCTGGGGACCGCCGCCAACCTCCGGACCCAGCTGCGCCGCCGTACCGGGCTGAGCCCCTCCGCCTACCGCCAGCGGTTCGGCCGGGGCGCCCCATAAGGGGCGCGGGACGGCTGCGTCATGCGGCACCGCCGCGTGGGCGCGACCAGCCACAAGCAGCCCGCACCCAACGATCCAGACCCCGGCGGAGCGCCTACGCTCCGCGCAGAATTGCCGCTTCCACCTCCGGGTCCAGCCCCACCGCAGGCCGGTCCGTGCGCTGCGGCGGCGGTCCGTCCAGCCCCCGCAGCCACTGCCAGGTGTCGGCCACCGTCTCCCCGACCGGACGGCAACGCAGCCCGGCGGCCAGCGCCTTGTCCACGCTGCCGCCGTGGATGGTGTCGTGCAGTTCGCCCGGCGGCAGCCAGACCGGCAGGTCGGTCCAGGGCTGGACGCCGGCCGCGAGCACGCTCTCCGGGTCCGTCCAGCACAGTTCGGCGTCCGAGCCGGTGACCTCGGCGCAGGCCCGCAGCAGCTCGCCCATGGTGGAGTGCCCGGGCGGGCCGACCAGGTTGTAGGGGCCACCCAGCCCCCGCTCGGCCGCGTCCAGTGTCCAGGTGGCCAGGTCACGGACGTCGATGTACTGGATGCCGCTGTTCTCGGGGCCGGGTGCCAGCACCTTGCCGCCGCGTGCCATGCGCAGCAGCCACCAGGGCAGGCGCCCGATGTTCTCCCATGGGCCGAGGATCAGCCCGGCCCGCACCAGCAGGGCCCGGTCGCCGAAGGACTCCTCCGCGGCCAGTTCCCCGCCCCGCTTGGCCTGGGCGTACTCCACTTCGCCCAGGTCGGGGGCGGCGTCCACCAGCGGCGCGTGCTCGGTCTGGTCCGTGGGCCCGGGGTCGCGGTAGACGGAGCGGCTGGAGACATAGACATAGCGGCCCGCCCGTCCGGCCAGCAGCCTGGCCGCCGCCCGCACCGCGGAGGGCGCGCCGGACCAGGTGTCGACGACCAGGTCCCACTCCCCCGTTTCCAGCGCGGCCAGTCCGCCGGCCTCCAGCCGGTCGCCGTGCAACGCTGTGACACCGGGCGGCGGTTGATGCCGCCCCCGGTGAAAGACCGTCACCTGCCAGTCGCGCGCCAGCGCCTCATCCGTGAGGGCGCGGCCGACGAATTCCGTTCCGCCCAGTATCAACAGCTTCATAGGATCGATCTTGCGTGTTGTGAAGCGGGTTGGGAACGGCCGCATGCTCTGGGCGTAATTCCATGGACCCTGCTGCTGTCCGGGGCGGACCGGCGGGCGGCACCCGTCGACCGGCTGGCGGCGGACCTGCGGATCCGGCGCGAACCCGGCGCACCACCCGAGCGGGTCTGGGTGGCCGGGGTGGGGACCGGGATCCGCATTCCCTTCTCCAACCACCTGCGGAACGTGGCGCGTCAAGCCGCCCGGGTGGGCGCGGAGATCGCCCGGCTGTGAGACGGGGCGTGCGGCTGGCGGGATCCGGTTCTTGCCGGGGCGGGGGCCGGGCGTTGGATACTGCCTGAGTCGGAGGAGATGACCCATGGCGATGGTGCGGACGCGACACGGCAGCGGGGGGCTCAATCTTCCCCGGACGGCCACCGGATTCGACCAGGTCTTTCACGCACTACGGGCCAGGAAGCCGCGGCGGGCACCGGAATTGCCGGGTGAGCCGCGCTGGCGCAGCGAGTATGTGGCCCCTGAATTCACTGGCCCCCGGGTGACATTGCAGGAATTCGGATACGCCTCGCGGGAGCTGTGGCGGGCGTCCGGCAGGATCGATGACACGGCACTGGTGGGACCGTTCCGGATGCTGACCGAGGAAGGGCTGGACTGTCTGGCCGAGGTGTGCGACCGGCTGGAACCGGCCGCGGGCGACAGCGGGTTCATCGCCACCCGGCGGCTGCGCAGTGCGGATCTGATGTCGCCGTTCATCAACAACATGATCCGGGACCGGTCCTTTCTGCTGGCCTGTTCCCGGCTGGTGGGCGTGCCGCTCATTCCGCATCCGCTGCGGATTCCCACCGCGCAGATCAACTACTTCGAGAGCCAGAGCCGTCCGGAGATCGTGCGCTGGCATCGCGACGGCATGGACTATGTGTTTACGGTCCAGCTGAGCGGGTTCGACGAGTACGAGGGCGGGCGTTTCCTCTATTTCCAGGGCCGCACCGGGGAGTTCGAGGACGTACAGGAAGGCGATGCCCGCATCATGGAGGCCCCTTGCGGGGAACGCGGGGCATCGCTGTTCCTGCACGGCAGCCGGATCTTCCATGCGGTCACCCCGGTGACCAAGGGGCGGCGGGTGACCCTGGTGATTTCCCTGTTCTGCCCCTATTTCGCGGGGCGGGACTCCAATACCTTCTGGCATCTGGCCGGGGACGACGGGGTGTTGGCCACGCTGCCGTGCTGGGTGCGGCTGAAGTGGCCGGTGCGGGATGTGGCGATGGACTTCAGTATGCGGGCGGCCAGTCCGGTGATCACTTGGGAGGATCTGCGGTAGGGCGCGGCGCGCCGCCGGTTCTGGCCGGCCGGAGGGCGGGCCCGACCCTTCGGGGTGCGGTTCCGCCCACTGGGCGAGGGCCCGTCGGCTCAGGCTCCGCGCAGGAATCCATCCCCATGACTGGCGATATGGGCCTCCAGTGCGGAGAGGGCGGCCTGGGTGGCCTCCGCCGATCCACCGCCCCGCCGCTCGGCGTAGTACGCCGCACCGAGCTTCTTCAGCAGATCGTTGCCGGCGCGCTGCTGCTGCACCTCATCCACCTTCTGCTTGCCCTGGTTCAGGGCGTTCTGGGCCTGCTCCTTGGCCCGGTCGAGAAAGCCTGCCATGACTGCCTCCGATCGTTTCCAGGGCATCACTTCCCTCCTCCGCATCACGCATGCTTATGACGGACGGCCAATCTCAGTGCCCACCCGTCACCCGGAAACCCCGCGGCACCAGCCACACCGCCAGCACCGTGACGGCGGCCACCATCCCCGCCGAGACACATGAGCTTGTGGTCAGGGCGGAGTCAAAGGCCCGGCGGGCGGTGGCCAGGATCTGGTGGCCGGTGGTGCCGCCCGTCCGGTCGGCGATCTCCACGGCGCCGCCCACCGAGCCCTGGGCGGTGGTCAAGTCGCCGCCGGACAGCGGCAGTCCGGTCATCCGGTCGGTGAAGACGGCGCCGTGGATGCTGCCCAGCAGGGCGACGCCCAGGCCCACGCCCAGTTCGTAACAGGTCTCGGAGACCGCTCCGGCCTGGCCCGCCCGTTGGGGCGGCACCGAGGACACCAGCACGGAGGCCGAGGCGGTGACCGCCAGGCCGTCGCCCAGGCCCAGCAGGGCCAGCACCACGGCGACCACCGGGTAGCCGGTGGGCTGGGGGGTCAGGGCGAGCAGCAGGAAGCCCGCGGCCAGGGCGCTCAGGCCCACCGCGAGCACGGTGCGTACCCCCGCGTGGTGCATCGCCCAGGGCGAGGCGAGCGCGCCGGCCAGCGTGGCCAGCGCGGACGGCAGGGTGCGCAGGCCCGCCTGGGAGGGCGAGTAGCCATGGACGTACTGCAGCCACAGGGAGAGCAGGAACAGCGCGGCGCCGATGGCCAGCATCGCCAGCAGGGTGGCCAGGGCCGCAGCCAGGAACGGGCCGTGGCCGAAGAGGCGTACGTCCAGCAGCGGGTCCGCCAGGCCGAGTTGGCGGCGGGCGAACAGGGCCAGCAGCAGTACGCCCAGCAGCAGCGCGGCCAGGTCCTCCGGTGCCGTGCCGCCCTTGGCGATGTGTTTGATGCCCCAGGCCAGGGCGACGACGCCGACGATGGACAGGCCGGCACCCGGCCAGTCCAGCCCGCCGGCCTGCGGGGCCCGGTACTCCGGCAGCAGCCGTAGCCCCACCACGACCGTGACCACCACCACGGGTACGTTCACCCAGAACGCGGCCGCCCAGCCGAAGCGTTCCACCAGTACCCCGCCAACTAGTGGCCCCACACAGGCGCCGGCGCCGGCCACCGCGGCCCAGATGCCGATGGCCAGGGCGCGTTCCCTGGCGTCGGTGAAGATATTGCGGATCAGGGAGAGGGTGGAGGGCATCACCATGGCACCGCCGATGCCCAGCAGCACCCGGCCGCTGATCAGCTGCCAGGAGCTGTGCGCGGTGGCGGCCAGCACCGAGGCCACCCCGAAGAGGACGAAGCCGCCCAGGAACAGCAGCTTGCGGCCATAGCGGTCGCTGAGCGCTCCGCTGGTGACCAGCAGTCCGCCGAGCACCAGACCGTAGATGTCGATGATCCACAGCTGTTCCAGCGGGCCGGGGCGCAGGTCCTTGATCAGCGAGGGGAGGGCGACATTGAGGATGGTGGCGTCCATGGCCACCAGCAGCAGGCTGGCGCACAGCACGGCAAGCATGGCCCACCGGCTCGCCGGGGCGGGCGCCTCCGGGGAAGGGGAGGAGGTCGGCGCCATGGGGTCACCCCCTTCGAGTGCCGATTGCCCCAGTATGGGCGGAATCGTGGCCCGGGGTGCAACCGGGGACGATGCCTCGGCTGATTTTCCGGCGCCGGGCACGGACGGCGGTTCCTGGCCCGGCGGGGGACTGGCATGGCGCGCAGCCGTGCCCGGTGCCCGTGGTCCGGCCGGGTCTGGCGGGCCTGCCGGCCATCGGGTCCGCCGGGTCCACCGTCCGGGGCTCGGCGAGCCGGCACTGTCTCAGGTACTCCCGGTATCCGGCGCCCGTCGTCAGGCCGGGCCCGCCGGGTCTACCGGGTCCACCGGATCCACCGGATCCACCGGATCCACCGGGTCCACCGGATCCACCGGGTCCACCGGATCCACCGGGTCCACCGGGTCCACCGGGTCCACCGGATCCACGGGGTCCACGGGATCCACGGGGTCCACGGGATCCGCGGAGCCCACCGGGCACGGCCCGTGAGTCCGGCGCACATCACGGCCCGTGAGTCCGGCGCACATCATGGACCACCCCCGTGAGCCACGCCTCCGCATCGGCCACCGCCAGGATCCGGCCCGGGCCGGGGTCCTGTCGTCGGACCTCGCAGAGCGCGTCCGGCAGCGGGGCGGCGCCGGGGTCGGGTGCGGGATGGCCGGCGCGCAGTGCCTGGGACAGTTCCCGGCAGGCGGCGGCGACCCGGTCGGCCAGGGCGGTCAGTGGCCCGGCGGCCGGTGGCGGCAGCGGGGTGCCCGTCCGGTGCCGTTCCAGCAGTGATTCGGCGCCGATGACCAGGTGATAGCCGACGGCCATGGCGGGGCCCCAGTCCGGTTCCGGGGCCGGGTGCCGCTGGTGTTCGGTGCGGTACTGGAGGTAGCAGGTCTCCGCGAGCAGCAGGGCGCGGTGGGCCGGCTCCAGGGGGTCGGGCGTACCGGCCCGGCCCTGGCACAGCAGGGCGGTCACCGTGCGGCAGGCCGTGGCGCTCTCGGCGATGAAGTCGGAGGTGGCGCACCGGAGTTGGCCGTGTCCGCCGCGCGGCCAGGCCAGCAGGCCGGCCAGGGCGCCGATGGAGCCGCCGATCAGCACATCGACCAACCGGACTTCGGGCAGGTGCCAGTTGGGCACCGCGAGCTGGCTGAAGACCAGCAGGAAGGCGAGGGTGAGCACCAGTTGGGTCCAGGCCGGCCCCAGCCGTCCGGCCAGGGCGAAGCCCACCAGGATGACCACGGGCGTGGCGGCCGCGTAGAAGACGGGGACATCGCCGACGGTGTAGAGCAGTGCGGCCGAGAGTGCGGCGCCGGCCATCGTGCCCAGGAAGGCGGGGCCCAGGGCGCTGCGGGTGTCCGCCGCCGAGGTGCGCATCAGGCTCAGGGTGGCCAGCAGCGTCCAGAAGCCGTGAGCCAGGGCCAGTTCACCGACGACCAGCCGGGCCACGGCCAGGGCGACGGCCAGCCGGACGGCGTTCTGCAGCAGCACCGAGTGCGGGGTGAGGTGCAGGCGCAGCCGTTCCCACCAGCGCGTCCAGGCGGGGGTGGCGGCGTAGCGGAAGGGTTCTCGCGCCTGCCGGCCGGATCCGCCGACGGCCAGCCGGGCGGCCTCGGTGGCCAGCCAGGCGCTCTCCGCCGCCGCGCGGACCACCGCGTCGGTGCGCAGCCGCTCCACCGTGGCGGCGGGCAGCTCCATGGCCCGTGTCGCGTCGAATTCCTCGATGGCGTCGGCGAGTTGGCGGATTTCGACGGACGGGGCGGCGGTGTGCAGGGCGTGGGCCGCGGACCGCAGGGTGGCGGCGGCCCGGTGCAGCAGTTCGGTGGCGGCGGGGCCGGGCGGTTCGGCCGTGGTGGACAGCCGCTCCAGCTGGCTGTACAGGTGCCGTAGCGCCTCACGGGTGTGATTGAGCGCCCGGTCGCGCACCGAGGGGGAGGTGGGGCGCTCGGCGGGCGGCATCCGGGAGAGCCGGGCCGCCTCCAGGGCGGGGCGGGCGGCGGCCGGCCCGCTGCCCGCCTCGGCGCACTCCGCCAGGGCCTCGGCCGCCGCCGCCAGCACCACCCGGAAGGGGACGGGCGGCGGCTGGGGCCGGATGAACCGTTCGGCCAGGACGGTCAGCAGGATGCCGGTGCACAGTCCGGCCAGCCGGGCGCCGAGGGTCTGCGGGGCGTAGGGCGGGAAGCAGGGCAGCACGTAGTACAGCTGGAAGGCGATGGACAGGGCGGCCAGCCGGGGGCCGAAGGCGGCGCCGAAGGACACCAGGAAGCCGACCAGCAGCATGCCGAGGGCTGCCGCCCAGGAACGCACCGCCAGCAGGGTGCCGGCGGTGACCAGGAACGTTCCCACCGGCAGCGCGGCCAGCAGAGTCCGGGTGCGCTCCCGGGCACTGCCCGGAACCTCGCAGAACAGCACCAACGGGAGGGCACCGAACATGGCGTACAGGGCCGTCACCGGCCGGTGGAACCCGTAGAGCAGCACATAGAACCCAGTGCATCCGGCCATGACGGCCCAGACGGCGCGCCGCGGGGCGGACGGGCCGCGGGGCGGGGGCGGCGGCCGGGGCGTCATGGCGGCTCCACCCTTGACCAGGCCACGGGCTGCGGCAAGCGGGGTTCCGCCGGTTGGGGGTGCTGTGGCGGCAGGCGGCAGGCGGATGGGCTGCCCCGGATGGTGGCGCGCTTCAGCCGGCCTGCCCTCGCGGGCCGCGCCACACCCTGATCACGAGTCGGTCGGGACAGCCGGGCCGCCGGCCTCGTGCAGCTGGCCGACAACGCGCACAACAGCCACCGGCCGCTCGTCGGCCGGCTGCGGCCGTCCGCCGCCGGCCACATGCTTTCCGATTGCGGGGCCCGGCCGCGTGCTGGTGCGCGCGCGATGGCCGAGTCGATGGCGACCGCTCACGCCAAGTCCTGGGCGGCGCTCGATTGACGGCCTCAGCCCGAGAACTGCCGCATCAGCCGCACCCATTGAGCCGCCGTCAGATGGGGCAGATAAGCCTTGCCGATGGCCCGGGTGATCGCCGGCAGTGCCGCGGGATCGGGGTAGGTCATATACAGCGGGTGATACTCCGGCTGGAACTTGGCCTTGAAGTTCAGCAGGGAGCGGAAGCCATAGACCGGTTCCAGCATTTTGCCCGCATAGTCCAGCATCCGTTGCAGCGTGGCCGGCGGGCGTTGGGTGGCGGTGCGGGCCAGGGGGGCGCCGGAGAGGCTGAGGAAGCGGGCGTTCTCCTCCTTGAAGCCCAGGGCGGCGGAGGCGATCAGGAACTCCATCACCCCGCGGAAGCCATCGGTGCGCCGGCGCATGAAGTCCAGGGTCCAGCCGACCGGTTGGCCCGCCTCATGGACCGGCATCCAGCTGGTGATGCCGTGCACCGTCTGCTCGGCGTCCACGGCGATCAGACAGCGCACCGCGGGGTCGTCGAGTTCGTCGAGTCCGCCGAGGGTGAAGCCCATCTCGGGCAGTCCCTTGTCGGCGACCCACTCCTCGGAGATGGACCGCACCTGGTCGGTGAGGGCCACCGGCGCGTCGGGGAAGGACCACCACTCGGCGACGATCCCCTCTTTGCGGGCCTTGTTGAGCGCGGTGCGCACGTCCTGCCACTTCTTGCCGGTGAAGGCCAGGCCCGGCAGCGGTACCACGGCCTCCTCGGCCACCTGGACCGAGCGCCAGCCCAACTCCTCGGCGGTGGCCCGGGTTTGTCCGGTCACGCTGTAGAAGCAGGGGGTCCAGCCGCGTTCGTCGCAGTGGCGGGCGAATCCGGCCACCGCGGGCGCCCGTGCCTCCGGGGCGCCGAAGGGGTCGCCGGTGGTCAGTGCCACGGTGGCGATCACCCGGTAGGCCACGGCGGCCCGCCCGGCGGGGTCGGACCAGTAGTAGTTGCCGTCCCAGGTGGTCAGGTAGGCGAGATTCGATCCGCCGTGGCGGACCAGCAGTTCGCGGGCCCGGACCGCCGCGTCGGCGTCGGTGTGCAGCCGGGGCCGCCGGAAGGTGACCAGCAGGGCGGCCAGAGTCACCGCCCAGAACAGCAGCCCGCAGTACTGGTAGAGAATCTGGGCGGTGCCGCCCACCGGCACCGGCCAGTCGGCGAAGTAGCCCAGGAAGGCGGGCGGCAGGAACTCCGAGACCAGGCCGGCGGCCAGCCGGGGCAGGGTGGCCCGAGGATCGTACTGGTCGCGCACCGCATAGCCGATGCCCACCGAGGCGGCGCAGGCCAGCAGGAGCGCGCCGCCCGTCACCAGCGCCAGGCCGCGCAGCGCCGGGCGCGGCAGCAGCAGCGGAAAGCGGGCCCGGGTGACCAGCAGGAGCACCAGCACCAGGACCGGCAGCAGCATCTGTTCGGCCAGGGCCTGGAGATAGCCGGTGTGTTCGGCGGGGGCGGTGATGTAGTCCGCGGGTGAGCCCAGGAAGTCGTGCAGCCACTCGGCGAACAGTGCCATCCAGGCCAGTTGCACCAGCACGGCCAGGGCCCAGGCCAGCCGCAGGCCGCGGCGCAGCCCTTCGGCGAGGACGAGCAGCAGCACGGGGACCAGTACGGCCAGCACGGTGGCGGGCGAGTGGTAGAAGTTCTGCACCGCGTGCACGGCGTGGCAGAACCGGGCGGAGACGGCGCAGGAGTCGCGGACCTCCGCGGCGGTGGGCTGGACGCTGACATACAGGTCGCTGAAGGAGTTCAGGGGCCCATCGGCGTCCTTGTAGAGGATGGCCACCATGGGCCCGATGGCGGAGGCGGCGACCACCAGGGCCACCAGCACCCGGGCCTCGGTGTGCGAGGCGGGCCGCAGCCGCAGCGGTCCCCGCCGGCGGTACAGCACGGCCCCGCCGATCAGGCCCACCGCGGCACCGCCCAGTCGCAGGACGCCCTGGAGGTGGCCGACATAGAGGGCCATCACCAGGGCGAAGGCAATGACGCCCAGCCGCATCCGGCGGCGCCACAGGGCGGAGAGCCGGTAGCTGAGCGCGGCGCCCACCGCCAGCGCGCCCACGCTGGGGGTGACGGTCAGGTCCCCGGTGAGGCTGTCCAGCCACTGCTCGCCCGCCACCGAGCCGAGCTGGACGGCGCCGACGCCCAGCAGGGTGCCCAGGATCTGCCCGCCCAGCAGGGTGCCGGCGGTGCGGGCCACGCCCAGGCGCCGTTCGGAGGGCACCACCAGCAGCAGGACCAGGGCGGTGGCGCCCAGATAGCCGCCGAGGCCCGGGCACCACAGCAGGGAGCTGGCCGGTGTCCACCAGCGGCCCTCGGCCAGCGCGGGCACTCCCACCGCGATGCGCTCCATCCGGCGCGGGCCAGGACCGGAGCCTATGCTTCCGGTGACCGCGCCGACGATCCACAGCACCGCCAGGAATGCCAGGGTGAAGGGGGCGTGCCGGATGGGGACCCGCAGCCGGTCCAGGGTGGTGCGCCAGGCTGTGCGGCTGTCACCGACCCTGGGCGCGGGTGCCGGTGCGCTCATGGGGTCAGCCCCGTCTGCCGGGCGATCCAGGGGAGCTGTCGCTCCAGGCCGGGCCGCCAGACCTGCCAGCTGTGGCCGCCGGGCAGCAGCACCCACTCGGCGCGCATCCCGGCCCGTACCGCGGCCTCGTACACCTTGCGCTGCTGCGGCCGGTAGGTGTGGTCGCCGCTGCCCGCGACAAAGGCGGCGCTGGTGTCCGGAAAGCGCTGACGGGCCATCACATCAAGCGGGTTGACCCGGGCGAAGGCGGCGGTGTCACCGCCGAAGGCGGCCCGGACGGTCTTGGCGGGGTTGCCCAGGGTCGGGGTGTCCTGGCCGGAGATGTCGTTGATCACCCCGTACACCTGTGGTGCGTTGACGCCCAGCTGGAGGGAGCAGGTGCCGCCGAAGGAGACGCCGGAGACGGTCCAGGCGGTGCGGGCGGTGGCCACCTGGAGATGGGCATGGATCCAGTCGGGGACATCGGTGGCCAGATAGGTCTGCACCTGGCCCAGCCGGGAGTCCATACAGAGGGTGTTGGCGAACTGGGAGCCCAGCGGGTCCACGACCACCACCACCGGCGCCAGCCCCCGGTGCCCGGCGGCGAAGGAGTTCATCATCGCCACCAGGCGGCCGGAGTTGATCCAGTCATCGGGCGAGCCCGGCTGACCGGCCATCAGCACGATCACCGGCAGCAGCGGGCGGGGGCTGGAGCGGTAGGCGGGCGGCAGATAGACATAGGCGTCCCGGGCCCTGAACCCCGAACGGGCCCCGGGGATGGGCGTCCTGGATATGGTGCCGTCCCCGGGAAGACCGGGCGGCGGCCGCCAGACGTCCGAAATCGCCTTGCCGGGCGGGACGTTGAGCGTGGGCGCGGTGGTTCCGGTGGCCTCGGTGAGCCGAGTGGTCTTCTGCAGCCAGGTGTTGAGGGCGGAACGCGCGGTGGGGTACTGGTCGAAGTGCCGGTTGACCTGGGAGGCGCCCAGCAGGACGACCAGCAGTCCGGCGAGCGCGGCCGGGGCCCAGTAGCGGGGGCGCAGCAAGGGGATCCGGAACAGGGCCAGGCAGATGCCCAGCACGGCGACGCCCGTCCAGAGCACCACATCGAGGGGCAGCGGGTCGGGGAAGGGCTGGATCCAGTCATCGACGGCGGTGCGCAGCAGCCAGGTGAGCAGGGCGGCGAGCAGGACCGCCACCGGGCCCCAGCGGGTGAGCCAGCTGCGGCGCCGCGAGAACAGCAGCGCCACCAGGGCGCCCAGGCCCAGCACCAGGATGGTGAGCGGGATCCAGCCGCTCACCAGGGACCAGTCCAGCGGGCCCGCTGCGAGAGGTGTCCGTCGCACCACGCCCCCAGGGGAGTAGGGCGAACGGGTCGCGCTGCTTTGAGCTACGGCCTCATGGCGGGGCCGGATGGGCGTACCGCGCCATCTACCCGTTCACCGCTAAATGCTACGGACCGGGGCGAAAGCGGCAACTCGGGAGTGCGGAGCAGCCGGCAGGCACAATCATGGGGTGACCCTGAACGACTCCGCCCCTTGCCCCTGCGGCCGTGCCGCCACCTATGGAGAGTGCTGCGGCCCCCTGCACCGGGGGCAGCGGCACGCCGCCACCGCCGAGCGCCTGATGCGCTCCCGCTACAGCGCCTTTGTCCTGCGTGACGCGGGATATCTGCTGCGCTCCTGGCACTCCGGCACCCGCCCGCCGGCCATCGACTTCGATCCCGGCATCCGCTGGACCGGGCTGGACATCCTCGCCACCGAGGGCGGCACGGCCTTCCACAACGAGGGGACGGTGGAGTTCCGCGCCCGCTACCGGGCGCAGGGGCACGAGGATGACCAGCATGAGCTGAGCCGGTTCGTCCGGGAGGACGGGAACTGGGTCTACCTGGACGCGGTCACCTGACCCGGCCGTACCAGACGCTATTGGTCCAGATCTTCTCCAGGCGGACCGACTTCCCGGTGCCGGGGGCGTGCCAGATCCGGCCGCCGCCGGCGTAGATGCCCACGTGGTACACATAGCTGCCGGAGTGGAAGAACACCAGGTCACCCGGCGTGCGGGCGCCGGCCGACAGGTGCCGGGTGGCGTTGTACTGGTCGGCGGCCACCCGGGGCAGCTTCTTGCCGGCCTTCTTGAAGGAGTAGAGGGTCAGGCCCGAGCAGTCGAAGCGGTACGGGCCGGTGGCGCCCCACTGGTAGGGGGAGCCCTTCTTGGCGGCCGCCACCTTCAGCGCCTTGGCGGCGGGGGTCGCCGCCTGGGCGTCGGCTGCCATTCCCGGCAGGAGGACCGAGGCCGCGACCGTGGCGGCGGTGAGGGCCGATGCGGTGGAGGCCCGGGAGACCAACTTGGGTATTCGAGGCAACGCAGACATGCCGAAGCAACCCTTCGTCATCCGCCTGCGAAAGATGACCTGTCGGGTTCGGGCTGGCGAAGTTGCCCGGCCACACTGTGGCTTCACCCCTAGAACCACCGCCTTCGTGGTTCGTCTTGCCTGGGTCTCCCGCTCCTGCCGATCCGCGAACTCGATTCCGTATCCGGAGCGGCGGCAGGACTCGGCGTCCGCCCGGATCGACCCGCCTCGGTGACGGGTGCTGTTGTTCGGTGGACGATCCTGCACCATCAACGGGCGGATTTCAGAGCCGAACTGGCTGTCTGTGAGGTTCTTCACGTCCAGCGGAACCTGTTTTCCGCCCTGCTTTCCGCCCTGGTGGGGGCCTGTTCCACCGGGTCCGGCGCGGGTGGTTCGCGCTGTTGGGCGAGCGTCCGGCGGCTTGAACCAGACTGCGCCTGACTGCTTCAAGTGCGGGCCGTCGGTGGCTGGTCACGCAGTTCCCCGCGCCCCCGAGCGGCGCCCCGCTCTTGACCCGCACCCACCTGTCATGGACATTGCGACTGTTGGTCCGGACCAACCCCCCACCGAAATCTCTCGTCCGGAGGAGTCGGATGAACAGACACCGGCCCGTCCTGCTCGGCCTGTTGCTGCTGGCGCTCGCCGCCCTGGGCGTCACCCCGGCCGCCGCGCAGCGCCCCAACGCCGCCGGCCCCGATCCCGATGCCCCGCACCGGGGCGTGGTCACCACCACCCGTCCCACCGTCCACTCCCCCGGCCGGGACCGAGCGGTACGCGCCTTCGCGGACGGGCGCCGCGCCCGGCGCGGGCAACTCGCCCGGCGGCCCGCCGCCGAGCTCACCCACAACTGGTGGGGCGTCTTCCCCCAGCCGGGCACCCATGACGGCCTGCTGGCCACCCACACCGTGGACCCCTCCTACCGGGTCTCCAACGCGGACAACTTCACCTACGCCCCCACCACCAAGGCCCAGAACTCCTGTATGGAGGTGGTCACCGCCTACTGGAACAGCGGCGACGAGATATGGGCCTGGGACTGGTGCAGTTCGCCCGGCGGCCCGGCCAGAACCCTGCCGGTCGACTCCGACTTCCTGGCGAAGTACACCACCCAGAGCGGCGGACACCCGGCCTACACCGTGCAGTTGGTGCGCGACGACGCCTCGGCCAACACCTGGTCCTCCTACCTGTACAACTACCGCACCGCCGGCTGGGATCTGCTGTTCCGGCAGTCCGGAGCCGACCAGAGCGGGCTGGACCATGGCTGGGACATGTTCGAGATCTACGCCGGCGTCGACCCGGCCACCGGCACCGGCTACTACTGCACCGAGGCCCGGAACACCGTCTTCGACAGCAGCGCCATCCAGCTGCATCACAACGGCAGTTGGCAGCCCGCCAGCCCGGCCGACTCGCCATGGACCGAGACCGCTCCCGACGGCGGCGCCTTCCTCTGCCCGCAGCTGAGGTTCCTCCAGGCCGGCGAGGACGACCACTGGACCGTCCGGCAGTGATTCCCAGGGGGTGCCCCTGGGGGCACCCCCGCCCTCACTCCCCCTCGGCCCCCGGGAAGAAGTCGACCAGCAGCATGTCGCGCACTCCCCGGCGCACCCCGGGGGCCGGCCGCACCGGTGTGACGCCATGCAGCACCCGCCGGTCGTCCAGCACAATGCTCTCCCACGGCCGCTCCAGCACCGCCCGGTGCAGCGGTGTGCGGCGCAGGTCGTAGAGGGTGGACTCGGCGCCCCGCACATCCCGGCGGCCGATCAGCACCTGGGCCACATAGCTGTGCCCGTCCTGGTGGACGCCCTCGGGCGCCGGGTGTCCCACGGCGTCCGAGGTGGCCACCACCCGTATCTGGTGCACCCCACAGGTGTCGATGCCGGCCCGGGGCCCGGGCAGCCGGTCGAGGAGGGTACGGACCACGGTGCGCAGCACCGCGCCGGAGGCCGGGCCGGCGTCCAGCGGGGCGAACAGGCGGTCCACCCCGCCATGCACCCGGTTGACACCGCGGTCCTGGAAGAAGGGCCGGTGCGGCAGCGGTTCCAGCCCGCCGGGCCGGATGCGGAACCTGCTGTAGCGGCGGAAGCGGTAGGGCTCCGGGGCGTCCAGGTGGGCATCGGCGGGCAGCTGCTCCCAGGAGGCGGTGAACGCGGCGACCTCGGCGGTGGGCAGCCGGGCCAGTGCGGCGGTCAGCACCCCGGCGTCGACATGGGCGAACGCGGGCCGTTCCCGGCCGGCCGGGCGTCTGGTGGGCACATCGAGCGATACGGGATGCAACATGGCCTCCTCACCTGGTGGCAGCCCGAGTTGGGCACCGCTTCCGGCGTCGAGCCTACGCAGCGGGCCCCGTTCGCAGGACCTGTTTACCAACTCCCGTAACCCATTACTCATTTGTCCCGCCCGTCACAGACGGCATTGGACGCTCCGGCGGCTCGGGTACTGTCGGCACACTGGCTCGGGAACGGCTGGCCGAGGGAGTGTGCCCGTGCGCGGTGGCAGCGGCAGTGCCTTTGTGGTCTCCGTTCACGATGTGGCCTCCTGGAGCTTCGATCAGACCCGGCACTGGGTGGACGAACTGGACGCCCGCCGGGTGCCCGCCACCCTGCTGCTGGTGCCGGGCCCCTGGCGCGGACCGTGTCTGGCGGACGATCCGGCCCTGGCGAGCTGGGCCCGTGAGGCGGGCCGGCGCGGGCATGAGACGGCCCTGCACGGCTGGACCCACCAGGCGGTGCCGGGCGGCGGGCCGGGGCGCCGCCGGCTGAACGCGGTACTGGCCCGTGGCTGTGCCGAGTTCTGCGCCCTGGAGCGGCGAGCCGCGCAGGACCGGCTGGAACGCGGCCTGGACGCCCTGGACTCGGTGGGCCTCGCTCCCTGCGGCTTCACCCCGCCCGGCTGGCTGGCCTCCCGGGGCACCATGGCGGCCCTGCGGGCGCTGGGCCTGGAGTACACCACCAGCCACCTGGCCGTGCACGATCTGCGCACCTCGGCGGTGCACCGGATGGTGGCGCTCTCCCACCGGCCCGGCGGTCCGGGCGAACGGGCCGGGGCCCGCCTGATGACCGCGGCGGTACGCCACTGGTCGGCGCGCGGCACTCCGTTCCGGATCGCCCTGCACCCCGCCGATCTGGCCCGGCCGGGGCTGCGCGAGTGCGCCCTGCGGGCCGTGGACACCGCGCTGGAGGCCGGCGCCCGGCCGTACACCTACGCGGAGTTGGTACGCGCCCGGCGGGCGGCCGCCGCCGAAGGCCGCCGGTGAGGACCGTCCCCTGGGCACCGCCCGATGAGGACCGACCGTTGAGGGCCGCCTCATGAGGATCGTCCAGCTCGCCAACTTCTACGCCCCGGCCTCCGGCGGGCTGCGCACCACCCTGGACGCGCTCGGCCGGGGCTACACCGCGGCCGGGCACCAGCGCGTCCTGGTGGTGCCGGGCCGCGGCTATGCCCGGGTGTGCGACGGGGACACCGGAGTGCGGCTGACGCTGCCGGGGGTGCCGGTGGGCGGCGGCTACCGGATGGTGCTCTCCCGGGCCCGGCTGCACCGGCTGCTGGACCGGCTGGCACCGGACTCCCTGGAGGTCTCCGACAAGCTCACCCTGGTGCACACCGCGCACTGGGCCCGCCAACGGGGCGTGCGGGCCGTGCTGTTCTCGCATGAGCGGCTGGACGCCATCCTCGCTCCCCGGCTGCCCGGCCGGCTGCCGCTGCGGCGCCCGGCCGACGCCTGGAACCGCCGGCTGGCCACGGCCTTCGACGCGGTGGTGGTCGCCTCGGCGTTCGCCCGCGCGGAGTTCGAGCGGGTGGCGGCGCCCCGGCTGCACCAGGTGCCGCTGGGCGTCGACCTCTCGGTGTTCGCTCCCCGGCCGGCGGCCCGGCTGCCCTCGCCCGCCGTCCGGCTGGTGTATTGCGGGCGGCTGTCCGCCGAGAAGTGTCCGCACCTCGCCATCGAGGTGCTGCGCGAACTGACCCGGCGGGGCATGGCGGCGCGGCTGCACATGCTGGGGGACGGCCCGCAGCGCCGCGGCCTGGAGCGCCGGGCCGCCGGACTCGCGGTGCGCTTCCACGGCCACCTCGCCGACCGCCGCGCGGTGGCCGCCCTGACCGCGGCGGCCGATGTGGCCCTGGTGCCCTGTCCGGTGGAGGCGTTCGGCCTGTCGGCGCTGGAGGCGCTGGCCTGTGGCACCCCGGTGGTCACCGCCGACCGGGGCGCGGCCCATGAGCTGCTGGTGTCCGGCGCCGGGCTCGCGGCACCGGCCTCGGGTCCCGCGCTGGCCGGCGCGGTGGTCCAACTGCTGGCCGGACCCGAGCCGTTACGGCGTACGGCCGCCCGTCGCCGCGCCGAGGAGTTCCCCTGGTCGGCGGCGGTGTCCCGGATGCTGGCGGTGCACCGGGGCCAACCACCGCCCGCATAGCGTGAGATCGCGGAACAGCGTGAGATTACGGGACAAAGGAGCAACCCGCCCCATCCGTCTGCCCTCTCTCCAGGCGAGAGACCCGGCAGAACGGAGCGACGCGTGGAGCTGACTTCCCCAACTCTTCTCTGGTTCCTGGTGGTTGCCGCCCTGGCGGCCTGCGCCCTGGTGCTGTGGCTATGGCCCCGGGTGGCCCGGCGAGGGCCCCTGGCGCTGGCCGCCCGGCTGGGTCTGCTGGTGCTGCTGCAGTGCATGGTGATGGCCGCGCTGCTGGTCAAGGCCAATGATGACCTCGGCTTCTACTCCACCTGGGACGAGCTGCTGGGCCGTGCCTCCACCCGCCAGGCGCTCCAGCCGGGCCCCGGCGGCGGCAAGCGGCCGCCCGCGCTGGTGATCAAGGGACCGGAGTCCATCGGTCTGAAGGGCGCCCGGGACAAGGCCGGACAGGTGGACCGGATAGAGATCCGGGGACCGGTCACCGGGCTGAGCATGGACGGCTATGCCTATCTCCCGCCCCAGTACTTCCAGCGGGGCCATGAGAAGGACCGGTTCCCGGTCATTGTGGCGATCACCGGCCAGCCCGGGGTCTCCAGGAACCTCATCACCCAGATCAAGGTCCCGCAGGCGGCCTCGGCCGAGGTGATGGCCAAGCGGACCAGACCCATGATCGTGCTGATGGTGCGCCCCTCGGTGGTGCCCGGCCGCGACACCAACTGCACCGATGTGCCCGGCGGTCCGCAGGCGCTCACCTTCTTCAGCCAGGACCTGCCGATCGCCGTCAACGATGTCTACCGCGCCGACAACGGCCGGGGCGCCTGGGGCGCGGTGGGCAACTCCACCGGCGGCTACTGCGCGTTGAAGCTGGCCATGACCAATCCCGCCCGCTATGGCGCCGGCGCCGGGCTGTCCGCCGACTACTTCGCCCGCCAGGACAATGACACCGGCGACCTCTACGCCGGCAACGCCCAGCTGAAGAAGGAGGCCGACCTGACCTGGCGGCTGGCCCACCTGCCCCCGCCGCCCGCCGCCCTGCTGGTGTCCACCAGCAAGTCCGGCAAGGAGTACCAGCGCAACTACCGGCCCACCATGAAGTTCGTCCAGCAGGTCAAGGCGCCCGCCCGGGTCACCACACTCGTCCGTGACCAGGGCAGTCACAACTTCCAGACCTGGCGCGAGGAGTACCCCCTGGTACTGCGCTGGCTCGACAGGGAGCTCTCGGCCGGTCACTGAGCGCCCCCCGGCGGCCGAGTGCGGGAACGGGATCCTGGGCAGTCTCGTCTCAGCCGGTGTGGCCCGAATGCGTACGGTTCGTGCGTGCGCAGGGGGAAGGGGCGTACGGCATGGACACCATGAGCGCGGAGCGGCGCCAGCCGCTGCTGGCCGGGCGCTACCGACTGCTCGCGCCGCTGGGCAGCGGGGGCATGGGGGTGGTCTGGCGGGCCTTCGACGAACTCCTGGGCCGGGAGGTGGCGGCAAAGGAGGTCCGGGCCCCCGAGCAGATGAGCGAGGCCGAGGTCCGGGTGCTCTATGCCCGGCTGATGCAGGAGGCCCGGGCGGCGGCCCGGGTCAGCCACCCCTGTGTGATCACCGTGCACGATGTGGTGGAGCAGGAGGGGCGCCCATGGATAGTGATGGAGCTGGTGCGGGGGCGTTCGCTCGCCGATGTACTGGCTCAGGAGGGCGCCCTGGACCCCAAGGAGACGGCCAGGATCGGCTCCTCGGTACTCCAGGCGCTGCGCAGCGCGCATGCGGCCGGGGTGCTGCACCGTGATGTCAAACCGGCGAATGTGCTGCTGGAGTCCGGTGGCCGGGTGATCCTCACCGACTTCGGCATCGCCCAGGTCGAGGGGGCGGGCACCTTCACCCGCACCGGGGACCTGATCGGCTCGCCCGACTACCTGGCGCCGGAACGGGCGTTGGGGCGGCACCCGGGCACCCCGTCCGACCTGTGGTCGCTGGGCGCCACCCTGTACGCCACCGTGGAAGGGACCTCTCCCTTCCGCCGCTCCTCGGCGCTGAGCACCCTGCAGGCCGTGGTCCAGGACGAGGCGCCGGAGCCCCGGCGGGCCGGTCCGCTGGTTCCGGTGCTGTGGGGGCTGTTGCGCAAGGACCCCCAGGAGCGGATGGGTTCGGAGGAGGCACAGCGGCTGCTGGACGCGGTGGCGGCGGGGCAGCCGGCCCGGCCGGCGCCCAGGGCGGCCGATATGGCCCATGCGCCGACCGTCCCCTCCCCCGGCCCGTCCCCCGCCTACGCGTCCTACGCGCACCCCGTGCCGCCACCCGCCGCGTATCCGGTGCCCGCTGCGGTCCCGGCTCCGGCTCCGGTGCCCGCTCCGGCCCCGGCTCCGGTACGCCGCCGCAAACTGCTGCTGATCGGGCCGCTGTTGGCCCTGCTGGTCCTCGGCGGAGGCGTCGCCGCCGTGGTGCTCGAGCAGCAGCACGAGTCGGCGCCGCCCGCCAACAGCACGGACCGCACGGCCGGTTCATCCACGTCCCCGGCCACGCCGAGCACCTCACCGGGCCCGTCGGGGTCCCCGGAGTCCCAGGCACCGCCCGGCTATCCGGGCTCATCGAGTCCTTCGGGCTATCCGGAGCAGCCGCCGCGGACTCCGTCCACCACCTGCGGCGGCGGCTGGGTGACGGCCTGCGGTTACGGGTGAACCACGCATAACCACGCAGCTGAACCACGGGGGGAGCAAGGGATGCGGCAGGCACACATCCTGATAGCGGCCGGAGTACTGACGGCGGTCGTCGCCACGGCGGCGGGGTGTTCGTCCCCGTCCGAGGCGCCCAGGAGCGCCAAGGTGGCGCTGGAAGGGGTCGGGGTGGTGGGCGACAAGCCCTTCCTCAGGGATCCGCGGAGCGATCTGCGGGGCGTCACCTCCCTCCCCGGGGGCGGCGAGACGGCCGGTGACGCACGCGGCGCGTTCGGCGGGACCCGCCGCACCAGCCAGTGCGACAAGGCCCAGTTGATCGGGCAGCTCACCGCCGACCCCGTGAAGGCGAAGGCATGGGCTCACCTCCGCGGCATCGACGACCGGACGATCGGGCCGTACATACGCGGCCTGACCTCGGTGGTGCTGCTCCATGACACCCTGGTCAAGAACCACAACTACGAGGGCGACGGCCGTACTTACGCCTATCTGTCGGTGCTCCAGGCCGGAGTGGCGGTGCTGGTCGACCCCTATGGCAGCCCTGCGGTCAAGTGCAACTGCGGCAATCCGCTGGGCCGGCCGGACACCCCGGCGAAGCCGTCGTACCAGGGCGTGCGCTGGGAGGGCTTCCAGGGCGCCACGGTCACCGTGATCCGGCCCCGGCCCACGGAGCAGGGACCGCTGGCCAGCATTCCGCTGGTGGATCCCTATGAAAAGAGCCGGGCCTTCGACCGGACGGTGGGCAATGACGGCACACACGACTCCAAGCCGTTCTCCTGGACACCGCCGACGGTGACACCGCCGGGTTCCCCCGCTCCGTCGCGGGGTACGCCGGCCGCGCCCCCGACCGGCTCGCCGGAGGTGACCGGCTCCCCCTCACGGGGCGCGGTCACCTCGCCGGGCGGGGCGACGGAGGGCCTGCGGACGCCCGGTTCGCCGGGCACGCCCGGGCCGGGGTCCGCCGCGACCCCGGAGAGCCCGGCCGCCCAGCCGTCGGCAAGCCAACGAGATTCCGTTCCCTCCCCGTCCCGGAGCGCACCGAAGTCGGTGGTGCCGCCGACGCGGGAGGCGTCCCGCTCACCCCGGGCCGCCACCCCGCACCCGCCCGGCGAGGACTCCGGCCCACCCCGCCATAGCGCGCCGCGCACACCCGAGTTGACGCCATCATCGGCCCACACCACCCCTGCACTGCCAACCGCCCCGGCACCCACACACAACACTTCCGGCCCCACCCGGCCCGTCACCCCCCACACACCCGAGCACCACGCACAACCACCACCGCACACGCCGTCCAATCCCAGCCGGCCAGTCACCCCGCACTCCCCGGAAGACGCGCCACCACCGGTCCACAAAGCACCCGCACCGCCCAGCGCGCCGGCAGGCCCCGCAGAACCGACTCCACCCGGCTGAGGGGCGTGGAGCGGCTGCCTGACGCGGCTCCGCCGCATGGGCGCGACGGGGTGGGAACGCGGGCGAGGTGCCCGCGACACCAAGCCCCGCCGCTCACTCAAGGACAGCCGCCCCCTGCGCACCCTGCTCGCGCCGGTACCGTCCCGGTGCCACTCCGAACTCCCGCTTGAACGCCTTGGCGAAGGCGAACTCCGAGGAGTAGCCGGCGCGTTGGGCGATCACCCGCAACGGTGCGTCGCCCGTGGCCAGCAAGCGGCCGGCGGTGGTCATGCGCCACCAGGTCAGATAGCCCAGCGGCGGCTGTCCCACCACCGCGGTGAACCGCCGGGCGAAGGCCGCGCGGGACAGGCCGGCGTGGGCGCCGAGTTCCTCCACGGTCCATGGGTGGCCGGGGTCGCGGTGCACGGCGTGCAGCGCGTCCGCAACGGCCGGATCGGCCAGGGCGGCGGCCCAGCCGGTGGGCGCCTGCCCGGCCCGGTCCTGCAGCCAGGCACGCAGGATATAGAGCAGCAGCGTGTCCAGCAGGGCCGGCACCACCGCGTCGGAGCCCGGGCCCGGTCGCTCCAGTTCGCCGCCCAGCAGATCGACGGCCGCGCGCAGCGCCGGGTGCGAACCGATCCGGGCGGGCAGGTGTACGACATCGGGCAGCCCGGTGAGCAGCGGGTGCGCCCGGGCCCGGTTGAGCTGGTACGCACCGCAGAGCATCAGCGTGCCGGGGCCGTTCCCCGGTGGCACGTCCTCGTTCAGCTGCCAGCCGCCGTCCGGCGCCCGGACCACATCGACCAGCGGGGTCGCCGGGTCGTCGGCGATGGCATGCCCGCGCCCGTGCGCCAGGAACACCACATCGCCGGGGGCCAGGGCGACCGGTTCCCCGGCCGGCGGGATCAGCCAGCAGGCCCCTTGGAGCACCACATGGAAGCCCGCCCCCTCGGAGGCGGCGAACCGCAGCCCCCAGGGCGCGGACTTGAGGGTGCGGGAGGAGTGGGGCACCCCGGTCCGCATGGCGGCTATCGCATCGCTGAGCACATCCATGACAGGGAAGCCTACTCATCGATCCATCACACAAGACGTCTGGACAAAGATGGAAGACTTCAGGACATGGGGAGTCTCGCTCATGCTCGATAGCGTCCTTTGCATGACAACTTCCGCACATGCAGTGCTCTTCCATCGGACCGGCGGTCCCGAGGTACTGGAGATCGAGGAGGTCCGGCTGGACGCCCCGGGGCCGGGCGAGGTCCTGATCCGGGTGGACGCCATCGGCCTCAACCGCGCCGAGGCGCTCTTCCGCTCGGGCGGCTACTACTACCAGCCGGTCCTGCCCGGCTCCCGGCTCGGCTATGAGGCGGCGGGCGTGGTGGAGGCCGTCGGTGAGGGGGTCACCGAATTCACCCCGGGTGACGAGGTGCTGACCGGCCCCGGCATCGAGATGAGCGCCCAGGGCGTCTACGGTGACCGGATCGTGCTCCCGGCCCGGTCGGTGGTGCCGCGCCTGGCCTCGGTGGACGCGGTGACCGGGGCGGCCACCTGGCTGTCCTATGCAACCGCCTACGGCGGGCTGTTGGAGACCGGCGGGCTCCGCCCCGGGGACCATGTCCTGATCACCGCCGCCTCCAGCGGCGTCGGCATCGCGGCCCTGCAGACCGCGGCCCGGATGGGAGCCGTCCCCATTGCCGTCACCCGCACCGGCGCCAAACGGCAACGGCTGCTGGCGGCCGGGGCGGCCCATGTCATCGCCTCCCAGGAGGAGGACGTGGCCGAGGAGGTCGGACGGCTGACCGGCGGCAAGGGCGCCGAGCTGATCTTCGATGCCGTCGGCGGCCCCGGTCTGCCCGACCTGGCCCGGGCGGCGGCGGTCGCGGGCACGGTGGTGGTCTACGGCTGGCTCGGCGGCAGTCCCACCCTGATGCCCGTCAACTGGCCGCTGACCGTGCACGGTTACGCCAACCAGCATCTGTCGGCCACCGCCGAGGGACGGGCCCGCATCAACCGCTTTGTCGAGGCGGGCCTGCGGGACGGCACGCTGCGCCCGGAGATCGGGAAGGTCTTCCATGGACTGGACCGGATCGTGGACGCCCACCGGCTGATGGAATCCAGTGCGCACACCGGGAAGATCGTGGTCACGGTGGAGCACTGAGTTGTGCCCGGCGGATCCCGGGCCGCGCCCCTTACGGGGCGCACCCGGTTCCCCAGGCGCCCTCCCGCCACAAGGACCCTATGCCGCGGGCGACTTCACGGGCGTCCGCATCGGTGATGCCGTCCGGGTCGCCCCCCGCCGCGGCCAGGGCCGCGAGGAAACGTTCCACTCCTGGGCGCCCCACCCGCGCCAGCGTGGCCTGGTGGTAGAGCCGGACCCGGCCCGTGGCCCGCAACTCCCCTTCCGTACGGCCTGTGATCCGCATGGACAACGCCACAAAGCCGGGGAACTCCCGTTCCCTGGCAACCGGTTCACCGTCTGTCGGCATCCGCCGCCCCTCCCCCGCCGTGCGCCAGCAACACCCGTGCCGCCTCCCGGGCTTCCCGGGCCACCGCCGCGTCACCGGAGACGGCGGCGGTGGTGATGGCCCCTTCGGCGAGCAACGCAATCTGCCCGGCCACCGGCGCCGGTACGCCCGCCTCCGCCACCAGTTCCGTCAGATACCGCCGGACGGCGGCCTTGTGGGAGCGGGCGGCCGCGGTCACTCCCGGGTGCGCGGGGCCCAGTTCGCCGTAGGAGTTGACAAAGGCACAGCCCCGGAAGCCCGGCCGGGCGAACCAGTGATGCAGCCAGTCGAAGACCGCCAGCACCCGCTCCCCGCCGGCCGGGCGGGCCGCTGCGTAGTGGGCCAGTTCCGCGCGCCAGCGCTGGTCGCGGCGCAGCAGATATGCCTCCACCAGCGCGTCCTTGGAGGGGAAGAGCTGGTAGAGGCGCTTGAGCGAGACCCCGGAGGCGGTGCGGATGGCGTCCATGCCGACCGCCTGCAGCCCTCTGGCGTAGAAGAGTTCCTCGGCCGCGTCCAGCACTCGCGCTTCCTGCGCCTGGGGCTCCATGTCATCCGCTCCTTGCCCTGAGAACGATCGTTCTCCTACGCTACCGCAGAGCGAGGAGAACGATCGTTCTCATCCATGGTCACCGAAGGAGCCAGCCGTGCGCCCGTTTCCGCCCTTCACCGCCGAAACCGCCCTGCGGAAGGTCAAGTCGGCCGAGGATGCCTGGAACAGCCATGACCCGGAACGGGTTTCGCTGGCCTACACCGAGGATTCCGAGTGGCGCAACCGCGATGAGTTCCTCACCGGCCGCCCGGCCATCGTGGCCTTTCTGCGCGCCAAGTGGGAGCGCGAACTCGGCTACCGGCTGCGCAAGGAGCTATGGGCGTACACGGATGACCGGATCGCCGTCCGCTTCGCGTACGAGTGGCATGACACCGAGGGCCAGTGGTACCGCAGTTACGGCAATGAGAACTGGGAGTTCGATGCCAACGGCCTGATGCGGCGGCGCTACGCGAGCATCAACGACCTGCGCATCGCCGCCCGGGACCGGCGCATCGCGACTCCGTCCGGCTGAGTGTCACGCGTGGCACCACCGGGGCGCCGGTGGTGCTGCCCGATGCTGTCGGCGCGTACCGCGTCCCGACAGCGAAGGAGTTCCGCGTGGCCCACCCGAACCTCCCCGGCCGGACGGTGAGATGACCGGCCCATGGCCGGCCGTGCTGGCCGCCGTCCTCGCCCTGGCGCTCAGCCCACCGGCCTCGGCGAACGCCCCGGCGGACCCGGCCCGCGCCTGGCTGGCGCGCTCCTCCCCGATCGTGGCCGCCGACCAGGCCGGGCGCTCGGTGCATGTACTGCGCGGGGACCAGTCACGCTGGGACGCCGACGGCGAGGACCGGGGTGTGCTGTGGTCCTGGAGCGCGGACGGACAGGATGAACTCTCCGATCTGGACCCCGACTCCACCTGGACCAATCCCAGCGAGGCCAAGCTCCGTGAACGGGGCGGGCGCCGCTATCTGCTGGCCACCGCCTCCGGCGGCCTGGCGGCGGTGATCGGCTACCCGGACCGCCGGGTGTACTGGGCGGCCGACACCGGCTCCGGCAACACCCACAGCATCGAGCTGCTGCCGGACGGCAATGTGGCGGTGGCCGCCAGCACCGGCGGCTATGTACGGCTGTACGCCGCCTCCCTCGGCTCCCGGGCCACCGAGCACACCCAGCTGGACCTGCCGGGGGCGCACGGGGTGCACTGGGATCCGCACACCCGGCTGCTGTGGGCGCTGGGCAGCCGGGAACTGGTCGCCCTGCGGGTGGACGGCCCGTCCGACGACCCCGGCCTGACCGTGCTGCACCGCATCACACTGCCCACCCGCCAGGGGCATGACCTGGCGGCGGTGGCCGGCTCCCCGGGGCGGCTGTGGGTGACCACCGCCTCCGCGGTGTATCAGTTCGCCACCAAGCAGCGGCGGTTCGTCAGCTATCCGCTGCAGTCGCGGGTCAGCGCCCCGGACGTCAAGAGCATCGGGGACGACCCGGTCACCGGGCAGATCCTGGTCGCCCGCCCGGAACCGGGGCACGCCTGCGCCTGGTGCACCTCGACGCTGACGCTGTACCAGCCGGACGGCAGGCGCACCCTGCTGCACGGCGCCATGTACAAGGCCCGGTGGTGGGCCGTCGGCGCCCGGTAGGAGGCACGAGCGGCTGCCTGAAGGGGCTCCGCCGGGTGGGCGCGAGCAGCCACTTACCGCCCGCGGCCGCGGTACCGCACCTCCGGCGGAGCGCTACCGCGGCGCCCCGGCCGCCAGCCGGGACCGGACGTCGGCCGCCGCGTCCATGCTGTCCGGCACCTGCTCCCACAGCGCCAGCAGCGCCGGGGCCAGCGGCCCCGCCCGCTCCCCGCTGTGCTGCCAGCAGTAATGGGCCCGTTTCAGCGCGGCCACCGCCTCGCTGTCGGTGGGGCCGCCACGGGCCAGCCGGCCCGCGGCGGCCGACATCCACAGCTCGGCGGCGCGCGGATGGTCCCCGGCCAGCCGGGCCAGGTCGGCCCGTACCTCGACCCACAGCCCGGCCTCCGGGCTCTGCGGCCCATGCCGGCGCAGCACCTGCTGTTCCCAGGCGGCGGCCATGGCGGCGGCCTCGTTGTGCCGCCCGGCGTTGGCGGCGGCCAGGATGTGCGGCAGCGGATCGTCCTCGGGCGCCGGGGCGGGCTCGGGCCGGTCCGCGTTCCCCGCCGCCGGGGCGCCGGCCGGGGCCGGGGCGGCCGGCACCTGCGCGGCGGCGGCCCGGGTCTGCGCGGGACGGGCCGGGGCGTGCGCCGGGTTGGCCAGCACCGGTCCGGCCGTGCCGTACTGCAGGGCCAGCAGGCCCTCCGGCAAGGTCGCCTGCCCCAGGGCGAGATGGTGCAGCAGCGCGGGGTCCAGCACCGGCCCAGCGGTGGGGTGGCCGACACTGAGCGCGGTGAGGAAGGCGCGAGTGTAGGGGCCGGCCTCCACCGGCGGCCGCTCCGGGCGCGGGGTGACCACCCCGCACACCGCCAGCCCGCCGGCCAGCCGCCCGTCCTGGGCAGCGGCGGCCACATACGGCCAGGCGGCCCGGTCCGCCTCCACATCCACCAGCAGCAGCGTCGGGCCGGTGTGCGCGGCCAGGGCGTCCAGCAGCCACTGCCAGGGCAGCCCGTTGTAGCGGACGGTGGCGGGGCCCGACTCCCGCAGGGCCAGGTGCAGTTCTCTGCCGCGCCGGGACGGGACCATCAGCTGCCCGGTGACCCAGACCAGCAGCGGGCCCGGCACCGCGGCGGCGTGCCGCAGATAGGACAGCACGCTCTGCGGACCGGCCATGGCGGGCAGTTGCACCACATCCACCTGTCCGGCGGCGAGCAGGGTGCGCGGGCCGGCGCCGGCGATGGCGTGTGCGGTCGGGTTCGGCAGGGTGCCCCGCCGCTGGTCAGGGGTGCCGTCCAGCAGCAGAACACAACCATGGGTCAGGTGGTCCAACGCGTTCTTCCTTCCGGCGTCCATGACGTACGTGAAGCAACTGTAGGCGCCGCCAACGGAGTCGAGACCGGTAATCCCCCTGTCCGGGGCCCAGCTCGCGGGCCCCGTCCGGATTGTCCGGACGGGGCCCGCGAGGAGGTGCGCCAGGCGTCCTCACCCCATGGCGTGGCGGGACTCCACACTCTGGTCCATGGCGCTGCGGTTGAGGCTGCGGCAGCGCGGGATCTCGCCGTTGGCCTCCACATACCTCGCCGTGACCCAGGTCTCCCGGTCGCGCAGCTGGTACCAGATGTTGTTGCCGTTGATGTCCTGGGCCCGGACCTTGCACCGCAGCGCCAGCTGGGTGCGGTGTCTGGAGACACCGCGCGAGGTGGAATCGATGCTTGGGTGGGCGCGCTCATTGACGCCGGTGAGGGCGGTGATGGTGCCGTACGGCTTGACGGGCGCCGGCACCGGGGACCCGGCCGCCGCACCGGCGGGCACCGCGGCCAGCACCGAGCCACCGAGCGCGGCGGCCGCGATCAAGGCTGCCGTCGCCTTTCCGCCACGACGCGTGAGTGTCCTGAGCATGACGAACTTCCCTTGCTGAGAGGTGGATAACGCATTGCCCAGGTTCCACTTGGAAAAAATCCATAAACGCAAATGAATGCTGAGTAATTCCCGTTTAGCCGGAATCATCCACTTTCGCCAGACGGTCGGCGTGCCCTGCTGGGCTGCACCCGTTTGGGCTCGCCCTTCATCTTGGGGTGCTCCGGCGGATAGGGCAGATCGCCCAGCCCATGGTCCCGCTCGTCCTTGGCCGCCAGTTCCAGCGCGGCGTCCAGCCCGCAGGGCCGCTCGTCCATCGGCGCGTGCACATCGCCCCGTTCCGCGTAACGGGCGGGCATGGTGCGCAGGTCGAAGTCCTCCGGCACCGCGTCGGCCAGCTCGTCCCACAACAGCGGTGCCGAGACCGGGGCATGCGGCCGGGGGCGCAGCGAGTAGGCGCTGGCGATGGTGCGGTCCCGGGCGGTCTGGTTGTAGTCGACGAACACCTTGGCGCCGCGCTCCTCCTTCCACCAGGCGGTGGTGACCCGCTCCGGCATCCGGCGCTCCAGTTCCCGGGCCACCGCGATGGCGGCCCGCCGCACCTGGACGAAGGTCCACCACGGGGAGGTGGGGACGAAGACATGCAGCCCCCGGCCGCCGGAGGTCTTCGGCCAGCCGGTCAGGCCCAGTTGGTCCAGGACCGCGCGCAGTTCCAGGGCGGCGCGCACCGCGTCCGGGTAGCCGGTGCCGGGCTGGGGGTCGAGGTCGATGCGCAGTTCGTCCGGGTGGTCGGTGTCGGAACGGCGCACCGGCCAGGGGTGGAAGGTGAGACAGCCCAGATTGGCGGCCCAGAGCACGGCGGCGGGCTCGGTGGGACAGATCTCGTCGGCGTAACGGCCGCTGGGGAAGGCGATACGGCCGGTCGGGATCCACTCGGGCAGGTTCTTGGGGGCGCGCTTCTGGAAGAAGGACTCGCCCTCCACCCCGTCCGGGTAGCGCTCCAGGGTCGTCGGCCGGTCCCGCAGCGCCCGCAGAATGCCATCGGCGACGCTCAGGTAGTAGCGGGCGACGTCGTACTTGGTGATCCCCAGCCGGGGGAAGTAGACCTTGTCCGGGTTGGACAGCCGTACCGTCCGCTCACCGACGGTGAGTTCCAGAGCCTGTGCCATGCGGCCACGCTAGGCGGCGGCCGCCATGACCGCCCGCCGGCGGGCGGGGGCGGTCGGGTGCCCGCACAATCACCACCATGGACCTTCCGGTGACGCCGCCCCTGCGGCCGATGCTGGCCAAGCCGGCGGCGGAGATTCCACCCGGGATGCTCTACGAGGCCAAGTGGGACGGTTTCCGGTGCATCGTCTTCCGCGACGGCGAGCGGATCGAGCTGGGCAGCCGCTCCGGCAGGCCGCTGACCCGCTACTTCCCCGAGCTCACCCGGGCCCTGCTGGAACAACTGCCGCCGCGCTGTGTCCTGGACGGCGAGATCGTCATTGTGCGGGGCCGGCGGCTGGACTTCGACGCGCTGCTGGAGCGCATCCACCCGGCCGCCTCCCGGGTCCGTCACCTGGCCGAGGTCACCCCGGCCTCCTTTATCGCCTTCGACCTGCTGGCACTGGGCGAGCGGTCCCTGCTGGACACCGAGCAGCGGGCCCGCCGGGAAGCGCTCACCGAGGCGCTGCGCCAGGCCCATGACCCGGTGTTCACCGCACCCGCCACCTATGACCTGGCCCTGGCCCGACGCTGGTTCGAACACTTCGAGGGGGCGGGCCTGGACGGAGTGGTGGCCAAACCGCCCCGGCTGCCCTACCGGCCGGGCGAGCGGGTGATGATCAAGGTCAAGCACGAGCGGACCGCCGACTGTGTGGTCGCCGGACTGCGGCCGCACAAGAGCGGCCCGGTGGTCGGCTCGCTGCTGCTGGGCCTGCACGACGGGGCGGGGCGGCTGCAGCATGTGGGCGTGTGCGCGGCGTTCTCCATGCCGCGCCGCCGGGAGCTGATGGCCGAACTGGAACCGCTGCGGATGCCCTCGGCCCAGGGGCATCCCTGGCAGGACTGGGCCGACCCGGAGGCCCAGGCGGCCGGCCGGCTGCCCGGCGGGCCCAGCCGCTGGACGGGCAAGAAGGACCTGTCCTGGATCCCGCTGCGCCCCGAGCGGGTGTGCGAGGTGGCCTATGACCATATGCAGGGCGACCGCTTCCGGCACACCACGCAGTTCCGCCGCTGGCGGCCCGACCGGGAGCCGGAGCAGTGCACCTATGCGCAGTTGGAGGAGCCGGTGCGTTATGACTTGGGCGAGGTGTTGGGCCGCGGCTAGTTTCCGGCCGCGGGCCGGTGGTGGCCGGTCGCGCCGCTGATGGGGAACTCCCGGGGAAAGGGAGCGAGGTCCGGCTCGACCCAGCCGGCCCTGGCCGCGTCGGCGGCCAGCGTCCCCGGCCGGTAGAAGCGGCCGAGCAGCTCCTTGTCGAGCAGCTCCGGGTGGCGCGCGGCGAAGGTCTCGAAGTCATCGTCGTCCACCGCGTGGTGTCCCACCAGCTCCACCCAGGCCCGGCTCATCGTCATATGGAACTTCTCCGGCGCCCCCGCCCCGGCGGCGGTGCGCCGGATGCCCTCACTGACCAGGTCCACGGCCGCGGCGGTGCCATACCGGCGGACCGCCAGCCAGGTCAGCCGGACATGCTGGCGGTGTCCGAAGCGGTCTTCTCCGGCCATCGCCTCGCGCATCAGCTCGGTGAACGCGGAATTCATGCGGATACCTCGGTCAGGGCTCGGAGGACGGCGTGGAAGCCGGCCACTTCGGTGGCGGAGAGGCCGCTCAGGGCGCGCTTCTCCAGGGCGGTCAGGGTCTGCCGGATGGTCTCGGCGGCCCGCCGGCCGGCGGGCGTCAGCTCGATCAGCACCGAGCGCCGGTCTCCCACGCGGGTGCCTCGGGTGATGTGGCCGCGCCGCTCCAGGCGGTCCAGCACCCCGGTCAGGGTGGTGGGCCTGGTGCCGGTCCCGGTGCCGAGCTCGGAGACGGTACGGGCGCGCCCGTCGGCCAGGTTGGCCAGGGCATTGGTCTCGGAGGCGGTCAGCTCGAGGCCGGCGAGCTCGGCGGCGATCAGCTGGAGCGTGGCATGGGTCGCGCGCTGCAGGGCAAGCAGCGCGGACCGCTCCGGCGGGCCGGGCTCGGACTGCACAGATGCGGACTTCACGATTCCGGATAGTACGGTTTCGTAATATCGGCCCGCAAACGCCCCACCCGGCCGGACCAACCTGCGCCCGTACGGCCCCCCGCGGTGCAGCACCACCCGGCCCGGCGTGGCATCAGACCCCAGACCCGGAAGACACCCCGCGGACCCCGGGTGAAGGGATGGAGCCATGCCGGCCAGGAGCGGCACCCTGCTGCTGACCTGTACGGGCCTGGTATGCGCGGGCCTGGCCTGTGCCGGCTTCGCCTCGCTGCCGGCCCCGGCGGCCCGGGCGGACGCCCCGGGCGGCGGTTCGCCGTTCTGGGTGGAGCCGCTGAGCCGGGCCACCAAGCAGGTGCTCACCTGGCGGGAACGCGGCCGTGAGCAGGACGCGGAGGCGGTCCTGCGGATCGCCGGGCAGCCAACCGCCGTATGGCTCACCGGAGATGACCCCTACCGACAGGCGGCGGAGGTCACCGGGGCCGCCGCCGCGGCCGGGCGGGTCCCTCTGCTGGTGGCGTATGGCATCCCGCACCGCGACTGCGGCCAGTACTCCTCCGGCGGCGCCCGGGACGCGGCCGCCTACCGCGCCTGGGTGGCGCGCGCGGCGCAGGGGATCGGCGACCGCCGGGCCTGGGTGGTCCTGGAGCCGGACGCGGTGGCGCAGTGGGTGTCCGGCTGTGTACCGGCCGCCGCGGCGGAGGAACGCCCCGCCCTGCTGGCGGAGGCGGTACGGACGTTCCGGGCGCACCCCGGCACCTCCGTCTATCTGGACGCGGGCAACGCGGGCTGGATCGCCGACCAGCACGCGCTGGCCTCGGCGTTGAAGCGGGCCGGGGTGGAGCGGGCCAGTGGCTTTGCCCTCAATGTGGCCAACTTCCACAGCACACCGGTCACTCGGGCCTATGGCGACGCCCTGTCCCAACTGCTGGGCGGCGCCCACTACATCATCGACACCAGCCGCAACGGCAATGGCCCGCTGCCTCCGGGCGGCACCGAGGAGAGCTGGTGCAATCCGCCCGGCCGCGCCCTGGGCACTCCGCCGACGACCGCCACCGGCGATGCCCGGGTGGACGCCCTGCTCTGGGTCAAGCGGCCCGGGGAGTCAGACGGCACCTGCCGGGGCGCGCCACCGGCGGGTGAGTGGTGGCCCGAGTACGCGCTCGGGCTGGCCACCACGCCACCGGTGCAGCCACCGGAGCAGCCGCCGTTCGCCGCCCGGCCGCCGGCTCCGGTTCCGGCCCCGGGCCCGGCGGCACCTCCGGGTCCCTCGCCGGCCAAGCTGGGTTGAGCCGGCTCACCGCCCCTCGGCCGGCGGCACTCACACCGGGCTGCGCTGGCTGACCGTACGGGCCGGATCCTCCCCGGCGGCGACCGCCATCGGCAGCACCGCGCCCGTCTCCCGTCTCAGCCCCGCCCGCCACACCACCAGCGGCAGCAGCGCGGTGCCGAGCGCCAGCAGTGCCCACACCCGCATGGCCGTATGGGCATGGCCGAACAGCGCCGAGGCGGCCAGCGACACGATGAAGGCGCCCGCCCACACCAGATGGGTCCGGAAGGTGGCCATCCGGTCCGGGCTGGCGGAGTCGCCCTTGGGCGTCACCACAAACCGGGAGCGGCGCCGCAGCAGGGCCTCCAGCAGCGACCGGGCGTACAGCGGCGCGGCGAGCGCGGACATCAGCATGCCCGCCGCCCCGGAGGACCCGGCCGGCTCGTGCGGGCTCACATTGTGCCGCCGGTTCCAGAGGTAGAGCCCGATCTGCAGGGCCGCCGCGTCGGCGTAGAGCATCAGCCACACCCGGGATTCCACATTGATGCCGGAGGCGCCCAGTCCCAGGAAGAGCACACAGGACAGGCCGCCCAGCACCCAGTTCAGCGCCGCCATCGGGTAGTAGGCCACCATCAGCGAGTAGTTGAGCACCCGCCCCGGGGTCAGCTGCCACATCGCCCGCCAGTACTGGCGCAGCAGCGCCTCATAGGTGCCGCGCGACCAGCGCAACTGCTGGGAGAAGAAGTCCGTCCAGGACGAGGGCCCCTCGCCCACCGCCAGTACATCCGGGGTGTACACCGAGCGCCAGCGGCGGCCGGTGGCCGGGTTGCGGCGGCGGTGGATCTCCAGGCCGGTAGCCATGTCCTCGGTGATGGAGTCGTACAGGCCGCCGATCTGCCGGAGCACGGTGGTGCGTACGCAGTTGCTGGTGCCCACGAACATCGGTGAGCCATAGGCGTTTCCGGCCCGCTGGATCAGGGCGTGGAAGAGGAACTGCTGGCTCTCGGCCGCCTTGGTCACGGCCGCCGTGTAGTTGCCGTAGACCTGGGGTCCCACCACAAAGGCCACATCCGGATCACGGAAGTAACCCAGCATCCGCTCCAGGAAGTTGGGCAGCGGCACATGGTCGGTGTCCACACAGGCCATGAACTCGTAGCCGGCGCCATGGGCGTCCAGCCAGGCGTTGTAGTTGCCGTGTTTGGTGCGCGCCCGGAAGCAGCCGGCGGGCCGGTTCCAGCGCTCGACTCCCTTACGGGTGAAGTGCTTTACTCCCAGCCGCTTGCAGAGCCCCTTGACCTCGGCGTCATCGCCCTCGTCCAGCAGCCAGACGTCCAGCGTCCCGTCGTGCACGATACGGACCGCTCCCTCCAGGGTGGCCCGCACCATGGAGAAGGGCTCCTTGCCCGGCACATAGGTGGTCAGAAAGGCCACCCGGGTGCCCGGCTGGGGCCGTACCGGCACCGGGTCGCGGGCCATCCAGGTGGCATGGGCGTTGGAGATCACATTGACCAGCCGGAAGCTCTCGACCAGGCCGATCGAGAGGGTCACCACGGTGTCGGCGGCATGCTCCCAGGCGGTGGCATAGGGCCGGTCCACCCAGTGCTCCGGCCGCATCAGCCACACCACCAGCACCAAGGACACCAGGGGTGCGGCCACCGACAGCAGACCGGCCCCCAGCCGGCGTCCGGCACCACCGCCGATCAGCCGGCGGTAGCGCACCCGGTACGGCCCGTCGGGCGGTTCCGTCAGCTCCCCCGCCAGCCGGCTGTACCGGTCGTAGTCATAGTCCTCCGCGAGCCCCGGACCGTGCCGGCCGCCGTTCTCCGCCCCTTCCGCTCCCCCCGCCCCGCAGGCCGGGCTCCCGGGGTGCCCTTGGGCCGCCGGGAGCGGGGATTCACTCGGCGAAACCGCCACCTCTGCACCCCCAGCCGCACAACGAACACGGGAGACACCTCGCGAGCCTGGTGAATAAAACCTAACAAAAGGTACCTAAGGTCATGTGACCACCGCATGAGATACCCCCGCTTCCGCGCCCACACGGGTGAATGACCCCGGTCGTCGGCCGCCTGGGGCCGGGAGCCCCGCCGATGTGCACCCGGTGGGGAGCGGCAGCCTCCGGCCGTTCTACAATTGCAGAGTTCTTCAATTCACCAGTTGTACGAGCGGCCGTACCAGGCCGGGCGGGGGGGGCAGCGGTGAGCGCGTTCGCCGAGGCGATGCGGGAACGGGTGCGCGCGGCGCGTTCGGCCCTCGCCGCCGCGCGGGCGGCCGGGGATGCCTACGCGGCGGCCCTGGCGGAGGACGAACTGGAGGACGCGCTGCGCATCGCGGCCGAACACGGCGTCGACACCGACGACAAGACGGAAGGACGGAACGGAAGTTGATCGGGGTGCGGGTGCCGCTGTACCAGGCCAAGGCCGAGTTCTTCCGTATGCTCGGACATCCGGTGCGCATCCGGGTGCTGGAGCTGCTGCAGGACGGGCCCAAGCCGGTGCGGGACCTGCTGGCCGCGATCGGCATCGAACCGTCCAGCCTCTCCCAGCAGTTGGCCGTGCTGCGCCGCTCGGGCATTGTGACCGCCGCCCGCGAGGGCTCCACCGTGGTCTACGCCCTGGCCGGCGATGAGGTGGCCCAGCTGCTGGCGACCGCCCGGCGCATCCTGGCCCAGGTGCTGACCGGCCAGGAGGAACTGCTGACGGAGCTGCGGAGCGCGGCGGCGGACGGGCCGGGCACCACGGGAGAAGAACAGTGAGCGAGAACGAGAACTACGCGGAAAAGGCGATCGGCTGGCGGGTGCTGATCTACATCGTGCTGGGTCACCTGCTCGCCGGCTTTATCTGGCTGCTGTTCTACCTCGGTTCCCACGCCTCGAAGTGACGGCCGCCAACTCCCCCGCCACCGCGGGACGATGGCGTCCGTCAGGGTGCGTTCACGAGGAAAGGTGATACCCGGGAACGCCAAGAACCGGTAATCGGGGAGCTGTCCGGCGCCCGGGGGAATACACCGGCGTCCTATGCCAACTCCCCTGCGCGCGGCGGGAGCTGCGCCATCCTTCGCACGCCGCCGCCGGGGGCCGTCCAGGCGAACGGTACCCTCTGGTCAACCCGCAGGTCAGCACAGTCCCGTGATCGCCCGGAACCCGGGCCGCGGGAAGCTGTGCGCTGCTACTGTCCGGCGTCATGGAGCAGCTCTTCTCCCCCGACGAACTCGTCCGTATTGAGGCCGCCGCCCGGGAGGCGGGTCATTCGGCGCGTGACTGGGTGCGCGCCCTGGTACTCAAACGGATCTCCGGCGACTCCGAACGCACCCATATCTCCCATCGCAGGCCCGCCCGGCCCGATTTCGAGGACGCGGTCTGGCCCATCACCGTGCACCGCCGGTCCGGTGGGGTGCTCCAGGAGCTGCACCATGCGGGGTGCTGGGTACCCAAGGGCGGCGAGGCCACGCTGACCACCGCCGAGGCCCGGATGCGGATCGCCGGCCATGATGTGCGTCCCTGTGACGCCTGCCAGCCGGAGCGCTTCCTCACGCCCTACGCCTGAGCACCGGACCGGGCGGACGGCCGAGGCCGCCGCCGCGGACGCGACGACGGCCTCGGGCGGAGCGCCGGGTCAGGAACGGCGCCGGAACGCCTTGCGCACAAAGTGCACGATCAGCCAGATCACCAGGATGATGAAGAGGATCACGATGATCAGGATGATCAGCAGGGCCTTGCCCAGCTTGGCGAAGAATCCCTTCTTCTTTTTCTTCGCCACCTGCTGGTGCGCGGCGCTGATGTGCTGATGGTGCGAGACCGCCCGGACGGCGTGCTGCCCCGCGGCCGTTGCCCCGTGGCCCGAGCCGCTCTCCGCCGCGACGGTCTGCTGGACGACCCGGGTGGCGGAGTAGGTGCTCGCGGCCGACGCGGGCGTGGCCAGCAGAGCGGTACCCAGCAGCAGGGCCACGACGGCGGCTATCCGGCGGGCCGCCCCTCCCCGGTGCCTGCCCTCATGCGTGTGCCGGCTCTTCATCGACGCCCCCTGTTTTCTGTGCTGATGTTCTGTCGGGCACCGCGGCGGTGACCGCGGCGCCTCTATTATCGGCACATTCGCTCCGCGCCCAGCAGGGCGCCTTCGCTTGGTCAGCCGCTCTTGCGACGGAAGGAGCGCTGGCCCCCGGCCTTGCCATGGGTGCCATGGATCTTCGAGCCTTCGGCTCCGCGCCCGCCGGCACCGGCGCCGGCCGCCCGGCCCCGCTTACGGTCCAGCGCCTCCCGGAACTTGCGCCTGACCTCGTCCTGATCCTGTTCCTGTTCCTGCTCCTGGTCCGCGTCCGCGCCCTGCGGTTCCGTCTGGGTCATCAATGCCTCCTGGCCTTACCGGTTTTCGCCACAGCTTGACACAAGCCGCCCACCACACATCCCACGCCTCACACCGCCGTGGCATCCGGGCCGAAACGGCTGCGGACGGCGGTCTGCACCTCCGCCTCCTCGGCGGGGTCCACAGCCAGGCGGCGCAGTTGCTGCACCACCCGGGCATCGGCGGTGGCGGCGTGGTGATGGGCCGCCAGTTCCCGGGTGGACTCCTCACAGTCCCACAGACACTCCACCGCGAAGCCGGCCGCGAACGAGGGGTCGGTGGCCGCCAGCGCCCGGGCGGCCCGGCCGCGCAGATGGGAGGAGGAGGTCTCGCGGTAGACATGGCGCAGCACCGGGGCAGCACAGCGGATGGCCAGCCGTCCGGCGCCGTCCACCAGGTCCCAGAGCATGGGGGCGTCCGGCCCCTCGGCCCGCACCGTGCGGCGCAGCGCGCCCAGCACCAGCGGGGCGTCGTACTCCGCACCCCGGCAGGCGAGCATTCCGGCGGCGGCGGCGCCCAGGGCATCGTCCCGGTGCACCCAGGCCCGGGCGCGCTCCAGGGCGGCGGCGCCGCGCATCCGGTCAAAGGCGTTGACCGCGGCCTCGGCCACCAGTTCCACCGGGTCGCCGGCGGCCGTCTCAATCAGGTCCAGGGCCTGCGGGTCGTCATGCTCTGCCAGGTAGCGCAGGGCGGTGGCACGGGCGGCTTCGAGGCCGAAGGCGGCCGCCTCGACGATCTCCAGCCGGTCCTCGGGGCCGGCCACCGCGGTCAGACAGCGGGCGGCGGCCACATGACGCTGCTGGACGGGGTACAGGGACAGGCCCTCCTGGGCCCAGTCCAGCACCTGGCGCACGCCCCAGCCCGGGCGCGGGCCGGAGGAGCGCAGCTGGCGCTGCCAGCGGTCGAAGCTGCTCTGCTCCCAGGCGGCGCGCATCCGGGCGGCGGTGGCGGGGGCCTGCTGCTCATCCGCCCAGATCCGCCAGGGCCTGGGCTCAAAGGCGTCGCGCACCGCGGCGGCCAGCGCCGCGTCCCCCTCCGGACCGGCCGGGAAGCGGGCCAGTACGGCCTCGCCCAGAGCGGCCAGAGCGGTGTCCTCGTCGCGCAGGGCCAGCTCGTCCAGGGCCCAGCTCCAGTTGGTGCCGGTGGCGGCGTAGCGGCGCAGCAAGGCCAGGGCGTCCCGCCGGCCGTAGGAGGCCAGGTGGCCCAGGACGGCCAGGGCCAGGCCGGTGCGTTCCTCGGCGGTGTCCAGCAGGTCGTCCGCCTGGAAGAGGTGCTGCTCGAGCTCGTCCAGCCCGCCGTCGAGGTCCAGATAGAGCCGCGCGTAGTAAAGCGAGCGGTTCTCCACCTGCCAGTCGCGGCGGGGGTCCTCGCGCACACAGCGGTTGAGCGCCGCGAGCGCCTCGGCCCGCGGCGCCGCGAGGGCGTGCAGGGTCCCGTCGCCGCGGCCTCGCTGGAGGAGGCCGAGCAGGGTGCCGCTGGGCGCTATGTCTGGATCGAACATGGGGTCAGCATCCGGTGCGGGTGGTCGGCTGGCAACGGGATTTCCGTCGTCCGGCATTCTTGCCGGTGTCCACCGGGGCTATGCCTGGGTGAACGGAGCGGTCTCGGGGCGTCCGAGCGCCCGCAGCCTACCCGGAGCTGGAGATTCCGCCGAGTCCCGCCCGATATGCCCGCCACCACACCGGCATATGCCCGGCGCACGACCGCACCGGGTATTGCAAAACCGGTTACGAGCCGTCGCGGACTGTGCGACAGTCGTTACCGCACCACCCGGCCGTCCCCCACGGACCCCTCCGGAGTCAAAGGCCGCGCTTCCGCCCGTATCGGAGTCCACGATGCCGTCCTCCCTCTCCGCGGACCGTTCCGCCGCCGAGCCACCCGAGCCCGAGGCGCTGGAGGCACTGATCTGCCAGGCCCGGCGGCTGCGCGGCGGGATCGACGCGGTGCGCCGGGCCACCGGGGACGCCGGGCCGCGCTCCCGCTGGGAGCGGGCGCTGTGCGAGCTGGCCGCCAGCCAGCTGGAGGATCTCGGCCGGCAGCTGGGCCAGCTCCGCGACGGCCCGCCGGCTCCGCCGGACACCGGGCCGGTGGGCAGCGCCGAGTGGGATCTGCTCACCGACGAGGTCACCTGGTCCGAGGAGGTCTACCAGCTCTTCGGCCGGGACCCGGCGGACGGCGCGCTCACCCTGGACGAGTTGCCCTCCTGGGTGCTGGACGAGGACCGTGAGCAGTTGACCGCACTGGTCACCGGCTGCCTGGTGGACGGCCGGCCGGCCGAGGGCGAGTTCCGCCTCCGGCGCGGCGACGGCACGGTGCGCACCGTCCAGTTGAGGGCGGAGCCGGTGCTGGACGCGGACGGCTGCGCGGCCGCCATGTGGGCCGTGCTGCGGGACGTCGGCGAGCTGAGCCGCGGCCGGGAGGCGGTGCGGCTCAGCCATGACGCCCTGCACCACCAGCGGCACCGGCTGGCAGCGGAGCTCCGGGAGGCCGTGCTGCCGTCCTGGCGGAGCGAGACGGGCAACGGGCTGGAGCTCGCCACCCACCACGTCCCCGGCACCACCGGCGGCCTGCCCGGCGGCGACTGGTGTGATGCGCTGCCGCTGCCGGACGGGCGCACCCTGCTGAGCGTGGGCGCGCTGACCGGGCAGGGCATGGCCACCGCCTCCGCGCTGGCCATGCTGCTCGGAGCGGTGCGCGGCATGGCCGTCACCGGCACCGAGCCGGGCCCGCTGCTGGGCTGGCTCAACCAGTTACTGGACCACTCCGCCCAGCCCGCCCTGGGCAGCGCCCTGTGCTGCCGCTATGAGCCACACACCCGCACCCTGCGCTGGGCCGGCGCGGACCATCCCGCCCCCCTGCTGTTCCGCGCCGGAACCGGGCGGGTGTTGCCCGGCGAGCGTGGCATGCCGCTGGGAGTGGTCAGGGGTGCCGGCTACACCCAGGCCGAGGAGCGCCTGCTACCCGGTGATGTCCTCCTGCTGCACACCGAGGCGCTGCCCGCCGAGCGCCTGCTGGCGCCCGCCGCACGGCTGACCACGGCACACAGCGCCCAGGACTGCGTACGGATCCTGATGGCGGAATGCGGCGGCCGGTCCCGTCAGGACGACGCGCGCATGCTGGTCGCCCGGATCAGTGCCTGAACGGCACTCCTGAACGGCACCACCGAAGGACAACGACGGCAGAACGGCCCGGCGGCTGAACGGCAGAACGGCCGGGGTCAGATCGCCGCCAGCTTGCCCTTACCGCCGCCCGGACCCTTGGGGAAGGCGTGCTGGATCTCCTGGCGCAGATCGGAGATCCGGGCGAAGCCCGCGTACTTCCCGGTCAGCCGGTACATCTCACGCAGCCGGTCCCAGGTGCGGTGCGAGGAGGTCTCACCGATGCTCACCAGGGCCAACCGGGCATAGGTATCGGCCTGTTCGGGATCGTCACTGATGAAGCACGCGGAGGCCAGGGAGAGGTAATCGAAGATCATCGACCGCTGGTGGCCGCTGCCCCGCAGCCGCAGCGCCTCCTTGGCGTGCCGCTGGGCGATCACCGCCGCCGAGGGATCGTGCTCCGCCAGGGTGCGATAGGCCAGCGCCTGCATACCGTGCAGATCCGCCTCGTCGAACATCTGCATCCAACTCGGCGGCGGCACATCACCCTTGTCCCCGACGAACAGCTCCTCGGCCTCGCCCAGCTTGCGCCGCATGGCCTGGCCGTGGCCCATGGACGCCTGCGCCCAGGCCTCAATGGTGTAGAGCATGGCCCGGGTCCTCGGCAAAGCCTCCTCACCGGCACCGGAGTTGGCGAGCTTCATCAGGTCCAGTGCGTCGTCGGGGCGGCCCAGGTGCACCATCTGACGGGCCGCCCGGGACAGCGCCTCGCCCGCCCGTGGCCGGTCCCCGCCCTCCCGGGCGGCGTGCGCGGCGATGACGAAGTACTTCTGGGCGGTGGGTTCCAGGCCCACATCGTGGGACATCCAGCCGGCCAGCACTGCCAGGTTGGCCGCCACCCCCCACAGCCTCCGCTGGAGGTGGTCGGGGTGGTGGTAGGCGAGCATCCCGCCCACCTCATTGAGCTGGCCGACCACCGCCTTGCGCTGCAGCCCGCCGCCGCGGGCCGCGTCCCAGGCGCGGAAGACATCGACCGAGCGTTCCAGTTCCTCGATCTCGGTGGAGCCCACCGGGACCGCCTCATAGCGGTCGTACCCGGCGGGTTCGGCGTGCAGGGTGTCCCGCAGCGGGTCGTCCAGCCGGGGGCCGTCGGAGGCGAGGACGGGGTCGGCGTGCAGCCAGTCGTGCATCGCCGAGCTGAGTACTGATCCTGCGGCGAGCGCGGCGCCCGCGCCCACCAAGCCGCGTCGGTTGAGCATGAGGTCCATTCCCGTGAATTCGGTGAGGACCGCGGCGGTCCGCTCGGGCGGCCAGGGCAGCCCGTCCTGGGTCCGCCCCCTTCCACTCCGCCCGCGCCGGCCGAACCCGAGGTCCTCTATGGTCACGACACGACCGAGTCGCTCGGTGAAGAGAGCCGCGAGCACCCTGGGTACCGGGTCCCGGGGGGATTCCCCCATGTCGATCCAACGCCGCACCCGGGAGGTGTCGGTCGCCAGCTGCGGATGTCCCATGACCGCCGCCTGCCGGTTGACCAGCCTCGCGAGCTCGCCCTTGGACCAGCCGGTCATTCCGAACAGGTCCGCGAGGCGGGTGTTGGGTTCCCTCGTCACGTCAAGCCCCCAGGTTCCTCGGCTGACTTGAAGGTATCGGCACGACATGGGCCAGGCGAGTATTCGCCAGGGTTCGCCAGGGTCCGCCACATGGTGTGCCACCCGTGTCCGGGTGTGATGTAGGAACGCGCCACCCCGGCCACCGGAGAGCCGGCCGAACCCGGCCGGTTCCGTCCGCACGGCAGGTGCATTACCCCAGGGTGCACCGGGCTCCGGGACCGGGGGCGCAGTTGTTCGCCGGCACGCGAAGGGATCTGAACCGCTCATGTATGCAGCATCGACCTCCGTGTCCGCACCGCTCCGGCCGCCACGGCCGCAGCAGATCCGGCAGCCGCACAGCGGCGGCGGACCGTACCTTGACCCCTCCCACGCCGTGGGAGCCGCGTTCGGGGGCGGGCGGGCACGCAGGGGGCCGGGGCTCGGCACACCACCGCTCAGCGGGAGAATCGACTTGTCCGGCCCTCAAGGCGCACAACTGCGGTCGGTGATCGCCTCGGTGCACCGCATCTGCCCGGAGTTCCACCCGGTCCAGGTGCTGCGCCGGAGCGGACCCTCGGTGCTGCTCGTCGGCACGGCAGGACGCAACAGCGCGGTGGCCAAGTGCTTACTGGACCACTCACCGGCGTCCGCCGAGCGGTTCCGGCATGAAATAGCTGCATATCGCGCGTTCGTCAGGCACCGCCCGCCGGTGCGGGCCCCCCGCCTGATCGCCGCCGACCCGGACAACTGCACCCTGGTCGTCGAGCGGATGCCCGGCCGCCCGGCCGCCGACCGGCGGCACCCGGTGGAGAGCCCGCCGCGCGCCGATATCAGGGCCGTGCTGGGCGCGATCTGCCGGCTGAACCTCTGGCGGCCGCCGGCCGGCATGTTCGACATGCCGCTGGACTACGGCAAACTCATCGCCCGCTACCACGAGTTGGGCCTGCTGACCGACCGCGATCTGGGTGACCTGCAGAAGCTGCTGCATGGACTGGCCCATGTCCAGGGGCAGTTCTGCCACGGCGACGCGCTGCTGACCAATGTGCTGCTGTCCCCCGCGGGCCCGGTGCTGGTCGACTGGGACCACGCGGGCTGGTACCTCCCGGGGTACGACCTGGCGACGCTGTGGGCGGTGCTGGGGGACGCCCCGGTGGCCCGCCGGCAGATCAGCCAGTACGCCCAGGCCGCCGGGCCGGTCTCCAGGGACGCCTTTCTGGTGAACCTGATGCTCGTCCTCACCCGCGAGATCCGTACCTATGAGACGGCCATCCAGCGCGCCCTTCAGGAGCCGGCATCCGCGGGCGCGGCCGACTGCTCGGAGGAACAGCGGCTGCTGCTGCGGCGGCTGCACGACGACTGCGCGCTGGCCAGGCGTGCCGTCCGGGCGGCCGTGGGCACTCGCTGACGGCCCCGTCATCTGCCGACACGCCGCGCCCCGGGCGCGGCGTGTCGGCTTTCACCCGCCTGCCGCCGGCCCCATCACGGTTCTCCCAGCACAGGCGTTGACGGCCCTCATACCCTCGCACCAGTCTGTTTGACGGATCATCTGACCACCCTGCCGCTTGGTAGGTTCAGCCCGTCGCCCGGCAGGACCCATTCCAGAGGAGCACGACCCGTTCCAGAGGAGGCTGCATTGCGAGGACCCGCATCCCGCACCCGGAACGCTCCGCGAAGAACGTCATGGAGAACCAGCCGCCACACCTCCCGGGCGGCCGGCGCGCTCGCGTCGGCCGCCCTGCTGTTCCCCCTGGTGGGGACGGCACCGGGCAACGCCGCCCAGCGGCCGGCCACCGATGCGCTCCAGCGCCGGTTCGCCGCGGCGGCGGCCCGGTACCACGTGCCGCAGAGCGTGCTGCTGGGCGTCTCCTATGTGGAGTCCCGCTGGGACGCGCACGGCGGCGCGCCCAGCGTGACCGGTGGCTATGGCCCGATGCACCTCACCGACGCGGCCACCGTGCTGGCGGCCACCATGGCCACCGCCGAGCCGGGCGGCGACGGCCGCGGCGACTCCGCCCGTCCGGTACCGGCCGGGCACCCGGCGCCGTCCGCCGCCGGCCGGCTGCCCGAGCGGCTGCGCACCCTGGACCGGGCCGCCGCGCTCACCGGGCTGCCGGCCCGGGCGCTGCGCCAGGACACCGCGGCCAATATCCAGGGCGGCGCCGCCCTGCTGGCCGCCGCCCAGCGGCGGCTGGGCCTGCCCGCCTCGGACAACCCGGCGGACTGGTACGCGGCGGTGGCCGGCTATCCGGCCGCCGGGGACTCGGCGACCGCCGGCACCTTCGCCCAGGATGTCTTCGAGGTGATCCGCGGCGGTCAGCGACGCATCACCGACTCCGGCCAGCGCGTCGTCCTGGCCGCCGATCCGCGGCTGGCGCCCCGTACCGAGCAGCTGCGGCGGCCGGCAGCGGCCCCGCCCGCCACCGGGGAGACCGAGTGCCCGCCCTCGGTGGCCTGTGAGCCGGTCCCCGCCCCGTACCAGCGGCTTCCGGACAAGAACAGTTATGGCAACCACGATCTGGCCGACCGGCCGCGCTCCCAGAAGGCCGAGTTCATCGTCATCCATGACACCGAGGCCACGTGGGAGCGGACCATGAGCCTGATAAAGGACCCGGCCTATGTGTCCTGGAACTACACGGTGCGCTCGGCGGACGGCCATATCGCCCAGCATGTGGCCACCAAGGACGTGGCCTGGCACGCCGGCAACTGGTATGTGAACAGCAAGTCGGTGGGCATCGAGCACGAGGGCTATCTGGCCCGGCCGGACGCCTGGTACACGGAGGAGATGTACCGGACCTCGGCCCGGCTGGTGCGCTATCTGGCGCGGAAGCTGGACATCCCGCTGGACCGGCAGCACATCCTCGGCCATGACAACGTCCCTGGCACCCTGCCGGCCACCATCAAGGGCATGCACACTGACCCAGGCCCCTACTGGGACTGGGCGCACTACTTCGAGCTGCTGGGCCGGCCCTTCGGCCCCACGGCCGGCCCGTTCAGCGGCCTGGTGACCGTACTGCCGGACTACGACCGGAACCGCACGCCCTACACCGGCTGTGCGCAGCCAGGCCAGGGCTGTGCCGCGCACGGTTCGGGCACGGTACGGCTGCACACCGCGCCCAGCGAGGACGCCCCGCTGGTCACGGACATCGGGCTGCATCCGGACGGCGGCCCGTCCACCACCGATGTCAATGACACCGGCGCCCGCGCCTCCACCGGGCAGCAGTTCGCGGTGGCCGGCCGGGAGGCGGGCTGGACCGCCGTGTGGTACCTGGGGCAGAAGGCATGGTTCCGCAACCCCTGGTGGGCACCGACCGCGGTGGGCTCCCGGGGCAGCCTGGTCACGCCCCGGGCGGGCCTGGCGGAGATCCCGGTGTACGGGCGTGCCTACCCGGAGCGGGCGGCGTACCCGGATGGGGTGCCGGTGCAGGCGGTGACCCCGCTGCCCTACAAGCTGTCCGCCGGGCAGAGCTATGTCCTGGGGCAGAGGCTGCCCGGGGAGTTTCTGTGGGCGTCCGGCTTCGACCCGGCCGGTCACCGGGTGGTGCGGGGCAGGGACGACTACTACGAGATCCAGTTCGGTCACCGGGTGGCCTTTGTCAGGGCCGCCGATGTGACCGTCCGGCCCGGCAACCGGTAGCCGGCGGACGGCGAAGGCCCGGCACGCCGAGCGTGCTGGGCCTTGGTGCCGTACGGGGTCAGCCCGCCTGGAACAGTTCGGCGGGCAGCGGCTTGAGCAGCTGGTAGAGGTCGTCGGTGATGGGCCGGTCCCAGCTGGCGATGGTGACCAGCACACCGTCGTTGCGGTCGAACTGGGTGCAGGAGATCCGGCTCTCGGAGCACTTCAGCCGCCGCACGATCAGCAGGTTGTCCTCGTGCATCACCGGCATGTCCTCGGTCTCCAGGACCTCCACCGGCTCGTCGTTGCCCAGCGCGGCCAGCAGCTGGGCCACCTCGAACGGGACCTGGCCCTCCTCCAGCTCGCGAGCCGGGGAGCCCTGCGGCAGATTGCCGATGATCATGGCCGGGCCGCGTCCGCCGAACAGGTCGTAGCGGAGGAACACTCCCTGGCAACTGCCGTCGGGCGCGGGCAGCAGCCCGGCCCCGAGGTCGCCCGGCCAGTCACCGGGGTCCATCGCGAGGACGTCGAAGTCCGGCCCGGTGGGGGTGGCGGCGCTGCGGCGGCGGAGGAAGGACATGCCCACATCGTACGTGGCCCTCGGGGCACCGCGCCCCCGGGGCGATCCGCCCTGCTGATAGCGTCGCGCGCGGTCGCGGGACAGGGGGTACGAAGGTGGCGGACGGGACGCTCGACTACTGGCGGCGGAAGCTGGGCTCGGTACCGGAGGACGTCTGGTCCCACCCGGATCCGAGGGTGCTGATCCTGGCGGACAACGGCCTGACCGAGCTGCCGGAGGCGCTGGGACGGCTGTCCGGACTGCACACGCTGGACCTGGGCCACAACGCCCTGACCAGGCTTCCGGAAGCGCTGGGCCTGCTCACCGGGCTGAGCCGCTGCCTCTATCTGCATGACAACGCACTCACCGAACTGCCCGGCTCGCTGGGCCGGCTGTCCCGGCTGCGCTACCTCAATGTGGGCGGCAACCGGCTCGCCGAACTCCCCGCATCCCTGGGCGAGATGTCCGCCCTGGTGGAACTGCGGGCCCAGCACAACCGGCTGCGCCGGCTGCCGGAATCCCTTGGACGGCTGGGCGCGCTAAGGGAGTTGTGGCTGCGCGGCAACGCACTCACCGAACTGCCCGGCTCCACCGCCGCGCTGCGCGAGCTGCGTGTCCTGGAGCTACGGGAGAACGCGTTCCGGACGGTGCCGGCTGCACTGCGCGGGCTGCCGCTGCTCCGGCAACTCGATCTGCGCGCCAATCACCTGACCGAAGTACCGGACTGGGTCGCCGAGTTGCCCGCCCTGGAGAAGCTGGACCTGCGGTGGAACGCGGTCGCCGAGCGGTCCGGCTCCTTGGAGGCGCTGGAGCGCCGGGGTTGTGTGGTGTTGCGGTAGGGCTGTCCAGGTGCGGGCCGTCCTGGGCTGGTCGCGCAGTTCCCCGCGCCCCTTACGGGGCGCCCCCTAAGTCAGATCGAACTCCCCCTCCTGCGCCCCGACCAGAAACGCCCGCCACTCCTCGGGAGTGAAGATCAGCGCCGAACCCTCCGGCTGACGCCGGTCCCGCATGGCCACAAAGCCCTCGATAAAGCCCACCTGTACGCCACCGGACGACCATCCACCGTACTGCCAGGTCGCGTTGGCCAGGTCGAGCTCCGGCTTTGTACCGTCCGCCAGCCGGCCGGCACCGCTGTTCACCACGTTGACGCTCCTCCCGGTTCGCCGTCGTCCCCCGGCCGCCCACCCTAGCGAGCGAGGCCGGTCGCGGACAGGCCGCGGACGGCCTCGGTCAGCCGGCCGGCGGCCGGTCCCCCACCAGCCACATGGCGAAGAACTGGGCTCCTCCGCCATAGGCATGGCCCAACGCCCGGCGCACTCCGGGCACCTGGTGCTCCCCCGCGCCCCCACGCACCTGAAGTGCCGCCTCCGCGAAGCGAATCAGCCCCGAGGCCCCGATGGGGTTGGTGGACAGCACCCCGCCCGAGGGGTTGACCGGCAGCTCTCCGTCCAGCGCGGTGGCCCCGCTCTCGGTGAGCTTCCATCCCTCGCCCTCCGCCGCGAACCCCAGGTTCTCCAGCCACATGGGCTCGTACCAGCTGAACGGCACATACAGTTCGGCCGTGTCGATCTCCCGGCGCGGATCGGTGATCCCGGCCTGCCGGTAGACCTCTGCCACGCAGTCCCGGCCGGCCCGGGGCGAGACCGGGTCCTTGCCCGCGAACAGCGTGGGTTCGCTACGCATCGCCCCGCCCAGTACCCAGGCCGGCGGCGCCGGTGAACGCCCGGCGCCCGCCCGGTCGGTGAGCACCAGGGCGCAGGCCCCGTCCGAGGACGGACAGGTCTCGGCGTACCGGATGGGATCCCAGAGCATCGGCGAGGCGCACACCCGCTCCAGGGTGATCTCCCGTTCATGGAGGTGGGCATAGGGGTTGAGCAGTGCGTTGCGCCGGTCCTTGCAGGCCACCATCGGCCCCACCACCGAGGGGGCCCCGGTGCGCCGGATATAGGCGCGCACATGCGGGGCGAAGAAGCCGCCGGCCCCGGCCAGCAGGGGCGGCTGGAAGGGCACCGGCAGCGACAGTCCCCACATGGCGTTGGATTCCGACTGCTTCTCGAAGGCCAGGGCCAGCACCGTGCGGTGGCGGCGGGCCGCGATCAGACCGGCCGCGACCAGTGCGGTGGAGCCGCCCACCGATCCGGCGGTGTGCACCCGCAGCAGCGGTTTGCCCACCGCGCCCAGGGCGTCGGCGAGGAAGAGTTCGGGCATCATCACGCCCTCGAAGAAGTCGGGGGCCTTGCCGATCACCACCGCCTCGATGTCCGCCCAGCCCAGTTCCGCGTCGTCCAGGGCCCGTTGGGCGGCCTCGCGGACCAGCCCCGGCAGCGAGACATCGCGCCGGGCCGCGGCATGGCGGGTCTGTCCGATGCCCACCACGGCAACCGGTTCTGTCATCCGCGCTCTCCCTCCAGCACCGCCACCAGGTTCTGCTGAAGGCACGGCCCCGAAGTGGCGTGCGCCAGCACCCGGCCGGTCTCGCCCCGGTGGATCCGGGCGGCCGCCTCGCCCAGCCGGATCAGCCCGGCCACCATCACCGGGTCGGCGCCCCCGGTGTGCACCTCGACCTCCGGGCCCAGGCCCAGCGCCTTGCGCAGCACCACCTCCTGCGCCCGGTAGGGGGTGTGCAGTTCGGCCACCCGCACGGGGGCGTCCTGGGCTCCGGCCCGTTCGGCGGCCAGCCGCGCGGACGGTGCGTCGGTGAGGTCCCGCAGGCCCAGTCCCTGGGGCTCGATCCGGTGGTCGATGCCCCGGATCCAGGCGGGCCGGTCACACATCCGGCGGGCGGTGTCCCCGGCCGCCAGCACCATGGCGGCCGCACCGTCACCGCCCCTCGGCCCGTCCTGCCCGGGGTCCTCCGAAGGCTCCTCGGCCAGTTCGCCCGCGTCGATCAGCGCCCGCGCCTGGAGACCGGCCAGCGCCTCCGGCCCGGGCCACAGCGGGGCCAGGTAGTAGGGGTCCAGCTGCCGGGTGAGAACCCGGTCCAACTCCCCGGCCGATGCCTTGCCATGGGCGTACACCAGGGCGGTGCGGGCCTCCCCGGTGAGGAGCCTGACCCATGCCTCGTAGAGCGCCCAGGCGCCGTCCATCTCCACATGGGACTCGGCCACGGGCGGCCAGGCGCCCACCGAGTCCAGCGCCAGAGTGAAGGAGAAGGGCCGTCCGGCGAGGTAGTCACTGGATCCGGAGCAGGTGAAGCCGGCCTCTCCCGGCCGCAGTCCGGCCCGCCCCAGCACCTCGCCGAGGACGGGCAGCAGCAGTTCGGCCTCCGACAGCCCCGCCGTCTCCTGATCCGGGTCGCTACGTGCGTAGGCGACGACGGCCACCTGTGGCAACTCCACGCTCACCACCGCCCCTTGTAGCTCTGATAGTCGGCGTCCGGTTCGCCGGTGGGCCGGTAGTGGTCGGGGTGCCGGCCGGTGCCGGTCCACACCGGCTCCACCCGCAGCCCCATCCGCACCTCTTCCCAGGGCAGTCCGGCGATCCTTCCGTGCAGCGCGAGGTCGGCGCCGTCCAGGGCGATATGGGCGTAGACATAGGGGACGTCGATCCGCTGGTCGCGCCCCTTGATGTTGACCACGCAGAATGTGGTGACGGTGCCCCGCGGCCCGACCGTGACCTCCTCCTCGGTGGCCACCCCGCAGGTGGGGCAGGCACCGCGGGGCGGCACCGAGACCTTGTGGCACCGGGGGCAGCGCTCGCCGGTGATCCGGTGCTCGGCGAGCGCGCGCAGATGGCGGGTCTGCGCCCGGCCGGGGTGGTAGGTGTACTCCAGCCGGGCGGGGGCGTCCAGCACGGTGACCGGATCCGCGAACCGCCCCTGGAACCGGCCGGGTTGGCCCGGCGGTCCGTCATGGGGCTCGAAGCAGGCCAGGTCGGTGATGGCGCCGGTGCGCCGTACGGCCCAGCGGGCGCGCACCCGCATACCGGTCCGTACGGCCTGTGGCCCGGGCACGTCCAGGGCGTGCAGCAGTGCGGTGTCGGCTCCGTCCAGCCGTACCAGCACCCAGGCGAAGGGGTGTTCCAGCGGCTGGCCCGGTGCCGGGCGGGGGTTCCAGGTCCAGGTGGTGACGCACCCGGTGGCGGCGACCGGCGCCAGTTGGCCCAACTCCTCGGCGGTGGCCGGGTCGTACTCCACCGGCGGCATCAGCACCCGGCCGTCGCCGGTGCGTACGCCCAGCAGTACACGTTCGCGCAGCCCGGTGAGGAAGGCGCTCTGCACCGGCCCCAGGGAGCGGGTGAAGGGGAACTCCACCACCAGCGGGGCGCTGAGGATCTCCGGCATGGCGAAGGACCTCCCGTCAGGCCCGCCGGTAGACGGCGGGCCGCTTCTCGGCGAAGGCGCGGGCGCCTTCCCGGGCGTCGGCGGTCTTGAACACCGGTTGCCCCAGGGCGAGTTCGCACTCCAAGGCGTCCGCCTCCGGCAGACCTTCCGTGCGGTAGACGCTCTCCTTGACCGCCTCCACCGCCAACGGGGCGTTGGCGTTGACCCGTTCGGCGATCTCCAGCGCCGCCTCCAGGGCGGTGCCGTCCGGGACCACCCGGCCGATCAGCCCGATGCGCTCGGCCTCGGCGGCGCTGTAGGGGCGGCCGGTGAGCAGCATCTCCAGGGCGTGGGTGCGCGGGATCTGCCGGGGCAGGCGCACGGTGGAGCCGCCGATCGGGAACAGCCCCCGGCGCACCTCGAAGAGCCCGAAGACGGCGCTGTGTCCCGCCACCCTGATGTCGGTGCCCTGGAGCATCTCGGTGCCGCCCGCCACACAGGGTCCCTCCACCGCGGCGATCACCGGTTTGCGGGGCCGGTAGCCGCGGAGCATGGCCTTCCAGTGCAGTTGCGGGTCGGCCCGGAAGCGGGCCCTTACCGGGTCGTCATCCCTGGGGCCGTCCCCGGCCAGCGCCTTGAGGTCCATTCCGGAACAGAAGGCGCCGCCCGCCCCGGTGAGCACCACACTGCGGATGGCGTCATCCGCGTCGGCGGCCAGCCAGCCGTCGTGCAGGGCGGCCAGCATGGGCAGCGAGAGAGCGTTGCGCGCCTCGGGCCGGTTGAGGGTGAGGACGAGCGTGGCACCGATGCTTTCCACCGTCAGATGTCCGGTCACGGCTCACAGCCTGCGGCAGCCGGGGCGGCGCTTCAACGCTTTTTTCTGACTTGCCGTCAGATTCTTTCGGCGCTCTACTGGATTGCCATGGACTTCAACCTCGCCGACCTCTTTGAGTCGATCGTCGATGTGGTGCCCGGGCGGGAGGCACTGGTCCACCCCGGCGAGCACCGGCTGACCTATGCGGAGCTGGACGGCCGGGCCAACCGGCTGGCCCACCACCTGCGCGAACACGGCATCGGCCCCGGCGCTCATGTGGGCCTGCACCTCTACAACGGCGTGGCCTATCTGCAGACCCTGTGGGCCTGCCTCAAGCTCCGCGCGGTACCCGTCAATGTCAACTACCGCTATGTGGAAGATGAGTTGGCCTACCTCTACCGGGATGCCGACCTGGTGGCCCTGGTCTTCGACGGCGAGTTCGGCCCCCGGGTCGCGGCCGCCCTGCCCGCCGCGGGCAGTCTGCACCACCTGATACGGGTCGGCGACGGCCCGGGGCCCGAGGCCGTCCCCTTCGCCGAGGCGGCCGGCTCTCCCGCCCGTGACTTCGCCCCGCGCTCCGGCGATGACCGGTTCATCGTCTACACCGGTGGCACCACCGGTATGCCCAAGGGCGTGGTCTGGCGCCAGGAGGACCTGTTCTTCTCGGCCCTGGGCGGCGGCGCACCGCGCGGGCGGCCCATCCGGCGCCCGGAGGAACTGGCCGAGCGGGTGGCGGCGGGCGGCGACGGCCTGGCCTTCTTCCCCACCGCGCCACTGATGCACGGCACTTCGACCTTCACCGCCCTGATCGCCTTCGGCTTCGGCCAGAAGGTGGTGGTCCACCGCACCTTCCAGCCCCGGGAGGTGCTGCGCACCATCGAGCGGGAACGGGTCACCAATGTCTCCCTGGTCGGCGATGCCATGCTGCGCCCGCTGGCCGAGGAGCTGGCCGGGCCGATGCGCGGCACCGACTGCTCCTCGCTGCTGAGCGTCAGCAGTTCCGGCGCCATCCTCTCCGAGGCGGTCCGGGCCCAGTTCTCGGCGCTGCTGCCGAAGGTGACGCTGGTGAACAACTTCGGCTCCTCGGAGTCCGGTTTCAACGGCACCGCCACTCCCCGGACCGGGCCCGGCCTGCGGCTGGCCGTCAATGGCCGTACCACCGTGGTGGATCCGGCCACCCATCGCCCGGTGGCCCCCGGCGAGACCGGCCGTATCGCCCAGCGCGGACATGTCCCCCTGGGCTACTACAACGACGCCGCCAAATCCGCCGAGACATTCTTCGAGGCGGACGGCGAACGCTGGGTGCTGCTGGGCGACCTGGCCACGGTCGAGAAGGACGGCACCATCACCCTGCTGGGCCGGGGCTCCCAGTGCGTCAACACCGGCGGTGAGAAGGTCTTCCCCGAGGAGGTCGAGCAGGTGCTCAAGGCGCATCCCACCGTCTATGACGCCCTGGTGACGGGAGTGCCGGACGACCGCTGGGGCCAGCGTGTGGTGGCCATCGTCCAGCCCCGCTCCGGAATGACCCCGCCCACCCTGGAGGACCTGCGGACCCACTGCCGGGTCCGGCTGGCCGGCTACAAGCTGCCCCGCGCCCTGGTCCTCACCGAACGCATCCAGCGCTCACCCAGCGGCAAGGCGGACTACCGCTGGGCGCGCTCGGTGGCTCAGGCGGACGGCGGGCGCTGAGCCCTCACCCCGACGTCCCTCACCCCGACGTCCCTCACCCCGACGCCCTTCACCCCGACGACCCTCACCGCAGCATCCCTCACCCCAGCGCGTCGAGCGCGGCCAGGATCTCCGCCGGCTCGGCGCGCACGGTGTAGTCGGTGTCCACAAAGGCCCAGCGGACCACGCCCGTCCGGTCGATCACAAAGGTGGCGGGCAGCGGCAGGGTACGGGCGTGCCCCGCGTTGACCCGGGCCAGCTCGAAGCCGAACCGGTCGTACTGCCCGCCCAGTTCGTCCGACAGCTCAAAGGCGATGCCGTACTCCGCCGCGACCTTGGATCCGAGGTCGCTGAGCACCGGGAAGGCCAGCCGCTCCTTCTCCGCCAGGGACAGTGACTCGTCGGCTATCTGCGGCGAGACGGCCACCAGGCGCGCGCCACGGGCGCGGAAGTCCTCGTGGTGGCTCTGCAGGGCCCGCAGCGCAAGGTTGCAGTACGGACACCAGGCGCCCCGGTAGAAGGTCAGCACCACCGGCCCCTCGGCCAGCAGTTCAGTCAGCGAGACCGGCTCCCCGAGGGCGGTGGGCAGGGTGAACTCCGGTGCCCGCTCCCCCGCGCCGACCGCCCGCCCCGCCATCCCGGTGGCGGCCAGCTCGCGCGCGCCCCGGTCCATGATGGCCAGCGCGTCCGCGGGCAGCCTGGGCATCGACCGCTCCTTGAACTCCCGCAGTTCTTCACCAAGGTTCATGCCAGTGTCCCTTCCCCATACGATCTTGGAACGTCCATTCCAGGATGATCATTTGGGCGGTCACCGTCAAGAGCTATCTTGAAATCACCGTTCCAGGAAGATTTAAGAGAGGGACAACCCGCCCATGCCCGACATCAAGCACTTCGACCCGGACACCGCGCTGGAGCGTGCCGAGCGCCTCTTCTGGCAGCACGGCACCGGTTCCGCCCAGTCCTCCATCCAGGCCGTCACCACGGCCACCGGCCTCAACCGGTCCAGCCTCTACGCCACCTTCGGCGGCAAACGCGACCTCTATCTGGCCGCCCTGCGCCGCTATCTGGACCGCCGGGCCCGGCCCGCCTTCCGTCAACTCGCCGAGGACCAGCGTGGTTTGCCCGCCATCGACGACTTCTTCACCACCCTGATAGCCGTCCGCTGCGCCGGCGAGCACTCCGGCTGGGGCTGTATGTTCGTCAACGCCCACACCGATCCCGAACATGCCCATCCCGAGGTCCGCGCCCTCCTCGACGAGCACCACCGCCTGCTGCGCGAGGCCCTGCGCGAAGCCCTCCGGACCGCCGGCCGCCTGGGCCAGCTGCCGCCGTCCCACCCCGCCGAGGCGACGGCCGAGACCCTCGCCCTGCTCGCCTATGGCATCAACCTCCGCTCCCGCGCCGGGGCCGGCGCCGAGGAGTTGCTGAGCACCCTGCACACCACACTCGCCCATTTGTGCACGCATGGCGAACGTCCCTCCCCAGCCCCAGAGGACTGAAGAGGGACGCCCTCCGCCCCCGGCTCAGCAATTCTGATAGACCGTCACCGCGTCGATCCGACTGCCGAACTTCCCGCCGGCCTTGTAGGCGTTGGAGTAGTCCCCGCTGGCGACCTTGCGCATCTCATGCGGGTCCCAGTCGATGAAGCAGCCGGCGGCATTGGCATAGAACGAGCCGACATTGTCGTGCAGATACGGCGGCATGTCCCGATAGCCGCTGGTCGGGGTCCAGCGCCAGGGCGTGCCGTCGAAGTCGTTGTTCTCCCAGAAGCAGATCTCATTGCGGCCGCACTGCTCGGCCGCTCGCTGCAGGGCCTGAACGCTGGGGCCGGCGGGGTGGGCGGGAGCCGCGGTCGACTGCTGCGCGCCGAGCAGGGTAGTGCTCAGCGCGAGTGCGGCCAGGACACTGAAGAGACGGGCGCGTGTCACGGACATGCGTTGATCCTTTCGCTCTGCGAGTGGGGCGAGGGTCCAGGCCGACCGGCCGCCCCGTCCGCCCCTTTATGGTGAACCAGCCCTGATTGGGGCGCTAATGGCTTCGATGGTGCTCGAAACGCACTGGTCATAGTTCCGGTGACTACGGGAGGACAGTTCGGCATTGCGGCGAATCGCGGCAACCGGGTTCCAGCCCTTGACGCCCGCCGCGCCCCCTGATTACTTGATCGGAGCAAAACTACCGAATGATCGGTTGGTCAGCTGGCGGGCAGCGACAGGAAAGCCGGTGGTGTGCCATGGCGGAGAACGCGGGAATCCAGCCCGACGCGGCGGAGCTGATGAACCCGGAGGAGCTGGCGGCGCTCCAACTACGCAGGCTGCGCGCCACCTTGCGGCACGCCTATGAGCAGGTACCGCACTACCGGCAGGCCTTTGACGCGGCAGGGGTGCACCCGGCGGACTGCCGCGCCCTCGCCGATCTCGCCCGGTTCCCCCTCACCACCAAGGACGATCTGCGCCGGCAGTATCCCTATGGAATGTTCGCGGTGCCCAGGGAACGGATCCGACGCATCCATGCCTCCAGCGGCACCACCGGGGAACCGACCGTGGTCGGCTACACCCAGGGCGATCTGGACACCTGGGCGGAGCTGGTGGCCCGGGCCATCCGGGCGGCGGGCGGGCGGCCGGGGGACATGGTGCATGTGGCCTACGGCTACGGCCTGTTCACCGGCGGGCTGGGCGCGCACTACGGGGCCGAGCGGCTCGGCTGCACGGTGATCCCCGCCTCCGGTGGCATGACGTCCCGTCAGGTACGGCTGATCCGCGACCTCGGACCGCAGATCATCATGGTGACCCCCTCCTATATGCTCACCCTCCTCGATGAGTTCGAGCGGCAGGGCATCGACCCGCGCACCACTTCCCTGCGGACCGGGATCTTCGGCGCCGAACCCTGGACGGACGCCATGCGTACCGAGATCGAGGAACGCTTCGGCATCGACGCGGTGGACATCTATGGACTGTCGGAGGTCATGGGCCCGGGCGTGGCCCAGGAGTATGTCCGCACCAAGGACGGGCTCCATGTCTTCGAGGACCATTTCCTGCCCGAGATCGTGGACCCGGTCACCGGCGAGCCACAACCCGAGGGCAGCCCGGGCGAGTTGGTGCTCACCACCCTCACCCGGCAGGCCATGCCCGTCATCCGCTACCGCACCCGCGATCTGACCCGGCTGCTGCCCGGCACCGCCGGGGCCTTCCGCCGGCTGGCGAAGATCACCGGACGGAGCGATGACCTGGTCATCCTGCGCGGGGTCAATCTCTTCCCGGCGCAGATCGAGGAGCTGGTACTCCAAGTGCCGGGCCTGGCACCGCACTTCCAGCTGCGGCTGACCCGGCACGGCAGGCTGGACCGGCTGACGGTACGGGCCGAGACACGTCCCGGGGTGACCCGGGAGCAGCGTGCCGCCGCCCCGGAGGAGCTGGCCCGCCGGATCAAGGACGGGATCGGGGTATCGGTTTCGGTCGACCTGGTGGAACCGGGGACGCTGGAGCGCTCGGTGGGCAAAATCAAGCGCATCGTCGATGAGCGGAGGGAGCCTGAGCCGAAGGAGAGGAATTAGCGCGGGCGCGGCAACCTCCGCGCCATCCGGCGAGTCCTTCCCCACGCACCTCCGCTTCCTCAACCAGAAGACGGGAGTTACCGTGCGCTTACGCAACCGGTTACGTGCCGTGGCCATCGGCGGGCTGGCGCTGCTCAGCGGCGCCACCGCACTGCCGGGCTCGGCCACCGCCGCCACCGACCGCGCCGACCGCCCCTCCGGAGGCGGGCTGTCGGCCGTCATCCGCTACACCGAGTACGGCATTCCACACATCACCGCCAGGGACTACGCCGGACTGGGCTTCGGCAATGGCTGGGCCCAGGCCGCCGACCAGGTATGTGTCCTGGCCGATGGGTTTGTCACCCTGCGCGGGGAGCGCTCGCGCTACTTCGGCCCCGGTGCCGCGCCGGACGGCTCCCTGTCCAGCGCCACCAGCAACCTCTCCAGCGATCTGTTCTTCCGCAGCGTCAATAACTCCAGGACGGTGGAACGGCTGCTGGCCCAGCCGGCCCCAGCCGGTCCCAGCCACCAGGCCAAGGAGCTGATGCGCGGCTGGGCGGCGGGCTACAACGCCTGGCTGAGACAGCACCGGACCGACGATCCAGCCTGCCGGGGCGCGGCCTGGGTGCGTCCGGTCACCGCCACCGAGGTGGCCCGGCTCGGCTATGCCGTGGTCACCCTGGGCGGCCAGGGCGGGCTGACGGACCAGATCACCGCTGCCCGGCCGCCGGGCACCACCGACCGCCCGGCCGCCACGGCCGATCCGGCCGGGGCCGCCCGCGCCTTCTTCGCCCGGGACGGCGCGGACCTGGGCTCCAACGCGGTCGCCTTCTCCGGCGCGGTCACCGCCAGCCGGCGCGGCCTGCTGCTGGGCAATCCGCACTACCCCTGGCACGGTGGCCGCCGCTTCTGGCAGTCCCAGCTGACCATCCCCGGCGAGCTGGATGTGGCCGGTGGTGCCCTGCTGGGCTCCCCCATCGTGGATGTCGGTCACAACGGCCGGGTGGCCTGGAGCCATACCGTCTCCACCGGCGTGCCGATCAGCCTCTACGAGCTGAAGACCGCGCCGGACGACCCCAGGTCGTACCTGGTGGACGGCAAGCCGGAGCGGATGACCGAGCGCAAGGTCACCGTCCCGGTACGCGGCAAGGACGGGCACCTGGGCACGGTGAGCCGCTCGCTGTGGTGGACCCGCTACGGTCCGGTGGTCAACGGCCTGGGCGATGACCTCACTCTGCCCTGGACCAGGAACACCGTCTATGTGCTGAACGACCCCAATGCCGCCCAGCTGCGCTTTATGGACACCGAGTTGGGCTTCGCCAGGGCCCGTGACACGGCCGGCATCGAGCGGGCACTGCGCCGTACCCAGGGCACCCCCTGGGTGAACACCATCGCCGCCGACGCCGACGGGCACAGCCTCTACACCCAGTCCCAGGTGCTGCCCCGGATCACCGACGCGCTGGCCGGGCGCTGTTCCACCGCGCTGGGCCGCACCACCTATCCGGCCACCGGCCTGGCGGTGTTGGACGGCTCACGCTCCGGCTGCCGGCCCGGCCGGGACGCCGATGCCCTGCAGCCCGGGATCTTCGGCCCGTCCGCCATGCCCACGCTGCGGGACGCGCCCTATGCCGAGAACTCCAACAACAGCCCCTGGCTGGCCAACGCGGATCACCCGCTGACCGGTTACCCCAAGGTCTTCGGGGACATCGCCACCCCGCGCGGCCTGCGCACCCGAGGCGCCGTCGAGGATGTCTCCGCCATGGCCGGGCGTGGCAAGCTGACCGTGGCGGACCTGCAGCGGCAGCAGTTCACCAACCGGGCCCCCGCGGGCGCGCTGGCCGCCGAGGACACCGCCCGGGCCTGCGACCGGCTGCCGGGCGGCCGGGCAACCGGCAGTGCCGGCAAGGCGGTTGACATTTCGGCCGCCTGCCCGGTCCTCGCCCACTGGGACCGTACGGTGAACACCGGCAGCAAGGGCGCGCTGCTCTTCGACCGCTTCTGGCGCCATCTGGGCAAGCCCAAGTGGCGGGTGCCCTTCTCGGCGGCCTCCCCGGTGACCACCCCGCGCTCACTGGACACCGGCACCCCCCGGTTCACCCGGGCGCTGGCCGACGCGGTCGCGGAGCTGCGCGGCGCGGGCATCGCCCTGGACGCACCGCTGGGCGAGCACCAGTTCGTGGTCCGCAACGGCAAGCACATCCCGGTTCCGGGCGGCGCGGACGCCCTGGGCATCTGGAATGTCGTCGCCGGCAACTGGGCGCCGGCCCAGGGCGGTTACCACGAGATTTCCTCCGGCTCCAGCTATATCCAGGCGGTCGGCTTCAACGGCGGCTCCTGCCCCACGGCCCGGACGCTGCTGACCTATTCCCAGTCCGCCAACCCCAACTCGCCGCACTACAGCGACCAGACCGAGCTGTTCTCCCAGGGCCGGATGGTGACCGAACGCTTCTGTGAGCGGGACATCCTGGCCTCGCCCCGGCTCAGGGTGGAGCGGGTGAGCGAAAGCTGAACGCGGGCGGCGCGCCGGCCGGCTGAGGGCATGGTGCGCCGTACCGTCGGCTGAGCGCCACCGCCCGGCGGCCGCGCACCTCCGCGACCGCCGGGCGCACTGCCCGGAGCGCGCCGAGGATGGCGACCTCACCGCGCATCCGGGAGCGGCCGTCCAGCCCCGGGTCCTGCACCTGCACCTGCACTCAACCCCCTTCCCCCGCCATCCGGTTGATCCGCCGTACCGCCCGCTCGAAGCCCGCCGTCAGCTCGTCGAAGACGGCCTGTACGCCGCGTACCGAGTCCATCCGTCCGACGATCTGGCCCACCGGGGTGCCGAGCAGTTCGGTCACCTCGTACTTCTGGATGCGGGAGAGCGCCTCGGCGACCAGCAGCCCCTGGAGCGGCATGGGCAGTGGTCCCGGGCCCGCCGGGTCGTCCCAGGCGTCGGTCCAGGCCGTGCGCAACTGGCGGGCCGGTTTGCCGGTCAGGGCCCGGGAGCGCACGGTGTCCCCGGAGCCGGCGGCCAGCAGCTTGGCGGTGAGCGCGGCCGAACGCAGTCCCGCCTCCTCGGTGGTGAGCCAGATCGAGCCCAGCCAGACGCCTTCCGCGCCCAGCGCCAGTCCGGCGGCGATCTGTTCCCCGCTGCCGATGCCGCCGGCGGCCAGCACCGGGAGCGGGGCGACGGCCCGGACGATCTCCGGGGTGAGCACCATGGTGGCGATCTCCCCGGTGTGTCCGCCGGCCTCGTACCCCTGGGCCACCACCAGGTCGCACCCGGCCTCGGCGTGCCGTCGCGCATGCCGGGCGCTGCCGGCCAGTGCCGCGACCAACACCCCGTGCCGGTGGGCCCGTTCGATGACATCGGCGGGCGGGGAACCCAGCGCGTTGGCGAGCAGCCGGACCGGATAGTCGAAGACCACATCCAGCTGGGCGCGGGCCACTTCCTCCAGCCATCCGGTGATCCGCCAGGATCCGCCCTCCCCGTCCGGCAGTTCGGGGACGCCATAGCGGGCCAGGGTCTCCCGGACGAACCGGCGGTGCGCTGCCGGGATCATCGCCTCCACCTCGTCCTCGGTGGCCGCCTCGGCCCGTTTGGCGGGCATCACCACATCGACGCCATAGGGCATGCCGCCGGTGTGCTCCTGTATCCACTCGAGATCCCGGGCCAGCCGCCCGGGCGCCCGGTACCGCACCGCGCCCAGCACCCCGAACCCGCCCGCCCGGGAGATGGCGGCGGCCACCGCGGGAAACGGGGTGAAGCCGAACACGGCGTGCCGGATGCCGAGTTGATCGCTCAGGGAGGTCCGCATGGGCGGCAGGATGGCGCAGCGGAGCAAAGGAGGGAAGGTGCGGGCCCGCTACACGGGCGGTAAGGCATCCGGCGGGAGGACCGGTGTCCCGCCCTGGTGCTCCTTCCCACAGGGCGGGTCGTTCCGGCAGAAGAACCCCCGCCCCTGGCAGGCAGGGCACTTGTGCGGTGCCATCATCTCGCTGCCCTCGCCGGACATTCCCACAGAGCGCGTGGGGACGTCATACATTCCCCTGCCCCGGCACCCCTTGCACAGGTGGTGCGGACCCGGGCAGCGGGGCTCAGTCATGGCCGCCCGCCTCCGTCACCGGAGGGGCATTGCCGGTTGGCCAGGACAGGAACCTCATCTCCATGCTGGCGATGATGCTCTGCCGGTACTCGGCGCGTCCGCGGTTCCCCGCGTTTGGCCCAGGGGACCCGAAGGGTGCCGCCAGGCCGTCACCGTCCCGGAGTGATCTGGTAGTACATCGGTCCGGTAAGGAAGGACCAGTTCAGAATGAATCTTCTGCTCGAACGCCTGCGGTTTCTGTCCGGACGGCAGCGACTTTTGGCCGCAGGCATGGCCGCCACCGCCGCTGTGGGCGCCGTGGCGGCCCCGATCGCGTTCCCGGCGCGGGTCTGGTACGCCACCCCGTTCCTGGGCGCGGTACTGACCCTGGCGGCGAACCGCCTCGCACGACCGTGGTTCGAGGGGCTCCCGGCGACCTGGCGCTGGCGCCTGACCTCGCTTCCGGTCGTGGTCATCGGTGTGCTCTTCATCACCGTGGCCATGGTCGCGGTGACCTGCACCGGGACGGCCGACCAGACCCTTGCGGCCGGCTCGCTCTTTGTGGTCTGGATGTTCAACTTTGCCGGCGGCGGCCTGGCCGAGCCGACCGACTTCCCGCTGCACCGGCTGCGCGGCCGTCTGGTGCGCGCGGCCTGCGCCAGGGTCTTCGCCCTGTGGTGCGGCCTGGCCGGGCTGCTGTTGCTCACTTCCTCCAGCCATGCGGCGCACACCTACCGGCCGTCCCTGTTCACCGCGACCATGACGCTCCTGGTGGCCGGTACAGCGGCCTCGTTGAAGATCTTCGCCCGGGTACGGAAGCTGTCGACCGAGCTCCACCGGCGCGCTCAGGACCTGATCCGTTCCCTGGAGGAGCTCCGGGACGCCGCCGAACCGGCCGGCAGGTGCGGTATGCAGGCGGGCGCCCGCCGCTCCTGGGACGCCCTGCACATCGTGCTGCGCAACCGCATAGAGACCGGGTTCCATCTCCAGGGCACCTTTGTGCTGCCGGCCTCGGCGATAAGGGGACTGGAGGCAACCGTCATGGCCGCGATCGACGCCCCGGCCTTCGACGCCGCCCGCCACCGGGTGGCGCTCTCCCGGCTCCGGGTGATCCGGGCGGCGTGCGGCGGCCATATCGACACCCTGGTCTAGGCGGCCGCCGGTTCGCCGGGCACGATGAACGATCCATCGCTCAGGGAACGCGCAGAGAGGGAATCCACCATGGATCACGGGGTGCTGGGCGTCAGCATGATGGATGTGACCGACGGCCGGGACGCCACCGACGTCACCTTCGCCTCGGCTGCGGTGACCCTCCGGGTGAACCGCGTGCCGTACTGTGCGCCGCGCGGCCGCGGAAGTGAAGGCGGCCGGGGGCCTGCGTGATGCATACGAGGAGAAGCAAATGAACTTCGACAGACGCCAGTTCCTCGGTGGGCTGGCCGGAACAGTGGTGACGGGAGCCGCGGCACCCCGGACGAACACTCCGGCGGCCCCGGACCCGGACCCCGGCACCGACCATGACCGGTTTATGCGGATGGCCATGGAGCAGGCCCGGAGCAACCCCGCCTACCCCTTCGGCGCGGTGATCGTGGACACCCGGACCGGCGAGGTGCTGGCAAGCGGGGTCAATGCCACATGGCACAACCCGGCACTGCACGGTGAGATGGCCGCCATGAACGACTATGTGCGTCGGCATGGCAACCATGGCTGGGCCGGTACCACCCTCTACACCACGGGCGAACCCTGCTCGATGTGTATGAGCGCGATGGTCTGGGCGGATCTGCGACGCGTCGTCTGGGGAAGCTCGATCGAGGAGATCCGCCGCACTGGGATAGGTCAAATCGCCCTGTCCGCACAGGAGGTGGCCGCCTCCGCCCGGTCCGTCTACACTCCGGATCTGCTCCTGGGCGGCGTGCTGGCAGACCGCACGGACCGGCTCTTCCGGGACGCGCAACGACTGCGCCGGAGAACTTCCGGCACCCACCTGTCCCGCCGGTGACGGACCGAGGACCCACCTCGCTCCTCAGCCGACCACAAAGCCACTCGGCGACGTGGCCGACCCCAGCAGCCCACTCGGTTGACGCCGCCGCTCAGCGCCCCGTACTGCTCCATATCCGGTCCAGGAAGCCGGCGATCAGCGGTGCGATCTCCGGCAGCTTCTCCTCCAGTGCGAAGTGCCCGGTGTCAAACAAGTGCAGTGCGGCGTCCGGCAGATCCCGTAGATAGGCGCGGGCGCCGGCCTCGGTGAAGAACGGGTCGCCGGTGCCCCAGGTGATCAGCGTGGGCGGGGTGTGCTCACGCAGCCATGCCTGCCAGCCGGGGTAGGCGGCCACATTGCTCCGGTAGTCATAGGCCAGCGCCAGCTGCGCTTCCTTGCGGCCCGGCAGGTCGAGGAAGTACTGGTCCAGCAGCCAGCCATCCGGCGCTGTCAACTCCGGTTCGCTGCTGCCGCCCTGGTACTGGCCACGCGTCGCGGGAAGCGTCAGCAGTTCGCGGATGGTCTGCTCGGCGCCGGGGGTCTGCGGGGTGAGGGCGATGAACTCCCGTGCCGCCGGGGAGAGTCCCTCGGTGTAGGCGTTGCCGTTCTGGACGACCAGACCGGCGATCCACTCCGGGTGGCGCAGCGCCAGCCGGAAGCCGACCGGGGCGCCGAAATCGAAGACATACATGGCAAAGCGGGTCAGGCCCAGCGCCTGGACAAAGCCCTCGGTGATGTCGGCCAGCCGGTCGAAGGAGTAGCCGAAGTCCGGCGGCGTCTCGGTGTTGCCGAAGCCGGGGTAGTCGGGTGCGATCAGCCGGTAGCGCGCGCCCAGGACATCGATGAGCCGGCGGAACTGGTGCGAGCCGGAGGGGAATCCATGCAGCAGAAGCAGGACGGGGACGTCCGCCCGCTGCGGCTGGGAGTCACGGTAGAAGACCCGTACACCGTCGACGTCGACAAAGCGGTGCACAGTTCCGGGCAGCGTTGCGAGCGCCATCATCACATGCCTCCTATGGCCTTGGAGGCATTAGTTCTACGCCAGCCCACCTAATTGGTCAATGCTGTGAAGTAGCATTAGCCCATGACTGGCGACGACATCGAACCCCTGGTGGGCGAGCAGTTGGCCCTGGACCTGCTCAACACCCGCCCGGCCGGGCCGGAGGGCCGTCTGGATCTGCTGGCCGATCCGCAACGGCTGTCGCGCTGGCTGGATTTGCAGGGGGACCGGCTGGCCGGGACGGCCGCCGGGCGGAGGCCGGGGCCCGCCGACCTGGCACCGGTCCATGCCGTCCGGGAGCACACCGAGGCGGCGGTACGGGCGGCCCTGCGCGGCGCCCGCCCGCCGGCGGCCGCGCTGCGCGGCCTCAATGAGGCGCTGCGGGCGGCTCCTTGTGTGCGGGAGCTGCGCTGGGACGGCACAGCGGTGGCCGCCACCCCGCACCGGGCGGGCCGGCTGGGCGTCCAACTGGCCGCGGTGCTGGCGGAGGCGGCGGCGGACCTGCTGAGCGATCCCGGCTTCGCCAAGGTGAAGGAATGCGAGGCCGACGACTGCGTACTGCTGTTCCTGCCGGCGCACCCACGGCGCCGGTGGTGCGTATCGGCCAAGTGCGGCAACCGGGCCCGGGTGGCCCGCCATTACCGGCGGCAGCGGGAACGGACGCCCTACCCCGCCAAGTAGAGCTCATAACCTCCGCTCCCCCGGGCCCAGCACATATAGCGGCCCCCGGATGCCTTGCCCGCCCTGACGCACTCCGCCGCCGTGTCATAGGTACCCCCTTCACGCCAGAGCCCCCCCGGAGTCCGCCGAGGACGGCCGCCGGCCAGGCGCAGCGGCACCGCCGCCGCAGAGCAGTGCGGCGGTGAGGCCGGTGGCGGTGAGGCTTTGTCGAACCTGGGGCACGGTCACTCCTGTTGCTCAGTGGCGCGCTGACTCTCTGTCCGGGTGTGCGGCCGGTAGGACGCTATGCCGGAGTCCGGCGGGCATTCTTGAAGGAATGCGCACGCTTGGAAGGCGTGTTGGTGGCAACCCCTCACGAGTTCGAATCTCGTATCCTCCGCCTTTGCCCAGTAGGGCAGTTGAAGGCCCGGACCGCTGAGGCGGTCCGGGCCTTCGTCATGTCGTGGTCTCAGTTTCGGTCTCAGTCGGTCCGGCCGGTTCTCACCGAGCAGCGGGGAGCACCGACGGCTTCACGGAGTCGGGGCGGCGGTGAGCAGGCCGACGGCGCGGTCCGCGGTGAGTACGCCGAGGATGTGGCCGTCCTCGTCGACGACGGGCCAGACCGCCAGGTGCTTGGTCCGCATCGCGATCGCGGCCAGGGCCAGGGCCATGGTCGGCCAGGCGAACGGGCCGCGCTGGTGCGAGGTGGCGCTGATCGTGGTCCGCTCGGTGTACCAGGAGCGGGCCCGGAACGGGAGGTGCCCGGTACGGGTGACCAGTCCCTCGCACCGGCCGTCGTGGTCGCGGACGAGCAGGTACTCGATGTCGGCGCCGCGGAAGATGTCATTGGCCTGCTCGACGGTGTTGGAGTCGGCTATCTGGTAGTCGCAGGGGTCCATGGCGTCGGCGACCGTGAGGTCGTGGCCGGGCCGTACCGACTGCGGGGAGTGGGTGGTCACGGTGTTCACCGTTCCCGTCTCCGGCTGTCCGCTGGGGGCCGCCGGGCTGTCCTTCACCCGGAACGAAGCCGGAACGGGTACCGGAATGCGGCATGCCCTGGATGTCTACGGCCCTACTCCCGTGGCGGGCGGCCCGGAGGAGACCGTTGCGGAGTAGCGTGGGAGACAACCGAGGACATTCCGCACACCGGCATCAGCGCCGACGTCGCCCTGGGTCGTGATGGGTCCCTCGTGGACCGGACGGGCGGCTTCGCATGATGCCGATTCCTTTCCCCATTTTTCCCTCTCCCGGGTCGTGGTCGGTGCCCGGCACCCCGCTGCTGCCGCGGCTGGAACTGGAGCCGACGATGTCGCGGAAGGGCGTCTTCGACGGCGCCTGGTGGCCCCGCTCGAACCACGTCCTTGCCGAACTGCCGGACCTGATCACCGCGCTCAGCGCGCACTTCGGGCGCATCGTCCGGGTCGGCCTCGACACCACGGCCTGGGATGGCGTGCCCCGGTCCGTCGCGGCGAACGGCCTGACAATCAGGATCAACTGGTTCGCCGGCAGCGATGCGACGATCAGCGTCACCCGGGGCTTCCAGGACCACTTCCTGCTGCTGGTGGTACCGCCCGGCACCGACCCGGTGACGGCCGCCTCGGCGATGGCCGGCGCCTCGGCGACCGGGAACCACACCCCGGCGGCAGAACTCCTGCTCGGCTGAGCGGTCCGGCACCGCCGCGTACCGAACCCGGCCGAAGTCTTCTCTGCCGGGCTGCACGGCGCTCCCGCCGTGCAGCCCGGCGTCATGGCCGCTCGTCCAGGCGGGCGGCCGCACCGGCGTCGACCGAGATGGAAGTCCGGGGGCGCGCGACATTCGAGAGCGGCCTGGGGCCATCGGCATCGTCCCCTTCCCAGAGGCGGATTCTTATCACCCGGGGGCCGGGAGCAGGCCGGGAGAGCGTGCGCACGAACACCTCCCGCAGGTGGTTGGCCGCCCGCTGGGGCGGCCCGTCGTACTCCAGCGGATTCTGGATGGGAGTGCCGTCCTGCCTGGACCAGTGGCCGTCGTCGTCCTGCGTCTCCAGAACCCGTCGTTAGTGCCGCATCCCGGCCTCCCGTGCTGACGATCCCGCCCCCGGACACGACGGTATGGGCGAGGCGGACCGGCCGCGACCGGTGGACTCCGCCCGGCTACCGCTGAGCAGCCGGGCAACCGCCGCCGACGGCCTGCGGTTCGCCCGGAACGGATCGCCGTCAGTACTCGGAGCCGCTTCGCAGGTGGGCGCCCACGACCTGGAGCCACGCCCCGGCGCTGAAGCACGCCTCGATCCGGTGCGGCGTGTCCTCGAAGACCCGCAGGACGCGCAGCGCGCCACTCGGATGCAGGTCGTACTCGAAGGTGGCCCCGTCGGCGGCGTCCTCGTACTGCAGGTCCAGCGGCCCCTTCGACGGCTCCGCCGGCGCCCGGGCGTCGGCCGAGAGTTTCACGTAGACGGACATCTCCGCGTCCCGCTTTTCCTGTCTGCCCGAGGAGCCCGGCCCACGAGGCCGCCCCTCAGGACGCTTCGGCCGGTGGCTCGGGACCGATGCCGGTGGCGATGAGGATCTGCCGTGCCGAGTCGGTTCCGCCAGCCTCGACCGCGCGGGCCATCGCGGCCAGGGCCGCCTCCTGGCTCGCCTGCGGGGGGACGACGAGCAGGCTGAAGTGATCGCGGTCGCCCCGCGTGATGATCACGGTGTCGTCGCCGACCGGGTACCGGTCGATGTGCACCGACCGGCCGTCGACGACCAGGCGGGCCGGGACGTCGTCCCACGCGTCCGCGTCCAGACCGACGCTCGCAATGGGGCCGATGTGCTCGGTCAACGCGCGGACCAGGCCGGGAAGTTCGGCGCTGATGTCCCGTGAATGTGGCCACCACGCGCCGTCGAGCGCACCTTCGCGTGATTGGGTGGTCTCCAGGCGCAACAGGACCGTCCCCGGCTTCGCGGCCTGCCGGAACCGGTCCGGCAGAAGCCCGTAGTGCGAAGCACTGGTTTCGTCCGACATGGCTCGCCACCTGTCCGCGGGCGCGGGCCGGGCCCGCTGAGCGAGGGCCGCCCCGATATCCCCACGGTACTCCGCCCGCGCCGGACCGATCCGGCCGCTCAGGAGAGCCGCGGCGGGGGCGCGGGTGTCTCAGCGCCACTCGATCAGGAACAGGGTCGCGTCGTCACTCGTACGACCGCCCCGCTTCTCCTTCAGGACGTGGGAGAGAGCGCGCACCACGGCCCGCACCCCGGCCTGCGAGCGCTCGACGCGGTTGACCCAGTCGATGAGCTGTTCCTCCCCGAACTGATCCCCGCCGGCCTCACGCTCCTCGACCAGGCCGTCGGTGAAGCACAGGACCCGGTCACCGCGCCGCAGCACCCGCTCGCTGATCACCGGCTGCTCGCCGCCGAACCCGACCGGCAGGGTGGTGGCGCTCTCCAGCCTCTCGACGACGACGTGGTCGCGGATCAGCAACGGCTGAGGATGACCGGCGTTGACCCACTGCAGGTGGCCGGTCCCGGCGTCCAGGCGCATCATCTGCGCGGTGACGAAGTGGTCCGGCCCGAACTGCTCGGCGATGGCCCGGTCCATGAACGCGTAGATCTCGGCCAGTCCGATGTCGGCGCGCCGGGCGTGCCGGTACGCGCCGATGGCCACGGTCGCCATGGTCGCGGCGTCCAGCCCGTGGCCCATCGCGTCGATCGTGGCCACGTGCAGGAGGTCGTCGTTGAGCGCGTAGTCGAAGCTGTCGCCAGCCACCTGGTAGGCGGGTTCGAGGATGCCGGCCACGGCGACCCGGGGAACAGTCATCGACAGCGGTGGCAGCAGCGACCACTGGATCTCCGCGGCCACGCTCATCGGTTCGAGGCGCCGGGCCTGGAAGATCCGGTCGGTGTAGCCGCTCTTGGTGATCAGCAGATCGGCGACCAGGGCGGCGAGGCGCCGCAGCAGCAGCCAGTCGTCGTCGTCATCGACGGCATCCAGTGTGAGGGCCAATACCCCCATCTCGTCGCCGCCGTCCAGCAACGGCAGGTACACCCGCACCCCGTCGGCCTGCGGTTCCTCGACGGGGACACCGCGCAGGAAGGCCGCACCCGCGGGGGAGCCGTCGATCGGCACCGGCTCCCCGTCGGCCAACCCCCGCCCCGGAAGCGGCGCCAGCATCACCTGGCCGTAGTCCTGCAGCAGGAGCGCCGGGTCACGGCCGCCGAACCCGCGCACCGCGTCGGCGACCAGCGGAGCGATCAGCTGGGGCGGCAGCTCGCGGGACTGATCGAGCAGCGCGCCCAGCAGGCGTTCGCCCTGCCCCTCCGACCGGTCCGGTCCCGCTGCGCCGGACGGCTGCTCACCGCGCATCCTTGACTCACCGCCGACCTGCTCCTGTCGCGGGCACTCGGCCCCGGCTTGATCAACCCCGCCAATCGGTGCAGTTCGCCGGGGGCAGGTCCTTCCATTACGCCCGACGGCAGTGCATTGCGCCCCCGGTCGCGCTCCTCCTCACGGTCGCCCGCCGGTACGACCGCCGGGCCGGGCGGAGCACAGCCTCCACCGTGGTTGCAGTTTCGGTTGCATTCAGCTCCGTCCGTTTGCCGTTCAGAGCTCTGACGACTGGACGCTCCGCCGCAGGTCAGGACACGTGTGGACCTTCCCGGACAATCGGACGAACATTTGGAAGGCGTGTTGGTGGCAACCCCTCACGAGTTCGAATCTACCCATCGCGGGCTGACCTGCGACGGCTCTGGCTTCTGCGGATCCACGCGGATCTGCCCATGGTCCTGGGACGATGTCGCGGTCATAGCCCGATCATCCGGACCTTGCTGCCGCACAGCCGGGCCATGTCATCGACATCCGACGTGAGGATGGCGACCGGTCCAGGCTGACGCAAGGCCGCTTCGGCGACGGTGGCGTCGATCGCGTACTTGTGTCCGTGCAGACCGGCGCCCTTGAGTAGTTGGGCCGCCACCTTGGCCGCCGCCTCCGTGATCGGCTCCACCTTGACCCTGGAGAGCGCCCATTGCAGTCGGGGCAGGTTCACCCTGGCGTGGCTCACCTCCACGATGGTGTTGGCGCTGACGACAAGGTCCGCTCCCATGTCGTGGAACACCTGGAACATCGCCAGAACCTTCCGGTCCTGCGCCAACCAGGCCGACAGCCCCTCACTGTCCAGGACGACGGTCTCAATGTGCCCGCTCACGCGGCGCTCGCGCCGCCGGCGGCCGACGTCGCACCGAAGATCCGTGCCCGCGCCTCGGCCAGCTCTTCCTCACTGAAGGCCCCGTGCTCGTCTGCGTGGCTGCGCAGGTCGGCCCCCAGGAGCTGGTGCCGGATCTGCCTGGCGACCGCTTCGGCCACATAGCCGGAGATGTTGTCCGTGATCTTCTTGAGCTCCGCCACCTGCTCGGTGGGGAGTGTCACCGTGATGCGTGTGGTGTCAGCCATAGCTACAAGCATACTGCGGTATGCGCGCTACGTGCTGCCTTTCCCCCGCAGTCGGTCCGGTCAGCGGCAGTCGGGGCGAGCGGGGGATCAGCTGGGCAGTTGTACGACGCGCCAGTTCAGCGAGCCCAGTAGCGGTATGCCTCGATCCATTGCCAGCCCTTCGGGCGCGGGTTCCGGCAGCGGCAGATCCAGAATTCCTGCCTGGTGAGCCCGCCCGCCTTGGGTGGCTGCTGCTGTGGAAGCCGGCGTCTGGGCCCGGACGCCCGCTGGTACCCCTACCTCCAGGACGACGACGGCGAATGGTGGCCCGCGGCACCGGCCGACAGCGACCCGGTCACCGCGCTCACCGCGGTCTGGTCGCAGAACGGGGAGTAAGGAGGCGACTCCCCGCTGACCGCTGGACCGCAGGTCAGGACGTTCCCGAACGCCCCAGAACTCCCAGACGAATTTGGAAGGCGTGTTGGGGGTAATCCCTCCCCGGGCTTCGGCCGCCGCCCCGAGGCAGCAGTGGCACCCGGCGGGCTCACTGATGTCGCAGCAGGGTGGGCAGCGGTCGGTCAACTGCCTGCGCGGCGGGCCGTGTGAGATGCAGGGCGGTGTGGAAGTGGCCGTCGGTCTCCTTGCCGCGGGGGTCGTCGCCGGCCTCGGACACCGCGGCGATGGCGTATTGCTGTTCGCCGGCGTCGGTGAAGCGTCTCTGTGGGTAGGTGCGGGATGTGTCCTTCTCCGTGGTCAGGCCCAACAGGGCCAGTCCGTCGGCGATGTGCTGGTAGGAGACGGTACGCAGGACGAAGGCGGCCACCCATGGCGGCTCCCGCCTGCCGTCCAGCAGCGGGCGGAAGGTGCGGGCGGACAGAAAGCTCGCCCCGCCTGTCACGGTGATCAGTCGGATGCCGCGAGTGGCCCGGTACAACGCCGGGCTGGGCGGGGCGGCTTCCAGGTTCTCGGCGAACCCCGCAGCGAGCAGACCGGCCGCGCGGCCGTAGGCGATGGCCGGCGCGGCGATGTCAAGGCCGATGACGGGTACGGCATCCGGACGGCGGCGCGCCGCGTAGTACTCGCGGTCCGACTCGATCAGCTCGGCGGTCGTCAGGCGGGCCACCTGCGGTGAGGTATAGCGGTCGTACAACTCCCCCAGCGTTACATGGTGGTTGAGCAAGGCCGCGTTGATGCCATACGAGCAGCAGATGTCCAGGACCATCGGCTGTGGCCCGCCGTCCTGGTCTGCCGGGCGCTTGGGGAGTTCGGGAAAGCCGGCAAGGGGCAGGAGGTGGCGGAAGACACTCTGGGCGTGGTGAGGTGTCTGATACTCCAGTGTCCCCAGAGTGCCGAAGTACGACCGCGGGTCCGGGCGACGGTAGATGTCGTCGAAGCGGGTCATCTGCGTGGGCGAACCCGATGTGTGCTGGTTCCGAGCCATGGCCATCAGGGTGCCTCCTTATGCGGATGAGGCAGGCATAGCGCACTGTGCCGTCAGCTGGGAAGGCCGCCGGGGTCTGCAGCGCGATGGCTGTGAAGCCGTCCGGCGTCTCGCCGGAGCGAGGCGACAATGTCCCGGGCGTGGGTGTCCCAGTGGGTGTACAGCGAGCGGGCGGTCTCGGCGCAGAACATAAACCGCACCAGGTTCCGCTCGCGGTACGGCAGCGCGTCGAAGTCGGTGAGCAGCGCACGTGCCATCTGGTGGGACGCGAGGACGTCCAGTCGCCGCCCCAGCACCAGGGCGGGACAAGGAGGTCGCCGATTTCGGCATTCATGTCACCGCCGTCGAGCCGGGCGGTTTCCGGACCGACTGATCCGGCCGCTCGATGATCCGCGCACCCCGTGTGATCGCCGACTACGACGAGCTGTTCGCGCCGCCGCGCGCCCGGCGCGTCGACGGCAGCGGGCACCAGCCGGGCGACCCGGACGAGGCCGCGGCCGCAGTGCTGCGACGCGTGGCGGCCAGCCAGCCGCCGGCGCGCCTGCTGCTCGGCACCGACACGCTTCGGCTCGTCCAGGCCGGACGTGACGCCTTCGAGCGCGACATGCCGGCATCGGCCAAGCTGTCGGCCTCCACCGACTTCGACGACGACAGCCGGTCCGCCCGACGTCACTCGCTGCCGGGCCCCGGCGCGGGGCCTCGACGGCGGCCGTCCTCACCAAGCCGGCCCGCTGTTGGTCCACCACAGCCGGAGCTGCGCCGGCCCCTACGGCCCGGTAAGCACCTCACAGGCCGCAGCCCGCTCGGTATCCCGTGGCCGCAGGCTGCGCGGCGTACGGCCGGCGAACGCCCGTACCTCGCGGGTGAGATGGGCTTGGTCGGAGTAGCCGCAGACGGCGGCCACGGTGGCCAGGGCGGGCTGCCGGGTCTCGTCGGTGATCAGCCGGAATGCCTTGTGGAAGCGGAGGATACGGGCGGCGGCCTTCGGCGTGACCCCTATCTGTTCCCGGAACAGCTCTTCCAGCCGCCGTCTGCCCAGTCCGGAGGCGTCGGCCAGCGAGGAGACCAGGATCTGCCCGGAGGTTTCCGCCAGCCGCTGCCAGGCGCGCAGGACGGCCTCCGACGGGGCGGGGCCCGCCGCGAGGAGGCCGGGCAGCAGCCGGTCCAGCAGGTCGAAACGGTCGGACCAGCACGGTGCCGAAGCGAGCTGATCGGCGAGCCGCCGCTCCTGGCGCCGGTCCAGGGTCCGGTCCAACGGCACCTGGGTGCTGACCAGTTCGCGCATCGGCAGATCCAGCAGCGAGAAGGCGCCGCAGGGCGTGAGCCGGATGCCGATGCCGTAGTGGGTGCCGGAGAGTTCGACATCGACCGGCTTGTCCATGACTCCGAAGACCGGTGACGGCGCCGTGCGTTCGGCTCCCCCGGGCGTATGGACGCTCCGGATGGCTTCGTCGAAGTCGATGGTGATGGTGGGTGCCGCACTCGCGACGACAAGCCGGCGCAGTGGTGTGCGCATCCGCAGGTCCAGGCCGGCATAGCCCAGGACATACCCGGTGAGCCGGGGATGCGCGGCCCGCGCCGCCACCACCTCGGTCAGCCCCCGGTAACTGCCGAGCATCTGGCCCTCATTCACGGCTTTCTTCCGGTGCCGAGGAGGTCCGCCACCAGCCGGCGGGCGTATCCGGCGTCAAGTCCGGCCGGACGGAAGAGGATGCGGTACATCATCGGGGCGACGACCCGGTCCATGACCGTCTCCACCCCGGGTGCGTCCTCCCGGCGGTCGGCCGCGCGGGCGAGGATGGCCGCGACCTGCTCCGCGGCATAGGCGGAGCACTGGCCGGCGTTGCTGCCGTCCGGGTCGCCGAGCAGGGCGTCGCGGGTGTAGGCGCGGCCCGCCGGGGAGGCCATCTCGTCCAGGAACTGCTCGGCCCAGGCCGTCAGGTCCGAGGACAGGTCCCCGATGTCCTTGGGCGCGGTGTCGGGGCGCAGGCGTTCCACCGCCACATCCGACAGCAGTTCCCGCAGATCGCCCCAGCGGCGGTAGATCGTCGACGGGGTGACTCCGGCCCGCTTGGCGACCAGCGGCACGGTCAGGGCGTCCCGGCCCAGCTCTGCCTCGAGTTCGCGTACGGCGGTGTGCACCGATGCCTGGACCCGGGCACTGCGCCCACCGGGACGCGCCATCTCTCTGCGACTCATACCATCCACCTTAAAGCAAAATCATTGCTTTAGAGCTGGGCGGGACCTATGATTTCGACGAGGTCCCCCTGCCGCCCGCGACCGGACCCGGTGACTGCGTCCACCACCCCGTCCAGCTCGCCCACCCGGCCATCGGCAGCTGCGTCGACACCGGCCCCGAACAGGCCGAGGCCACCCGCCGTGCCCCGCTCGCCTCGCCGGCCGGTACGGAGACCCTGCTGCTCGGCACCCACTTCCCGCCGCCCACCGCCGGCCGGGTGCGCGGCCACGACGGCGCGTACCAGTTGACGCCCGTCCCGCCGGTCGGCTGACCTCCCTCAGGCCGGGCGGGCCGGACAGCCACCCGGAGGATCGCTCCGGTGCATACGACGCATCGGAAACCGGCGTGGGGCGCCACCGGACATGCGCGAGCCCGGCCCGGACCAAATGATCCGAGCCGGGCCGGATTTGTCCGCCGGTCAGTTCAACGCGGCGGCGAACATACCGGGTTCATAGGAACCGCCCCGCTGGTGCACGATCACGGCGACCCGGTTGGCCGCGTTGATCAGGGCGACCAAGCAGACCAGCGCGGCGAGCTGGTCGTCGTCGTAGTGCTCGCGTGCCTGGGCCCAGGTCTCGTCGGACACGCCCTGGCAGGCGTCGGCGAGCCGGGTGCCCTCCTCGGCGAGCGCCAGCGCGGCCCGCTCGGCCTCGGTGAACACGGTGGACTCGCGCCAGGCGGCGACCAGGTGGAGCCGGACCGCGGATTCACCGGCGGCCGCGGCTTCCTTGGCGTGCATATCGATGCACCAGCCACAGCCGTTGATCTGGCTGGCGCGCAGCGACACCAGCTCCTGGGTGGACTTCGGCAACGGCGACTGCTGGAGCACCAGGCCCGCATTGGCGAACCGCTTGAAGAACTTGGCGGCGATGTCGTTCTCGAACATGTTGAAACGGGTGTCCATGGTTTTCTCGCCCTCACTTGTGGTGTCGCGTTGTACGAACACCAGATGCCGGCGCCCCGCGCCTTGTGACGGGACGGCCATGTGACGTGTGCCACGACCGCCGGCCGTCACAAAGCCGCGCTGACCGGCGTCTTGTGCGCGTGACAGCATCAGGAGCGAACAAGCGGGAGCAGCCGGTGAACAGTGAGCGCGCACAGGACATGGAACGCACGGACCCCGCCACTGAGACCTTTCTCGCCCACCGCAACCTGCTGTTCACCGTCGCCTACGAGATGCTCGGCTCGGCCGCCGACGCCGAGGACGTCCTCCAGGAGACCTGGCTGCGGTGGGCGGGCGTCGACCTCGGCGCGGTACGGGATCAGCGGGCGTACCTGGTCCGGATCACCACCCGCCAGGCGCTGAGCCGGCTGCGTACGCTCGGCCGCCGTAAGGAGTCCTATGTCGGCCCCTGGTTGCCGGCGCCGCTGCTGACCGCCCCGGATGTGGCCGAGGACGTCGAGCTGGCCGACAGCGTCTCCATGGCCATGCTGCTGGTGCTGGAGACGCTCACGCCGACCGAACGGGCGGTGTTTGTGCTGCGCGAGGTATTCGACCTCGGATACGAGGAAATCGCCGAAGCCGTCGACAAGAGCCCGGCCGCGGTCCGTCAGATCGCGCACCGGGCACGGTCACATGTCGCGGCGCGCCGGCCGCGCGGGGCCGTTACCCCGACCGAGACCCGGAACGCACTCAACGCGTTCCAGCGGGCGGCCGAAACAGGCGATATCCAGGGCCTGTTGGACATCCTCGCCCCGGATGTCGTCTTCCTGGGCGACGGCGGCGGAATCAAACAGGCCGTCCCGCGCCCCATCGTGGGGGCCGACAAGGTGGGCCGCCTGCTGGCCGTCGGGCTGAGCAAGCTTTCCGCCATGGGATCGCCGTTGCGGCCGGCACAGGTCAACGGCTATCCCGCACTGGTTCTCCGGGTGGACGGCGCGCTGGACACCGTGGTGGCGTTGCGCATCGACGACGGCCTCATCACCGGTCTGTACGCCGTGCGCAATCCCGAGAAGCTGTCGCATATGGAACGGGAGACGGCGCTGCGCCGCTGAGCGTGTCATGCGCCTGGCGCTGGTGGCGCCCCATGGTGACGATCCACTCCTCGGCCGCTTCACGGTCGCCCGCCTCCGCCGACCGGCGGTAGCCCGCCTTGATCTCGGCGCACCGGGTGCACCGGGCGCCGAGCAGGCAGCGAACTTCCTTGCCGCCGCCCGTCGTTGGCACCACTTGCCAGCGCTGGCGGGTGAGCTCGTCGATCAGGGCCAGGCCACGGCCCGCCGTACTCCGGGAGTTGACGGGTCTGCGCACCGGCAGCGCGGGCGAGGCGTCCTGGACATAAATGTGCAGGGTAGCTTCCTCGCGGCGCATCAGCAGTGCGCACCACCGGTCGGGGACATGGTCAACGACGTTGGTGAGCAACTCGTTGACGATCGTCAGGGCGTCATCGGCCGGCCCCCACCCCCAACGGTCCAGCTGCGCCCGGGCGATGCGGCGCACGCTGGACAGTTCGGCCGGTCCCAGGACCAGTTCCAGGGCGAACCGGTGGTCTGCCATGTCCCCTCCGTTGTTTCGGCAACGGGGGCGATCCTGGGGCCCGGAACATCACTTAGGCAAGTATTCCCGGCAGATGCTTCACTATCGAGTGAATCGGAGCGCAAGCGGCACGGAGTCGGTTACGTTCGGCCATCATGCGGGCCATGGCTCAGAGCGACATGCCGACCATGCGGAGCAAGCGGCTCGGCAATGAACTCCGGCGACTGCGCCTCGCCAACGACCTCAAGGTCTCGCAGGTCGCGGAGCTGCTGGAGTGTGGGCAGCCGAAGATCTCGCAGATCGAGAACGGGAAGCGGGGGATTCGGCAGATCGATTTGACGTTGCTGCTCAATCGGTACGGGGTTGATGATGAGGTGTATCGGCGGAGTCTGAAGCAGTTGGCTCGGGATATCCACAAGGTGGATTGGTGGTCTTCGCAGGGGCCGTTGCTGCGCGACACGTTGCGCGACTACCTGACACTGGAAGCCGATTCGGAGCAGATGCGGAACTTTGAGCCTGCACTGGTGCCGGGTTTGCTCCAGACCGAGGACTACATGCGGCAGGTGATCCGTGATTCCGCGCCCAAGGAGAACATCGAGGCTCTCGTCGCGACGCGGCTCAAGCGGCGCCACCTTCTGGAACAAGAGGATTTCAGGCTTCGCGTCATCGTGGACGAGGTCGGGCTGCACCGAATCCCGGGCGCTGGCGCCTTGGCAGCGGAGCAGCTCCAGCACATCCGGAGCATGGCGGCTCTACCCAACGTCACACTCCAAGTACTTCCGGTCCAAGCCAAGTTGCCGGTCAACCAGCTGTTGCCGTTCGTGCTCTTCACGTTTCGCGGTGAACCGTCCATCGACGTGGCATGGTTGGAGCACATGACCGGTGGTACGTTGCTTGAACAACGGCGGGACGTGCAGGTTTACAGCAGGATGTGGGATGAGTTGACAGCGGCCGCGCTGTCACCGTCCGAATCCCGGCGGCTGATCACGAAACTCATCAAGGACACCGGAGCATGAAAGCCTCACGGCCCAAGGAGCCGGACTGGCACATAAGCAGCCATAGCGGCCAGGACAACAACTGCGTGGAACACGCCACCCTCCCCACCGGCCACCACGCCATACGCGACACCAAAGACCCGGCCCGCCGGACAACCCTCATCTTCCACCCCGCCCCCTGGCGGCACTTCCTGAGCCACCTGGGGGGCGCCCCGTAAGGGGCGCGGGGAACTGCGCGACCAGCCACCGACGGCCCGCACGTGAAACGCGCCCCGACCGGCTATCAAAGGCGGGCGCTCACCCCTGGACCGCCGGCTTGAGAACCCGCTCGCACCACTCACGGAAACGCGTCGGACTCTCCGTCTGCGGGGTGCGCCGTACCCCCTCGTCCAGGCCGTCATTCTTGGCCCGCATCATGTCCAGGTAGCCCTGCACAAGCGCCTCCCCTATGCCGCGTCCGGCGAGTTCGGTGCGGAATTCCTCGAGTGTCCGCCGCTGGTAGCGGACCGGGCGGCCGAGTACCTCGGACATGGTGCGCGCCAGGTCGTTCGGCGAAAGGTCTTCGGGGCCCAGCACCGGAACTTCGCCGGTCCCCGTCCAAGAGCGGTCGAGCAGCAGGCCGGCGGCGGCCGCGGCGATGTCCCGGGTGGCGGCCATCGGTGTCTTGTGGTCGGCGGCGCCGGTGCCGGTGAACACGCCGTCGTCGCGGAGGGAAGTCACCTGCCACAGCAGGTTGTCGCTGAACGTCGGGTTGGCGAGCGCCCGGTAGGCCACGCCCGTACTGGCGATGAGGTCGTCCATGGCCAGCGATGACGTCACATGCCCGGCACGGCCGGCGACGGGGGTGGCCCCGGCCGAGCGCGGAGACGCCGACGACGTGTCCGACTCCATGGGTCTTGACGTGCTCCCTGACCTAAAGTCCAGGGATTCCGGCCTGGGTCGTCTGACCCTTCCGGGGGCTTCCTGCTTCACCGCGCTGTGCGGGCACGGGTGCCCGTCTTACCGGC